>JAUNDZ010000042.1 GCA_030525825.1 Moraxella sp.
TGATTGAGACTTTGGTGGCACTTGGGGCAGAAGTTCGCTGGACTTCTTGTAATATATTTAGCACCCAAGACCACGCCGCCGCTGCCATTGCTGCTGCTGGCATTCCTGTCTTTGCGTGGAAAGGCGAAACCGAAGAAGAGTATGAGTGGTGCCTTGAACAACAAATCCACCAAGATGGTAAGCTCTGGGACGCTAACCTTATCCTAGATGACGGTGGCGATTTGACCGCTCTGATTCACAACAAATACCCCCAAATGCTAGATACCATTCACGGCATCTCTGAAGAGACCACCACAGGTGTACATCGTCTCATTGAAATGCTGGGCAAAGGCACATTAAAAGTCCCTGCCATCAATGTCAATGATGCCGTTACCAAATCCAAAAACGACAACAAATACGGCTGCCGCCACTCTCTAAACGATGCCATCAAGCGAGCCACTGATATGCTCCTGTCAGGTCGCCGTGCCTTAGTCATCGGCTATGGCGATGTAGGTAAAGGTTCTGCCCAGTCGCTCCGTCAAGAAGGCATGATTGTGCGAGTGAGCGAGATTGACCCCATCTGTGCAATGCAAGCCTGTATGGACGGCTATGAAGTAGTGTCGCCCTTTGTAAATGGTGAGCAAAATCAAGGGGTGAATCGCACACTTCTACAAGACACCGACCTTGTCGTTACCACCACAGGCAACTACAATGTCTGCAACAGCGAGATGTTAAAGGCGTTAAAATCCACTGCGGTGGTGTGCAACATCGGGCATTTTGATACCGAGATTGACACCGACTTTATGCGTAAAAACTGGCGTTGGGAAGAGATTAAGCCCCAAGTCCACCAAGTCTATCGCTCCGATGATGAGACAGATTATCTCATCGTGCTAAGCGAAGGTCGCCTTGTGAACTTAGGCAATGCCACAGGACACCCATCTCGCATTATGGACGGCTCATTTGCTAACCAAGTTCTTGCCCAAATCCATCTGTACAAAGAAAAATTTGCCGACCTACCTGCCGACAAAAAGGCGGAAAATCTTTATGTAAAAGTTTTACCCAAAAAACTTGATGAAGAAGTCGCCGCTGCAATGGTGGCAGGCTTTGGCGGTGTGATGACCAAGCTCACCCAAGAACAGGCTGATTATCTGGGCGTGGCGGTGGACGGTCCGTTTAAGTCTGATGAGTATAAGTACTGATTTTAATTGGTAAACATCAATGGATTGGCAAAGGTCAATCCATTGATGATTTTAGGGATGAAATCAATTTTATTTGTCATGCCTAATGACAGTTGTTCATCGTGGTCGTAGCCATCACTTCGTTACTTTATCATAAGATTGGTCATGAATCGTTTTTTTGTAGATAAATTACTCACCGAAAATGAGCAGCTCATCCTGCCAGATGAAGTATCTCATCACTGGTGTAAGGTACTGCGTGCCAAGATTGGCGATACTGCCATCTTGTTTAATGGACAAGGTGGCGAATACACCGCCACACTCACCGATGCGGACAAAAAGTCAGCCACCGTTCATTTGACCACACACAACCCCATCAACCGCACACCCCCTTATACAGTAACGCTTGGTCAGGTGATGAGTCGTGGCGAACGCATGGATTACGCCATCCAAAAAGCCACCGAGATGGGCGTCAGACACATTCAGCTGCTCACCAGCGAGCATTGTCAAGAACATCTTAAATACGAACGAGACAAAAAGAAACTCACCCATTGGCAAAACATCGCCATCGCCGCCTGTGAGCAATGTGGACTGAACATCGTACCGACCATCCTACCCCCCATTGACCTAAAATCATGGCTAAGCACCCACCAATCCAAGCTCAAACTGATGATGGCGGTCAGCGATGGCAAGTTCATTCCAAGAGACCTGCCTGATGACATCACGCTCTTGGTCGGTCCTGAAGGCGGGCTGTCTGATGCAGAGATTGAGCTTGCCATCACACATGGTTTTCATGCTTGGACCATCGGCGAGCGAGTGTTACGCACCGAGACCGCCCCTGTGGTGGCATTAGCCGCCTTGCAAACCTTACACGCCATCGGTCAATAACCAGTAAGCCCATGCCATGAGAAAAATCATTCATCTGGACATGGACGCTTTTTTTGCCAGTGTCGAGCAAAGGGACAATCCAGACTATCGGGGCCAGCCGCTCATCGTCGGTGGCGACCCCAATGGGCGTGGCGTGGTGGCAGCCGCCAGCTATGAAGTGCGGCAGTTTGGTGTGCGTTCGGCGATGAGCTGCTATGAAGCCAAAAAACGCTGTCCCCACGCCATCTTTGTCCGCCCCCGCTTTGATGTCTATCGTGCGGTGAGCAGCCAAATCAAAACCATCATGCTAAAACTCACCGAGCTGGTCGAGCCACTATCATTAGACGAAGCCTATCTGGATGTTACAGGCAGACCCTACTGCAACGGCTCTGCCACACTCATGGCGAACTGGCTACGCAGTGAGATTTATCGGCAGACAGGACTGACTTCATCGGCAGGCGTGTCGTTTAATAAGATGCTTGCCAAAATCGCATCCGACCTAAACAAACCCAATGGCATCGCCGTCATCACCCCTGACATGGCGGATGATTTTATCAGCACGCTGAGCATTGAGCGGTTTCACGGCATCGGCAAAGCAAGTGCCAAACGCCTACACGAAGCAGGGGTCTTTACAGGTCAAGATTTAAGAAATCTGCCGCTGTTACAGCTGGTGGAGATGTTTGGCAATAAGCGGGGGCAATTTTATCACAACATCGCCCACGGACGAGACGACCGAGAAGTCAAAGCACAGCGAGTGCGAAAATCCATCGGTACCGAGATTACCTTTGGCGAAAACACCACAAGCGACACGCTCATTCTCCAAAAAATCAGCGAACAGAATAATGAAGCGTGGCAGGACTTGACCGCACGGCAAATGCGAGCCTACACCGTTACGCTCAAACTCAAATACAGCGATTTTAGCCAAATCACTCGCAGTCATTCGGTCAAATCCCCTTTTAAGGATACAAACCAAGTCATGCCGTGGCTGGTCGAGCTGTATCACGCCAGTCCAAAGCACCTGCCTGTGCGTCTGGTTGGCGTTACTTTCTCAAACCTTGAAAGCATGGATGATGGCAGTGAGCAGTTGGATTTGTTTGATTGATTGGCGGTCATTTACTCGCCTATTTTAAGGATTTTTAAAGCCACCTATGCGGATAACTCGCTGAGTAGCTGGTTGCTAACTGGTTTTGTTTTCTAAGCCACCTATGCGGTGTATAACTCATCTCACCTTGCCCTGTGGCGAGCCAATTTTTTCTAAGCCACCTATGCGGTGTACAACCTACACGATGCCAAGCGGTTGTTTCGTGAAAATTTCTAAGCCACCTATGCAGTGTATAACCATTGGCGAACCCTACGACTATCAATGTTTAATTTCTAAGCCACCTATGCGGTGTATAACTAGAGATTCTATAGAGAAAATACAGAAAAATCAAGTGCTAACCAATCTTTTTATAAAAATACCAATGTTTTTTGCCATGTTTTCAAGTTGTTGATTTTAATATAATTTTTTAAACCCTAAAAAATAAAGGGTAAAAGATGGGTATCGCCAGTAACAACACCTATCATTCACCCCAAAATACATCACACAAAAAAACCACGCCAAATCATGAGCGTGGTTAAAAATTTGCAAGTCTAGCACCTACAACGACCAATCTTCAATTCGCCAGCCACGAGCATGAGCTTCTGCTCTTAAAATCTCATCAGGATTGACGCACACCGCTTCATCCGCAAAGCCAAGCAGCGGCAAATCATTCTTAGAATCCGAATAAGCAATCAGCTTATCAAAAACCACGCCCTTATCCTTATACGCATTGATAAGCTCGCTTAGATGGTATAGCTTACCTTCCTTAAAATTGGGTCGTCCGCCCACTCGCCCCGTGTATTTGTCATCACGGATTTCAAGTACGGTCGCCAGCGTGTGTGCATCGTCCACACCGAACAGATTGGCGATGGGCTTGACCACAAAATCATTGGTCGCACTGATGACCACCACCGTATCGCCTGCGTCTTTGTGAGCCTTGATTTGGGCAACTGCCTTTGGTCGCATGTTCGGCACAATCCAAGTATCCAGATATTCTTGACGATGGGCGTGCAGTTCTGCCATGCTTTTGGTGGTCAAAAATGCCGCCACAAACTCATTATACTCTACCGCATCAAGCGTGCCTGCGATGTAATCTTGATAAAATTTATCGTTGGCGTCTTTATAGACCGCCGCATCCACCAGACCTTTATTAACAATAAACTGCCCCCAGCTGTGGTCGCTGTCCACATCGAGCATGGTCATGTCTAGGTCAAATAATGCCAAATTTGCCATCTTTCTTTCTCATCCAGATTTGTTATAAAAATGATCATCATAACAAAAAACTTGGCAAAGCTAAATAGATTTTTTATCAATCATCGCCCCATCTTGATAACCGCCCACCCAAATCCATCAAAAAAAACCGCTCATCCACCAACAGACGGATAAGCGATTTTTTTGATAAGCGGTCGCTTAGTTGTTGCTTTATTTCTAGCATTTATTTTTTCTAGTAAAAACCGAGCAGCTTCCACCACACCAAGCCCACGCCAATCCATACCACCAGATTAACCACACTCATAATAAAGCCGACTTTCCACCATTCGCCCAGCGACACATAACCTGAGCCAAACACAACAGGGGCGGTACCTGTGGCATAGTGGGTAAGCGTCATCATCAGGCTGCTTGCCGCTGCCAAAATCAGTGCATACAGCATCGGCGGTGCACCCAGAGCAATCCCCACGCCATAAAATGCCGCCAACATCGCTGTGATGTGTGCCGTCGTACTGGCAAAGAAGTAATGCGTATAAAGATATACCGCCGTCAAAATCGCCACCGCATACACCCAGCTGATGCCCATGCCAGCAATCATGCTCTCCATACCCTGTGAGAACCAAGTAACCAAACCCAGCTTATTGAGATAAGTCGCCATCATGATGAGCACACCAAACCAGATGAGCGTATCCCATGCGGATTTTTGGGTCAAAATCTCATCCCAAGTCAGCACACCTGTCAAGATGATGACCGACAATCCCAAAAACGCCACCGCAGTCGCATCCACTGCAAATGCACTACCAAAAATCATCGCAGGTACATTCGCCCATAGCAGCAACATACCACCAAATACCGCCAGCATGATTTTCTCATCTCGGCTGATTTTGCCCAGCTTGGCAAGCTCTTTGTCGGTGAATTCTTTGACATCAGGCGTACTGGTGATGGTCGGTTTGGCAAGCCAATAAATCACTAGCGGCATGAGCAAGATACACACCAAACCTGGCAGCAGCATCGCCAATGCCCAAGTCGTCCATGACAGATGAATCTCGTTGCCTGTCGCTTTGGCAATCAGCTCCACCACCAAAGGGTTTGGGGCAGTTGCTGTAATGAACATCGCTGATGTGATGGGGTTGGATTGATAATTGACCAATGCCAGATATTTTGCCATCTTATCGCTGGTGCCGTCATGAGCCTTTGAGCCAAAGCTGTCGGCGATAGAACACATGATGGGGTGAATAATCGCCCCACCCCTTGCGGTGTTCGACGGCGTAATCGGAGCGATGAGCAGCTCGGCGATTGCCAATGAATAGCCGATGCCTAAGGTTCTTTTGCCAAAGATACCAATCACATTATAAGCAATTCTCGCCCCAAGCCCTGTCTTGACCAGACCTCGTGAGATGATAATGGCAATGGCAATCAGCCAAATGAGCGAACTAGAAAAGCTAGACAAGGCATCATTCATCGCTTCTTTGGGCGTGTCAGCCGTTACCCCTGTCAATGCCACCAGCGTAATGGCAAGAATAGAAATCGCCCCGATGGGCAACGCCTTACCAATGATGGCAACAATCGTCCCCACAAATAAGGCGAACAAGTGCCACGCATTATCTTTGACACCTGTTGGCACAGGAATGACGAACCAAATCAGTAAAGTAACCATGATGGCAACGAGCATGGCAATGGGTCGAAATGGTACATTATTCTTAGACATGATTATTCTCTAAGTTGTCGTTATTCAAAAAAATTCATCAAAAAAGCCCAAAAATTCATCAATCCGCTCTTTCCTAGAAATGCTTCATGAATCATCTTTGGGCTTTGTTTTTGTTAATCCCATTATAACAAATAATTCCTTAATTAAAATAAGACTTTCTTTGTTTTTTTATCAAAGAATTATGATACCATCATCAAAAAATACTCATCAATCACACCAAAGCACCCACCCCAAAAAACAAAAAACCACCAGATGACTGATGGTTTTTTGTGGTTTATTCTGCGATTAGAATTTGCCTTTTAGTTGAGCGAGAATTTGGTCAATCTCATCATTTGCTTCTTGCTCATTATCCAGACCGCCTTGCGGGGTTAGGTCATTGACCACTTGTGGCAAAAGCTCAGCGATGCCTTGGCAGACTTCCTGCTCGCTCGCCCCAGTCTGTGAGCAGACCTGTGCGATGTCTTGGCTGTCAAAAAGTCTTGCCACATCGCCAGCGTCAATGCCGTCATTATCTCTATCGATACTTACCCAAGATTGAGCACGGCTACCCAGCCCATTGCCCTGAAACTTCGCCAACACACCCGACAGACCGCCATTTTTTTGAATGTAGGCAAGCACCACAGGTAACAGAGCAAGCAGTAGCGTTGATTTGTTAAATCCACCACCTTGACGGCTTTGGGCTTGTGATTGGCTGCCTAATAGACTACCCAATACATCACCTAGGTCGGCTGGACTGGCTTGGCGACTTTGGGCTTGTCCACCCAACAGACCACCCAACAG
>JAUNDZ010000043.1 GCA_030525825.1 Moraxella sp.
CGTGATATGTGGTTATCAAAAGGGGAGCGTACCTAATGGCACAAGTTCAAAAACATCTGATTTCTATCTTAATGGAAAACGAAGCAGGTTCGCTGTCTCGTGTGGTGGGGTTGTTTTCTCAGCGTGGTTATAACATCGATACGCTCAATGTGGCAGCCACCGAAGACCCGACGCTCTCTCGCTTGACCTTGACGACCATCACGACCGAAGATAAGATTGAGCAAATCACCAAACAGCTGCACAAGCTCATCGAAGTGGTCAAAGTCCAAAACCTATCCGAAGTCTCTGGCGGCAGTCAAATCGAGCGAGAGCTGATGCTCATCAAGGTGCGAGCGACAGGGGCGTATCGTGAAGAAGTATATCGTACGGCGGATATTTTCCGTGCCCAAATCGTCGATGTCTCTGTTAATCTGTACACCATTTTAATCACAGGCGACGCAGGCAAACTAGACGGCTTTATTGAAGTCATCGGACGAGATAGAATCCTAGAAGTGGTACGCTCTGGTGTGATTGGTATCGCTCGTGGCGAGCGGACGCTGTCTTTATAAATGAGATGTAGCAAATTGGCAAAACCGATAAAACATCTTAATGATATTAATTTTTTAATTAACCCAACGCCCAATCGGGCAAATTTTTAAGGAAAACTCTTATGAGCTTAAATATCTACTACGACAAAGATTGTGATTTGTCTATCATTCAAGGCAAAAAAGTTGCCATCATCGGCTATGGCTCACAAGGTCATGCCCACGCTTTGAACCTAAAAGACTCTGGCGTTGATGTAACTGTGGGTCTGCGTGAAGGCTCAACTTCTTGGAAAAAAGCCGAAAACGCTGGTCTAAAAGTTGCCGAAACTGCTGCTGCTGTGGCTGGTGCTGATGTGGTGATGATTTTGACTCCTGATGAGTTCCAGCGTCAGCTTTACAAAGAGACCATTGAGCCAAACATCAAACAAGGTGCAACCCTTGCCTTTGCTCACGGTTTTGCCATTCATTACAACCAAGTTGAGCCCCGTGCCGACCTTGATGTGATTATGGTTGCCCCAAAAGCCCCTGGTCATACCGTGCGTTCTGAGTTCGTCAAAGGCGGTGGTATCCCTGACCTAATCGCTGTATGGCGTGATGTGTCGGGTCAAGCCAAGCAAGTGGCTTTGTCTTATGCGTCAGGCGTGGGCGGTGGTCGCTCTGGTATCATCGAGACCACCTTTAAAGATGAGACTGAAACCGACCTATTTGGTGAGCAAGCCGTTCTGTGCGGTGGTGCGGTTGAGCTTGTCAAAATGGGCTTTGAAACCCTAGTAGAAGCAGGCTATGCTCCTGAGATGGCGTACTTTGAATGCTTGCACGAGCTTAAACTCATCGTGGACTTGATGTACGAAGGCGGCATCGCTGACATGAACTACTCAATCTCTAACAACGCTGAGTATGGTGAGTATGTAACAGGCGTAGAAGTCATCAACGAGCAGTCCCGCACGGCGATGCGTAATGCGTTGAAGCGTATCCAATCAGGCGAATATGCTAAGATGTTCATCGCTGAAGGTCAGCTAAACTACCCATCAATGACCGCTCGTCGTCGTAATACTGCCGACCACGAAATCGAGAAGACTGGTGCAAAACTTCGTGCCATGATGCCTTGGATTGGTGGTAACAAAATCATCGACAAAGAGAAAAACTAATTTTTCTGCATTGATGAATAAAAAACAGCCGTCCTGATGGGAGGCTGTTTTTTATTTTTGCCTAAAAAATCGGCAGGATTGGTTAAATTTTACTAAAATTCATGTACAATAACAGCTTTTTTATATTTAAAGCAAACAAATGGCGTGATAAGGGGCGTTATGGTTTTTATGGGGTTTGAGTGGGCGTTTGTGGCAGCAAGTGCGGTCGTGGCGGTGTTGGTATGGGTGGAATCTGGCTGGATTTTAAAGAACGCTGGCAAGCTGCCTGAGTCGGGAGCGTTCGCTGCTGTCAGTCTGATTACTTCATCTTGGCTTGTGGTGTCTGGCTTGGCGTTGTTTTTCTTGGAGCTGGACAACCTACAAATGAGCGTGGCGGCTGTCTATGGGCTGTACTGTGTGGCAGGGTGGTTTTATAGTGTCAAGCTCATTTCGCTGACCGACATCGATGACCCACGAGATTTGGTGATTCCCGAAAAATATTTGAATTTTAGTCGCTCGTTTGCGTTGGTCTTTTTGGTGTTGTGCATTTTTGTGCTGCTTGTGCCAACACTGCCCATCGCTGCCGTCTTTGGTTACAAATAAATGCCCAAGCGATAAAAATAATCCCCATTTTATCTCCAAAGTCTGCTATACTTAGAGCCGACTTCGGTCATGGTATTTATGTACCTGTTTTTATCAAACGCTTGGGCGAGTGTTAAAACGACTTTGAAACTTGCGGACGAGTAGGTTTTAGGGCGTATTTGAACCATCTGTGAACTTGTTAAACTTTGTTGTGGCTTGATTTGTGTTGGTTGAGTGAGCGTCTTTTTACATTTAGGCTTATTTTGCAGTTTTGGCAACATAAATATTTAATTTCGGTAATTTTGCCATCTTTCAACCATATAGGAAAATTTTCATGTCAAACAAAGTTCAAGGCACAGTAAAGTGGTTCAACGAAGCCAAAGGTTTTGGTTTTATCGCCCAAGACAATGGCGGTCAAGATGTCTTTGCTCATTATAGTGCCATCACAGGCAGCGGCTTTAAGACCTTAGCTGAAGGTCAAAAAGTGGCGTTCATTCTGGGCGAAGGTAAAAAAGGTCCACAAGCCGAAGGGATTGAAAAAATCTAATCTGGCAAAGATTATCAAGCACTCAACTGGTTTGGGTGCTTTTTTGTTGGCTTTTTACTTAAGTACTGATAAGGGCGGATATGTGGGTGGTGATTGTTGGTGTGATTACTGTGATGATGGCGATGGCTATTCCAGTAACCTTGTATTATCTATGGCAAGCCATTAAGTCAAAAAGTGTTGGGCGAATTATGCTCATGGTAGTGGCATCGCTGATGAATATACTTTGGGTCATTTATATGCTGATGGTGATTTATACGGCAACAAGTATCAGCGTCTAGCATCAATAATGACTGCTCATTCACACTAATTATTTGACCAAAAATTGTAAATTTTAGACAATCTGCCATAGCACAAAGCCAATAAATGTGATATATTCTTATCAGTTATTATTTCTTAAACGACCGAAAAAACGGAGTAACCATGAAAGTATTAGTTGCTGTTAAGCGTGTGGTTGACCATAATGTGAAAGTACGCGTCAAGGCAGATGAGTCGGGCGTGGAGCTGACCAATGCCAAGATGAGCGTCAACCCATTTTGTGAAATCGCCATCGAAGAAGCGGTACGCCTAAAAGAAAAAGGCGTGGCAACAGAAATCATCGCTGTGTCGGTAGGTGCAGCCCAAGCACAAGAGCAGCTTCGCTCAGCATTGGCACTGGGTGCTGACCGTGGTATCTTGGTTGAGACAGATGCCAAGACCTATCCGCTACAAGTTGCTAAAATCCTAAAAGGCGTGGCAGAGTCAGAAGGTGCGGACATCATCTTATTGGGCAAGCAAGCCATCGATGATGACAACAATCAAACAGGTCAGATGCTATCAGCACTCATGAACGCTTCTCAAGGTACATTTGCTTCAGAAGTGGTGGTGAATGGCGATAAAGTGGCGGTAACTCGTGAGATTGATGGTGGTTTGCAGACTGTTGAGCTGTCTTTGCCTGCCATCATCACTACCGACCTGCGTTTAAACGAACCGCGTTTCCCAAAACTGCCCAACATCATGGCAGCCAAGAAAAAACCACTTGATACCAAGACCCCTGCCGATTTTGGTGTGGACATGAGCTCAAAACTAACCACGCTAAAAGTCGTCGCTCCTGCTGAGCGTAGTGCAGGCGTGAAGGTGGCAAGCGTTGATGAACTCATTGACAAACTTAAAAACGAAGCCAAGGTCATCTAAGCTGGCATGACAATAATCACAAAGTTAGTCAAAAAAGGATAAGAACATGAGCGTATTAGTCTATGCTGAACACGACAACAACGAACTAAAATCTGCAACTTTGGTAGCCATCACTGCCGCCAGCCAAATCGATGCGGATGTGCATGTATTGGTAGCGGGTGCAAATGCACAAGCAGTCGCCGATGCTGCTGCCCAAGTCGCTGGCGTAAGCAAGGTACTGCTGGCGGATAATGCCGCTTTTGCCAATCAGCTTGCTGAGAACATCGCCCCATTGGTGGTGGAGCTGTCAGGTGCGTACAGCCACATCATTGCCCCTGCGACCACCACAGGCAAGAACTTTTTGCCACGAGTGGCAGCACTACTGGATGTGAGCATGGTATCGGACATCACCAAGGTCATTGACGCCAAGACCTTTGAACGCCCAATCTATGCAGGCAACGCCATCGCAACTGTACAAAGTGCCGAAGACAAAGTCATCTTGACCGTGCGTACAACCGCCTTTGATGCAGCTGTTGCAGGCGGCAGTGCCAGCATTGAGAGTGTGAGTGCTGGCAATGATGCAGGCAAATCAGCATTCGTCAAAGAAGAGCTTGCCAAATCTGACCGCCCAGAGCTGACTTCGGCAGGCATCGTGGTGTCAGGTGGTCGTGCCTTGGCAAGTGGTGAGAACTTTACCAAATACATCGAGCCGCTGGCGGATAAATTGGGTGCTGCGGTGGGTGCAAGCCGTGCCGCTGTTGATGCTGGCTTTGTGCCAAACGACCTACAAGTGGGTCAAACAGGTAAAATCGTCGCACCAAACCTGTACATCGCTGCGGGCATCTCAGGTGCGATTCAGCACTTGGCAGGTATGAAAGACTCAAAAGTCATCGTAGCCATCAATAACGACCCAGAAGCACCGATTGCTCAGGTGGCGGATTATTTCTTGGAAGCAGACATCTTTACTGCATTGCCAGAACTGACCGAAAAGCTATAATTTTATAGCCCGCCTTTTTGGCATTAACAATCAAAACCCTGTCAGTTGGCAGGGTTTTTTATTGTTAAAATTATGCCAATCATGAAATCATCTGCCAAAAGACCTTAAAAAAGATGTAACATTTGCCATGTACTGTAGGGGCGAAATATTTTTCGCCCTATTGGGTAAATAGTAATTTACCCTTGCAAATCCGCATCATACTTTGGGTTTTGTTGGTGCGGCGGTCATGATAACGGTACTAATCGGACAATGGCACACTCAAAAAGATAAGCTCAGGTCGGTTGAATATTCTAGGGACAAAGCGAGTCGATTCTTTGGCAAGTCCACGACTGACGATGAACTGGCTGCGTTTACCAACTGTGTGTTTATTATTAAGCCAGTATTCGCCGCTAGCGTATTTTGGGAATAAGCCTTGATTGGGGGCGAACAGACCATTTAGCACATAGGGGATTCGCCATTGACCGCCATGAGCATGACCGCTGACGATGATGTCAAACGGGTGGTGTAGGTAGTCATCGATGTGTTCTGGGCGATGGGCAAGTAGAATATTGGTGTGGCGGGGATTGGCGAGTGTGCCGACAGCCTGCAAATCTTGCCAAAACTTATCAGCAAACACAGGGTCGGATACGCCATAGATACTGATGCCGCTAGGTTTACCATTGATGGCAAGCTGAGTGCCTGTACCGTGTAGAATGCGGATGCCGTAGCTACTGATTTTGTGTTCTAGTTGAGCGTATTCATCGGCAGGCAGATACAGCTCGTGATTGCCATTGACATAATACACATTGGGTGTGATGGCGGTGAGCTGGGAGAGTAGGGTGTCGGTGTGCGTGTGCGGCATCTGGTCATCATAGATGTCGCCACCTAATAAAATCACATCAGGGCGTCTGTCTTGTAAGGGTTTGATAAGCTCATGCTGCCCATCGCCATAAAAGCAGCCATGCAGGTCGGTGATGATAGCGACCGTTGCTATCTTGGCTGGCGTGTCATGATGAGTGTACTCTTTGATGACAAGCCTATCATCGATGGCGATGAGCATAAGAGCGACCAAAATGCCAATAATCAGCAGAACTTTAAACAATGATGCAATTTTCATAAATAATTGATGTCAAGCAAACTTTCTCTGTCTTAAAATCTCATACAAACACACGCTCCCTGCCACGCCGACATTGAGGCTTTCTTGTCCATATTGCGGTAGGGTTAGGGGCGTGCATTTTTCTAATAAAACCTTGTCCACGCCTTGTCCTTCGTGTCCCATAATTAGGGCTAGGGGAGCGGTTAAATCTTTATGATAAATCAGCCCATCAGCGTGCGAAGTGGTGGCAAATAGTGGCACTTTGACAAACTCAAAAATCTCATCAATCCCCACATTTTCATAAATGTGCAAACTAAAATTTGCCC
>JAUNDZ010000001.1 GCA_030525825.1 Moraxella sp.
AAAACAAACAAGAGAGTTATGAAAACACGCACCAAAATTTTCAAAATTCGCAAAATCCAAAATCGGACAAACCGACTGGTAAAACTCAACCAATCAAAAAATCCCAAGCGGCTAAAAAATTCATCACCGCCGATGAACTTGTCGCCTCAGGGGTGGATTTGCAAGTCGCCAAAGATTTCCTAGCGACCAGAAAAACCAAACTCACGCAGACAGCCCTAAACGGCATCAGCAAACAGGCACGGCTGGCAGGCATCAGTCTGGCAGAGGCAGTGGAGTTTGCAGCTGAGATGGGTTGGCAATCGTTCAAGGCGGATTGGTACGCCAACAGTCAAAAATCGCATTTTGCACCAAGCCACAGCCAAGCATGGGAACAAGAATTCAGCCGCGGTCAATCCCAATGGGGCAACGGTTGGTATGGTAACAACGACCCAATGTATCAGCCAAAACAAATTGGAGAAAATTCATGAGCAATTTGCCACAAATCCAAATTCAAAATCCGACTCACCTAGTGCAAATCATTCAAAATCTGGCAATGGGTTCATTTGCCAAAAAATACGGCTCACAAGAACCAAATCATGTCATCACGGCGTTTGGTTTTGTAACCCAAGACTTAACCCAAGACCAGCTAAACGCAGGGCTTACCAAGATGACCCAGATGGGCTTTTGCCCTGATGCGGCATTGTTTCGCCGTTGGTGCTTAGGCTTAAATGGTTTTGATAATTCTGATGCCATAGCCGACAGCTACATCGGCAAAAATGCAGCATTAGCAAACATCTTAGCGTGGCTTGATGACCCAAAAACCCAAATTACCGTAGCTCAAAAACAGGCTTATGATGCGGTATATCATATGTTCAGGGACATTCACAGTGATTATGACAAGAACCACGCTTATGCTGCATTCAAAGACCATTACGAATTCATCGTACAAGCCCTTGTAAGCGACAGGCAGCCTTGCCAGTACTATGAGCCACCTGTAACGCTACAAGCACCACAGGACGCACCACAGGCTCATACAGCGGTATCTAACGAGCGAGCCAAAGAAATCATCGCAGGACTGACAAGCAAAATTTGCAAAAATCCACAAAATTCACAGACGATGGGGTTAACAGCATGAGTAGAATTTTAATTGGCATAGACCCAGGCGTGAATACAGGTTTTGCCAAGTCTTATGATGGGAAGCTGGTTGAGGTCAAAACCTACTCAATCATCGAGGCGATGGAAGCGGTGGTATTTACCATCAATCACGCACGGCAGCACGGTCATGACCTAACCATCTACATTGAAGACGCAAGAAAACGCAAATGGGTAACAGGCGGTCGTGAGAAGTTACAAGGCGTAGGTTCGGTCAAGCGTGATTGTGGGATATGGGAAGAGTTTTGTATCCATCACGATGTGGATTTTGAATTGGTCGCACCTAAGAACAACAAAACCAAGCTGAGTGCTGATGAGTTCAAGCGATACACAGGCTGGGCACATCGCACCAATGAACACGGACGAGATGCAGCGATGCTGATTTGGGGGCGTGAATGAACTTACTTAGTCGCATGATATACAAAGGCTCAATCATTACGCCATTGGCGGGCGAGCATAGCGAAGAAAGCGTGGACAACAATGTGCAATTTACAGGCGATTTTGCCAAACCTGAATTCAGACAAATCATTTTTTCACGCAAAAATCGCTATTCATTCACGATTGAGCTAAAAGACCCAAAGGGCGAAACATTGGATTTGGTGGAGTGTGCTGTTCCTGACGATTATCTGACTGTCGATGAAATGCGTGAGCTGGCAAAAACACTCATCATGGAACAAATCGACGAATGCCAAGCTGATGTGATTGACCTGACAAAAAGCACATTAACCATCTCATTACTGGACAAAAAATGAAATTTAAAATCCCAAAAATCATCTGGCAAGAAATCCCAAAAGACGGCTGGACGAAATACAAAAGCACTAACACCATGCACAAGTATCACATCAACGCCGTTGATGGCGAATATCTGGTCTGGTACAAGGACGGCGGTTTTAAGGTGTTTGGTAGTTTTAACGAAGCCAAAGACTGGGTACAAAACACGCATTACCCAGAGCAGGTAGCGAAATATTTTGAGATTGTGCCATGACCTTGTATTACAACCCAAAGACAGGGCAAACCGACAGAGTCAATAAAGCAGACAAGGACGGTAATGTGTGGGTTGAGATAGATGGGGGAATGCCTGTTAAGATGAATTGGCATGAGTTTTTAATAGAGTTTAACACTTTATGCACCCTTAGATGATAAGGGTAGGATTATTTAACAACTTAGAGATTTTTAGGGATTGACAAGCAGGTGTGTTTGGGCTATGATGTGCGTAAGGTCTCAAAAGCCTATATGTTCAACGGTAATCACCCCGTCAGCGTGATATTTTTATGCTCCAAAAAAGTTAATCCGAAAATTTTTTGGCATAGATTTGCATACCTTATTTGATAAGTTATGACCGACGGTGCGACGAATACAATACCCGTAAGGGGAATAAGTCCGCCTGATTGAACACAGGTTTTGAGCCGTTGGTCTCCTAATAAAAAGGGTACACCGATTTAAGGTACCCTTTCAAATTAGGAAAATTTAACCCTATCAAAAAGGTATGTTCAAATGCAAACTTTAACTTTCCAAAACATCACTTTAACCCCTGCCAAAGTGGATAAGCAAATTTGGCTTACTTCTGCCGACCTTGCCAAAGCATTAGAATATTCTGATGTTCGTTCTGTTACCAACATTTATAACCGCAACAAAGACGAATTTACAAGCGGTATGACAACGGTAATCAAATTGATTACCAATGGGATTAACGGCTCAAAGCGAGAATTAGAAACACGCATTTTCTCCCTTCGTGGTTGCCATCTTATCGCAATGTTTGCCCGCACTTCCGTTGCAAAAGAATTTAGAAAATGGGTATTGGATATTTTGGATAAAGAAGTGGGTGAGCCTGTGCAAGTCAAAACCACCGCAGCAGACCGCACACCCCTACGCCAAGCCGTAACCGCCCTATGTGGTAAATGTGGGCTAATGCACGATGAGGCATATCGCCTAGTCCATCAGTATATGGGTGTAGAGCATATCGACGAAATCGCTATGGACGATTTACCCCGTGCGGTAGAGTATGTGCATCGGCTAATGATGGGTGGCATACCACGCCTAAATATCCCTTTCATTCAAAATGTCTTAACTGACAACGCCTTTCAAATCGGCAAAGCCCAATCTGAGCTTCGTAGCATCACTCATGTGGTCAAAGGCTTGTTGCACCACTTAGAAGACATTGAGCTTCATCTGAACGCCAGCGAAAGAAACACCATCGCTTTGCGTCATCGCTTTATCTAATCCCTAAAAATCTCTAAACCTCCTTTTTTAAGGGGGTTTTTTGTTTTTGGAAATTTTATGCGACTAAAACGATTAAGAGCCATGCCCTGTATCCGTTGCCATGCCCCACCACCATCACAAGCCTGTCATGCTAATTGGGGGCAGTTTGGCAAAGGTATGGGGATTAAGGCAAGCGATGACTACACGATACCGCTTTGCCTATCCTGTCATCAGTGGCTAGACCAGTATCATGAGATGAGCAGAGAAAAGGCAAAGGCGTGGTTTTTGGAGAAATGGGATTTGGTGAATAAAATCATGAGTCAAAGGCTTGGTGAAAATGGAGTAGATTTTTGAAAAGATTTATCAAAACGCAACATGATAAAGACCTGCTCATCGCCTATATCCAAAATTCAGATAAACCCTTGACGGTAACAATTGAGCAAGGCATACACGGCAGGAGAAGTATTGAGCAAAACAAGCTACAACGACTGTGGATAAATGAGCTTGCCGAACAGGGCGATATGACAGCCGAAGAGTATCGGGCATTTTGTAAGTTGCATTTTGGCGTGCCGATTTTACGCAATGAAAACGAGAAATTCAAACAAGCCTATGATGACAAAGTCAAATGGCGGTCTTATGAGGATAAATTAACATTCATGGCTGAGCCGTTTGATTTTCCCGTTACACGGCTGATGACAACCAAGCAACACAAGGCATTTTTGGATGCAATTTATATTCATTACACGGGTTTGGGCTTTATATTGACTGACCCGAATAATTTTGGAGTTATATATGATTGAAAACGGTTTTTTATTTCCAACCAACGGCGGAAGTTGTGCCAAAGTTATCAATTATGTACACAGTAAAAATGTGTTAATTGAATTTCAAGATGAATATAAGCACCGAATGGTAACAAGAACAACACATATACGCTCAGGAGCAGTTAAAAACCCCTATCAGCCTAGTGTGGCAGGCGTAGGATTTGTTGGTGTTGGCAAACACATTGCTTCTGTTGGCACTAAAAGCACGCCTGAGTATATGCTTTGGAAAAGAATGATTTCTCGTTGCTATGACAAAAACTTTCACAAAAGACAGCCTACATATAAAGACTGTAAAGTTTGCAAAGAATGGCATAATTTTCAAAACTTTGCTGAGTGGCTATCAGGGCAAAAATTTTACCAAGAGGGCTGTGAGCTGGATAAAGATTTGGTTAAAAAAGGCAATAAAATTTATTGTCCTGAGTACTGTCGTTTTGTTCCAAAGCAAATTAATGTGATTTTAAATAGTTGTACCTCATCAAGAGGGCTTTACCCTGTTGGTGTTACATTCAATAAAAACGAAAAGAAATTTACTGCTGTTTTGAGAGCGAACGGTCATAAAAAACACCTTGGGTATTTTAAAAATTCTGATGATGCTTTTATTGCGTACAAGACCGCAAAAGAAGCCCACTTAAAGAGCGAAGCAGAAAAAATCAAAGGTCGGATAGACAATGATGTTTATTTAGCACTAATGAACTGGAGGATTGATACAGATGATTAAAACCGAATACTATGCGGTAGCAGATGGGCGTACTTACAAGGCGTGGCATTGCCAGTACCAGAGGACTTAAAATGGGTGAGATGAGTGATGAAATTCCAAAAGTGGGTGAGGTTTGGCAGGAGAATACTTCTAGTAAAAAAATCATTATTAATTCAGTAGATATGGATGAGTTGGGAATTGTTTGTATAGTTGGTATCAGCCATATATTGAAAAGTGGTAAAGTTGTGAGTAGCCCTCTTGATGTTTACACTTTGAGTTATTTTTTGCAAAAATATCATCGTTATAAAAATACTCAAAGGAGTGAAAATAAAAAAGCAGGCATAAAACACGACCAATCCAAGCCAAGATTTAGCCTACTACCCCAAGCCCCATTGTGGCAGGTGGTGGCAGTGCTTGAGTTCGGTGCAAATAAATACGGAGCTGATAACTGGCGTCATGTACCCAATGCCAAAGAACGCTATTTTAACGCCGCCCACCGCCATCTAAATGCGTGGTGGGCAGGCGAGAAAGTGGATAGTGAGAGTGGGCTATCGCACCTTGCTCATGCTGTTTGTTGTTTGATGTTTTTGATGGTGGGTAATGATGAAAAAAATTAAAGCGGTTGTTCAAAAATTCTACACACCCCGTCAGCGTGATGACATCAAAAAACTACTGGGAAAAAATCTGCGTATCGCTCGTGAAAACGCAGGTCTTTCCCAGTCTGATGTGATGCAAAGACTGTGGGGCGACTGCAAAAGGCGTAATCGTATCAGCGAGATTGAAAATGGTCATGCTGAGATTGATTTATTTCAGTTTTTGCTGTTTTTGGATTTGTATGGTCAGTCAGCTGATTATATCTTGGGTCGTTCGTGCGAGCCAATAAACGACATCTTGGCAGCCCATATCAACAACATACGCTTACACACCAAAAGCTACCTAGAACCCATTGTAGAGCAAATGACAGCTTGTGTGGTTGGTCATCTTACCAAGGTTGATAAAGATGAGCATTTGATGTTGATTGATAGGGCGAAAAATTTATCGTTCTATTTGATGCAGCACGGCAAAGAATTAAAGCAGGACTATCCTGTACTACATCAGATGTTGCTTGGTATTGAGCAATCGGTGCGTATTATTGGCGTCAATGAAGCACGGCGTCAGAATCAGATGCAAGCCCAGCTGGATGCGATTGCACAAAGACATGATGCTGATGATGGGCATATGCTGCTTAGCGATTTGGGCAGGGCGACACAATACACCCTGCCTTTCCCAGAGCCTGAAACTTGTGTGATTGAGGTGAGCGATGGCATTACCTAAAGAAGTCTGGGATATGGCAAGGACGATATGGGAAAGTACGGCAGATATTACCCTTGATGAGCTCGTTGTTCGTTTGACTGATATTTTTGGGGAAGCACCGAATAAAAGTAGTATTTCAAGACGCTTGAAACAGGAGGGTTGGCAGAAAAAACGCAACAAATTAAGCAACAAAACGCAACAAAAAACGCAACAAGAAAAGCAAAAACCTATTAAAAACAATAAAGTAGAAAATGGTTCACTTGTTGCAAAAAACGCAACAAAAATTCTAACCACTGAACAAAAAATTGATAAAACACTAGAAAGTCTTGTACTGGATGCGGATGCAAAAAGAAAAATCATCTTAAAGCACCGCCGCCGAATTAAGCATCTAGGTGAGCTACAAGAAGCTACAATGGAAAGCGTGGAGTCTCTTAATGGTATGGATGTGGAGCGGGACGAAGACAAAATCAAAGCAACCCTTGTGCTGTCCAACGCAATCAGTGGTACGCTAGATAAACTTACAAGCGTGCAAGAGATGCTTTTTAAGCAAGAGATGCTGGTATGCGGTATCACGCCTGACGATTTTCAGCAGTCAGAACAAGAACGCCGTATGCATTCCTTGCACCTACTTCAAGGCATATCAGAACAAGAAAGCCAAGCACGCAGCAGTAAGATTCCTGAGCTGATGGCACGGCTCGCTGAATTTGAACGCTTGGAGATTGATGGGATTGATGCGGTTGCATTTGATGATGAAGACTTGTGATGTGTGCTAACATGGAACACTCACAAACCTCCAAGCAACAACACCATAAAATAACCCTATTTAAATCAATAGGGTTATTTTTTTATGTGGAATGTACGCCCCATCGAGCTTAGAAAGCAAAGCGTGCTGATTCGTGAACTGACCATCGGTGAAGCCATGCAAATTGCCAAAATACCGCAATCTATGACAGAAGCTAGACTGACGAGTTTTATTGGTTTTGTTTGTGATGATGATGCGATTGCTCACAAGATGACCGCTCAAGAACGCTATTATGTCTTTTTGCACTATTTGTCGCTTGCTCAAAATGACTATGTCTTTAATGTTGATGACGATACACTGTTTTTGACGACCAACCCAAAGGATGTGCCAGATACTGCTGTCATTGATGGCATTACCGTCTCTCATTTGACAGGGCGACAGGTGATGGTATTAGAGGGCAAGTGTGAAAATGCTTATGAGTGGCTTGCAGGTCAGATGGCGTGTCAGCTCACAGGCGACATTGGTACACTCTTGGGGGTGGATGGCATGATGTGGGTGGATATGCCAGATGATGAGCAGTCTATTGGTGAGATGGTAGATGAGCGATTTGAACAAATACAAAACCTGCCACAAAGCCAGTTTGAGAAGCTGGCACAGGTGTATTTTGTCGGCTGTGATGAGCTGGCTCATTGCGTGCGTTTGGGTGTGGATAATGATGGTCTGACCTTGTTGTCAGATGGAGGTGATGCCATGCAGGCGGTACGATTTCGTCCCGATGTATGTTTCACAGACATCACCGAACACCTTAGCCAATATCTTGCTCAATGACTGCTTTGTGATGATGGAGCAGGGGGTGGTGCAAGACATTCATGGGGCGATGATGCTACCGCTTGATTTTATCAAGATGTATAGACAAAGCCCTGAATGGGATAAGCAAGCCAAACGCATCAATGAAAAAAGACAACTACATATTGAGAGCTTAAATCGTATGGCAATGCTCATCAATATCATTTCAAAAAGACTGTGAGGTAGTGATGTACAATGAATTAGGAATAAAAAGTTTGATTGGTGGCAATGTCATGGGGGCGATGGCTGGCTCTATATTTCATCAAGCTAGCCAAACTCATGTATTTTTACACATGAACTTGCCGCTTTGGATATTCTTTGTAGCGGTGATTGTGCTGTCGGCGTTTGGTTCTTTTGCATCCATGTTGACAGATGCCATGCAGGTAGATGTTCGCCATAAGATTGCCAATTTTTTTATGGGATTTGGGATTGGGCTTTTAAGTGCTTTTGTGATATTGCCGTCTTTGTCATCTAATCCATCGGTGGGCATGATGATGATAACAGCATTGGCATTTAGTTTTAGTGGCTCGGTATTAATTCACAATCTGGGTCGCATCATGCGTAGCGATGAGTTTAGTGATGGTATACATGATACCGCCAATCATGCAGGTAAGACCATTAAGCATCGGCTCATCGCCATACTAAAAGCCGCTATTGGCGACCATACACCATCAAAAAAGGATGAGGAGTAGTCATGAAATTAGAAAATTATTTGACATCACTTAATCAAGCCTTAGACAGCACTCAAGAAGAAGCGGTGGAGCTGTTTGAGCGTGGGGAGTGGCTGTTGTCCATCAATGATTTTTTGCCTTATGTGGGTATTTTGATGGTATTGTTTGTGATATTTTTTAAAAGATTTCGCACATCGGGGGCGATGGTCAGTAGCATTTTGCACCTGTATCTCATCATATTTATGGTGCAGATATGGGCTGATGGAGCATCTTTACTCTATGAGCCAAGCAGACAGTCGGTGATTGGTCGCCTGCTGGTACTAGGGGTGCTACTCTTAACCATTCTGTTTTCATGTTGTGTCAGAAAAAAATGCACCAAGACCAAGCACCGATTGATGGCGACACAGTCGGATAATAGACGGCTAAAAGTCATCAATGAGCATTTAAAGCGGCGGCTTAGTGGCAAGGTTTAATTTTGGAACAAAACCAGCCTTGTGCCAAAAGATTGCTAAAATATCAGACAAATAGGATAAATTGGAGCAATCATGAGCCGAGTAACCAAGCTGATTACTTATAACCTAAAAGATAGGGGGCGAAAGTATGCAGGTCAAGACAGAAGCAACCTAGATGTGGCATCAGCCATTAATTATATCAATTCTGATGTGGTGCAGGAGCTTGTGAATACAGGCGATTTGTACGGATTTTATGGGCATGAAGTGCGTGCCTTGTATGGCATGACACCACCCGATACGGTCATTAGTGATGATGGGCGTGAAATTCGTATTGCCCCTGCCATTCGTACGGTGGCACTGTCTGCTGATGATGATGGCAATGTCAGCCATCGCCAAGAGTTCTTGGAAAATGAAGCAGGCGAGTACGCTTATCAACAGTATAAGGCGAAAATTGGTGGTTTTAGTAGTGCCATGAATTTTATGCCGATGCGTGATGGTCGTCGTCAGGTAACAGGCTTTTTTGGCTTTGATTATGTCAGAAATCCCAATTATGCGACCAACACCAGCTATGGGCAGTTTGATAATCTAAACCCCATTGCCAAAAATGCCCTAAAACAAGCCATCATTGCCCAGTATGATAATATGGGCTTGGTGGTGGAGCAGTCTAGGCTCATTGATTATTACCAACAAGAGGCTTTAAATGCTCAAAATGCCCTACAAAGACAAATTCAGCGACAAGAACGCATCAAGCAAAGACAAGATGAGCTGACAGATTCGCTCATCTGCCCGTCCGTGCCATTTGATGAATATGTCAAATCTTTGGGGGTGTTTGATGGCATCTCTACCAATCTGTATGCCCAAGAAGACACACAAAACCTAGGGGCGGATAAAGAGCGTCAGTCTAAACTGGGTAGGCTGCTGCGTGGCGGGTGGTAAGATATGTATCAAAAATCAAGTTTGGAGAGTATTCAAATAGCATGGGCGTATGTACTGCGGGATTTTCGCCAGTGGTGCAAGCCTGAGGGTCGTGCCATGTGGCGATGGAAGACTGCACCACTCAAACAAGCCATCATGGCAGCAAAATCTAGTATGGTGGATGATGCAGAAGCCATGCTAAGGGCTTGGAGTGAGAACCAAAACGCCAAAGATGAACAGGGCACGAGTGCATTCATGCCTGTGATGACAACCGCCATCGCTTCCATACAGACACCACCAGAGCATGAGCAGGTCATCGGTCGCTCTGAATGGCTGGATGTCGTCATACCAACCGACCCACTACAAAGACTGGTTAAAATGCGTACCATGCCGTCTGCTTTTCGTTGCCAGATTGCCTTTTTTTGCCCTGATGTGCATGGAGCGATGATGGTAGCGAATCAGTTTTGTCTTTATTTTAAAAACGAGAGCAAACGCACCTTTGGGGTGGACTTTGAGATTGGTATGCACGAGAGTAAGCCCATCAAGGATAGATGGCGATTTCGTGTGTTGGATAACAGCTTATACCCTGATAAGGCAGCAACCGATTATCAAAATCTAAGCATTGTTACGGTGGATTGCACCATCGTGGGCGACATTCCGATTGTGGTCGGTTTGGGTGGCGATTGGGATAAGGTAACAGATACGGTAGAGATTGGCACGCCTGATGGCTTCGATGCTGTTAAGGGTAGCCATTACGAGATGCTAGACCCACCAGCTGACAACCCTAAAAACATCGATGAATTGGGCGAGCTGACATTAAAAGATGGGGTGGTTCATGAAGCAGATGTCTATACCAAAAATGCCAAAGCTCACACTAAGGTTACTGCTGATGAAAAAACTGGCGAGATAAGCGAGACAAGCCATGAATGAAGTGATTATTATTGATGCCAGAAGTGCTCAGGCGGCAGGCGAGCCTGTGCGTATTATAGCAATGACCTTGGCGGCAAGCGGTAAAATACTTGTCAGTAAGACTGCCAGCTATCATGAGCGTATTACCCCCAAAGATGACACGGTGGTGGTTACTGATACACCCAATCTACACCGTCATTGGTCGCTGTCTTTTGATGAAAAATCGCACATGAAAGAAGTCATTCGCTGCTATCGTCAAGTCAAAAGTTCAGGACTGCTGCAGCTGTCTGATGCTGTTCGGCAATATGACCCATCAGATGTGCTACAAGCGGCTAAAATGGATGAGCGGGGGCAGGTTTATGAGTTTGATAGTAGTATCACCTGTGGGCATATGGCGACGCTCATGGCGATTTGGGCGGCTCATACTGCCTATACGGGTGCTGTCATCACGGATATGCACACTGATGATGAGGATGACGACAATGATGACATGGTGCCATTTACGGTATAGATGGAACAGTACGACACACGCCAGATAAATTATTTGATAATAAGCCCATATTATTATGGGCTTTTTTTATGAATTTTGCAAAAACATTAGCCAATCTGCTGATTACAGAACGAAATAAAGATGCACGGCATGATGTGCCAAACATGGATAACATGAGCCATGATTACGACATTGTTACAAGTTTTGAGCTTGGCACGGGCGATGAGGGTCAATCTTTACGCACACGCCAAGACATCTATCGGCGATGGCAGCTCATGCAAAAAGACCCGCAAATCGCTGAGGGTCTATCGCTTCATGTAACGGCAGCATTGGGCGGTCATGAATCTACGGGTGATGTTATTTTTATCACACCGCATGAAAGAGTGCGTGGGCGGGGCATAAGAGCCAAAGAACTGCGACAAAAAGTAGAAAGTGCTGCTCGGCATATGACGCCCATTTTAAACCGTCATGCGTTTAGCTTGGCTCGTCAAGCCATCGCTTATGGGGACAGTTATGCTCGCATATACAGCGACGAACGCACTGGCGTGATTGATTTGATGAACAATGAACGCACCCACCCACCACTCATTCAGTCATTTGTGCGTGGTGAACAAAATGTTGGGTTTTTTGTGCTTGAGATGGAAAACTGGGAGCGGGTGGTGGCACGGCTCACCCCCATGCAAATGCTTAGGGTTAAGATGCCACGCATTGAGTATGTGCCACAGATGCCCTTGACCGCCTTTAAAGAGGGGGCAAAGCTCATTCATTTGGATGAAATTGGGGAGCTGCCTGTATTGCCTGACATGGTGGGCGGTTCGTTTTTGTATCCTATTGAAAGTGTTTGGCAGGATTTGGTCATTAGTATGTCAGGGCTTAACAACCAGCAAATCGCTGACAGTGTCAAGCAAGCCTTTTTAACTGTGAATATGGACGGTATGCCACCAGACCAGCGAAAACGCTACACCAAAGGTCTGACCCAAGTATTGCAAAACTACCGAGACCGAATCAAAGAAGCATTTAATGGCGGCGAAGCACTCTACGGCACGGCATACCATGTTTTGCCAACTTGGGGTGATAAGCAGTCTATTACTCCTGTAGGCGACCTATCACAGCGTACTGCCCCACTAAGCAGCGATACTTTGATGATTAACCTACGCCGTATCGCTGGCGGTCTTGGACTTGATTTGTCGCTTATGGGTTGGGCGGATATGCTGACTGGCGGTTTGGGTGATGGGGCAGCTTTCCATACTTCTGCCCAAATCATGCGTCGCTCCATGCTCATTCGTATGGCACTGACCAATGCCTTTAATGACCTAATGGCTCTACATTTTGGCCTGGTATATGGCGAATATTTCCATCAGGGCGATTATCCGTGGCAATTTGATTTTTATTCTGACCAGTCAGCAGCAGCCACAGAAGCCCTAAGCAATAAACAAGCACGCATGAATATGGTTATCATGAAAGCTCAAGCATTGCAAAGTCTGCGTGAATTGGGTCTGTCTGAAGAAAATTTACAAGCCATCTTAGAAGATGATGGCGGTATGGATTATGACATTGCTGTCAGACTGTCAAGCAATCTTGGTGCAAGTGAAAAAGATGGCACGCCGCCTGCAAATGAGCCAATAGATGAAATGGCTGATGATGTTGGTGATGATGAATTTGATGATGAGATTTAGGTAGCATGAAACGGTTTAAAACGATGGCAACAAGCTGGGCTAGTGATGGTGTTAGCCATCTTAATCATCTGGTGGATACGCATTTATCAGGATTGGTCAGTCATGTTACACAAAAGGGGCGTAATCAGATTAGCCAGCCGTGGTTTGGTGGCGATGCCAAACAAGCCTATGAACGATACCGCTCATTATATGACCTAGGGGCGATACTACAATGCGAATACGCTGTACATCTGTATGACAGGTATGATATTGCTGGTCGGGCAGGGGTGAATATACCTTGGTTTGATGGCAAATTCCCCCTAAGCTGGCTTGCGACCGAAGTGGATGTATCGCTAGGCAGCCTTGAAACTGAAAGCTATCATGCAGGGGCGTATCAATGTGCCTATGTTACAGGGCAGTCATCAGGTACGATTGAAGTTACATTCATTGAAACTCGCCAAATGGATATTGGCAAATCCTATCAACTGTGCCGAAAGCTCGCCACACCTAAAGGCGGTGTGGTGAATGAACCTAAAAAATACGCCTTTGAAATCATCATCAGCATCTTTGGCAAAAATGCCAGAAATTATCAAAAACACGACACGCAGCCCATTTTTGAAGTGCGGCATATCGTCTGCGTCAAAGAAGCCAGCATCAGCGTGTCATCAACAGGACGAAGTGAGATTATTAAGGTTAATGTTACTTTTGAAAAACTTGTTCCCCATGAGATTTTTGCCAATAGTGCAAGATGGAACACGAAAGGCTAGGTGTGGTTTTTGGCATTAAGATAAAGGTGTTTATTTTATTGGAGTTGATGATGAGTAGCTATATCAAACAAATTCAGACCATGCTAAAAGAAAAGGGTTTTTATAAGGGCGATGTTGATGGTGTTATCGGCAGTATGACCACTCAAGCAGTTTGTCAAGCCTTGGCAGACGGCAAGATTATCAATATCACCAAAAACATCACACTAAACGAGCTATTAGCTAGCCAAACAGCCGCACGCCATAAGATTGATAATATGCCAGATGCCAAGGTGCTTAGCAATCTGATTGAGTCGGCGGTAAACCTTTGGCAACCCGCAAGAGATATTCTTGGTTCGCCAATCCTTATCACCAGTGGCTATCGGTCGCCTGTGCTTAATAAACGCATTGGTGGGGCAAAAAACTCAGCTCATCAGTTTGGGTTTGCGATTGATTTTAGCTGTCCGAATTTTGGCAGCACAAGAAAGGTAGTACAGTATTTAACCGCTGAGTTTAAAAAGCGTGGCATTAAGTTTGACCAAATTATCCTTGAATACCCAAAAAGCCCTAACAGTTGGGTACACCTAGGCTATAAGCATTCAAGCGGTGTTCAGCGTGGGCAGGGTTTTACGATTGGAGCTTGATAAGTTAAATAACAATTTGGGAGAGAGTGATGAAACTGAGTGAATTAACCGAAAAATCCACGCCAATTAAAGAATTTGTACAGCGTCTTGCCAAATCCACCAAGCAGCGAGCCATCAGCGTGGTGGCACACAAAGCAAAGCGTATTTCGGGGGTGTCAGCACGCCCCTTTGACATCCATTTGGAAAATGGGCAGGTGGTAGTGGTATATGTCCGCACGGTCAATGAAAAGGCGGATATTTTTCGTATCGACCTAAATGGTAAGCAGATGCCGACCACGGGGGATTTTGGCACAGAATATATGCCAGCATTCTATCAGTCGGTGGATGAAGTGGCGGCATTTGTGGTGCGTGGGCAACAAGCCTTTGATAAAAAGCGTGCCAAAGTTAAAGTAAAACGCCCCAGTGCCAAACCAAGCCAAAGCATGTCGGCAAGACTTGAAGCACTCGCTACGCAGTCGGTAGAACTTGATGCACAAATTACCGCCAAACAAAGCAAGGTGGATGAGCTGTACGCTCAAATTGAACAAATCAAAGCAGGTGGTGGCACTGTGCCTGATGATGTCAGGTAATTTGATGGAGTGAATGGTGAAGAAAGCACTATTTTCCATCCAGCTTTGAAACAGATGCAGGTCATTGATAGTGTTTCGGTCAATCAAAAGGCGGACAGCTTTGATGAAGTGCGGAAAATGGCAGTATCTTTGATTGATAAGCCTATTTTAAATGAAAAATTGGGCTTTGTGGCAACAGTATCTAAAAATTCTTTGAATAAAATGCTTAGTGGAAAGGCTCATGTAAAATCAGCCAATCTCAAAACACATTTAACAGCTATTGTTAATCGTTATTTAAAAAATCAGTTTTAAAAGAAAGTGAGCCTGATAAAAATGGCAATACTCAGGTGAAAGGGGTGCATAAATTATTTGTTTATATGCTTCTTGATGATAATCGTTATTTGGTTAAATTTACGGTTAAGGAATTTTTAAAAGACGGCAATCGTATTTATTCTATTGAAGCGATTGACGAAGTGGAAAAGTAAAAAAAGATGCTGTTCCAGAAATGGCGACTTCATGAAGAAATACATCCGGCTCAACAGCATCTTGTTTATTAGTTTACAATAAGATTTATGGCATGTCAATAACTTCTTATGAGTGGCTTGGCTTACTATTATCTTAACGCCATTTATTATTGATGGTGTTGAGTATGGTGCAAGGATTGTTGTTCGTGGTGATGGTAATGGGAATTTTTATTATGATTTCCAAGTTGCCAGCAGCGTTGATGTGATTGTAGATGGCATGGAAATAAAAAACCCATTAAGCAGGGACATTCCCTACGATTGGGAAGCCACATCTAATGGGTTTGCCAATCATTATAGGCAATCTAACTCTCAGAGTCAATCTTTGTTTGACGATACTGGCTCAAAAATGGTGCTAAACCTATTCATCTTTGATAAAGACGGTAATGAAATCGGAGAATAATCATGTATGTTGATGGACTGCTGAGCAGTATCTTGGTGTTGTGGATTGTGTGGTTGGCGGTCATGACCCCTTATGTGGTACGCCGTGCATCCTTATCCATGCAAAAGGTGGAATTTGAGATGCTGTTTACGAATATTTGGCGGTTGGCGGTGTGTCTTTTGATGCCGTGTTTGTTGATTGTTGGGCTGCTATTATGGCGGTTTTTTGTGCTGCTATCGCATGACATGACGGCAGGAAATGGGGTGCTTTGGTTCATTGTGGCATTGATTGGCTTGATGCTACTGGTGTTACACAGCTTTGTCAATGCGGTGTACTATGTGGCGGTGCTACATCTTGGGGTGGGGCGTGATTGATACCAATAAAATCGTTGCCATGATAGAACATTGGCTAAGTACGCCGCCAAATGGCTATTTTGGGTCAAGTTATGGCAATAATCTGGCACAGCAACTCTTAAAAAACACAGACGCATTCACCGCTGATGCGTTTTTGGAGAAAATGAAAGCGGATATTCCCATCTTAAATGAGCTGGGCGACGACATTGCTATCGTGCAAAACCACCTAGATTTTGAGCGGGTGCAGGTCTATATTCAGCTTGGGCGAGTGTATATTGAAGTTGTCGTGCCAAACACCAACCCCACCATAGAACAGGATTATTATCATGCTACAGCGAGCTGAACTAGAAACTGTCATTACAGGAGCATTAAGCGACTATCCTGATGTCGCCGAGCGTTATCGTGCTGGCGACCCAACCGTGAGTGCCATGCTTGGGGCGATTACCAACCTTGTGATGCTCTTATCACATGATACCCAAGCAAACATCACAGAGCCATTCATCAAATCCAAAGATAAGACCATCATCGCCGATGCCATCAGTAAAGGCATCTTACCTGTGGCGACGCCTTGTCAGCATCGTCTTGTGGTGGAAAATACAGGCACAAGAACCGTTTCGCTGTCATCGGGGCGAACCATTGAAGACAGCGTTGGACGAGCGTGGCGGCTGATGAGTGCGGTGAGCGTACCTGCGGGTCAATCAAAGACGGTGCTGTGTGAGCAATCGCACATCATGGAGCATCGCCATACCTGTCAGGTCAGCGAGTCGTTTTATTGGCTTAATCTGCCTTTGGCGGATGATATGCATCTGGCTGCCATCAACATCACCAAGCCTGCCACCAAGACTACCTATCGCTATACGCCTAAATTTATGAATGCTAAAGTTGGCGAAGCTGCCTATACGCTGGTGAGTGAAGATTTGAGCAGTATCAGCGTGATTTTTGGGGATGGTGAGCGGTGCGGTCAGACCATGCAGGCAGGTGATGAGCTGATGATTAAACTTACTCACAGCTATGGCTATATTGACATTAACTCACTAAAACAGGCATCGCTAGATACCATCAATAACGGCGATGAACGCCACCTACTGCTGTATTTTGAACGTGGTGGCTTGGTGCGTGCAGGTGCAGACCCATTATCCATCTCACAAATGCGACTGCTCGCCAGCTTTCCATCCACTTATGACCAAAATGCGGTATTTATGGGTAATTTTGATATGCTCATTCGTCAGCATCTGATGGGTCGAATTGCCTTTATGAGTGTGTGGAACGAGTCGGTGCATGAGCGATACTATGGGGCGAGCGTGGATAACATCAATCATCTTAATCTTGCCATCGTTGCTAAGACAAGCGGCGACCAACAAGCACTAGAAAATGACGCCAAACAGCTGATTGCACGAGCAGACAGCCTATTGGATGGTCGGGTTAGGCTAAAAAGTGCTGCTGATAAACCTTATGCGGTAGAGATTGAGGGTCAATTAGCAGGCGTGCATGACATGGATGGTGTTAAAACACAAATCAAAGAACTGCTGCTTGCCAAATATGGCAAAGGCACGATTGCTGCCAGTTATCCAAATTTAGATGGTTTTAATCGTCAAGAGATTGCCATGCTGATTCGTGAAAATGTGCCTGCTTTTCAAGACCGTATCAGCGATTTTAGCGTCAAACGACTGCAAGCAGAAGCTATTAGACCGCATGAATGGGTGTATCTGACCGAGTCTAGCATCAGTGTAACCTTAACAAGAACGGCAGAGGTTTCGGCAAATATCTGGACAATCTAGGGTAAAAGATGACAAAACTAAGCTATGACGCACAAGGGTTTATTCAAGGCATCAAAGGCTTGTCAGAAAAAACTCAGCTGGTGCATGAAGATACTCGTGCCATCTTGCAAATTTTGCAAGACTGGCGACGACAAAGTCTCGATGCTCATAAAGAGCAGACACGCCTAAACAAAAAACAAGCTGCCATGCTGTCTTTTGTGATAAAACAAAGGCAAGATACCATAAGCAACAAAAAAGGATTGGCTGACACAAGGTCAAAACCCAAGATGGGCGATGAGCATACATCTAAGACCATTTATGCGAAGCGTGAAAAAACGCCAAAACAGCCAATTAAAAACCTTGATGGTAGAGATGTTATCAGTAGAAATGATGGCAATCGTGATTCCAAAGGTCGTTTTACTGCCAAGGCAGAAGAAAATACCTTTGTAAGAAAGCTGGGCAATGAGATTGGTAGGCAGTTACCCAATCATGGACTGGTGGCAGATACAGGGCAGATTGACCCTATTTTAGATGGAGCAAAAGAGCTTGGACGCATTGTCAGCCCTGCTGCTCGTCTGGTGGGGCTTGGTGGGTCAGCCATCAGCGTGGTCAAGCAGCACCGCAACAAACGCCGTGAGCCACTACCCATCGCCCAAGACAGGCATCATCGTAAATTACTTGATGTGCTGGGCAGAATTGATAAAAATACTCGCACCAGTACGCTAGATAAGCTGTTTGGGTGTTTGGGTGGTCTTATTAGTGGATTGCTCGGTGGTATTCTTGGTGGAGCAGGTCTTGGCGGCATCACTGGGGTCTTTGGCAAGAAAAAGCAGCCTAAGTCATCAAAGAACCCAAAAAATGATGATACACACACCACTACAAAAACCGATGGTGGTACAAAGCATGGCAAAAATGGTCTTGGCGGCAAACTTCTTAAGGGTGGTGGTCGTCTGCTTGGGGCGGCAGGCTCGGCACTGGGCTTGGGTTTGTTGGCATCACAATGGCAGGAGCTAACAGGTGAGCAAAAATCTGCAGGTCTTGGCGGCATCACTGGGGGATTTGGTGGTGCTGTCGGTGGAGCGATGCTTGGGGCGAGCGTCGGCTCTGTCGTTCCTGTGGTGGGTACGGCGGCAGGTGGGGTCATTGGCGGCGTGATTGGTGGTTTGGCAGGCAGCACGGCAGGTGAGTACCTTGGACGAAAAGCCTACCCAAGCATGAAAGCCTTTGGTGCTCAAATGACCGAATATGGACTGCCACAGCGAATGCAGTCAGGGTTTTTGGGTGGATTGTCACCATTATTCACCGCAACCCCAAAACTGGTGCGTATGATGGCAAGTGGCATCAAGGGCATCATGGATAGGGCGAATACTTGGCTAGATAGTCTGCCTAGCGTAGGTGGTGCAGGTTTGGTAGATGGTGGCTCTGTCGGCGGACAATCCATTGTTGATTTAGCGTCCAAGGAAATTGGAGTTAGTGCGACTGCGAATCAGAATAGGATTCTAGAATATCAAAAAACCATCGGATTTAACTCACAAAAAATTGAGGCATGGTGCGCGTCTTTTGTTGGTGCAATGCTTGAAACAGCAGGGTTTAAGTCTACTCGCTCAGCCTCTGCTGCGTCTTATGATTCCTATGGGCAAGCGTTTGACAAAAATCAAATCATTCCAGCGGGAGCGATTGGTACTGTTAAGCGTAATGGTGGGAGCGGTCGCCATGTATTCATCATTGAAAAAGACAATGGTGATGGCACGGTATCAACCATTGAAGGTAATTATGGTAATAAGGTGGTTAGAAATGTAAGAAAAAAATCTGAGCTTATCAGCGTTAGACTGCCTGTGGGTGTTAGTGGAAATTTTATACAATCTAATACTCCTGCTTTATCAACAGGGGTCAATACTAAAACTGCCAAAGCTAACACCACCTATGACCATCTGATTTTACAATCAGCACGCAAATACGGTGTGAATCCTGCATTGGTTAAATCTTTGATTAATACCGAATCGTCATTCAACCCAAGAGCCACTTCGTTCGTTGGTGCTCAAGGACTTATGCAGCTCATGCCAGGTACTGCTCGTGATATGGGGGTTCGTAATGCCTATGACCCCGCCCAAAACATCGATGGTGGTACAAAATATCTTGCACAGATGTTAAGGGAATTTGGTGGCGACCAAAGAAAGGCGTTGGCTGCTTATAATGCAGGTCCTGGTAATGTAAGGCGGGCAATCAGAAAAGCAGAAGCAGCAGGTCGCCCGAATGATTGGGGAAGATACTTACCTAGACCTAGAGAGACAGTTCCACATGGCGACAAAACCTTGCAAAATCTCGCCATCTATGGGGGTGTGGGTTCTTATACAGGCACGCCAGCGATGACAACGCCAGTATCGGCGGCACGACCTGCCACCAGTATCAAAGCTGCCACGCCAAAATCATTGCCAGTAAACAAGCCCAAAGCAGTTGCCCCTGTCGGACCTGTCAAGACAAACACAAGCTATACAGATGGGCGAAACATATTAAATGTCTCTAAAAACAGCCTGACACAGAACATCACTGACCAACGATTGGCTCATGTGGTAACAGGCAATATCGGTCAATGGGGGAATGGGCGATGAAAAAAACCGAAAATGTGGTGAAAAAACAAGCAGCGAAAGCCATCACACAAGATGTTGGCTCATGGACCACACCAGAAGCAAAAAATGGACTGAATGATAAGTTGGTCATGCACATCTATGTGGGCAATTATGCTGTGAATGATGTGGAGGGCATGACAAACTATAAGGATACAAAAAATGTCCGCTGTCTGGTAGAGGATATGGAGTTTACGGTAGAAAGTCAGTACAGTACGCCTTTTCAAGAGTCTGACCCACAAAACAAACTGCCTGCCATGCACGCCATGCTGTCATCTGGTACGCTTGTGGACATGGCAGGCGTGATGGGTGTGGGCGGTGATGTGGAAGTATCCAATGATGGCGATGATTCACTTGTTGATAAGGCGATGACCAAAATTGAAGGTATGATGCACAAAACCAGTTTTAGTAAAATCAACAGTACGCAAATCTACGGGTCATCAGGCTCTATTCGTATGTCGGGGACGGTCATGCTCGTTGCTTGGGATGATGCGTCGCAAGTAGAAGATGCGTTGCGACTGCTGCAGGCATGGTCATCGCCCACACACCTATCTAAGGAAAGCACAGCGGTGAATGTCGCACAAGGTGCCAGCGATGGTTGGGAAAGTGGCAATGGTGTGATAGAAAGTAGTATCAATGCAGTGGAGGGTGTGCTAGATGGTATCTATCAATCCGTCGTACCGCCCATCGTCTCTATTCGCTATGGTGGCAAAAGCTATCACGGTTTTTATATTGAAAGTGTCTCTGCTCCGATGAATGCTCCGATGAATGTCAATGGAGAACGCATTGCCATTAAGGTGCAAATCAGCTTTATCTCAAGGCAGGCGTGGGATAGAGCTGATATTGAAAAGCTATATCGAAGCTGATTAATCCATTACATAATAAGGAACACCCCAACGATGGGGTGTCTTTTTTGGTGGATAATACAGGTATTTTATCATCATAGGAAACCTGATTATGAATCACTATCAAACAAAACAATCCACCCATCGTTATGAAACTGGCGTGATTGTGGGGCGTTATCGTGATATGCCTGCACTCATCGCTGATAAAGCAGGTTTTGATGGTCTTGGGGTGCAGACCGAAGTAGGGGGTAGTGATGACGCTTGGTGTGTGTTGAATCTGTTTGATGGGCTGCATCGTTATATTGATAGTGTTGCTGTCAATGGGGCGATGGACGCTGAACACGCACAAACTTTGGCATTAAGCCAGTTTAACCACCTAGAACCTGCCTATGCCACCATCATTGCCAAAGACTCAGACAGTTTTGATGGTATGCTGTGGTCATCCACCGCCATTCATCGTGTACTAAGTTCTGACAAGCAAGATACTCATTATCTACCCATCATCAATAAAAAACAGCTTGCCACCGAAGAGAGTCGTGTGGTTGCTGATGAACCGATTTGGGATGGTGTAAATGTTCTTAGTCATGATGGCAGTCTATCTAAGCTGTTTTTGGATATGCAAAAACATGATGCCTATCATGAGCTTGTCCACCCTTTGGATTTAAAAGAGATGATGGACGGTGCGACAGAGTTGGGCTTTGATGCCATCGTTGAGAGCTATAACCGCCTAGACTTATTTAAAGAACGCCTATTTTCTGCGATGGCAAAAGCCCCACAAGATGAGCTTAAAGTCGCCAATGTAACCATGACCAAGCCATTTAAGCGTCAAGGAGTGGCGAATGTGGCGGTGGTCTTTGAGCTGTCCGATGGGCAGTCCATCAGTATTTGGTTTCATAACCCAGATGCCAACCCTGCCAAACTTAGGGCAACTGATACGATGGCATCATGGAAGTGGCTACTAAACGCCCGTGATGTTACAGCTGCACTATCGCCGCCAAATGGTGAGAATGTGCAACTGCCGACCCTTGCTCGTCGTATGATGTTGCTTGCCGCTAAGAATACAAAACGCTTTGCCGCCGCTCAAAAGAAAAAGAGAGAAAACCAAGCAAGATTGCAGGCTGCTGAAGATGAAGTGAATGCCAAAATCACCACCATTGAGCGTCTGGACGAAGAGATTGGCACGCTACAAGCACGCATCGATGCCGCTGTTTATCATGCCACAAAAGCTGATGATGCACCCACCACCAAAGAAGTGCTGGTGGATGTGGATAATGAAGTGATTGGGGTGACAGATACGCCTGATGAACGCTTACACGCCAAAGTGGAAAGTCCTGTGATTCATAATCCGCAAGAAAGCAATTTGCAGGCTGATGAAGAACCTGTGGTATTGACTGGCAAGGAGTTTGGAGAGTTTGATTTGTCTAGTGATGAGGGCATGAAAGCACTGCGTGAGAAAGTTAGCGAACATTTGAATGGCTTGCGTGGAGAGACGGTATTTTGTAAAGCACTGAATGCTGATGTGGAAATTCGCAAAAAAGGGATTAAAAAATATCTAAGCACTTCAAGCAACCCGATTAAGCTACAAATCGCTGGTTCGTTATTGGATATTATCAAAAATGGCAAGGTGTTTAAGCCTAGTGTGGGAAGCTATGCGAAAAAAGAGCAATCTCACGGCGTGAAATATCACTATTTAAAAGCACCATTTGTTATCAACGGCACTGAATATGGTGCTAGGGTGGTGATTCGTGAAGATAAAGAGGGTAAATTTCACTATGACTTGCAGGTAAGAAGCACTGTAGATGCAATTTTAGATGGTATTGACCCAATAAAAAATCCGAGCGTCCCCAACTTTCAAAAAGTGTTGGCTGTCTCGGATTTTTCTAACATTGTATATCAAGATGATTTCCAAGTCAAGGATAGTGCCAATGTTATTTTGGATGGCTTGGATATGAAGAATGCTGAATGGGTTTCGGCAAACAAATCCGACCTAATTCAGCATTGGTTAAATGATAATGTAAATTTTGTACCTTGTCAAGATGCAATCTTAGATAATTTAGATGATGATGCCATGCTAGATAGCTTAAAATCAGGCTATGTGCTAAACCTTTTCATCTTTGATAAAGATGGCAATGAGATTAAGGACGAGCCTACCGACAATCAAGAAACCACGACATACAACCAAGTAGAACAGCCACAAATCCTAGGGGCGACCTTGGAATGGACGGAAGCCAATTTTGATGAAAATATCAAATTTGACAACTTAGAAGCCTTGCAAGCATGGTTTAACAAGACCTACACCAAGGAATTTTTTGAAGAAGATGCCAGTCCTTATTTTAAAAACAAGCTCATTATTGACTTTGGGGCTGACGATTCGGTAACCATGCGTATTGATGTTAATGGCAGGGCAGAAGATTTAAAAGACGACTACAACCCCTTGAAATTCAGTCTGGTGGAGTGGCTTGAGCACAACTACCAGTCATTTAGCCGTCGTGGATTTGGTCAAAATGAGATTGATGAGCCAAAAGCACAAGTCAAATTGGGCTTAGCGTTGGCAGATGAGCCTATCTTGTCAGACAATGCCAAAGAAAATAAGCAGCCGCCCCAAGAGCAGGTACAAGAGATTGTGTTGTCTGAGCTTGTGATTGATAAAAATGCCAGTAAAAATGAGATTTATGAACAGGTCAGTAACTGGCTCAAAGACAATCTTCAAGGTAAAGTCATCACAACCGTTGATGGCAAGAAAGTAACCTTTAATCGAAAATACAGCATTGACCATCTGTCGCACGATGGTAGACGCTCAGTATTGGCAAGTCAGGCGATTGCTCATATTGCTGATGTATTTACCAAAGGCGAATTTGTGGGGCGTGAGGAGCTAAGCAAAGAACGAAAAGATAAGTTTGTCGCTTTCCATGCTTATGAAAAACAGGTGGATATTGACGGTAAAAAGGTGCTGCTACAAGCCAAAGCTGGTGAAAAGGCAGATGGCACATTGCAGACCTTAGAGACGCTGATTGCCTATCGCCAAAAGGTAAAATCAATGATGGATGGCATAGATAAAGAAAAAGGGCATTTTCTCCTATGTATCAAATCAATGGATTTGAAGGGAGAATTAGCCCTTTGTGAGAATAATAGCACACTGTTTGACAGTTTGCAAGAAACAGAGGCGACTTTAACCATTTTACAAATTTTAGATGAAAATGGCAATGATATTACCCATCAAGAGATTGGGCAGGAGCAGACGCAGCAGCATGAATATCGCCCGCAAGCCAAAGATTTGACCTTTGTTGGGCAAGAGTTTGACCATACACCAACGGGTGATAATTATACTGTGTGGGGTTTGAGCAAGCAAGCACGAGAATTGGGATTGAAAGCAAATGGCGTAGTGGTGGAAACTGTCAATATGGGCAAAAAAATCACAACAAAAGAACTTGCTGATAAAGTGGCATCAGTCATGCAGGATAAATTTAAGGTAGCTAATGTGGAAATTCGTAGCGATAATACCATACTGCAAGGCGGTGTAAGTGCGATTGCAAACGCATTTGGTGCTGGTGGCTTACAAAACAAGCAGGATGAGCAAAAGCCTCACCCACACTACAATCAAGACGACCTAGAGTATTTAAACGACATCATCACAGGCAAGATTGACCCTTTGGCAGTGGATTTTGACCGCTTGATTGCCATTGGCGAAAAAGATGAGAGCGACCCATTATTTGAGCAGGCAAACAATGTGATTAGTGCTGCCCTAGATGAAGCAACAAAGGGGGTGTAAGATGCTACAAGGTCTAGCAAAAACAAAAGCTCTCAAAGAGCTAAAAGAAGTCATGGACAAAAAAGCAAGCCTATCTGGGCTTGCTTTGACCAAAATCTTAAAACGCCAAAATGAACTTCGGGCGGATTTGGGTATGGGCAAAATCACGCCTGCCACAAACGCCACAAGCACAAATGTCCTAAGTGATGATGACATTGAGCGGTTAAGCCAAATCAAAATTGATGTGCAGGATGACAGCTCCAAAGGCGAAAGAAAACGCACGGCAAAAGAATGGATGAAAGAAAATTTATTGGGAAAATCTGTTCGCACGGTGGATAATAAGTTGGTTTATTTTAACAGCAATGACACCATTAACCATATTTCTTTTAATGCAATGCGTAGTCGCAATAGCTTAATTGCACTGTGCATTCCTTTTATTCCAGTCATTTTTGCCAAAGGGGAATTTGTGGGGCGTGAAGTGTCAGACCATGGTAGAACCGATGAAAGTATTAAAGCATTTCATCTGTATCAAAAGTGGGTTGAGCTTAAAAATGGTTATAAAGTGAATGCTGAAGTGCAGGCGTGTGAGCGACAAGACGAAAAGGAGTTGTTTTATGCGGGTTATAATTTGAAAGTTTTGGGTAAGAAAAAAGCCTTTGACGGTTTGCTGGAAACTGGATTACACCACGCAGACCAAACAATCAAGGCTTTTGTTAATTCTAACACAGTGTTTGATAAAGTGCAAGTATTTACGGATAATCAAACTTTGCCCTTACGCATTTTGCAGGTGCTTAATGAACATGGTGTGGATATTACCGATGAGTTGTTAGATGATGACGGCTGGGACGGCAACGATAAAACTTTATCAAACAACCAACCCTTTGACCGCACTCAAATTGACATTCCAAAAAGCAAAAACGCACGACAAAAAGCCAATAATCAAGCCATCGCCATCTTAGATAAGCTAGATGGTGGCGAGCTGTCGACGGCAGATTTGACTGATGACGATAAAGCGGTGCTGGCAAAATATAGCGGTAATGGTGGCGGTCTGGTCGGTCGTGATGGCAAAAAAGGCTCGGATTATGAATACTACACCCCAAAAGAGCTAGCTTTGGGTATGTGGGATTTGGCAAAAGAGATGGGCTTTGATGGCGGGCGAGTGCTAGACCCCTGTGCTGGTACAGGCATCTTTACTGCCACCAGTCCTGATGATGTGCTGATTGATGCTGTTGAGCTTGATGAGACTAGTGGTCGCATCAACCAACTGCTCAATGACGGTGTTCGCTCACACACAACCATCAGCCCGTTTGAAAAGGTAGTCAATGGCTATGATGATGGCGACGATGAGAGTGGCTTTGACCTTGTCATCTCCAATGTCCCTTTTGGCGACAATGCTGCTCGTGGGGCAAATAAGATGTATGACAATGCTATCAAGATGCCAGCCTTGATTACTATTTCATTATGCGTAGCCTTGAGAAGCTAAAATCAGGCGGCTTGGCGGTATTGATGACTGCTCCAAGTACGGTACAGGGTAAGCGTGCCAAAGAGATTGAGCTGCGTCAAAAGACCAGTCGTATCGCTGAATTCATCGGAGCATATCGCCTGCCTAATTCGATGTTTACCGATACGGGAGCTGATGTGTCGGTTGATGTGGTGGTATTTAAGAAATTTAACCGCCAAATGATTGATGCGGTGCAAAATCACTATGATAATGGCAATATCGAGCCTTTGCAAGCTGCTAATGTGCTTTGGGATGATTATATCAGCGGACATTATTTCAAACGCCACCCAAATCATGTGCTAGGCACGGTACAAAAAGCCAAAAACCGCTTTGGCGGTGAAGTTGAAAAAGTCATGTCAGAGCTGTCAAAAACCCAAATCGCCAAGCTCATGCGTAAGCTGGGCGGCAGTCGCATTGATTGGGGGCTACTGGACGCCAAAGAACAAAAAGCCATCACTTACAAAGATGGCGATGTGGTGTATCGTGGTGGCATACAGTATCAAATGACAGATGGTGTATGGACAGAGCAACAAAAAAGCAAAGACAAAGACGATGCCAAATACCATGATATGCTGGCATATTGCCAATCATCGGTGTCGGTGCTAGAACATGGCATCAGTCTTGATGCTGTCGCTGCCTTGGTTGCTCATTTTGGTAAAAAAGCCATTGTTAATGAGCAGGTCAATGACCTAAAAAATATCATGGCAAAATGCAAGGATGATATGGAGTGGCAGATTTATCATACTGCCAAAATGATTGATGAGATTTTGCAGCATGGTGAGATGGGGACGAATTTTCGTGAAATTTATCCTGCTTTGTCGGATACCATGCGTGATGTGGTAGTGCTTGCCAAGGGTCGTTATGTGGGCGAAATTGGCAATGCCCTAAAACTCATTAAGCTGCACTATGCCAAGGGTCGTTATAGCGATGTCTGGAATGGCAAAGTTGATACTGTTGTACAGCAAGATTTGGCATTGGTGGGGTCTTTATCTGCCAAGATGGCACGCCTACAATACAACACTAAGTCAAAATACATGGCGATGGATGATTTTAAAGCCATTGCCCCTGATGTTGATGTGATGACGGATGATGATTATTTCATCACTCAAGACGGCACGCAGGTCATCTATGCCAATGATTTTTTGGTGGGGAATGTGGGCGAGTGTATCGGCAAGTTGGATGAAATGATTGCTGATGCTAAAGATGACGCCATCAAAACCAAGCTGATTAGACAAAAAATTGTCGCCTTATCACAAGCACCGATGATTGATGTGCGTCGGGCGAGTTTTGACCTATTAAGTCCGCAGATACCGATGTCGTACAAGGTGGCATTTTTAAATACGGTCAGCCCTTTATCTGTGGTGGAAGTGGATAACCGCACCTGTGAAGTCAAAGGCAATCCTAAAAAGAACTTGGATAAGGTAGCAAAACGCATTGGGTTTTATGTCAGCGGTCAGCGTCTGACGCTGGGCGGTATTAAGCTGGACGGCATAATAAAGGAAAGTGAGCAGCTTGCCTATCTTAATCAGACCTTTGCCGAGTGGAATGCTCAATTTAAAACTTGGGTAAAAGCCAATGATGAGCTGATGAGTCTGCTTGATGGCAAAATCAACGACCTAAATAACCGCTATTTTATCCAAAATGACGATGAAAGTGAGCTTGAAATTCATGGGTTGTCTGACGATATTAAGCTACACGGCTATCAGCGAGCATTCATTCGCAATCAAGGACGGTTCTTTGGCGGTATTAATGGTTTTGGTGTGGGTCTGGGCAAATCATTTTCAAGTCTGGCATCCGTTCAGCACGCCCATAATATCGGTCTAAAACAAAAAACGCTGTTAATTGTGCCAAAATCAGTGCTGTCTAATTGGCGTAAAGAAGCCAAAAGACTGTATGTCAATATGGATGACTGCCTATTTATTGGGCTGCGTGAGCGGGGCGATAAGTTCGTGGTGCGTTCTAATCTGTATGATGAAGACCTAAATGCAGCTGTGAGCGGTCAATATCGCAAGATATTCATGACCTATGAAGCATTTGCTAGAATCAAGTTAAGAGATGAGACCATCAGCCAGTATTTTGACCATCTGTCTGCCTGCGATGAACTGTATCGTGAGAGTGGTAAAAAAGGAGAAAGCGAGAGCGTCAAAGGCAAGATTGCCAAGGCGACGGATGAGTTTTTTTCCTATAATAGCAATGCTCCGTTCCTTGAACAAATGGGGGTGGATAGCCTTGTCATCGATGAAGCACATAATTTTAAGAACTCGGTACTATCAACAGGTGCGGTAAAAAATACCAAGCTGATGAATACCCCAGATGAGTCTAAGCGTGGGGCGGATGCACAGGCGAAAGCATGGTATATCCGTGGGTTAACTTCTGCCAATGATGGTGTGCAGCTGCTGACAGCAACACCAGTAACCAATAGCCCTATTGAGATTTATTCCATGCTATCACTTGCAACAGGGCGTGAAAAGGTAAATAAGATGATGGGCGGCATTGATGGCATGGTGGACTTTGTCAAATCAAGCTGCGAGATTGGCAGTGAAGAGCAACCAAAATTAGATGGTGGTATGGATAATGTGGACTGCCTACAAGGATTGAAAAATCTAGGCATGCTACGCAGTGCCTTTAATAGCACCGCCACCCTAAAAAGTGCTGATGATGTCAAAGGGGTGAGCGTCATCATTCCTGAACGAAACCAAGTGGCAAACAGTGTGGTGATTGATGATGAGACCATCGGCGATGTATCGGTAATGCGTGATGCGTACCGCCAAGCCAGAGACTATCTTAAATCAGGCAATAGCAAGGATTTAGGCGATGCGTATTGGGCGGTCAAAAAACGCTACAAAGAGCCTGATGAGTTGATAGCCAGTCCTTTTAACTTATTGACCAAGCTGCAAAGTGTGATTTTGGATAGGGATTTTGGTGATTTGTGCAGTTATTATGATTTTGATGACAATCAAGCCAAGATTGCTAAAAAAGCCGTAGAGCAATGGAACGCCAAAGCCCCCAAAGAGGGTAAGGGGCGGCTGGGTGTACACACCAAAGATGAGGATTATGGCGAAAAATACGACAAAGAGGGTCGGTTGGTTGCTTTTGAGACCATTGTTAAGGCAGATATTGTCAAGCACAATGGTAGAAATCGCCTGATGCTAGACAGCCTAGACCATCATAATCAGCAAAAATTTGAACAGTTGTGTGAAAAACTGGGTCTAACACTCAGCGTTACCATCTCTGCTAAGGTCGCCAGTCTGATTGAAAACATCAAAGCTGAGATGATGAACAAGCGTGGTAAAAGGGATGATGGCACGACCAGCGATATTGTCAAACAGATTGTTTTTTGTGATGATTTGCACCTGCACAGTAAGCTGGTTCGTGTCATCAGTGAGCGATGCGGCATCGCCAAATCCAAGATAGCCATCATCACAGGCAAGATAAATGGCAAAGCTGAAGAAATCTTAGAAGTGCAAGAGGGCTTTAACGGTATGGATGATGATAATGTCTATCAGCTCATCATCGCCAACGAAAAGGCTGAAGTGGGGATTAACCTACAAAAAGGCTGTCAAGCCATTCATCATCTGACAACTGGCTGGACGCCTGACAGTTTGGAGCAGCGAAACGGTCGTGGGGCAAGACAGGGCAATCACACCGAGCAGGTGCATATCTATTATTATGATGCTGATGGCACTTATGACACACTCAAACGAGACATGATTAACAAAAAATCAGAATGGATTGACAGCCTTTTAAATGGTCTGGGTAGTGAAATTCAAATCAAGGGTGAGCTTAGTCGTGAAGAGCAAGAAGCCTTGATTGATACAATGGGTGATGAAGCCAAAATTCAAGAATATTTGGCTCAAAAAGACCTGCAAGAAGCCCAAATTAGACGAGCTAAAGCCGAGTTTGAGCAAAATGTCAATATGAAAACCATCGTTAAGCAAAAAGCCATTTTAAACATCACCAAAGAGCAGATGGTGCATGAGTTTATCTTGGACACACTCATCCCAGTCGCCAAAGGTTTGACCAAATCCAAGATTTTATATACCGACCGATGGACAGCAAAAGACAGTCAAGACATTGTCTATAAGGGTGATTGGAATGCCGAACAGGTCGCTGCCTTTATGAAGTTTGTGCCAGCGTTTGAGAAGGTGATGGCTTTGTATGACTTTAATGGCTTGATTGTTGATGGTGTTAGCAGTGAGTATTTGGCACACAAGTTTATCATTCAGGCAAAAGCGGCACTTGGTACGACCAGAAAATTTGGCATGGGTAGTGGTAGTGATGACCTGTATGACGCTTTCTTGTATGCCATGATGAGTGCCAATGGCGTCAATGACTGGCACAGCAATCCTGAATATGAAGAGCGTCGCATGGGTAAGATGGTGCGTACTGATACGCCAGTCTATGATAAGCTCGCCCAGCGACAAGCAATGGCAAAAAAGCTGATTGAAAGCTCGGTGCGTACCATTGATGACATCGCAGACAAATATGATGGCGTAGGTCGTGGCGTAGGTCAAGCCATCGCTGACGGGACAGCTACCATGATTGGTGATGTGATATTTAACCAAGGGGATTTGCTGCTAAAAGATGGTCAATATGCTGTGGTTACTAGAATTTTTGATGAATAATGCCGCTTTTTGGATGAGTATGATAGAGGGTATAATAATACGATTGGCGAACATGAAATCGTCATTCGTGGCACAACCGAGCAATACGGTTATCAAGATTTTAGCATCATCAGGCGTGAAACCCCTGAATACCTACACGCCATCAAACAGCTGGCTCAAAAGGTGGTGTATGCCAAGAGTGGACTTAGGAATGAACCGAAGATTGCATCGTACTTTCCAGAAATACAAGCCTATATTGATGCCAATCCACAGATGAGCTACACCGTTCATATTTATGGCGTCAAAAAGATTGATACACCATTTGGTTATCTACTGCCTACCAATATGCTAGATGGGGTGGCTGATGAGTTTAGGGTGTGGTATTTGGCGGAGCTTGAAAAAATCGGCATCAAAAAAGATGGAGAAACTCATACGATACCTGCCAAATACACCGTGGATAATGGCATCTCCCATCATCTCTACCATGACGCATGGGCGATGGCACAAGAGGTATGCAAGCAACATGGCTGGAATATCCCCTAATAACTTGACAGGGCAACTGTGCTATAATGGGGCAGTTGCCAATAAGGAGCAAAACAATGTTTGAAATACTGGCAAATTTTAACGCCAAAGACGAGCTGGAATATGATTTTGATGAGATGGAGCAATACGGACAAGCGGTCAAAGAACGCTATCTTGCCTATTGCGTCAATCAAAGCATTACACCCAAAGACTTTTTGAAACACTGCCTAGATGTGCAACATGAACGCATCATGGCAAAACCCATTCGCTACCGTGCTTATGGCGGTTACTGGTGGTCATTAAAGCAGCTGTTCATCAAATATGGCTATGATTTTGGTATGCCGACCACTAGCCAATGGTGGCATGATATGAATGATGGGCTTGCTGATTGGTACAAAGGCAATAATGACCTACATACCGTACTGCTTGCGGATAGATTCTATAATCAATACTACCCAAGCCATGTTGCAGGCAGTAATACATTTCATCTGCCAAGCATGGGCATGACGCCATATACGCTGTTTGACCCTGCGATGGAGCTCGTGATTTAACCGATTGACTTGGAACGCCCCTAACTGGGGCGTTTTTTATTGCTTAAAATTCATAAAAAACAATGAACATAAGCACATGAGCAATCAAAACAGCCGATTATCTACGCCTATCACCAAAGAGCAATTAAGCCTACCCATCGCTCATAGCCATCATTATGACAATATGGAGCGTGCCATGTATGCGGTATTTGTGGCACTCATGCAAAAGATGGTTGTGCCACTAGATAACATTCATCACTATGGTACACCATATCTGGGTTCACGGCAGGTGGTGGAAGCGTTCACCAAGCTCAATGGTCTGGCGATGCTGCGGCGACGAACAGATGCTCAAAGCGATAAAATCATGGCAATTATCTTGCAAAACTACCTGGCACTAGCGTCCGAGCGAGGTGTGGCATTCTTAAAGTTTGTATTAGATATGCTGTATCCTGACCAGTCGGAGCTGGTGCAGCTATGGCATGATAAAAGCAATATTAATGAATACCCTGCGTGGGTGTATGATGAGCAGTCGCCCGAGCGTTTTTTAACATCAAGACTTCGCATCTACATGAAAGACAGTGTGGATGCGGCAGAACTTGGTGAAGTTGCCCCTGTATTTCGTAAACTTGTGCCTTGGCATATCGTGCCTGAAATCGCCTTTCGCATGGATGCTAAGGTCAATGATTTGGGGATGGTGGTGGTATTTCAAACGCTGACCGTTTTTGATTTTTCACCAGAGATTAATGGAAGTTGGGCGTGATAGACGATTTATTGAGCCTACCAGAGTGGCACGCCGTCTGTGAACGCTACCGCCACAACATCACTGCCTTTGCCGTAGAAGCCCTAAATATGACTGAAAAGGCAGGGCAGGCGGTAACTCATCAACAAGAAATGCTGTTTAAAAGTATTGAAATACCTGGCAGTCGTACGAGTGTGGCGTCAGGTCATGGAACGGGTAAAAGCCGCTCAGCTGGTATTATTGCCCTGTGGCATTTGCTGTTTTACCCACAAAGTGTGATGATGTTTACCGCCCCACAAATCGGTCAGCTGCGTACGGTGGTGTGGAAAGAAATTAATATTTGTCTTGAACGCCTAAGACAAGGTCCAGTTGGTTGGCTTGCCGATTTTGTGGCTGTATTTAGTGAAAAAATCTACATCAAGGGATATAAAGATACCTGGTTTGTCTTTGCTAAGACCGCCCCAAAACATCAGCCAACCAACATCGCAGGTCAGCATGGCGACCACTACATGGTGTGGGGCGATGAAGCGTGCGGCATTGATGATGCGGTGCTGGAAGTTGCCATCGGTGCATTAACCCACGCCAATAACCGTGCTGTACTTACCAGTCAGCCCGCTCGTGGCACAGGGTTTTTCTATGACACTCAGCACAAGCTGTCTCATAAAAATGGCGGTAAGTGGGTGGCACTTAAATTCAATGGTGAAATGTCGCCTATCGTCAGCACCGAAAAGCTCAAAGAAGCCCTATATCAATATGGCAGCCGCAATCACCCCGGTTATTTGATTCGTATTCGTGGGGAGTTTCCTGAATTAAAAGGCGAATTTTTGCTCACACGCACCGAAGTGGCAAACATGATGACAAGCGAGTGTGTTATCAAGGATGGTGAGAGCTATGGTTATGTGATAGCGGTGGATGTTGGTGGTGCAGTAGGTCGTGATAGCTCAGTCATCACCGTTGCCAAGGTGTTTGACCGTCTTGTTAGGGGGCGTTATGAACGCTGCGTGCATATTGAAGAAATCCCCCTGTGTAGCAACAAGGCGGATATCAACGCCATGCGTGGCAAAATCCATGACCTACTTGCCACTTATGATGGAGCGACCTTGGTCATTGACCCTATTGGTAGTGGCGCTGGTCTGTGCCAACTGCTTAAATCTGAAGGTGTATTCTTTTTAGAGGTGCATTGGGGTGTGGCGTGCTTTAAGTCATCTAATAAATCCTATTACACCAACAAACGCACGCACGCTTATGTGAGCATGGCAAAGGCGGTGGAGTCAGGGCGACTGTCTTTGTCAAAAAAAACCAAATCTAATTATAGCATCAAAAATCAACTGGACGAACAATTAACTAAATTGCCCTACACCTTTGATGATAAGGGTCGGTGGCAAATGCTGTCAAAAAACGACATGAAAAAACAAGGCATACACTCACCTGATGTGGCAGACACCTTTGCATTTTTATTCATGGAGCGAGTTAATTACGCCCCGATTGATGGCATGACACATGAGCAGCAAGATGAGCAAGACTGGGCAATGCTTGAGGCGATGGCAAATAAAATTTAAAAATCATCGCTGTCTTTTTTTAAGCCATCAAAAAAACACTCTGCGTCGGAACATTGGGCTAGACACGCCCCATTTTACCCTATAATTGGTGTGTTTTTCTTGCACCGAGTATCAATATGAGTAATAACACGCCCATCATCTTTACCATTACAACCGCTGGCAAAAATGCCGTCTTAAACGCCCAAAATCGTGGATTAAAGCTAACTTTGAACCGCTTAACATTGGGTACAGCTAAATGGACAGCAACCAAGGCAGCTACCGACCTAAGAAGCAAACGCCTTGATTTTACCATTGTATCTGCTGGCGTAGAAACACAAAGTAATACCCTTAGATTTAGTGTTACTATGAGTAGTCAGACGCTGTTTGATGCTTATGAGATGGGTCTATATACTGATACAGGCGTGCTGTTTGCTGTGGCGACTAGCACCACAAAGCCGTTAGTCAGGCTTCATCCTGAAGTAGCGATTGTGGTTGGTTCATTTGGGCTTAGTTTGGTGGATATTGATGCTCAGTCTATTACGGTCAATACCGACCAAAACTCGCTCATCGCCATACAGATGATGCAAAACCACAATGCAGCTACCGACCCACATCCTCAGTATCTAAAAGCAAATGAGTTTGATACTGCCGCTGCCGACATTCTAAAACGATTAACCGCCCTAGAAAGCAAAGAAATCATACCTGTGGGCGGTCTATTCATCACCACCAATCACTATAATACAGGAGATGATGTCGCTCGTGCGTTGGGCTATGGTCGATGGGAGCGATATGCCAAAGGCACAACCTTGGTCGGTCAAGACCCCGCTGCTACCGTCAAAGGTCAAAAGGCGTGGTGGGCGACGATGGGTAATATCGTGGGTGAGTTTGCACATAAATTAACCCCTGCTGAGTTGCCTAGTGATTTTGGCGTACCTTATTTTCCAGATGGTTTTGGTCATAGTGTGCGTAATCATGGCAATCACGGCACGGCTTATTATGCCGGTGGTGGCGGTGGCAAGCGAACTTGGAAAAAGCCTGATGACTACCCAAAAGCTGGCGATGGCAGTGGTCTATCCGACCAACCACATAACAACATTCAACCGTCGGTTGTAGTTGCTGTATGGGTGCGTCTGCCTGACAGTGGCTCCATCACCATTCCATCGCTGTATCAAGGTACAGATGCGTCAAACATCAGCGTCGGTGATATTGGCTCACAAGTAGAAAGTCAGCTGCTGGCGAATGCCGATGCTCTTAATAAACAATTACAAGAGAGACTGGCAACCGCCATCAGTCAGATAGCAGAATTAGAAAAACGCATCCTTGGAGCAGGCGGCAAACTGGGTGGTGTTGCTGCACCAGAATGGCAGGCATTTATCACAACAAGCATCAGTACAGAGTCAGACCCTTTTAAAGGTGATGCAACCTACATTGCTTACAACATCGTCCAATTTGTACAATCTATTGGCTATAAAAATGCTAATTTACAACAAACTGGTGCAGTTCTTACTCGTAAAAGTGATAGTCCTAAGGTCTCATTGGTGTTTGATTCTTCAGAAGACATTGATGTTAATGCCATCATCTTTAAACCAAGAGCACCATCCAATCTATCACGAAATCAACAAGAAAAAACTTTAACTTGGCATATTACTGGGGATTTACCAAATTTAACTTTGATGATTGAGTAGTTTGTGCATGTACGACTATCTAAGACAGTTTGCCCAGATGATGAATGCTCGCCAGTTTGACGGAGCATCTGCCATGACATCGATGTCGGCAAACATCAAGCGGGGTGAAAAAGCCATGAATACCGCCCTGACCAATAAAACCACCGTACATCGTGCCATGTATCTCCAAGGTAACGATGATTTTCACGGTGGTTGGGTAGATTTTTGGGGTTCTGCAGATCGTATCAGACCTAACGGCAAAACCAAAGACAGCAACGCTTGGATGGTTACTGCCTTTGAGCTGTTTTGAACAGGTGCGACATGATACGGTTAGGAGATGTCATGCCCTACAATGTCAGTCCTACATCTACCCATACTGACAAGGGAGCTGTACGGTGGTATTTTGGTGCTATGATGTGAGTATTCAATCTTGTTTTAACTGGGTAAGTGGTTTTGTGCACCCAAGATTTGCAACCAGTCGTCAAGCTACGCATACCATTAACGAATAAGCGGATATGGGTGCAAAATACAGGTTTATTGTATCGGACGGTCGTTAAAAAGTCAATGATGTGCAATAAGAGTGAAAATTCAAGGTCATGTATGAACAACAACTACCATAATCAAGTAAGACGACTGATAGACCTTGCAAAAAAGCGGGGTCAATCAGGTGAGCTCATTGCCCACCAAATCGGGCGTGATGAAGTCCACGACCCCACGCTGGTCGCCATGCGAATATACGGCAGTCGCCACGACTGTGATGTCGTGATGATAGCCTGTGGCACTTCTGCCATCTGGCAACCGCTGCCCCAAAAAGTCGTCCATCTACCAACACCCACGCAGCTGCTTGTGCTAAAACGCCGCTACAAGAAAGGGGGCGGTCATGCTGTCTGATGAAGCCAAGCAGGCACTAGGTCTGCCAAAACCAACTCCTGATGGTGCCAGCCGCCAAGACAGAGCCATGAGTAAGATGTCGCTTGAACAAATTCGAGCCTTTCGCCAAGATGCCATGAAAAAGGCGATGAGTACTGGATTGGTCAGTAGAACGCACAACAAAGCACAAGAGAATCTGGCAGCTGCCATTCATGAGGGTGAGCGTCTGACAGGCAATGCCTTAAAAAAACTCATCAAACAAGCCAAATCACAGGCGGGCATCTCTGCTGGCGAACTCATCGCCTTTACGCTTGGCAAGACTAAAAAGAATGTAGCCATTGGGCAAGATGCAGAAAACCCCACCATGTCGCCTGAGCTACTACGCTACTATGTGGCAAATGTACAGCTGGCAGCGGAACGATTTGCAGGCGGCATCTCTCCTATTGATGTGGTCAATCAAAGTCGAGACATTGACATCAAGCGTGCCAATGAGCAAATTTTTATGGCGAATGTCTTTAAAAGAAAAGGTGGTGAGCTGTATTTTTTAACCAATGCTGGACCTGACAGCACAGACATCAACCATAAAGTTGTGGTGGAGCTACTGGATTATCAGCAGTTTTTGTTGGGTCGTACCACCATGCCAAAGCGGCATGAGATGGTAGAATTACTAAAACATGGGAAAATCAAATTTGACTGCGACTGTGGTCGCCACCAATATTGGTATCGCTACCTTGCGACAATAGGGCGTTATAATCATGGCGTGTCAGAAAACCGCTATCCATCCACCAGAAACCCACAGCTGACAGGGGTGGCGTGTAAGCATGCATTACGAGTGATGAATGTCCTGATGAGTGGTTATGGGGTCGCAAAATTACAAGGTTATATTAAGCAAGACTTGGCAAAAATCAAGGGTAAGGGGCTGATTGACCATAAATCACAACGCACCGAATTACACCACCTAAAAAAAGAAGCTGCCTTACAAACTACGGACAAAAAGGCAGAGCATTGGCGTAGAAAGATTAAAAAAGAGCTTAAAGAAGCGGCAACACAAATAAAAGAGATAAAGAGGCTGATGACTGCTGATGAATTTGCCAAAATATTAGAAGTAGGAGGTGTTCAACTCAGTGCCAAGCAACTAAAAGCGTTGCAAGAATATGAGTCTAATCGTTCCAAAAAGAGAGAATAAATATGAGTCTACACCAAAAAACCTACAAAACCTTTGATGGGCGACGCTTAGCCAGTCGTGCTGTTGTGCTACAATCCATGCAATCTATCCCTTGCTATGTGTTTCGCAAAGAGATTGTCAAAGTGCCAAACTCTGCCTTTGATGAACGCATGGATGAGACTTGGGGTGGTCTGGGTGTGGCGTCTGATGCCGAAGAACACGCCTTTGATTATGTAACACTTGGTCATGCGATGATGACAGTGGAGCGGTTCATGGGCGGTGCAGTACATGATGGTGATGGACTGGTTGTGCCTGATGAAGTGGCGGTCATGGGTTTGGTTGAGCCGTATGACATCATGCTGTCAGGGCGTGAGCGATTGATGCAAGTGCCAGACTGGACGCCCAAAAAAGGCGACTTGTTTTGTATGCTGCTAGACGAAGACAATTACATCTACCTTGAATGTGTTGGCAGGCTTGGCTCAAGCATCGTGGCGGATTTTGGGGCAAAATATGTCTTTAACCAAAAATTTGACCTAGATTTTATCAGTTCGCTGGATGAATCCAATATTGCTGATACCAACCCTTTGGCATGATGTTGCTTTTGATTGATTTGTGATATAATTTGATAAAATAGACAAGGAGCTTGCCATGTTGATTGAACTCTCCCAGCTGCCGCTTGCCATACAAGAGCAAATTTTAAACAACAATACTTCGATGGTGCAAATCGTGAATAACGGTCAGGTCATCAAAACCATGCAGCTTAGCGAACCAAAAAGCTACGCTTATGGCGACTTTGATTATGATTTAGAGCAGATGAAACAGGCAATAGAAGCACCTTATGTAACTGTGCCAAACTTTGAGAGTGCAGAAGAGCTCCTACATTGGATGGAGAATTTGAGCGATGATGACTTTGTTGCAGAAACAAGGTTTTTGGAGAAAGTTTGATGGCAGGATTGAGAGTGGATTTCGGGAAAATTTTTTCCGAGCGGTTGCCAAATTTTCCTAGAGCAGATAAGTTAAAAATCGCTGAATTCATTCAGCACATCAAGAGCTTTGGCTTTGACGGCTTAAAAGGTCGCAATAAATCATCCGACAATGTGCCATTTGATAATCCAGATTGGTCAAAAAGAGTGCAATACGCCCAAAAGCACAACCTTTGGCATTATCACATCGGCATTCCTGATTATCAAGAGTCTGATAAAGGCGACCACACATCAGAATATGTCTTGCATTATATCAAAGGCGATGATTTTATAAAAATCGTGGATTTATCCGCTCACCCACCACTACATCTGCCAGATGCCAGCTACCTGCAATAACTTCAAATGATTGGAACACCCTGCACTAGGGTGTTTTTTATTGCCTAAAATTGATGCTGTATTTCTTTATAGGATTTTTTTTCATGAAAAACAGCATTCCCACCTACAAGCGTTATCGTGAAGATTACGAAACCGCAAAATCACTTGGGGCGGCAGCTTTGGCGTGTAATGCCGTGCTTGTGCCTGTTGGGCATGAGCATTTAAGACTGCTATTTCAGAACTTTCAGCGTCCGATGGTAACCAATAATGACCCTGCTGATGTGGATTATGCAGGTGGTCTGGCAGCTCATGTGCAGGGCGTGCCAAAAACCAGTTTTGAGGGTTCAGTTACGGTGATTGAAACTGAGACAGGGGCGATTAACAACTTTGCTCAGGCGTTGGTTGATGCTGGCGGTCATTTACCCGAATGTAAGGTATTGTTTGGCTTATCTGATGGCTCTATTGATGAAGCGGTCAAGGTGTATACCATCTATGATGTGGCGATTACATTTTCTGATGGTGGCGGCGAGATTGATGCGTCTAGCCGTAGCCAGATTCTTACCGTCTCAGGGCAGATGCGTTATATGTACTTTGGCGAAAATGCTGAGCTTGGTGTCAAAGGTGGCGGTATGAAAGGAGTGATTACCCAACTGACATCAGGCAACAACAAAGCCATTAATGACCTGATTGGTGCAATCAGCAGCAACTTCAATGCCCACAATCCACACCTAGGCTTATGATGAACCTTGAGCAACGCATCACACCCCACCCAAAAGCACAAGCAGGCACATTAAAGGATATGTCTGCCCCTTTGCTTGATGAGCTTATCATGAGTGGCTACAGCCTAAGCGATGATGATGTGCTTGGGGTGCTACTTAGCGTGGCTTCTATCTTAGTAGGATGGGGTCGTATTGATTGGCAAAGACAGGATGGGGCGGGTGGTTTATTGGGTGTAGATACGCCCATTACTGCCGATGAATGGGGCATCATGTATCCACTGGTGCGGGCTCATTGTGATTTAATTCAAGCTCGGCGAATGGAGGGGGTGCAAAGTTTGGGCATGACCACCTTTAACCTGTCAGCATCAGAAGCCTTATCCCTATACAACCAAGCATTGGAGACGATGAAGCGAGAGTCTTTTTGTGAAGAGCCATTTAGCATTGATATTTGCGAAGAAACCAGCCTAAGACAACGGGTTTCGGTCAATGGCTCGGTAACGGTGGTGGGACGACCTTAATGCGATTTTACCTGGATAATGATGAAGTCATCTTAGACCATGATGTCGTCTCTGTGGTGCTTCGTCATGACCTTGTGCCAATCCCCGTTACGCTTGAGATGGTTGTCAATGCCGCCCCTGGCATTCGTGAGCATCTGGGTGTGGGGCGTACGCTGACAATGGCGACAGGACTTACCCTGGTCATTGTCAAATCTGAGCAGTACATGGGCAGTAAAATCCTAGATGGCTATCGTACTGGGGCGATTGTCTTGACAGCAGTTTTATCAGGGTGTGAGCAGCTGGTTCATGTTACCCAAAGGGCGGTTAATCTTAAAAAAGCTAGCTTTGCCGAGATTTATCGTGCGTGTGGGGCGGATGTCAGTTTTGATACGGATATTAAGGTTAATCAGTTCGTTTGTTTTAAGGGGCAGATGGCGACGCATCGCATCTCTTGGGCTTTGCAAAAAGAAGCAGCGTGCATTGTCTATGATGTGGCAACAAGACGACTGAATGTCAAAAGGGTGTCTGAGCTGCTGGCACAACCTGCCACTATGTATGACCCATCTTCAGTGCATTGGCTGTCTCATGCTCATGCTGACGGCGACATTGGAGCGTATCACCTATCTATTGATAATGATGGCACACAAATCATCGGACATACCCCTGATGCTGGACGCATGGATTACATCCCACGCTGTGATGCACGAGAGTTGACTAATTTATCACGCATCTTGGTTGCCCGTGGCACGATAGAAAGAGCGATTGATGAAAGGCTGCTGGCTGGAAAAGCCGTTTTGATTAATGAGACAACCTATCTGTCGGTTACTTCTGCCATCTCTTACCAGTCTGGGGCGTTTGGAGGAAATACGGCACTGAGCATTAAATCATGGCTGTATGGCTTGGGCGACAACAATAAGCAAAGACAACTGGCAGATACACAGGGTGTGCAATGAACCCATATTTTTATCCTGCAAAAATTCTACAATACAACCCCAGCGAACGCACCGCCATGATAGACATTCAAGGTCTAACAGATGGTATGGATGGTGGTATTGAAGCCTATTTAGCCTATCCCATTGGTGATGATGATAAGGATACCGAAAGAGAACTTGTCGCTGGGGCTGATGTTTGGGTGTTTTTTGAACAGGGGGATATGTACGCCCCTGTAATTGCTTTTTATCGTAGGCATGGCGTAGGGGCAATCGTAGATACCAGACGCATTCGTCAAAAGAACATTGAGTTATTGGCACGCAGTCATATCAAGCTGTCTGCTACCGATACCATACACGCTGCCACAGGCACATTCACCATCGATGGTAATGTGGTTATCAATGGCGACATCACGCACAACGGCAACAGTAATCAGACAGGTGATGCTACCATTAATGGTAATTCAAAGGTGCAGGGAAATATCTCAAGCTCAGGCAATATCCAAAGTGCTGGTAATGTCAAAGGAGCGACGGTTACCGCAGGCAGCCTTGACATGGGTAGCCGCAGACATGGCGGAGTTGAAAGTGGTCGTGGTATATCTGGCACACTAATTTGATGGAACATCGCTGACAACTGAATAAAATCTGTCTTATGATGCAAGAAAAATACTAGGATAATCTCATGAAATTACCCATTTCTGTCTATACCACCATCACCGTACAAGATGCCAATGCCCTAAATGACCCAACGCACATCACAGGGGTGGCAATCGGCACATCACCTAACCGACCACGCATTACCGATACCACGCTGCACAAAGAAGTAGCAAAATATCCTGCCTACGCCACGATGGATGATGGCAAGCTGCGTATCTACACCGCCATGGAATACGGAACATCACTGGGCGTATATGAGCTGGGCATCTATGCAGGCGAGAAGCTCATTGCTACCATCAATCAAAAAAGCCGTTATGAAATCAATAAGCCCATTTTTGCCCTGCGTCATGACCGCACCTATATTTTTGATATTGTTGTCAATCCTGCTGTACTAGATGGACTTAGAAACCGTGGGGCGTTGTCATTGGTGATTGATGAGCGAGACGACATCACTTATCCGATGGCAATGGCAATCCAGCACAATGCAGCACTGTCTATGGTGGCATCAGAGCAGGTCATTATCAAGCAAGAGCTGATGGACTTAGCAGCGACGGCTGATGAGCATACTGAGACCCTAAAAGAACATCAAGACAAGATTGGTGAGCTAGAGGCGACCACACAATCCCATGATGAGTACATCAAGGCGTTGCAAGAGATGCCTATTATGCAGGCGTATGATACTGCCAATGATGCTAAGCAAAAGGCAGAGCGTGCTTTGGTGCGTACTGATGAGCTTGGTGTAGATGTGGATGAACTAAAAATTGCCACCCAAAAAGCGATGAGCGAAGCTCAAAATAAGGTGCGTATCAAGTCTCGTCATGAGCATCTACTGGTCATGCACGAAGTAGATGAAAACAAGTATGAACTGACCTTGACTGATGTGGCTAAAGCATCCAATTTGGCATCAGAAGTTATCGCACGACAAAAAGAAATCGCCCGTATCCGAGAGGAATTGGAAATCCGTATGGATGCTAAAATGGATGAAAAACAAGTCCGTGCAATGATTGCAGAAGCTGAGCTTGATGATGTCAGTCGTGATGAAATTAAGCTAAAAATTATTGAAGCTGTCGCTGGCAAGATGAGTGATGAGAGGGTGCGTGAGCTATTATCTCATAAATTAGATGTCTTGGAGGCACAGCGACTACTGGTAGCTAAGGCGGATGTCGCTCATGTCAATGAACAGCTCGCCACCAAAGCTGATGATAAAGAAGTGCAGCTACAACTGGCAGCAAAGGTTGATGATACTGAGTTTGCTCAAATGATGGTCATCAAAGCTAATAAGAGCGATGTGCCGACATACGCAGAGGTAGCTCAGATGCTATCAGAGAAAGGCAGTCGCATTGAGTTTGAGGACAAAATCAAGACTGTTGATGGCAGAGTTTTACGCAATAAAAAGATTTTAGACGAGATTGTCCCAGAACACACAATTAATACAGAAAAAGTTGGGGTGTTAGAAAGAGATATTAAAAATTTAATCACTCTAAAAAGCCTGACTGACAGATTGGTTATTGTCAGGGATGGTGATGGCGTAGGCATCCGTTTAGATAATACACCAACCTTAGATGACACACGACTGTTGCAAGCCAAGATAGATGATGGTAATCAGCAAATCAATGACTTGCAAAAGACAATAGACCGTAAAATTAAAGATGAAATCGGCAAATTAACCGATGGTGCTAGTTTTGCTATGGATACTTTTGCTGAAGTTGAGCAGGCACTATCTAGTGAAAAAAACGCCGCCGCCGCACTTTTAAATAGTATCTCAAACATACAAAGAACAGTCAATGAGCAGCAGCTGGTTGATAAAAAACATGAGCAATTTACTGGTTATTTGACAGCAACTAACATGGCTGAAATTGTAACTTTAATTTTAATGGAGTGATGAGTAATGAGTAATAGAATATTGCCAGATGAACTGCCTAAAAATGGCTTGGCTGGAGCGGTAGTAATTTTAGCACAAAGGCTAAGACAGCTTATCAAAGCTGCTGTTATTACAGTTGATACCTCTGATAGTAATTTAAACATTGAGCGTCAAGATGGTAGAGTTTCCATAAAAACTGTGGGTCTTGCAACATCTGCCGAGGTTCAAAATAAAATTGATTCACTTAATCAAGTCATAGAAGAAAATAAAAGCCTAGACCAAAATCAAGCTGAAAAACTGGTAGATATTGAGCAGCAAATAGAAAAAAACATCTCTTTAAGTAATCAAAATTTCGAGCAGCTTAAAGAATTTGTTGGTTATCCAGATATTTACCAAAAAATCAATAAAATTTTAAATGAGGAAACATCATGATGGAAGAGAATGGTAATGCTCAATCGTTGATTGCCTTGGCTCTAGCGACAAAAGAGATAAAAGGTCAAATTCGCACCATCAATGAGCAAAGCAGCACCCAGACAGAGCAAATCTTGGCACTTGACAAAGATAAGGCTGGAAAAGATGAGGTAAACACCGCTCTGGCTGATTTAAAAAAATCAAATGAAACTTTCCACCAACAACAAGACGATAAAATCAGCACTAAAGCAGACATCAGCTATGTTGATGACATCAAGCAGTCTTTGCAGGATAGAGATAATGAGATTGCACAAGCCTTAGAAGCCAAGGCGAGTTTGTTGTCAGTTAATGAGCTTAAATCAACCGTTGATAGCCAAAATAAGACAGTTTTGGAAAAAATTAAAAATCATGAGCAAGCCTTGGAGCAAAAAACAACCTTGCAACAGGTAAAAACTATGATTGCTGAGGCAGAGCTTGACGATTTGACACTTGAACAAGTGCAAAGAGAGATTTTGTCTGCCGTGGCAGATAAAGCTGCCACGCAGGCTGTCAATGAGAAAAACCAACAACAAGACGATAAAATCAGCACTAAAGCAGACATCAGCTATGTTGATGACATCAAGCAGTCTTTGCAGGATAGAGATAATGAGATTGCACAGTCTTTGGCAAATAAAGCAAACACATCAGCATTGGATGAGCTTAAAGAGCAATTAACAACACTCGTTGGTACTGACATAAAAAACATTGCTGATGCCACCAAAGACAAAGTTACCAAAGGTGAGTTGCAAGAAGTCAAAGATGCTTTGGCAACCAAAATCTCTAATACTGAACTGTCTGCTGGATTACAAAGTAAGGTAAATACAGCCACTTTTAATCAAAAGATGGGCGAGATTACCCAAAGTATTGAAGCCAAAGCCAATAGCACGCATACACATCAAATGAGTGATGTGGTAGGTTTGTCCAATGCTTTGAATAATAAAGCCAATGCTGTACATACACATTCATTCAATGCCATTACAGATAGACCAGAGACTTATCCACCAAGTCAGCATAACCATACGATGGATGACATCACAGGTCTTAATGACAGATTATCTGCTTTGGTTTCTAATGAGGCTTTGCAAAACTTACTTAAACAATATTCACCCATTGCTGTTAAAGCAGCTGTAGAACAACTGCAAAATAGTTTAGCGACAAAAGCTGATAATACACAGCTAGAGAGCTTGCGAGAACTCATTGAGTCAGTATCAGGCGAATTAAGTGGGGCAAATCTTAGTGATTTAACCAATAAAGCCAGTAAAGATGAAGTTAATGTATTAAAAAGAGAATTAACCACACTCATCAATGCTAAGGCAAATGCCACAGCATTATCTGCCTATATGACCACTGAACAAGCAACGCAGTTATTAGGTACAAAGACATCAACAGCTACCCAAGTCAATGCAGGTAATGGTCTAACAGGTGGGGGTAGGTTATCTGGTGATGTCAATATTGCTCTTGGTACACCAAGTAAAATCACTGCCAACAGTACAAATACTGTGTCAGAAAATACGCACAGTCATGAGATTGATAAGGCATCTGATACAGTAGCAGGTATTGTTAAGCTATCTCACGAAACTAACGGTACAGACAGAACTAAGGCAGCATCAGAATACGCATTAGGTCAAGCAGTCAATGCACTACAAGTTCAGGTAGGAAATAAAGTAGTTACATGGGATGATTTATCAAACAAACCAGCACAATTTAACCCAACAAGTCATACACATCCTTGGAGTCAAATTACAGGTGTGCCATCATTTGCTCCATCTAGTCATACACACAGAATGGATGATATTTCAGGCTTGGCAAATGCTTTGGGTAATAAATTGGATGTTAGTGGCAATGCTGTCTCTGCATCTAAATTAGCTAAGACTGTAAGAATTAATGGCATTGAATTTGATGGTACTAAAAATATTAATATCCCTGTTGAGAGCGTAAATGTCATTGATAATCTGACCACCGAAAATGCTAATAGTGCTTTATCAGCCAATCAAGGTGTTGTTTTAAAAGGCTTGATTGACTCAAAAATAGATGCTAATGGTATGGTCTTTGCTGCCAGTAAGCTGACAACCCCAAGACGCATCAACGGAGTTTCGTTTGATGGAACAAGAGATATTACTATCCCAATTCCCAATAATGCGGTTTCTCTACATACTGATAAGGGGTATATCAAATTCCCAGATGGTACGATTATCCAATGGATAGAACATCCGATTACATTAAATAGTATAGATAATCTAACACAACATTTAGGCTTTCCTATTTCTTTTCCTAATAAAGCGGCAAGTGTTAGTGTTTCGGTCATTCATCCTTCTTCAAGCTCTAATGTTTATGCCGCCCATGTTACATCCTTAAGTAGGGCTTTGTGTGTTGTATTTTTAAGAAAAACGACCACTCAAACAGCCGCAGGCGAATACAAGATTCAAATGATAGCCATAGGATATTAAGATGATTAAATTTAGTCCAATCCAACAAGCATTTTATGATACCAGTTTTGAATATCATGACTTACCTGATGACTTGGTAGAAATCTCAAAAGATGAACACACCAAGCTACTAGAACAAATCAATGATGGTCATCACATCTTAGCGGATTTATCTGCCATCAAAAGACCATCCATTCATCACCAATACATTGATGGTGAATGGGTGCTATCTATTGATAAAAACCAAGCACAGCAAGAAGTCTGGGAAGCCATCAAAACCTACCGCCACACCATCACTCGTGGCGGGGTTTATGTCAAATCGGTGGGCAAGTGGTTTCATACGGACGACAGCTCTCGCACGCAATATTTGGCGTTGCAAATTTTGCCTGAGATACCGCCTGATTTGACATGGAAAACGATGGATAATACTTTCGTAAAAATGGATAAAGCGTTATTGACTGAACTGGCAATGACGATTTTACAAGCTGAACAAGCTGACTTTGCCAATGCTGAAAGGCATCGAGCGGCGATGATGGAGGCAAACAATCCGTTTGATTATGATTTTGGTCGTGGATGGAGCGACACTTATGACCAACAGTGAATTGATACACAGCTTATTTGATAAAGTCCGTCAAGATATTCTATCAAGCCATCAGCTTGAATCGGATAAAGACTATTACTTAAAAAGCGTGGCAGATAGTGAGTTTTTTATTCGCAACTACTGTCCAGACTGGTCAGAACATCTTGGTTTAAACGCTTTGGGAGTGGGCGTGGATTTAGGTGTCATTAACCACTCATTTGACATTGCCTGCTTTGAGTATTGTCAGCCAATCATTGAACAACTAAAAATCGAGGCTAAAAATGAAGGATAAGAACACTGTTTATCTGGCGTGCTATCACGGGCGAGCTGACAAACTATCCCACCGCATTTTTGATGGCATTACCCGCTTTTTTACAAGGGGCAAATACAGCCACACCGAGATTGCCATTGCTCTGTCTGATGGTCGTTATGAGTGCTATACATCAAGTTATCGTGATGGTGGTGTGCGATGTAAAGTGATGGATTTATTTGCTGATAAATGGGAGCTGATACCATTATCCATCACACATGAGCAGGTAAAAGACTACTTTAAACATACTCAAGGAGCAGGCTATGACTTATGGGGTGCATTAGGAGCGGTGGCATTATTTAAACAATCAGATAAAAAATTCTTTTGTAGTGAATGGTGTTATAACGCCATCTTTGGTTCTGATAAGGGTTGGCGGTTTAGCCCAAGTGATTTAGCAAGTATGGTAGAAAATCGCATAAAAAAAAGCTGATGATATTGAATCGGAACACCCAAAAACAACCCTAAATCCTTACTTTATGATATGACTGAACATATCCATGTTTATCACCAATTTAGGAGCTAGTATGAGCGAACTTAACGAACAAGCTAAAAAGCATGAGCAGATGGTAGCCAGTGAGCTGCATAAAACTCGTAAATTCATGTCAAAGTATCAAAATGCACGCCAAAATCAAGGGGTGATGGCAGCATTTGACAGCTTGCAAAACGACAATCCCATCATGCCAGAATCTCTGCAAAAACTGCTAGATTCTCGTAATATTAACGGCAAGCAGGGCTTGGAAGCGGTGCTGGATGGTCTTGAGATGGGTATTGAGACCTACAAGCAGCGAAATGGTGGTGAGATGCCGCCTACCAATGTGATTTTGTCGGCATTTGATGCGGCACTTAACACCTGCACCGAACACACCACCGACCCACAAGCCAAAGCCATCTTGGATAGCTTGTCATTTGACCATCATGAAGCAACATCGGTGGTGCAGGCAGCAGCACAAGTTACCATCATGACGAACATCGCCAATGCCTTGCCTATCGTGGCACAGCTGCCAAACCCAACAGGCTCAAATGAAGTGCCTTTGGTCTATGGTCGCACGACAGCGGCACACCGTCATGCCATGTTTAATGTGGGCGAATATATTGATGGACCTAAGTCAGGTCAGCCATACTTTGAGAACCGCCACACCATCACCATGAAAAAAGAGGGAAGTAAGTTCTCTACCGACATTCATGTGGGTTATAAAAAACTGGTCAATGCTGATGGTACGGTACGCTATGAAGTGGATACCGATACGCCAAAAGCACCGTTTTTGGGTGGTCGTGTGGTCATCACGGTCAAAGGTGTGGCGGTTGCCAATGATGCCAGTCGTCATCACAAGACCAAATCAGGCACTTCTGTTCTACAACCACTAGGCGATGAGGGCGTAACCATCGGTGAAAAAACCTATCTGGTAAAAACCGCTCGTGCCGACCTTGACAACCATTCTGTTGAAGTGGTTTTTGATGAAGCAAAAGATGTGCCAGAAGAGCATGAAGTTGAAGTGCAGGTTATTTTTGACTTTGAGCGTAAAGATGCTAATGGTAAGGACTACATCTTAACACCACCTGGTCTTGACATGACTTTTGAGACCGCATCGGTCTTTGCTGCACCAAGCCGTGCTCGTGTGGTTGCTACCATTGATGCCATCACACAAATGCAAAATGAGCTGGGTCTGTCATGGAATGCTGCTGTACTTGGTGTCATCCAACAAAAATTCCACCTAGAACAGGCAGGTCGCCTACTGCGTGAGCAGGTGCGTAGCTGTATGTATCAAGAAGACCGCCTAGAATCTTTTGATGCACAAAAAACAGGCATTAACTACACCAACCTAGATGCCATGTTTGATGCCCTAAAAGCCAAACTGGGCTTGGCTCGTACTAAGCTGGCAGAAAGCCTAAACCGCCCAATTCACGGCGTGGACATCTTTGTGGGTATGATGGGTGCGGCGGTATTTAACGCCATGAGCGACAGCATCTATAAGCCGACCAATCTGTCGTATGGCGATGAAAGCTCAATCTATCGCATCGGTACACTAAACGATGGTACGAATGTGTACTTTGTGCCACGCTCTTTGGGTGTATTTGATGAGACTAAAGCCAAAACAACAGCCAGTGCATTGATGTTGCCCCGTGCCGCCAACCCTGCAATCGCACCATTTGTCGGTCATACCGCAGTTGCACCACTGGTATTGTCCGCTTCGCCTGATGCCTTTGAGCAACAAGTGGCGGTGTACTCTCGCACGGCAGCAGAGAGAAACCCGCATCAGGACTTTGGCAATCAAGGTATGCTGATTCAGATGATTAACATTCCAAACATCTAAGGATAAGCCATGACAAAAACAACTGATGTACCAAATGACCTAAGTGCCTATGCTAAAACCCAAGCGTTCATCGATGTATCTACTGCATACAAGAGCGATGAAATCCGCACCAAGCTAGATGAGCTTGGTGCAGGATATTTGGCATCGGACAACAAGACCGAGCTGGTCTATCGTCTCTTGTCAGCACAGGGGATGCTGCCCATCTTATCGGATGATGACGATGATTATGATGATGTCATTGATGATGAGGATAACTTAGACCTATTAGAAGCAGATTCTGCTGTGGTGGATGATAGTACCGCGGCACAAGCACAAGCAGCAGACGATGATGCTGATGCTGTGGTGGTGGAGTCGGTGCATTATCGCAGTTTGCTTGAACCTGCCACAGGTACACTGATTTTGCCACAAACACATACTGTCATTCGCCCAACCGCCTATGTCAGCCGTGAGCGTATCTTGGATAACCTGCGTCAAATCTCACTGATGCACCGTGATATGCTAAAAATTGTGGGAGTTGAAGAATGATTGAGTCAAAAACCCTGTCGCAAGCCGTGGGTATCCAGTATCGTGGGGTAACGGATTTATCTGAGACCAACACGCCTGATACCATGTCGGTGGGCATGATTGTGGGGAAGTTTTTAAGGGGTTTTCCTAATCGTCCGTTTAAAGTAACCAGCCAAAACTATCGTGCCATGCTTGGGCATACCCCAAAAAACCCTGCTTATATGGCGGTCATGGATGCACTCAATAGCGGCATGAATGAAATTTGGGTAATTCGAACAGGCTTATACACAAAATAAGGAGAAATCATGGCTTATATCAGTATCAGTCTGGCTGAAAATGGGTCAATGACTGTTGCCAATGGGGTGGCTAAAACCCCCATTGGTACTCATGTTGCCCAGATTCACTTGCAGCACGAATATGATTTTGGGTCAAATGTGTCGGTAGCGATTACCGCTGAACAAAGCAGCAGTGGTCTTGCTGATTATCAGTCAGTACTGTCCAACCGTATGAAGCAGGCGACCAATCTTAATTCGCTCAACTCAGAACAAAACAACGCCGTGAATGCCATGAAAGACATCAAGGGCGTGATTTTGTCGCTAGAATTTTTTGACAGAACTGATGGTCAAACATTGGCTCGTCTGCGTGGGCGATTGCATGAGAATGGCGGTATTGAAGCCTTGGAAGAAGAGTGGGGTGATAGACCGAGCTTTACTAGCACTCATTTAGACTATCAAGGCATCTTGCCCAGTCAGTCGCTATTTAGTCAGATTGAAACGCAGCTTGCGGTAACGGGTCTATACACCGCAGCTCCTAATGCGACCAAAGCTCGTGCTGGCTTGATGGAGTTTATCCGTCTAAATGGTTTTAATCAAGGCTATGCCAGCAGCAAAAAAAGTGTGGTGCTGAATGTACCAAACTATGCACACCCAACCACAGGAGCATTTGGCGGTAATCAAGGGGCTAAATGGCAGCAGCTCATCAGAGAAGTTGCCCCAAACTATATCGGCACGATTGGTGCAGATACCATCGGTCATATCAATGCTTTGGTGTCTGTTAATGAGCGTACTGGTGGTCATCTTGTCATCGATGTGGGCGAAAAAACCCGTGTTGATGAAGTGGTGGCACTATCAACAACGCTCGGCTATGACAATCACCAAATCCGCCTAGTTTGGAATCCGACCAAATCTCGCCCGTCTGACGGCAGCTCTATCCGTAAGACATGGCGACCTTGTGTGGGCGACTATATCGCCAAGCACATCGTCCGAAATCAGCTAAGAGATGCCAACGGCATTCCGCCTTTACACATCCCTGTGGGTGGTTATGATTTTCCTGTCAATCTTGCAGGAATTGAATATTTGGATGACTTCACTTTGTCTGACGAAGAACAGGAAGACTTGGCAGCGGCTCATGTTATTATGGTCATCAATGAGCGATTTAATCGTGAATCACGCTGGATTTATGGCGATGTACTGACTCAAAGAAACTCAAAAACCAGTGCTTTGCGTCTGTCTAATGCTGCTGAAATTGAGACATTCACTGCACGGGGCATCATCGAGATTTCAAAACGCTATCTGCTGTCTAACATGAGAGATTATCGTAATAAGGCGATGTCGGACGGGGCAAGATTCTTGGATAACTGTGTGGCAGCAGGGTTATTAGAGCCTGCCGAACAGCTGGGTGGTCTGTATTATTCACTATCCATTGAGCCAAGAGAAGATAAGCCATTTGAGGCGGTGGATATTAAACTGGCTCGCCGTGCAACTGGTGCTGTGCGTCAAGCATACTTAGAAACAACGATTAACAAATAGGAGTGATTATGTTTGGTATGAATCATGATTTTGCTGAACGGCTCAAAGCCAAAAAGCAAGAAAAAGCCCTGTTTGATGGTATTGATGATGCCATCGAACGCATTGAATTTGACCCTGTTAATGAGCGACAAGCCATCGCCGATATTGGTAATCTGCGCATGGCAGCAATGTGGGTGGTGGTCAGCACTACCAAGATTGTCAGTGAGTCTGATGCAGATGATGAAGATGTGCTGCTGCCTAACGAAGTCTTGGACTCGTTGACCCTAGAAGCATTGGACCTAGAAGAAGATGGTGAAATGGACGATGTGGATGGTGTGCTGCGTGCTACCATGTCGGCACACATCGCTGATGCCTATGCCACGCTTGGGGTTGATGATGGCGTGATTGATGATATGTTCTCATCAGACATGAATGTGGCAGATTCTGCCATCGAGACAGCGGCTGAAACCGTGCTGGACAACCTGCCTGATGATGGCGACGAGCTGGATGCTCTGTTTAGTCAGTTTGCCTATGGATACAGCGATGATGAAGATGCTTATGATGGTATGATGATGGATAAGGTAGCCGTGGGCAAGACCACCGCCAAAAAATTCAATGGCAAAAATGTCCGCTACAAAGCGGTACGAGCGGTTAGAAATGGCAAGGTAACCATTGTCAATAAACGCATTGGTGGTGGCAAGATTGTTTTGTCTGCCAAACAAAAAGCCGCCTTAAAAAAGGCTCGTGCTAAGTCTCGTACAGGCTCAGCCAATGCTCGTCGCCTGCGTTCGGTGGAAAAAGGCATTAGAAAGGGTATTTATGGTAAGTCTCTGCAAAAGAATAAGTCTTTGTTGAGAATGAGTAGGGCAGGTGCTTGACAATCCAGTCTTTATGCCGCATAGGTAATCAACCCCCAAACTGTTATGGTTTGGGGGTTTTAATACACAAGATTTTAATAAGTCTAAACAAGTTTACAAGTTATTGATTTTTAAGGTTTTCTAGGTAGTTTGCCCAATCCTGCATCATTTGGGTGCGTTCGGGCAAGTACAGAGCATGATTGTAGATGCCGCTAACTGTATTATCCACATGAGCCATCTGTAAGTTAATATGCTGCGTGTCATAGCCTAAGCCGTGTAGATAGGTTGAACCTGTGGCACGCAGGTCATGTCCTGATATATTCTTAAAGCCCATATATGTTAAAGCAGAGTTTACAGTAACCGAGCCTATGGGATTGGTGGGCGTTTTATTTGATGGAAAAACAAACTCGCCAAGTCCGCTAATGGGGTACATTTGGTGGAGTAGGGCAATCATCTGGCTAGATAGTGGCACAATGTGCGGCTTGTCCGTTTTCATGTTTCTGTCGCCTTTTTTGCGTCTTACAATATCAGCAAGGGGGATATTCCAAATTTTGCGTTCAAAATCAATGTGTTCCCATCGCATAAAACGGGCTTCCTTGGTGCGACACATGGTGTAAATCATTGTCCATATCACGCCTTTGGTGGACGGCATACCACCATAGTCTGCTAACCGAGCAAGCAGCTGTTTTAACTCATCTAGTGTCAAATCACGAGCATGGTCAATGGGTGGTCTTTCAATTTCGCCTTTCGCTCCGATGGTGGGGTCAGACAATCCACGCACCGACCGCATGGCGTGGCGAAATATAAGACTTGTTTGTTGGAGGCATAAATTCGCCACCACTTCTCCCGTACCTCGTTTTTTGGTATTGGCACGCACTTTGGCGACCGCATCGTGCATCATCTCAATAATATCAATAGTATCAATTTGGCTGATGGGCTTATTGCCAAAATTGGGATTTAGATATGTATTTACGGTGTAATTTAGCTGTCTGATATATCCTGGCGAGCGACCGTCAGCAGACTTTTTAGCAATAAAACTGGCTGCATGGTGCTTAAAAAGGTCTTGGCGTTCTTGCATGGCGAGTTGTTTTTCTTTTCGCTGCTCTGTGATTGGATTAACACCTGATTTTAGCAAACTTCTGGCGTTTAGGTGTTTTTGGCGTGCGTCAATCAAGCTAACAAGCGGGTATTCGCCAATCAGCATCATCGTAGCTTTGCCATCAAAACTAAAACGATAATACCAATACTTTTTTCCGTTGGGGCGGACTTCTAATGTTAAGCCGTGCTGGTCGGTAACTCTATAAACCCTATCTTTAGGTTTGAGTTTTTTGATTTGAGTGTCGTTAAGCATAAAAAAATGAGTGTAGTTAAATTAACACTCATTATTATACTCATTTTTTCATGCGTTACAATGGGTAAAGATGATGTAAGATGAGTAATATTTTTTATTGCATTGCTGATGGTTGCTTGATTTTCACATTTACCCATGTTTCATCATTTTACATTATCTTTTATCGTATGTTTATTATCAATCATTAAAAGCATGGTGCGTCCTTTGTTATCTTGATTATTGATATAAAATGGTGGTCATTGAATGATGAATATTGGGCGGTATTTTACCATTATTTTGACATCTGTCAAAGCGGCAAAGATGGCGATATTCATGGCGATGATGTTTAAAGGGGGGGGTGTTGTGCTATTGGGTGTAAAAAATACAAATTAGGGAGATAATACAAGACATGACTACCAATAAAAACATGGGCAATGACGGACTGATGCAACATGAATAATCTCACTAAATCTACCCCAAACACGCCCAAAATTCTAAGCCAAATGGCAAGAATTATGCTATAATACTATGTTAAATTTAAAATTAAGAGAAACTCATGCGTTTTATTGATGAAGCTGTAATCAGCGTAAAAGCAGGCGATGGCGGTAATGGCATCGTGAGCTTTCGCCGTGAAAAATTTGTTCCAAAGGGTGGGCCTGATGGCGGTGATGGTGGTAAGGGTGGTAGTGTCTATGTGATTGCCGATGACAACACCAACACGCTCGTGGATTTTCGTTATACTCGTAAATTTGAGGCAAAAAGGGGCGAAAACGGTCGCTCCAAAAACTGCTCAGGCAAAGGGGCGGACGACATTTATCTAAAAGTGCCTGTGGGGACGACCATCGTGGATACTGACCTAGATGTTGTTATTGGCGATTTGGTGGAGGTGGGTCAGACCATTTTGGTCGCTAAGGGCGGTGATGGCGGTTTTGGTAATACTCGCTTTAAAACTTCCACCAACCAAGCCCCCCGTAAAGCCATTCCCGGTTTTCCCGGTGAAGCCAAAAACCTAAAATTAGAATTAAAAGTCGTGGCTGATGTTGGTTTAATTGGTTTGCCAAATGCTGGCAAATCCACCTTTATCCGCCAAGTGTCATCTGCTCGCCCTAAGGTGGCGGATTATCCATTTACCACGCTTGTGCCAAACTTGGGCGTGGTTGATGTTGGCACACACCAGTCCTTTGTCATGGCGGATATTCCTGGTCTCATCGAGGGGGCATCTGATGGGGCAGGGCTTGGCATTCGCTTTTTAAAGCATGTGGCTCGCACCAGACGACTACTACACATCGTTGATGTCAAGCCGATTGATGGCTCAAACCCTGTGGATAATGCCAAGATTATTTTGCACGAATTAGAAAAATTTTCCCCTGAATTATCCAGACTACCCCAAATTTTGGTACTTAACAAAATCGACCAGCTGGATGATGATGAAATTGACGCTGTTTGTGATGGTATTGTTAAGGATTTAGGTTGGACGGGTGAAGTGTTTCGCACATCGACCATCAGTGGTACTGGTACTGATGAGATTAAATACCATCTGATGAGCGAGATTGAAGCCGAGCAAGAGCGAGAGGTGGAGGATAGTGAGTTTGCCAAAGCACAAGCCGAACGCTTTGCCCGCTTAGAAGAAGAAGTTCGCCATAACACTGAAATCCAAAAAGAAGCCTATCGAGCCAAACGCAAAGCTGAGCGAGAGGGTTTGTCTGATGATGACGATGACGACTGGAACGACGATGATTATGATGTGGCGGTGGAGTACGCACCGTACTGATTGGGCTTTGATGATTTAAATAAATAAAACCCTATTCTCAGCTTAAAATTTTAACTGATTGATTTTGCGATATTTGATTTGTAGGGGCGGTAGTAATTTGCCCTGATAAAAATCAATCACTTCTTAAAGTTGAGATTGAGGCATAAATAAGGTAAAGGGCGTCATGGATAATCAGCTAAAAAAAGTGGTAGTAAAAATCGGCTCGTCTCTACTGACCAACAACGGTCGTGGGCTTGATCGCACCGCCATTTATGAATGGGCAAGACAAATTGCCATATTGCACGCACAGGGCATCGAAGTGGTGCTGGTGTCTAGCGGGGCGATTGCCGAAGGGGTGGTGCGTATGAACCTGCCCGAACGCCCCAAAAAACTGCCCGCCCTGCAAGCCTGTGCATCCATCGGACAGATGGGGCTGATTGAGACATGGTGGCAAGCACTCATTCAAAAAGGCGTGCAGTCATCGCAGATTTTGCTCACCCATGACGACCTTGCTCATCGCTCTCGCTATTTAAACATCGCCCAAACCCTAAACCAGCTCATCGAATGGCGTGTCGTGCCTGTGGTGAATGAGAATGATACAGTAAGCTATGGTGAGATTAAGTTTGGTGATAATGACACGCTTGGGGCGATGAGTGCTACATTGGTGGGGGCGGATTTGTACATCATTCTCACCGACCAAGATGGCGTATTTACTGACAACCCACGCACCAACCCTAACGCTCGCCTGATACAGACGGAGCGAGCGATGGCGGATTATCTGTTTGATGTGGCGGGCGATGGCGGTAAATGGGGGTCTGGTGGCATGCTCACCAAAATCCGAGCGGCTCGCCTTGCTGCGATGGCAAACTGCCCAACCATCATCGCCAATGGCAAGGTTGAGAACATCATCACAAGGCTCATCGATGGCGAACCCATCGGCACTCGTTTGACGACCGACCATGCCGACCGCTTAATCGCCAAAAAGCAATGGCTTGCCACGCACATTCGTGTGGCAGGCACGCTCATCATCGATGATGGGGCAGTCAGTGCCATCACCGAGCAGGGCAAATCCTTGCTGCCTGTGGGAGTGCTAGAAGTGCAGGGTGATTTTGATATGGGTGATGTGGTGGAGATTGTTAATCGTGACAAAGTACGCTTGGCGGTGGGTCAAGTCGGCTTTGACAGTAGTCAAGCCAAGCAAATCACCCAAAAACACACCGATGAAGTGCTTGCCATCTTAAATCTGAGTGATAATGACAAAGCCATCATGGTGCACCGTGATGAGATGGCACTACTTTGATGTGGTGGTGGGTTTAGCCATAGACAATCCATGAATATGCCATCAATTCCGCTACTCATCGCTGACAACCTGTGTTATCAAGATGGGCAAAAGCTGCTATTAAACCAAGTGTCTTTCACCTTGATGGCAGGCCAAAAAGTGGTGCTGCTCGGTCGCTCTGGCTCTGGCAAATCGCTATTATTACAGGCGTTGGCGGATTTATTGCCCTTGCAGACAGGCGAGATTTATCTAAATGACCCATTTGGCGGTCTTGCCCATCATAATTCCCCAGTTTCTATCACCAATTTACCCTCTGGATTGTACCGCAGTCAGGTGGTGCTAATGCACCAAACGCCTAGCCTAACAGATGGTACGGTGCTTGATAATCTGATGCTACCCTTTGGTTTTAAGCATCATCAGGGCAAGGTTTTTGATAAAAATTGGCACATTGCTCGCTTGGCTATGCTTAATAAAGGGGTGGATTTTTTAGGGCAGTCAGTCCATAAGTTGTCAGGTGGCGAGCGGCAGTTTGTGAATTTCTTGCGAAGTTTGCAGTTTGACCCTAAGATTGTGCTGTTTGATGAGATAACTTCTGCTTTGGATACTAAGACAGCACAGATGCTCATGCAGCTGGTGCTGGATTGGCATGGCAATGACAAGGCGATGATTTGGGTAACACATACGCCAGATGAAGCCCGTCATCTGTCCGCAGAAGTCTGGTACATGGATGGTGGTGTGTTATCGACTGATGGAGCGGTAGACTGATGGCAATCACACTTAGTCTCACAGACATCGCCTTTGCCAGTACACTGCTACTCATCACGGTGGGTGTCTCGGCATATCTAAAACTGGGACTGGTCAAGACACTCATCATGGCAGGCGTACGAACGGTGGTGCAGCTGTCGCTGATTGGGTTGATTTTGGCATGGGTGTTTGCTCGTGAGAACCTGTGGCAGGTCTTGACCATCTTAACCATCATGACGCTAATCGCCAGCGTTTCGGTGCGTCAGCGTATCAAAAAGCCTTATCAGGGACTGCTTTCTGACAGCATCATCTCGCTAGGCGTTGCCACAGGTCTGATTACCATCATCGCCATGACGATGATTATCAAGGTCTCTCCGTGGTATCTGCCGCAGTACATCATACCGATTTTAGGGCTGATTTTGGGCAATTCTTTAACCGCCATTAGCCTGACGACCAACGGTCTGATTAACGACCTGCACGACAAGCAGTCTCTGATTAAATCGCACTTATCGCTGTCTGCCACGCCCTTTGAAGCGGTGCATGAGCTTGTCAAATCAGCCGTGCTGAGCGGACTGACGCCAACCATCAACTCCATGCTTGTGGTGGGACTGGTCAGCCTACCAGGTATGATGACAGGGCAGGTATTGGCAGGGGCTGACCCCACGCAGGCGGTACGCTATCAAATTATCACCATGTTTTTAATCTGTGCAGGCAGTACGCTGTCCTGTACCGTCTCGGCACTGCTTATCATTCGTAGGTTTTTTGATGGTCGGGGCAGATTTGTACTGCCGCCATCGGCATAAACTTCATTCAAATCCGCATCAGCTTGCCCAATTGGCTTTATCAAAATCAAAAGCGGTGTTTGGTGGATTGGGCTTGTTGCTGGCGGTGTGTTATAGTACAATGGCAAGTTGAAATCTAAGCGTATTTATTGATAGCACTCATCATCGCTGATAATTTGATTAATTTTGGAAATATCATGACAACACACAATTTCCCCACCCTAAAAAACGACCGCCTACTTCGTGCCTTGCGTTTTGAGCCTGTGGATACCACCCCTGTATGGATGATGCGTCAAGCGGGGCGATACTTGCCAGAATATAAGGCGACCCGTGCCGAAGCGGGGGATTTTTTGAGTCTGTGTAAGGATACGGCTCGTGCCACCGAAGTTACCTTGCAGCCTTTGCGTCGCTTTGAGCTGGATGCGGCGATTTTGTTTAGTGATATTTTGACTGTGCCTGACGCATTGGACTTAGGGCTGTATTTTGAGACTGGCGAAGGTCCTAGATTCAAAAAAACCGTCCGCACCGAAGCAGACATCGCCAATCTACCAACGCTTAATATGGCGGATTTGAGCTATGTAACAGATGCGGTAACGAGCATTCGCCATGCTCTGGGTGGTCAGGTACCGCTGTTTGGATTTAGTGGCAGTCCTTGGACGCTGGCGACTTATATGATTGAAGGCGGTGGCTCCAAGGAATACCGCCACGCCAAAGAAATGATGTACGCACGCCCAGAGCTGCTGCACGCTTTATTAACCAAGATTGCTGATGCGGTTACAGAATACCTAGAAGCACAGATTGTCGCAGGGGCGAATCTTGTGCAGATTTTTGATAGCTGGGGTGGGGCATTGGGTCATCGTCAGTTTGCCGAGTTTAGCCATCAGTACAACCGCCGCATCATCAACGCCCTAAAAGCCAAATATCCTGATGTGCCTGTAGTGATGTTCACTAAGGGTGGTGGTCTGTGGGTGGATGTGCAGACAGACAGTCAGGCGGACGCACTTGGTTTTGATTGGACAATGCCGTTGGATAAGGCTCGTGCGGTGCTGGGCAGAGATAAGGCGATTCAGGGCAACCTAGACCCTGCCACGCTCTACGGTACACCTGATAATATCCGCCAAGCGGTACAGCACATGCTTACCGATGTCTATGGCAGCGGCATTCACACAGGCTATGTGGCGAACTTCGGACATGGCATCACCCAGTGGGCGAATCCAGACCATGCCAAAGTCTTTGTCGATGCGGTGCATGAGTTTAAATTATAAATGAATGCTGGTCTAATAATAAAAAACCATCCGTCTGGTCGGTTTTTTATTGGGTGATAGACAGTGGTTGGAAGAACTTTCTTCAATCCAGCTTTTTCACAAAATAAATCTTTTCACCATTAAAAATCAACCGCTATCCATCGGTTGATTTTTATTGTGGTTTTTATTGACCTACCTTGTTCCTTTTAATGCTTCTATCATGTGCCTTAACATAATCATGGCGGCATTGCTCATGTGTCTACCGTATCTTGTGATAATCTGAGTGTTGGTATTTGGCATATTAGGTAGATATAAGTGGCGGGTAGTTAGATTTTTGTCGTCAGGATATAGCATGAATTCGGGCAATATGGTAATACCATCATCTTGAGCGTATTGCTTTAGTAGATTCATATTGTTGCACAATAAAGTAACAGGCAAGATGATGCCTAGTTTGGATTCGGCCTGAGAAATGGCTTGGCGAATGCCATGGTTGTGGTCAGTGAGAGCGATTTTGTAAGGCATTAGTTCATTAAGAGTGATTTCATACTGTATTGCCAAAGGGTGGCTGGGATTCATGAATGCACACAGTTTATGCACTGTTTTAAAATGACTTTTTAGGTGCGGGTGATTGATGGAATTGTATAAAAGCCCTATGTCTGTCTCACTATCAATGACTTTGCGAATGATTTCGGTACTGCTACAAACATCAATCTCTATTGAGATGTTGGGGTATTTTGCAGAAAAGTCGTTAACTGCTTGTGAGATGTAATTGAGATAGCCTACCCCTGTGCTGATATGAACCCTGCCTGTTTTTAGTCCTTGTAAGGCATTTAGGGTCTCTTTTAGGTGTTCTTGTTCACGCTTGATGTGCTGATAGTGATGCAAAACGGTCTCGCCTGCCAATGTAGGGGATACGCCTTTGGTGTGGCGTTGTAATAGTACCATACCCAAAGATTTTTCTAGGCTGGCAATCTGTCTGCTGATGATGGATGGGGTGACATCAAGTACATCTGCTGCGGCTCTTACGCCACCGTGAGAAACCACCTGATAAAAAAATTCTACTCGTTTATCAATCAAGGGCATGGCTGCCTACCTTAACAATATTATCATCAGTATAATAAAAGTGTTGCTAAAAAAGCAACAATATTTTTAAAAATAAGCCTTGTTGTTTAAAAAGTTCATTTTTATACTGTCATATATCAGTTTGGTAACAATGGAATGAAACAAGGAGTGGTCATGCAATTTAATCGTATCGGCATCGTTGGTCTTGGTAATATGGGGCTGGCAATGGCAATCAATCTGATTAAAAAAGGTATGAATGTGTCTGGCTTTGACATCTCTTCTGCTGCGATTGATAATGCCAAAAAACACCATGTTGCCACTTGCAAGAGCCTAAGTGAACTAATAGAGCATGCTGATGTCATTATATTATCTCTACCTAAGGCGGAGCATGTGCAGGTGATTTGCTTGGGTGATGGTGGTATCATCAATCAAAAAAAGCCACAGCTGATTGTCATCGATACCACCACATCAACACCAGATGTCAGCCGTCAGATATATGATGAGTTTGTCAAACATGATATGGTATTTGTTGATGCTCCTGTCTCAGGCGGTCCAAAGGGAGCGATAACTGGCACGATGAGCATGGTGGTGGGGGCGGATGATGATGTCTATCAGACTGTTTTCCCACTACTTGAACTGATGAGTGAAAGACGGGTGCATGTTGGCAAGGTGGGTGCGGGAAATGTGGTGAAAATTGGCAACAACCTATTGGCCGCCGCCCATCTTATTACCACGGCTGAGATGGTATCTCTTGCCTATCATGCAGGTGTTCACCCTAACAAGTTTTTGCAGGGGCTTAATCAGGGTTCAGGTAGAAGTGCGGTTAGTGAAGTGAATTTTCCTACTTGGGTGTTGAATCATGCTTATGACTCTGGTTTTAGCATGGGCTTGATGCGAAAAGATGTGGGTTTGGCAAAACAAATGGCTGATGATTTGGGTTTGGAGTTGCCCATTGTAAAAAATATAGCCAAGATATGGCAAAGTAGTCGTCATGTATTAGAAGATGAGCGAGATTTTAATGAGATGGTTAAATTAACGGACAAAATATTCAATGGGAGATGATGGATGATAAATAAGTGTTTATTGGATTTGATTCGTCAAATTTGCCCTGAATTTCAGGAAGTGGCAAGTTATGTCAATGGCGAATGGCGTACAGGCACGGGTGATGGCATTGTGGTAAAGTTTGCTCACGATGGGAGTGATATGCTTAGTTACCAAGATGCTGATATGAATCTGGTAGAAGAATTAACCCATATCACACAATCTGCCCAATCACAGTGGATGTCTTTGACGGCATTTCAGCGGGGGCAAGTCATCCATAAAATCGGTGATGAGATTTTGGGGCTGGCAGATACACTTGCCATGATTGAGTGTATCTCTGCCAACAAACCCATTCGTGATGCTCGGGGTGAAGTCATCAAAGTCGCTGAGATGTTTCATTATTATGCAGGGTGGGCGGATAAAATTCATGGCGATGTGATTAGCGTGCCAACCACTCATCTAAACTATGTGGTGTATGAACCACTGGGTACCGTACTACAAATCACACCATGGAATGCCCCTATATTTACCTGTGGCTGGCAAATTGCCCCCGCAATTACCGCTGGTAATGCAGTGATTTTAAAACCCTCGGAGCTGACACCCATCACATCACTATTGGTGGCATATCTGGCCGAAAAGGTGGGCGTCCCAAAAGGTCTCATCAATGTACTGTCTGGCTATGGTCATACCATTGCACAGGCAGTTATAGAGCAAGGCGATATACAAAAAGTGGTATTTGTTGGTTCAGTATCCACGGGACAAAAAATCGCCACTGCTGCTGCAAAGAAGGGTATTCCTTGTGTGTTGGAGCTTGGTGGTAAGTCTGCCAACATTGTTTTTGCTGATGCTGATTATGATAAGGCACTTAGGGGTGCACAAAACGCTATTTTTGCCAATGCAGGGCAGTCTTGTGTTGCAGGTTCAAGACTGCTTATACAATCGTCGATTTTCGATCGATTTGTTAAAGATTTGGCAGCATCAACACACAAATTTAAGGTGGGCAATCCAATCAGTCCTGATACGCAAATCTCCCCTGTTAATAATGCCAAACAATATCAGCACATTTGTAGCATGATTCGTGCAGCTATCAAAGATGGTGCAAAACTGGCTGATGGCAATATCAATCCCATTCCGCAATCAGATGGCTATTATATCAATCCTACTGTGTTGATTGGAGACAATCATATGGATTGTGCTAAAACGGAAATTTTTGGACCTGTGGTGATTGCCATGCCGTTTGACAAAGAAGAAGATGCCATTGCTATTGCCAATGATAGCCGATTTGGTTTGGCGGCAGCGGTATGGACAAGTGATGTGAGCAGGTCTCAAAGAGTAGTTAGGGCGTTAAAGGCAGGTACAATCTGGGTAAATGGCTATAAAACCATTCATGTGAGTTCGCCTTTTGGTGGCTGTAAAGATAGTGGTTATGGGCGTTCATCAGGACTTTCTGCCTTGCATGCTTATAGTCAGCAAAAGAGCGTATGGATAGAAACTGCTGCTGAGCCATTAGTAAACTTTGGCTATGGCACTCAAGAAAAGTAAATTTAAATGAGTGGGTAAAAATAGGTAAAATTATGAATATTCCAAATGAGATTGCCAGTCAGGCTGTTGAATGGCGACAATATTTACATCAAAATCCAGAGCTAGGATTTGAGGAGTATGGCACATCATCTATGGTTGCAGAAGCCTTGAAGAGCTTTGGTGTGCGGGTACATACAGAGATTGCTGGAACTGGCGTGGTTGGGGTGCTGACTAAGGGAGATGGTACTCGCAGTATTGGCATTCGTGCTGATATGGATGCCTTGCCTATGCAAGAGCTGAATGACCTTGCTTATAGCTCCAAGCAGGTTGGAAAAATGCATGCTTGTGGTCATGATGGGCATACTGCCATTTTACTCGGTGCAGCAAAGTATTTGGCAGAGTATGGCAAATTTGACGGCACAGTGTATTTTATCTTTCAGCCAGCCGAAGAGAATTTGGGTGGTGGTCTTGCCATGGTAAATGAAGGACTGTTTGACAAATTTGCCATAGATGAGATTTATGGACTACATAATTGGCCAGGACGACCACTTGGCGACATCTGTGTCAATGATGGGGCAATGATGGCGTCGTTTGATATTTTTGATATTACTTTGCAGGGAGTGGGTACACATGCTGCCATGCCAGAAAATGGCAAAGATCCCATCTTGGCAGCAGCAGAATTCATCACTGCCATTCAGTCTATTATTTCACGAGAAATTTCACCATTGCAGTCAGCTGTGCTTAGCATCACTCAGATTGTCGGTGGCGATACTTATAATATCATTCCAGAATATGTAACTTTAAAAGGAACGGTTCGAGCTTTGGATGAGTATACTCGCCTGAAAGTCAAGCAGCGTCTGTGTGAGTGCGTAGAGACACTGCCTGCTTTGTATGGCGTTAAAGGCAGTATCGATTATCAGGAGCGTTATCCTGCAACCATCAATAATGCTGCCTGTGCTGCTCATGTGCGTGATGTGGCACGAGCGGTATTCGGAACTAACAAAGTGGTAGAAAATACACCACCAACCATGGCATCAGAAGACTTTTCTTTTATGTTGAATGCTAAAAAAGGTGCTTATATTTGGCTGGGTGTTGATGAGCCAAACAAGCCTTCTGCTCCTTTGCATAACCCTTATTATGATTTTAATGATAATGCGGTGGGTGTTGGCATACAACTATGGGCAGGCTTGGTAGAGCAAACTTTAAGGGCATAATCCATTAAACTTCCCAAAATCTTTAACAACCAAAGGAATGCGTTATGAATCTTTCACTAAAAAACTTGCTTGATTGGCGGCTGCATTTGATTGCTCTTGTCATTGCCTGTATTTCTGAATACATTGGCATTGCCAAGTTTGATATCGGTATTGGTACGATGATACTATTGCCACTGCTATATGCGTTTTTGATGGCGATATTTTTTAATAAAAATATTGTTGGGGCGGCAGGGCGAGTGCTGGGCGGTCAGAGTAATGCTGTGGCAAGTCAGTGGATTTTGATTTGTCTTATGCCGTTTATCGCTAAGTTTGCTGTAGGTATTGGACCTAAGGTGAATGAGATTATTGCCGCAGGCCCCGCTCTTTTATTGCAAGAAATCGGTAATGTGGCAACCGTTCTATTTGCCCTGCCTATCGCTGTGCTAGTATTTGGCATGGGGCGTGAAGCTATTGGGGCGACTCACTCTATCGCCAGAGAGCCAAACATTGCTCTGATAGCAGATAAATTTGGCTTAAAAACACCCGAGGGCATCGGTGTTATGGGTGTGTATGTCATGGGGACGCTATTTGGGGCGATTTATTTCTCTTTAATGGCAGGCGTGGTGGCATCATGGGGTATCTTTGATGTGCGAGCATTGGCGATGGCTTGTGGTGTGGGGTCTGGTAGCATGATGGGGGCTTGTTCTACTGCATTGGCTGAACTGCTGCCTGAGCATAAAGAAGATATTGTTGCCTTTGCTGCCAGTAGTAATCTTTTGACTTATGCAACAGGGCTGTTTGTCTCAGTCTTTGTAGCTTTGCCTTTTGCTGAGTGGCTATACAAGATGCTGGCAAAATTCAAAAAATCTCATGTTTTAAATGCTGATTATATCAATGATAGCATGAGTATGGATGATGGCGAAGAAGTGAAAGTTTCTACATCTGTATTGATTCAATCACTTGCTTTTATTTGCGTGTTGCTGCTCATCGTGAACTGGGTTGGTACAAAAAATGACCCGCTGACTGCTCTACCTGGCATGATGATTTTATTTGCGTGCTGTGTCGCTAGCATACTCATTAAAAAGGTGATTCCGCTCGGTGTTCCAAGCATTGCATGGGTGTCAATCGTGGCGATTATTATTGCCTTACCTGTCATGCCAATGGCGGAATATGTCATGGCGGCTACGGACAAACTTGGCTTGTTGCCGCTCATTACGCCAACGCTTGCTTATGCAGGGATTGCCATCTCTCAATCTGAGGTAACCTTGTTTAAAAAATCTGGTATTAAAATTGCCATTGTTGCGTTATTAACTTTCACAGGGACTTATATTGGTTCGGTTGCCATTGCAGATTGGATGTTGTAAGATGGTTTAATGCTATGTGTTGCACCCTAATAATCATTAGTTATTAGGGTGTTTTATTTTAACTGTTGTTGACAAAACAAGGCTGTGGGTAAGATTTGGGTGATTTTATCGGCGTTACTAACATAAAAAAGTTTACATTTGTACTAAAATTTAGCTATTTTTAAAAAATCATGCTATAATCTGCCCAATTTACCACCATGATGAAAACTTTTACCACAACCGTTAGGGGTGATTATGTTATTAAAGGGTCAGCGTTTTGTTGTAACAGGCATTGCCAGTAAACTGTCTATCGCTTGGGCGATTGCCGAGAGTCTACACCGTGAAGGTGCTGAGCTGATTTTGACTTATCCAAATGATAAAATCAAAAAGCGTGTGGACATGGCAGCAGAAGCCTTCGGTGCGACAGCAGTCATCGAATGTGATGTGGCGTCTGATGAGTCGATTAATGCGTGCTTTAATGAGATTACCAGAATCTGGGGGCGGGGCGATGATAAGGGTGTGAACGGCATTGTCCATGCCATCGGTTTTGCCCCTGCTGACCAGCTAGATGGCGACTTTACCACCGCCACCACGCGTGAAGGGTCGAGCATCGCCCACGACATTTCAAGTTATAGCTTTGTAGCACTTGCCAAGGCAGGGCGTGAGCTACTGGCAGCTCGTCAAGGCTCACTACTGACCCTAACTTATGAAGGAAGTATCTCTGTATTGCCCAACTATAATGTGATGGGCATGGCTAAGGCAAGCCTTGAAGCGTCTGTGCGTTATTTGGCAAGCTCACTGGGCGGACAAGGCATCCGTGTCAATGCCATCAGTGCAGGTCCAATCCGTACGCTGGCAGCAAGTGGTATCAAGTCGTTCCGCCGTATGCTTGATGTCAGCGAAAAAATCGCACCGCTACAACGCAATGTCAGCCAAGAAGAAGTGGGTAATGCCGCATTATTCCTGCTGTCGCCTTGGGCAAGCGGTGTTACAGGCGAGATTTTGTTCGTGGATGCTGGCTTTAATACCGTTGCCATCAGTGAACAGATTATGGCAATGGCAAGTGATGACGAGTAAGGCATCTCATCAAGCTGCCCAACTGTCAGTAATAAAAGCACAAGACCGATGGGGTTTTGTGCTTTTATTTTTGGTCAAAAATGATTAAAATGGCAGGGTGTTTTTATTGCTATTGTTGAATGATGGATAAGATTCCTGTTTGGGTGCTGTGTGGGGCGGTGGTGCTGGCGTTCTGTGCGGGGATATTGAACACCACCGCACTCATGGGTTTTACGCACATCTCGGCATCTCATGTTACAGGCAATGTCAGCTCGCTGGCGGTATCGACCTTGTCTGCTGACTGGCTGAATATGAAGCTGTTTTTGATTTCTATTGCGTCATTTTGGGCGGGTTCTGTGCTAAGCGGTATGATTGTTGGTGGCAGTGAGCTGCACATCAATCGCAACTACGGCTTGGCGATGTATTTGGAAGTCATTCTGCTGGCACTTAGCCTTGTGCTGTATATGAATGACAGCGATTTTGGGCAGATGATGATTGCGATGGCGTGCGGATTACAAAATTCAATGGTAACTACCTACCACGGCACGGTGATTCGCACCACGCACCTAACTGGCACGACTTCGGATTTGGGGGCGATGGTGGGTCATTGGCTGGTCGGTCGCAAGGTAAAACTTGGTCGAGTGATTTTATTAAGTGCGTTATGGTGGAGCTTTTTTGTGGGCAGCTTTGTGGCGGTATTGCTGTATCGTGAAGTTGGCTATTTCTCTATGCTGTTGCCGATGGTGATTATTTTGGTGGCGGCGGTCAGTTATCGGCATATGGAAAGATGGTATGGCAGTATGGTAAATCGCCTAAAAAAACTGTTTTAAGCGGTTGATTTTATTCAAAAAAATCAAAAAAATAGCCCATCATCGGGCTATTTTTTTATCATCAAGGACTGTAATGACGATTATTTTTCCATCCAGCGTTTTTGGCTCTCAATGATTACCGCTTTGGCTTCATCGATACCAAAGAAACCTTCAACCTTAGTCGTGCCAGCTTTTTTTAGGTCTTTGTAGTGGTTGAAGTGGAATTCTAGCTGTTTGATGAGCTGTTTTGGTAGGTCATCTAGGCTGTTGTAAGCATTGCCATTGTTGCGGTCGTCTGCTGGTACAACAATGATTTTGTCGTCCACTTCGCCATCATCGACGAACTTCATCACGCCGATGACACGAGCTTTTAGGAAAATGCCAGTGGTCAAAGGCTGTTCGGTGATGATAAGGGCGTCCAGCTCGTCGCCGTCTTCGTCTAGGGTCTGTGGGATAAAGCCATAGTTGCAAGGCTTGGCAAAGGCAACAGGCTCAACACGGTCAAGCTCAAAGCACGCCAACTCACGGTTCCACTCGATTTTGTGGTTTGAGCCTGTTGGGATTTCTACCACAACATTAATCTCGCCGCCATCCACATCGCCTGCGTCTAGAACTTTGTTAAAATCTACCATTGATATTCTCCGATTGAGTTATTGGATTAAAATAAAAAAACGAAGCCATTGTAATATTAAATCGCTCTTAGTGCAATCTCGCCTTTATGTCTTTTTTGCATATTTTGTATGAATTTTAGGATAAGCTCGTGCGTCTGGCTGCTATCAAAGCGACCAAACTGCTCTAATTTGACCATCGTCATGCCAGCATAGCCACAAGGGTTGATGGCATTAAAGGCGGATAAGTTATTCGTTAGGTTGATGGCGATGCCATGATAGCTGTGTCCGTGCTTAATCTTAAAGCCCAAAGACGCAATCTTGCCCAACATATCGCCATCAGTATTATAAATATACACCCCAGGAGCGTCTCGTCTGGCACGAGCCAAAAGCCCATCGGGCAGATACTCGCCAACGATGTCTTCGATGGCTTGCTCGGCATGACTGACCAAGTCTCGCACCCCAAAACCAATGGCGTGCAAATCCCATAAAAAATACGCCGTCAGCTGACCTGTGCCGTGCCAAGTTACCTGACCGCCACGGTCGGTGTGAATGATGGGTGTGCCATTATCGTATAAGACATGCTCTTTTTTGCCTGCTTGACCCAGCGTATAGACATCATCATGTTCCACCAGCCACAGCTCATCAGGCAGGGGATTGCCTGATTTTTTGGCATCAATCTTGGCAAGCGTCCTATCAAGCATGGCGGTGTGTGTGGCGGTGTACTCGGCAGCTGATAGGGTTTTGATGAGAAATTCGGGACTTTCTGGCGGTGTGAAATCATCTAGGTGTAGGCTGGTCATGATTGTTTCCGATGGCTTTGTCATCGTTTATTATAGCACAAATGAATCAAGCGATGGCGACATGGCAGTCATAAAGCCCTAATTGGTGGATAATTTGACAAGTGATTATAAAGAATGGGTGAAATTAGCCAAAAAATAAGACGACTTTTTGACAAAAATGGGGTATGATGGGTTGTTTTTATTTTTATTATTTCATTACACTCATGACACCTATCATCACTTCTTTGCTGGATAATGACTTATATAAGTTCACCATGCTCCAAGCAATGCTGCATCAATTCCCCCAAACACACGGTGTGTATCAGTTTCGCTGCCGCAACAACGACCAGACGGTTTATCCCTTGTCGGACATTAAAGATGGCCTAGAAGCTCAGCTGGATGCACTGTGCGAATTAAAATTCAAGCAAGATGAGCTGGATTATCTAAGAAGCCTGCGGTTTATTAAGCCTGATTTTGTGGATTATTTGGAATTATTCCAGCTAAAACGCCGCTTTATCAAGGTTTCTATTGATGACGAAAATCGCCTAGACATTCGCATCGAAGGGGCGATGATTCAGGCGATGTTTTTTGAGATTTTTGTACTTTCTATCGTCAATGAGCTGTATTATCAGCGACTCGATAATGACAGCGTGCGAGCCGAAGGGCAAAAACGCCTTGATGAAAAGGTCGGCACGATTAAGCATTATGAGATGTTGCAGCTGTCGGATGTGCATAACCCTGCGTTTTCGGTGGTGGATTTCGGTACTCGCCGCCGCTATTCTAAGGATTGGCATTATCATGTGGTGCGTACGCTGGCTAAGGCATCGCCCGAAATCTTTAAGGGGACTTCCAATGTCTATCTTGCCAAAGAGTTGAATATTACGCCCATCGGTACGATGGCTCATGAGTTCATGCAAGCCTTTCAAGCCCTAGATGTTCGCTTGCGAGACAGCCAAAAAGCCGCACTAGAATCGTGGGTGAGAGAGTATCGTGGGGATTTGGGCATTGCTCTGACTGATGTGGTGGGGATGGATGCGTTCTTGCGTGATTTTGATTTGTATTTTGCTAAGCTCTTTGATGGGCTGCGTCATGACAGTGGCGACCCGTATGAGTGGGGCGATAAGGCGATTGCTCATTATGAAAGCCTAAAAATCGACCCAAAAACCAAGACCTTGACTTTTAGCGATGGCTTGACCTTACAAAAGGCGTGGGAGCTACACGAATACTTTAAAACTCGCATCAAGACAGGCTTTGGTATTGGCACCAATCTCACCAATGACATGGGGCTAACTCAGCTTAACATCGTCTTAAAGCTCGTTGAGTGCAACGGTCAGCCTGTCGCCAAGCTCTCTGACAGCCCTGGTAAGACGATGATTGATGATGATACTTATTTGGCATATTTAAAGAAAGTCTTTGGCGTTGAATAAAATGGCTTGACTGACTTAGAACAAAACCCAACGAAGGCATGGCTGTCTTTGTTGGGTTTTTTTAATGGATTGCTGTTAAGTGGCATTAAAAAGTATGGATAATGCACAAGGCGGCTACTTGACCAAAAAAGTTTATAAAACCAAAACCTTACTCGTCCGCATTATCGAGCTTATCATCAAAGGCTTGTGCCAAGGCTTGCTCGACCGCCTGAATGCGTTCTTGGCAGACCTTGTAGGCGACGATGGATTCTTCGATGGTGGTTACTAGGTTGTCGATGTCCAGCTCGTCCGCCTGCTCTAGGTTTTTGGCGTTAGTCTTTAGGGTGTGGTAGGCATCTTTAAAGGTGGTTGGCTGTGTCATGGGTATCTCGTTGTCAGTCTGATTTGTTGTCTGATAAAGCACTATTGTAAAGGATAATGAGTGATTTGTTAAGTGGGTAACATTGGCGATTTTTTTATGTCTGACAAAAACACCTTGGGATCATACTGTGCGACATCAAATACCTACAAGGATTCTATTTTTGAATAAAATAACGAAAGTTGCTTAAAATTATTTTGCTAATTGTAAATAGTGTGTTATTATGTTGTAGGAAAGTGTCTTTGTAATGACAAGTAGATGACAGCATACTGACCAAACAAAGACAACAAAAACAAAGTCATAGGCGTGCCACACTGGTGATGTGCCTATGGCTATTTTTTTAAAGGGAACATTCTATGGTTCAATCAACTCAAGAAAAAGAGACAGATTTTTCTCTTAGAACAGATTTTCAGCACAATGATGACCAAACACCGCCATCAGGTACGGTGCGTTCTGATGTTATCAAGGGTCTTGTCATCACTGTGATTGCGGCGATTATCGCTTATTTTTCAGCGACCAGCTGGCTGCCTTTTGAGCCTTTGACCAATAAAGGCTTGGGTCTTGCCATCTTTATTGGTATTCTTTGGCTGACTGAGGCCATTCATATCACGGCAACAGCGATTTTAGTGCCGCTGCTTGCATTGTTCATTGGCATTCCAGAGTTTGACACCAAAAAAGCTTTGGTGAGTTTTGCTGACCCCATCATTTTTGTGTTCTTTGGTGGTTTTGCTTTGGCGGCAGCTTTGCATGTACAAAAACTTGACCGCAAGATTGCCTTTGGTATTGTGGGGCTGGCTCGCGGTCATCTAGGCTGGGCAATTTCGCTCATCTTTGCGGCGACAGGTATTTTGTCCATGTGGATTAGTAATACCGCCACGGCAGCGATGATGCTGCCTTTGGCGATTGGTCTATTAAGTCATGTTGATGCCAAAAAAGACCGCAATACCTTTATTTTTGTACTGCTTGGCATTGCTTATTCAGCGTCTATCGGTGGTATCGGTGCATTGATTGGCTCGCCACCAAACGGCATCGCTGCCAAAGAATTGGGTCTTGATTTCATCGGCTGGATGAAATACGGTCTGCCTGTGATGGTGGTGATGCTACCTACGCTACTGATTGCCATGTACTTTGTACTGCGTCCAAATCTTAGCCAAAAGGTGAGCATGGAGCATGAAGACATTCCTTGGACGACACCCCGTATCCTAACCATCATCGTGTTCCTAATCACTGCAGCGTGCTGGATTTTTGGTAAGCAGCTTGGCGATGCTTTTGGCTTTAAATCGCCAGATACTGTGATTGCACTATTTGCAGCGGTGGCGGTCTTGATGCTGGGTTTGGTAAACTGGAAGCAAGTTTCTGACAACACTGACTGGGGCGTACTCATGCTGTTCGGTGGTGGTATCGCTCTGTCTGACATCATGAAAAATACGGGTGGCTCAGCGGCATTAGCCGACCTAATTTCAGGTGGCTTGGCAGGTGCTCCAGCCTTTGTAGTGATTTTGGCGGTTGCTGCATTCATCATTTTCTTGACAGAGTTCACCAGTAACACCGCATCAGCAGCACTGCTTGTGCCACTATTTGCTCCCATCGGTGCGGCACTTGGTCTGCCAAAAGAAGTGTTGGTGATGGTCATTGGTATTGGTGCGTCGTGTGCCTTTATGATGCCTGTGGCAACCCCACCAAACGCCATCGTCATGGGTACAGGCCATGTCAAGCAGGGCGATATGATGAAAGTTGGCTTTATCCTAAATCTCTTTGCGGTTGCCATCGTTACCATCATGGCCTATGCTCTGTGGATGTAACTTTCAACCACTCAAGCAACTGCTTGAAAAGCCAACAAAAAACGCTCTAATCTGGGGCGTTTTTTTATGACTGATTGGTTTTGTTGGTGTTGTGTTATCTTTTGGGGTAGTGGTGTAAGCTGTCTTATTTTTTGGCGGATTTGTGATAAAATAGCAAGAATTTTAACCAGATGTTTGTCTGATGAATAATGATGAATAGTCTTTTTAAGCCGTCGATGATATTCTTTGCTGTGTTCACCTCCCTAAGCTCGGTGGCAACTCTCCCTGCGTGGGCGAATGACAACAGGATGACGCTACATCAAGAATACAGCCGATTGGAATTCACCCAAACACGCACCAAAGCCATTCGCAGACTACAAGAATACGGCTATCAAGTACACAGCATTCAGCTTCAACACCAAGTAAATCAGCCTGTTTTTGTGATTTTTTCTTCAAAAAATGGCGTGCGTTATGTGATTAAGCTCACCTACCCACATCTAAAAATCATCCACGAACGCCGAGAAGATTGGCATTTTAAGTAAATGGTGTCAATATATCTGATGTTTTAAACACCCACGATACTGGGTGTTTTTTTTGTTTGATTAAACTGCTAAAAGAAAATTATCAAATTTAATAAAAATATGATAAAATTATAAAAATTTATCCATGACTTTTAAAAGGTGGGTATTTTTATCTTATTTGTCTTATTCGTTTAGGCTAGATTCATCAAGGTTGCTATTATGTCTGATAAAAATCCAAAGTTTTCTCGCATTTTGTTGAAGCTCTCTGGCGAAGCGTTGGCGGGCGGTCGTGATATGGGTATTGATGCCGACATCCTTGACCAGATGAGTCTGTCCATCGCTCACCTGCGTGGCTTGGGCGTGCAAGTGGGCATCGTCGTTGGTGGCGGTAATTTGTATCGTGGCAGCACCCTACAAAAGCAGGGTCTGGTGGGTCGTGTTACAGGCGACCAGATGGGCATGCTTGCCACTGTGATGAATGGTCTTGCCATGCGTGATGCTTTAGTGCGTCGCAACATCAAGACTCGCTTGATGTCGGCTCTGTCCATCTCTACCATTGGCGAGCCGTACTCTAGCCGTGAAGCGATTCGCCACTTGAATAATGGCGAAGTATGTATCTTTGTCGCTGGCACGGGCAATCCGTTTTTTACCACAGATACAGCAGCGTGCCTGCGTGGTATCGAGATTGAAGCAGGGCTTATCCTAAAAGCGACTAAGGTCGATGGCGTGTACGATAAAGATCCAAGTGTCCACGAAGATGCGGTCAAATACGACAGCTTGTCTTTTGATGAAGTGCTAGAACGCAAACTGGGCGTGATGGATTTGACCGCCATCGCTTTATGCCGTGAGCATAATGTGCCGCTACAAGTCTTTGATATGAATAAGCCAAACGCACTATTAAATGTCGTGATGGGTGAAAAAGAAGGCACTCGTGTCTATCACTGATGCCAAGCGACGGTTTTTAAGTTTTATTTGAGTAACATTTATTTGAGTAATAAATAAGGAAAAAAAGATGATTAACGACATCAAAAAAGATGGCGAAAGCCGTATGCAAAAATCACTAGAAGCACTAGAAAACGCCTTTGCCAAGCTGCGTACAGGTCGTGCTCACCCCGGTGTATTGTCAGGGGTGATGGTCAGCTACTATGGCTCTGATATGCCACTAAACCAAGTTGCCAGCATCAATGTTGAAGACAGTCGCACGCTACTGGTTCAGCCTTTTGACCGCTCGATGGTGCAAGCGGTGGATAAGGCGATTCGTGAAGCGGATTTGGGTCTAAACCCAATGACTGCTGATGTGATTCGTGTGCCAATGCCTGCTTTGACCGAAGAGACCCGCCGTGATATGCAAAAAATCGCTCGTTCTGATGCGGAGTCTGCTCGTGTGTCGGTGCGTAATATCCGCCGTGATATGCTGGGCGACATCAAAAATCTGGTCAAAGACAAAGAGATTTCAGAAGATGATGAGCGTCGTGCCGCTGATGACATCCAAAAACTCACCGATGAATTCATTAAAACCATCGATGCTCGCCTTTCTAAAAAAGAAAGTGAGCTGATGGAAGTGTGATTTTTTTGGTATTCTAGACTGATTTTTATTTGATGAATAAATTTTAAGTCAAACAAGACTTACGCAAGTTTCAAAATTTGGGTAATTTTGAGATGATGTTGTAAGTCTTTGTTTTTATTAAGTTTTTATAACTTTTCATTGACGATTGAGACATTATGACAAACTCCGCTTTGCCGCCACTTGCCATCATACCAAAGCACATTGCCATCATCATGGACGGCAACAATCGCTATGGCAAATCGCATCAGCTCGCCACAGGGCAGGGGCATATCAAGGGTAAAGACGCACTTGACCCCATTGTTGAGCATTGCTTGGCTCGTGGTGTGCAAGTCTTGACGGTGTTTGCCTTTTCGTCAGAGAACTGGGCAAGACCCAAAGATGAAGTCAGTCTGCTCATGAATCTTTTGACGCAGACTATTCATGAGCAGATGCCCAGAATGCACCAATACCGCATTCGCCTGCGGTTCATTGGCGACCGCACGCAGCTTGGTGATGATTTACGGTCGCTGATGGCGGATGCTGAGCGTCAGACGGCTCATTTTGATGCGATGACGCTGGTGATTGCCATCAGCTATGGTGGTCAATGGGACATCGCTCATGCCGCCAAAGCCTTGACTCATGAAGTGCTGACAGGGCGTATGTCTGCCGATGAGATTGACGAGACGGCTTTGGCACGCCACATTCAGCTGTCAGAATATCCGCCTGTGGACATGCTAGTGCGTACAGGCGGTGATTATCGCATTTCTAATTTTCTGCTGTGGCAGGCGGCGTATGCAGAGCTGTTTTTTACACCGACGCTGTGGCCAGAGTTTACGCCTGATGAGCTTGATGAGATGATGGCAGTCTTTGCAGGTCGTGAACGCCGATTTGGTAAAACCACCGAACAAATCCAAAACCAAGCCAACAAGGAGCATTCGTCATGTGGCAACGCATAAAAACCGCCATTGTGTTGGTCATCATTGTTGGCTTTGCATTGTTCGCAAGCTCGATGCCCATCTTTGTCATTCCACTGTTGGCGGTGGGTGTACTCATCGCTTCGCATGAGTGGACCAAGCTCATGCCGAAGTGGAAAAAACCCATCTTGTTCGTACTTATCACACTCATCGTTACCATGACTTCGATTTTTTTTCCAAAAACATGGGTGTTTTGGTGGTCGGCATCGCTCATCATCTGGACGATGGCACTGCTATGGGTCAAGCAGTACCCCAATAAAGAAAAATGGTATGGTCGTCGTCTGGTGTATATGGGCGGTGTGATTCTAACTGCCGCCATCACCGCCATGTATGGGCTGTGGCAGATGTCGCCTTGGTGGCTCATGTATGTGTTTTTGCTTGTGTGGTGTGCAGACAGCGGGGCGTACTTCGTCGGTCGCAAACTGGGTAAAAGAAAACTTGCTCCCAATGTCTCACCGAATAAGTCAGTCGAAGGGCTTATTGGCGGTCTTATCACCGCAGGCGTGGTGGCTGCCATCGTGGGTTATTATTTGCAGCTGTCGGGGGTGGCACTGTTTTGGTTCTTGGGGCTGTCGGCACTCACGGTGGGGGCGAGCGTTTTGGGCGATTTGTTTGAATCCATGCTCAAACGCCGTGCAGGCATCAAGGATTCGGGTAATATCCTGCCCGGTCATGGCGGTGTGCTTGACCGTATTGATTCCCTATTATCTGCCACACCTGTATTTGCGTTGGGATTTTGGCTGCTGCTTGAAATGGGTGTGTTTACCGAAGTGTGGATAAAAATGCACATGGCGAGCTTGTCGCAGATTTTGTGATGTGCGTGTTTGGCTTGGGTTGAGCGGTGTTTTTGTATGAATGTTGGCTGATGTTGGCTGACTGGTGATTGCTTTGGCGAATTTGAAGGGGCTTTGATGAGAGTATTAATGCGAGTATTGGTTGTGCTTGGTTTTATGGGGTTAACGGCGTGTGCCAGTCAGCTTAACCACTCGACCTTATCAAAGCAAACGCCCCAGCCTACCGACAGACATTGCCAAAGACACTTTGTACAGCCCAAATTTGACCCGCATAATCGCCATGAATACGAGCAAAAAATGAGCGAATATCACACCAATACCAGTCTTTGCCAATCAACCAATTCTTTTTCTTTTTAATGACAATGAAACACACAACCGATAACATCTGCCTACTTGGGGCGACAGGCTCGATTGGTGATAGCACCCTTGATGTCATCAGACAGCACCCAGAACGCTACCGTTTATTTGCTGTCTCTGGTCATGCCAACTGGCAAAAACTGCTTGAAATCTGTATCGAATTTCAGCCGACATTTGCTGTGATTGGTGAAGCGAGTTTTGATGAGTTTTGTGATGAATTAAGCAGATACGAGCTGCCCACCGAAGTTTTGATGGGTTCTGATGGCTTGGACTTTGTGGCGGCTCATGCTGATGTGGATGCAGTCGTCTGTGCTATCGTCGGTGGGGCAGGCTTATCATCCACCTTATCAGCGGTCAAAGCTGGCAAAAAAGTCTTGCTCGCCAACAAAGAATCTTTGGTGATGGCAGGGGATTTGGTGATGAATACCGCCAGACAGACAGGGGCGGTGATTCTACCCATTGATAGCGAGCATAATGCGATATTTCAATGCTTGCCAAAAGCGGTGCAAATGGACAACACCCTAATCAAGCAAGCAAATCTTGGCATCAAAAAACTGTGGCTGACAGCAAGTGGCGGGGCTTTTTTGTATAAGTCTTATGATGAAATGCAATCGGCAAGCGTGGCAGATGCGGTCAATCACCCCAACTGGTCCATGGGGTCAAAAATCACGGTGGACTCAAACACGATGATGAATAAGGGGCTAGAATTCATCGAAGCCTGTCATCTGTTCGGTGTGGGCGTGGATGATGTCGAAGTCGCCATTCATCCACAAAGCATCGTGCATTCTATGGTGGAATATACAGATGGCTCGTGGCTGGCTCAGCTGGGCAGTCCTGATATGAAAACGCCCATCGGCTATGCCTTGGCGTATCCTGACCGTATTGGCACAGGTGTGAAGCCGATGAATCTGTTTGAGATGGCAAAGCTCGAATTTATCAATCCCGATGAACAAAAGTTCGCCTGTCTGGCACTTGCCAAAAAAGCCATGGCGTTGGGTAATGGGGCGTGCATCGTGCTAAATGCAGCGAATGAAGTGGCGGTAGAAGCGTTCTTGTGCGACAAGATTCGCCTGACCGATATTGCTGTTTTGGTCGAAAAATGCTTGGATGATGCAGTATTTAAAGATGTATTAAGTAAGTCCTATGATGACTTGACTGAGATTTTGGCACTTGATGAGCAGGTGCGAGCGAGTGCTTGGATGCGACTGCAAGAACTTAAAAGATGACATGACTATGAATGGATTATTGATGTTTTTGGCGGCGGTCTGCGTGCTTGGACCGCTCGTGGCATTACACGAATGGGGTCATTATATCGTTGCTCGCTTGTGTGGGGTCAAGGTTTTGACCTATTCGATTGGCTTTGGACCAAAGCTGTTTGGCTGGACGAGCAAAAAATCAGGCATTGATTATCGCATTTCTGCCATTCCTTTGGGCGGTTATGTCAAGATGCTTGATGAGCGAGAGACGACAGTCAGTGAGCATGAACGCCATTTGGCATTCAACAACCAGCACCCATTAAAGAAAATCGCCATCGTGGCGGCAGGCCCTTTGATGAATTTTTTGATTGCCATCGGACTGTTCTTTGTGCTGTTCATGCAGCCGTCCGAGCAGTTGAATACTCGCATTGGCAAGGTGTTAGACGGTACACCTGCTGCTGGCATATTGTCGGTTGGGGAGAAAATCACCAGCATTGACGGCAAGCCCATCAGCACTTGGGAAGAGCTCAACTATGCGTTGGCACATCGCATGGGCGAGACGGGCAGCCTTGATATGACGGTGGAGCAAGATGGTAAATTCTCCCAAAAATTGGTGCCAATCACAGCATTCATGCAAGGCGAGCAAAAAGGGCAGGACGCCATTTCAAGCCTTGGGGCATTGCCCTATCAGCCTGTGATAGAGCCTGTGCTGGCAGAAGTCGTGCCTGATGGGGCGGCTGCTTTGATGGGGTTGAAGGTGGGCGATAGGGTCGTCGCCATCAATGACACCGCCATCAATAACTGGATAGATGCCACGTCCATCATCCGCCAAAACCCTGAGAAGATGCTTGATTTTCATATCATGCGAGACGGTCAGCCGATGACCATCAAGGTCATGCCAAAAGGGGTAAAACAGCGTCAAGAGACTATCGGTCAAATCGGTGTGAAAGTTGCTCATCAAGGGGCAGCGTCTATCCCAGCAGACTATCGCATGACGATAGAGCATGACCCCATGCAGGCAATCAATAAGGCATTTGCCAAGACTTACGACCTATCTAAGATGACCATCGACGCCATCGGTAAGATGCTTACAGGGCTGATTGGCATTGAGAACATCTCAGGCCCTATTACCATCGCCGAAGTGTCCAAGACGAGCTTTGAGATTGGTTGGGAGCAGGTGCTATCAACCGCCGCCATCATCAGTCTGTCGCTGGCGGTGATGAATCTGTTACCGATTCCTGTACTTGATGGCGGTCATTTGGTGTTTTATACCTATGAGCTGATTCGTGGCAAGCCGATGAGTGAGTCGGTGCAGATGGTGGGATTGCGTTTGGGTATGTCCTTGCTGTTGTGTTTCATGTTGCTTGCAATCGGTAACGATATTGTGCGATTGTTTGGCTGATTGCTCAAAATTTAACAATTTAACACTTTATTTTTAAAAAATTGCCAAAAAAGTGCGAATAAATCTCTTTTAGGGCTTGCCAAAATCGCATTTTTGGCTTAATTTAGCACAGTTAATGGCGTGCTTATCCGTTCGTTGCTCGTTTTTTGACCGATTTTTTGGTTTGGGCGGTGGATTGCACACATTTTTAAAATTGATAATAATCGTGGATATGATTTTATGCGTATGCCTAAGTTTTCAGGTTTTGTAACCACTTCGATTTCTGCTGCCGTCATGATGGCGATGGCAGTTCCTGCTCATGCACAGACTTTTGTTGCCAATGACATTGCCATTAATGGTTTACAGCGTGTTACCATTGAGAGTTTGCAAACGACTTTGCCCATTCGCTTAGGTCAAAGCGTAACCGAAGAGCAGCTTGCCCAGAGTATCCGTGCATTGTACGCAACGGAGCATTTTTCGAATGTACAAGCCGAAGTTACAGGCGATGGCGTGCTGTTTCATGTAACAGAGCGACCTGTCATCGCAGAAATCAACTTTAAAGGCAATAAGCTCATTCCTAAGCAAGGTCTTGAAGAAGGCTTAAAAATGGCAGGTCTGAGCGTCGGTGGCGTGTTAAAACAATCCACCGTAACCGCCATTGAAAATGAACTAAAAAACCAGTACATCTCACAAGGCTACTATAACAGCGACATCGAAGTCAAGCAAACCGAGCTTGATGGCAACCGTGTCAAGCTGGATGTTGAATTTATCGAAGGTAAGGCGGCACGAGTGGTCGATGTCAATGTCATCGGCAATGAGTATTTTAGCGATGACGACATCAAAAGTGAGCTTGCTCTAAAAGACAAAGTGAAAAATCCGCTGTCTAAGGCGAACCGTTATAGCCAAGAGCGACTAAACGCCAGCCTTGAAGCCTTGCAAGCCAAATACCTAAACGAAGGCTTTGTGCGTTTTAAGGTGGATAATTCTAGCCTGTCGATTGATGAAGAAAAGAACAAAGTATTCGTTGAGATTGCCGTTACCGAAGGCGAGCGATACAATTTTGGCAAAACGCAGTTCTTAGGCGATGTTACTTATGGTATCGATGAGCTACAAGAGTTCGTTGAGTTCAAAGAAGGCGAGAGCTACTCACAGAGTAAACTTGATGAAGTTACTGCCAACATTGCCAATAAATTTGGCGATGATGGCTACTATTATGCCCAAATCCGCCCAATCACTCGCATCAATGACGAGACTCGCACGGTAGATATTGATTATTATATCAATCCTGTACGCCCTGTGTATGTACGCCGTATCAACTTTGCAGGCAACTCAAAAACCAAAGATGAAGTGCTACGCCGTGAGATGCGTCAGCTAGAAGGGGCATTGGCATCGAATTCTAAGATTCAGCTGTCTCGTGCCCGCTTGATGCGTACAGGTTTCTTTAAGGATGTTCAGGCTCAGGTCGTGCCTGTGCCAAACACCCCTGACCAAGTGGATATTAACTTTACCGTACAAGAACAGCCATCAGGCTCATCGACCATCGCCGCAGGTTATAGCCAGTCGGGTGGTTTGACTTTCCAAGCGGATTTGTCGCAGTCGAACTTCATGGGTACAGGTAATCGTGTCAATGCGTCATTTTCTCGCTCAGAGACTCGTGATGTGTATAGTCTTGGCATGACCGACCCATTCTTTACCGAAAATGGCGTCTCTCAAAGTGTCAATGCCTACTACCGCAAGACCAAATATGACAATAAGAATGTCAGCAACTATGTGCTAGACTCGTACGGTGGTACGCTAAGCTATGGCTATCCTATCAATGAAAACCAGCGTATCAGTGCAGGCATTAACATTGACAACACCGAAGTGCAGGGCGGTCGTGGCATGGCGGTGAGCAGCATAAAACAGCTTTTGGAAGACGGTGGTACGATTACACCATATGATAACAATAACACAGGTTTTAACCACGACTATACCACTTATAATGCGACTTTGGGCTGGAGCTATTCAAGCCTAGATAAGCCAGTATTCCCAACCAAAGGCATGAGCCACAATGTGGATTTGACCTTAGGCTTTGGCGATAAGACTTACCAAAAAGCAGTCTATACAGGTAATATCTACTACCCACTATGGAGGGGTAGTATCTTGCGTGGTTATACTCGCTTGGGCTATGGTAATGATTTGCCATTTTATGAAAACTTCTATGCAGGTGGCTATGGCTCGGTGCGTGGCTACAAGGCATCAAGCCTAGGGCCTCGCTCGCAGCCGTACAGTGTAGCAAAAGATGGTGATCGATACACATTGGGTGATAATGTTGGTGGTAATGCTTTAGCAACCTTTGGTGCGGAGCTGATTTTACCAATGCCATTTAAAGGTGATTGGACAGACCAAGTACGCCCTGTACTATTCTTTGAAGGCGGTCAAGTCTTTGATACCACAGGCATGGACAAAGAGACGGTCAATCTAAATAAGCTGACCAATGGTCATGCCACTTCAACCAGCTACAATGTACTAGAACAAGATAAAGAGATGCGTTATAGCGTGGGTGTGGGTGCGACTTGGTACACACCGATTGGTCCTTTGTCTTTAAGCTATGCCAAGCCAATCAATAGCAAGGATAACGACGAAACCGAAAAAGTCCAATTCCAAATCGGTAGCGTGTTCTGATGAGAACGCTTAGCGAGCTGATTGAAGCGATTGAAAAAGTACAGCCTGTGTTAAACAAGGCTGTACTTGGCGTATCTGACACTCAAAAAACCGTGCAGCGGGTGGCGAACTTAGCAGACGCTACCCCCGATGCTGTGGCATTCATCGCCCATGCCAAATATGCCGATGATTTGGCTGGCAGTCGAGCAGGTGTGATTATCGCAGGTGAATCGTTCATCGATGCTGTGCCTGATACAGCGGTCGCCATCATCGTCAAAGATGCGTATCTGGCGTATGCGTGTATCAGTGTGTTGTTCGCCTATGAACCAAAGCATACAGCAGACATTCATCCTACTGCCATCATCGCACCGACAGCGGTGCTGGGTGGTGGCGTGCGTATCGGTGCTTATAGCGTCATTGGCGACGGTGTGCAGATTGGGACAGATACGGTCATTGGCTCAAATGTGGTGATTGATGATGGTGCGGTGCTTGGCGAGCGTTGTCAGATTGCATCGCATGTGAGTATCGCCCATCACAGTCAACTTGGCGATGAAGTCAGTATCCATGCTCATGCCAGTATAGGCTCAGAAGGTTTTGGCTTTGCCCCCAATCCAACCAAAGACGGACTGCATTGGCAGCGTATCGCACAGCTGGGCAGGGTGGTCATCGGCAATCAGGTGCGTATCGGTAGCAATACCTGCATTGACCGTGGTGCGGTGGGCGATACCGTGATTGGCAATCATGTGATTATTGATAATCTGGTGCAGATTGCTCATAATGTACACATTGGCGATGGCACGGCGATTGCCGCAAAGGTTGGCATCGCAGGCAGCACGCATATTGGTCGTCATTGTATCATCGGTGGGGCGGCAGGCATCACAGGACACATCACGATTGCCGATGGTGTTACCATCACCGCCATGACGATGGTTACCAACCACATCAAAGAGTCGGGCAGCTATTCATCAGGCACTTCTGCCATGCCGACAGCCAAATGGCGTCGTGCTGCCGTCAAGTTCCGTCAGTTGGGCGAAAATAAATAGCTTTTGTGATGAATTGGGCTTATTTTATCAAACATCGCTCAACCATTTCATATTTCAAAAATTCAATACAAAGGACGCATCATGTCAAATACCATTATCGACACCGAACTGCTCACCCAAGAAGATTTGGACGCATTGAATGAGCGTGGGGTTAGCTTGCCTTTAAAATACGACCAAATCAAGCACTATCTGCCACACCGCTACCCATTCATGCTGATTGACCGTGTAACGGCTTGCTCACCGAACAACTGGATTACAGGCTACAAGAACATCACGATTAACGAAGAGTTGTTCAATGGTCATTTTCCTGACAACCCTATCATGCCAGGCGTGCTTATGGTAGAAGCGATGGCACAGCTGTCGGGGATTTTGGGCTTTATCAGTGCAGGTCAGACTTCTGAAAGTGGCTATCTATATCTGTTTGCAGGGGTGGATAAGGTACGCTTTAAAAAGATGGTCAGTACAGGCGATACTTTGGTGATTCGCTCAAAGGCGACTCGCAGTATGCGTGATATTTATAAATTTGAATGCACTGCCCATGTCGATGGCGAGTTGGCGTGTAGTGCTGAGATTATGATTGCTCGTCAAAAAGCGGCTGATTTGTGATTGATGGATTTGATGACAAAAATCATTAAATCACAACAAAGCCCATCATTATAGTAGCCATCATCATGGGTAAACCATGCTAAGTTTTTTGGGATATATATGAGCATTCACCCAACCGCCATCATTGATGAATCTGCCATCATTGATGAAACTGCCGTCATCGGTCCATATTGCATCATCGGTAAAAACAGCAAAATCGGAGCATATACGGTACTAAAAAATCATGTCATCGTGGGCGAGAATACCACGATTGGCGAGCATAATGAGATTTATCAGTTTGCCAGCGTTGGCGAGAATCCGCAGGATTTAAAATACGCAGGCGAGATGACTTATCTAGAAATTGGCGACCATAACCGCATCAGAGAATCCTGCACCATCCATCGTGGCACGGTGCAAGATAATGGCTTGACCAAGATTGGCAGTCATAACCTGCTTATGGTCAATACGCACATTGCTCATGACTGTGTGGTGGGCGATTATAATGTGCTTGCCAATAATGTCGGTGTGGCAGGACATAGCCACATTGGCAACTATGTGATTATCGGTGGTCAATCAGGCATTCATCAGTTCTGTCGCATTGATGATTATAGTATGATTGGCGGAGCAAGCCTAATCCTAAAAGATGTGGCAGCATTCACGATGGTCTCTGGTAACCCTGCTAAGACGCATGGCATTAACAAAGAAGGCATGCGTAGAAAAGGGTGGAGCAGCGAGACGATTAAAACGCTTGATGATGCCTACCGAGTGATATTTCGCTCAGGGCTGATTCGTGAGCAAGCACTCAATGAACTTCAAAATCTGCTCGCTCATGAGTCTAAGGTTCAGCTATTCATCGACTCACTACAAAACAGCCAGCGTGGACTGACTCGCTAGCCATAAGATGAATGCTGCCATTTGGTTTTAAAACCCATGACTTTTTGTTATGGGTTTTTGCATTTTATTTTACTTGACTTTTGTTTGTTAATAAATCAAACTATACTAGCAACAATATTGCAATATAATTGAGCAAAGTTGTCAATACAAGTAGTTATCGTTGGGCTGATGACGCCATGACGATGAAAAAAAGATAAACAATTAAGGAGAGTTTATGTCTGTACAACGAGAGAGTTGGTCGGCACGCTCTGGATTTATTTTGGCCGCCATTGGTTCAGCGGTCGGTTTGGGGAATATTTGGCGTTTTCCGTATGTGTCTTATGAAAACGGTGGCGGTGCGTTCTTTATTCCTTATTTGGTTGCGTTGGCGACAGCAGGTTTTCCGCTGTTGTTTTTGGACTATGTGGTTGGGCAAAAGTATCGTGGTGCACCGCCAACTGCCTATGGACGCATGGTAAAATCTGCCGAAGGCGTGGGCTGGTGGCAAGTATTGGTGTGTTCTGTCATTGGTATTTATTATGCCAGCGTGTTAAGCTGGGCAGGGCAATATACCCTATATTCGTTCAGCCAAGCGTGGGGCGAAGATACAGAAAGTTTCTTTTCTGATCACTATCTACAAAGCGGCTCAGGGCTGGATTTCACTTTTGTACCAAGTTTGTTCATCGGCATCGTGGTGGTGTGGGCGATTGTGCTGTTCATCATGTATGGCGGTATCCGTAAGGGTGTGGAACTTGCCAATAGAATATTTATTCCCCTATTGGTGGTGATGTTTGTCATCATGGTGATTCAGGCGGTGCGTCTGCCAGGTGCGGTTGAGGGTCTAAACACCTTCTTTACACCGAACTGGACAGCGATGGCGGACCCAAAAGTGTGGCTGGCGGCTTATGGTCATGTGTTTTTCTCAATGTCCATCGGCTTTGGTATTATGGTAACTTATTCATCTTACCTAAAAAAGAACGCCAACTTGACAGGTTCTGGCTTGGTGGTTGGTTTTGCCAACTCATCATTTGAAATCTTGGCAGGCATTGGTATTTTTTCGGTGCTTGGCTTTATGGCGGTGGCATCAGGCAAGCCAGTGGCAGAGGTTGTCTCTGGTGGTATTGGTTTGGCCTTTGTGGCTTTCCCAAAAATCATCTCAAGCATGGGTGATGCCGGCACGATTATCGGTGTGCTGTTCTTTGCATCGCTGTTCGTGGCAGGTTTAACTTCGATGGCAAGTATCATTCAAGTGCCAATCTCTGCCGTTGAGGATAAATTTGGCTGGTCGCACAAAAAAGCCGTTACCATCGTTGGTGGTGTCTCTGCCATCATCTCGATTGTTCTATTCTCGACCAAGACAGCGATTACCTTTGTGGACATCATTGACCACTTCGCCAATAACATTGGTGTGGTGTTTGGTGCGATTTTGTCAATCATTTGGGTAACTTGGCTGAATCGTGGTCTGCTTGACAAGCTCATTCGCCACATCAATGCCATTTCAAGTGTGAAAGTCGGTGCAGGCTGGTCGTTCGTATTGACCGTCATCACGCCCATCTCGCTGATTGTGGCGTTGGTGCTTAGCCTAAAATCACTGCTGACCGAAGGCTATGGCGATTATGATTTCATCACACAGCTTGTCTTTGGCTGGGGCGTGGTGGCAATCTTTGCCATCGGTGCAATGCTATTGACCAAGGCTCGTGGACACAGCTCTCACGGCGAACAAAAAGGGGATTATTATGAATAGTACCGCTTTAATTATCATGGTGGTGGCATTGATTGCCATTTGGGGTGGTTTGATTTTATCAGCCATTCATCTTGTCAAAAATCCTGATATTGACATGGATAAAGTGCCAAGTGATTTATGATTTGACGCTTTAACAAAAAAAACACACGCTTGATTGAGCGTGTGTTTTTTGTTGGTGATGAATGATGAAGTTTAATTGGTCGTCTAAGTGGTCAGTCATCTAAGCGAAATAAGGCTAAGACAGTTCAAGAGCTGGTACATCAAGCCCTTGTTTGGCATAAAACTCTGCCACAAATTCATCAAATCTATCTTCTTCAATGCTTTGGCGAATGCCCGCCATTAGGTTTTGATAAAATCTTAAATTATGAATGGTGGCAAGCTGAGCCGATAACATCTCACCACATTTATGCAAGTGGTGCAAATACGCACGACTAAAATTCTGACAAGTATAGCAGTCGCACTCGCTATCTAGGGGCGATGTATCAAAGCGGTGCACGGCATTTTTGATTTTTATTGCCCCTGTTGATGTGAACAAATGTCCATTACGAGCATTACGAGTAGGCATCACGCAGTCAAACATATCCACGCCACGACGCACCGCCTCCACGATGTCAGCAGGTGTCCCCACGCCCATCAGATAGCGGGGTTTGTCAGAGGGCATCAGATTAGGCAGATAATTTAGCACGCTAATCATCTCCTCCTTTGGCTCGCCCACCGACAGCCCGCCAATGGCATAGCCGTCAAAGGGCATAGACAGTAGCCCAGCCAGCGACTTTTCACGCAAATCGCGATACATTGAGCCTTGAATGATGCCAAACAAAGCGTTTTTGTTGCCAAGTTTTTGATGTTCGTTAATGCACCGCTGCCCCCAGCGAAGCGACAGTTCAAGCGATTTATCCGCCTCGCTATGGGTGGCAGGATAGGGCGTGCATTCATCAAACTGCATAACGATGTCGGTGTTTAGGGATTTTTGGATTTGCATAGAAATTTCAGGCGACAAAAACACCTTTGCCCCATCAATCGGCGAGCGAAAATATACGCCCTCTTCCTTAATCTTACGCATTGCCCCAAGAGAGAACACCTGAAAACCGCCAGAGTCGGTCAAAATCGGCTTATTCCAGCCGATAAAATCGTGCAATCCGCCAAATTCATCAATGACCGCTGTGGTCGGACGAAGCCACAGATGAAAGGTGTTGCCCAAAATGATGTCTGCACCGATGGTGTGAATGTCTTTTGGGAGCATTCCTTTAACCGTACCATAAGTCCCCACAGGCATAAAGGCAGGGGTGGCAACATCGCCGTGAGCTAGGTGGACGGTGGCTCTTCTGGCACGCGTGGTGGAGCAGGTTTTGTGAAGTGTGAATTTCATATTATCTCTTAATGATTAAAAATGGTGTTGTGGGATAATGAACGCCTTGTCATTACTTTGGGCTAAACCTATCAAGCAGCATCGCATCGCCATAACTAAAAAAGCGATATTTTTGAGCAATGGCGTGAGCATATGCCTGTTTGATGTTGTCTGTGCCAGCAAAGGCAGACACGAGCATAAGCAGGGTGGATTTGGGCAGATGAAAGTTGGTAATGAGCCTATCCACCACGCCAAACTCATAAGGCGGATAAATAAAAATCTGCGTATCGCCGCTAAACTCAGCAAGCCGTCCGTCCACACGGTGCAGATGGGCGGTCTCTAGCGTGCGAGTTACAGTCGTCCCCACAGCGATGACTTGTCCGCCACGCTCTTTGGTGGTGTTGATTTTGTCAGCTGTTGCCTGTGGCAGATGGGCGTATTCGGCGTGCATGATGTGGTCGGATAGGTCGTCCGCCTTGACAGGGGCAAAAGTGCCTGCTCCCACATGAAGCGTTACAAAGGCAATCTCCACGCCTTTATTTTTAAGCTCGTCTAATATCTCATCATCAAAATGCAAACTGGCGGTCGGAGCGGCAACGCTGGCTTGCTTGGTAGGGTCATGAAACACCGTCTGATAGCGAGTGTCATCGGTATCATCTGCCTGTCTTTCAAAATAAGGCGGAATGGGCATCTGCCCAAAACGCTCCAAGTCCGCCAAAATCGGTGCATCAAACTGCAAAACAAATAAGTTGTCTGCTCGCCCCATCATGGTGGCAGTCATTGCTCCATCAGCAAGGGCAACCCTTTGCCCCATTTTTAAGGCACGACTAGAGCGTACATGACAATGAGCGATATGGCTGTCATGGTCAATAATCCGCTCAATCAGCACTTCCACCGCACCGCCTGTGTCCTTCACCCCAAACAGGCGAGCTTTCATCACTTTGGTGTCGTTTAGCACCAGCAAATCACCTTTGTTTAGTAGGTTTGGCAAATCGGTAAATGCCAAATCGGTACATCTGTCGCCTGATACATGAAGCAGGCGAGAGCTTGACCGCACAGTCAGCGGATAGCGGGCGATGAGTTCGTCAGGCAGATGATAATCAAAATCGGCAGTCAGTAGCGGTGTGGTCATGGGTGTTTTTATAAATTTTGACAAAAAGGTTTATTTTAACAAATTTTGGCTAATAATTGGGGGTTTATTGATTTTTTCTTTAAAAAATCAACCGCCATGCCACATACTCCCTTTGGCTAAATTGTAAAAACACCAAAAAAGGCGTATCATATAATTATTATTTTAAATGAATGTTCGCCATGCTCTTAAATATCCAAAACACCGCCAAGCGACCCACTTCGCCACACCCCATTTTAAACTTAGGTTTTCGCATCTTTTTTGTGGGGGCGGGGATTTTTGCCATAGTCAGCATGGGGCTGTGGCTTGCTGTACTGCAAGGGTTTGCTCCGTTTAAAGGGGTATTAAATCCGTTTTATTGGCACGCTCATGAGATGGTGTTTGGCTACGCCCTAGCGGTGGTGGCAGGATTTTTATTGACGGCGGTCAAGACTTGGACAAGTCAGATGATGCCCTATGGCTGGCATTTGGGGGCGATATTTGGAGCGTGGGCGGTTGCTCGCTTGGTGTGGCTAGGCTTGCACGCTGTGCCAAGTGGTGCGATGCTGATGGTTGCCCTTGTCTTTGATGTCATATTTTGGGGCATGACGGCATTTGCGGTCATCAAAGCGGTGTGGGTCGCTCGCCAAAAGCGTCAGATTGGCATTGTCGCCAAACTCGTCTTACTCATGTTGGCTAATGTGGCATTTTATGTTGGTGCTTTTTTAAATCATGCCAGCACCCAAAAAATGGCGTTATATTTTGCCTTGTATCTGGTCATCGGTGTGGTATTTACCATCGCCAGACGAGTATTGCCATTTTTTATTGTCAAAGGTATTAGTGTGGATAAAGACGGCAAACCAAATGGCATCAGCCTTGAACAAAAAAATTCTGCCATGCTTGATAAATTAAATCTATTTAGCTTTTTTGGCTTTATCATATTTGATTTATTTGCCAATTTGCCTAAGATTGCCAGTATTTTTGCCCTTGTTTGTTTTATCGTCAATATCATACGCCTAAAAAACTGGTATCATCACGCCATTTGGCAAAAGCCCTTATTATGGTCGCTTGTTATTGCCTTTGGGGGCATGACGGCAAGTCTGCTATTATTTGTCGTTTATCCTTTTATGGGTAGCTCGATTAACATTCATTCATTAGGTCTGCATGGCTTGGCATTATTTGGCGTGGGACTGATGACCGTTGCCATGATGGCACGAGTATCGCTTGGGCATACAGGGCGAAGCATCCATCAGCCACCAAAAAGCGTGAGTATGATTTTTATCTTAATGATAATCTGTGCCTTATGCCGTGTGCTGTTGCCGATGTTTGGCGGCGATTATATGAATTGGGTTGCCATTTCTCAAATTGCTTGGATAGTGTCTTTTATGCTCTTTTGTGTCTCTTATGTGGGCATATTGGCAAAACCCAGAACTGATGGATTGTTTGGGTAATGCTCAAAAAGTGGTATGGAGCAGTCAAATCATGCTACAATAAGGCAGATCACAAGCACTTTGCTTGACGGACATACCACATGACAAATAATATTCATTAAAAAATAAGACCAAAACCATGTTTAATCCTTTTAAAAAGAAAACTGCCACCAACATGAGCGATGTTGATAAAGTCATCAATGATTTTAGTTTGTGGGGCAAGTCATTAGGTGAATACATCGACAGTCATGAGCTGACAGGCGATACACTAAATCTTGCCCTAAAAGTGCATAAAGATGCCAATCAAGCCGAGCTCGAGCAGATGTATCACGACCTGCGAGCAAGGCTACATCTCATCGGCATTGATGAAGTCAATCTTAATGTCATCTTATCAGACAAAGTCGCTTCGATGACAAGCGACACCAACAAACAAGGGGTGGTACAGAGCTTTACCCCCAATAACAGCGACCACATTCCGACATCACAGAGCGAAACTGCTCCCACCAAATCCGCCCCCAAACAGGCGGACATCGCCCCTCACCCACGCATTCGCCACATCATCGTGGTCGCATCAGGCAAAGGCGGGGTGGGCAAATCCACCACCACCGTGAACATCGCCCTTGCCCTACAAAAGCTCGGCAAACGCGTGGGCATCTTAGATGCCGATATCTACGGTCCGTCCGTGCCTGATATGCTGGGCGTGGCAGGGGTCAAGCCTGCCGTTGAAAACGACCAATTTGTGCCGATAGACGCTCATGGACTTGCCATGCTCTCCATCGGTAATCTCATCGAGAGTGATAACACCCCTGTGGCGTGGCGTGGCATTAAGGCGACAGGGGCACTCATGCAACTGTACAGCCAGACCAATTGGCCACACCTTGACTATCTCGTCATCGATATGCCCCCTGGTACAGGCGACATTCAGCTTACCCTTGCTCAGCGTATTCCTGTTACAGGGGCGGTGATTGTTACCACGCCGCAGCACATTGCTTTACTTGATGCTCAAAAAGGCATGGAAATGTTCTTTAAAACTGACATTCCCATCATCGGTGTGGTAGAAAACATGGCACTACATACCTGCACCAACTGTGGTCATGTGGAAGCGATTTTTGGGGCGGACGGCGGGGCAAATTTGGCACAAAGATACCAAGTGCCACTCTTAGGGCAGCTACCACTTGCCACAGGCATTCGTGAGAATATGGATCAGGGCAAACCCAGCGTACTGGCAGGCGATGAGTTCTCCGTGTATTATGAGAACATCGCCAAGAGCATTGACGGTCAGATTGCTAAGTTTGACAAAGGGGCGAGCGGGCGGATTTTTTAAAGAGATGATACGCCCAATTTGTTTGGCTCATCCAAGTTGTCATTATCTGCCATATCCTTTATAATGGCACGATTTTTGGTTATAAATTCGTCTTTGTCATGCCTTATATGAAGTAGTGATAAAGATGACGCATTGATATTTTAGGAAAGTATATGTCCATCAAATCAGACCGTTGGATTCGCCAAATGGCAACCGAGCATGAGATGATTGCTCCCTTTGAGCCAAATCAAGTCCGCCATAACAAACAAGGCGATAAAATCGTAAGCTATGGCACATCAAGTTATGGCTATGATGTTCGCTGTGCCAATGAGTTTAAGGTATTCACCAATGTGCATTCTGCCATCGTTGATCCTAAGAATTTCGATGAAAAGAGCTTTATTGACATCGTGGGCGATGAGTGCATCATTCCACCCAACTCATTTGCACTGGCTCGCACGGTCGAGTATTTTAAAATCCCCCGAGATGTGCTGACCATCTGTCTTGGCAAATCAACCTATGCTCGCTGTGGCATCATTGTCAATGTAACTCCCTTAGAACCTGAGTGGGAAGGTCATGTTACCTTAGAATTTAGTAACACCACCAACCTGCCCGCTCGTATCTATGCAGGCGAGGGCGTGGCACAGATGCTGTTTTTCCAGTCTGATGAAGTGTGTGAGACTTCTTATAAAGACCGTGGCGGCAAGTATCAAGGGCAGACGGGTGTTACTTTGCCGAAGACCTGATGGTATTTACTAGGATGTTGTGTGATACTTGGTTACATAAGTTAAATCGTATTTTTTGAAAGATTGTTCTACAATGAACAATCTTTTGTTTTTATTGATTGTATTATTTAGTTTAGTTGGAGTTGATATGTCAGACATTCGCATCGAAAAGCGTCATAATTTTGATTTGCAGACGGCACGCCAGCAGGCGAAACAATGGCTTGAAGAAGCCAAATCCACCTTTGGGCTAGAAGCCACCTACCAAGAGGGTGACGATGTGGATACTGTCGCCATCAATAAAGCAGGCGTGGATGGGCGTGCGTTTTTGGATGCTGATAAGATTATCTTTGAGGCGGATTTGGCATTTTTGGCAAAGCCTTTAAAGGGTGTGATTAGCTCTGGCATTCAAGAGGGTTTGGACAGATATTTTGCCTAATGGGATTGGTGTTTCAAAGTGATGAAATGGATTTAAAAGTAATGGGGTGAGTATGTATCGTCAATGCTTGGTGGCAGTAATTGGGCTTGCGGCTCAGGTTGGGATTGCCAATTCATCGGCATCCATTGTGCCAGCACAAAGCGTGCATGGCAGTATCCACGATAATATCCATGAGCAAGCCTTGCCTAGCACCATCAAAGCTAAGATGGTAGAAGCGGGGCTGTCCGATGAAGAGCTGAGCCTGTGGATTGAGCCATTGGATGCCAACATCGCCAAAACACCCACCCAGACCATCACAAGACAGGCCCCTTTGGTTCGCCATCGTGCTGATAAGCTGCGTACCCCTGCATCCACCCAAAAGCTCATCACCACGCTCATCGCTCTGCATACTTTGGGAGAGAATCATCATTGGCTGACTCGCGTCTATCCTAAGGGCATGGTATTAAACGGCGTACTGTATGGCGATTTAGTCATCAAGGGTTCTGGCGACCCGTCCATGACCCATGATAGGCTAACAGCCATGCTTGAACAAGTACAAAAGCAGGGTATACGCCACATTCATGGCGACATCATCATTGATAATTCAGCATTTAGCAATGTCAAATATGACATCAATGCCTTTGATGGGCAGGGGATTCGTGCTTATAATGCCGCACCCAATGCGTTTTTGGTGAATTTTGGCACGGTGGAAGTGGATGTTTTGCCATCAGGACATGATGCCTTAGTACAGATGGGCGATGAAAAGGTCATTACCTTTATCCCGACCGATGAGCAGACTGCTGCCGTGCGAGTGCTGCCACCGCTGGATGACTTTGATGCACCCACGCAAATCAGTGCAAATCACACCAGCTGTCTGAATGACGGTAAATTTCATCTGACGAATGATAAGCTGACCATTTTAAATGGTACTCGTGCTACTTGTGGTAGGCAGTCTTATTGGCTGACCTTTGATGATGCTGATACTTTGGCGGTCAAAGCGGTTGGCGGTGTGTGGCGGTCGCTTGATGCCAAATTCACAGGTCGTGTCCGCATGGCGGCAGATGCCAGCAGCCCTGCGATTGCTTGGCTAAGCTATCCATCTCGCCCATTGTCAGAGCAGATTTATCTCATCAATCAGTATTCTAACAATGTCATGACCGAGCAGGTGGCGTTGTCCTTACCGCTGTCCATGCCGATGGCAAAACAAGGGGCGGTAAGCGACTATCCCCGTGCGTTTAACTTTATCAATAAGTGGTGGCAGACGCACCTAACCACGCAGCCGCCCATCATGAGTCGGGCATCTGGACTGTGCCGAGACTGTGCCATCACGACCAGTGCAATGGCAGAACTGCTTGTCTTTGCTTATCATCAGCCGAATTTTGAAGTATTTCGAGAGTCTCTGCCGATTGCAGGTCAGACAGGCACGATGACATCTTTATCAGAGCGTGATGCCGACCATCCTGCCATTGGTCGTGCCTATGTCAAGACAGGCACGCTCAATAATGTCAAAAGTCTGGCGGGCTATGTGATGGACACACAAGGCAGGTGGTATGCGATGGTTGCCATCATTAATGCCCCTGATGCAGGACATGATAGCCGAGCAACAGCGGTGCTGGATGAAACACTAAGCTATGTCGCCACACGCTAAATACGCCCATAAATAAAAAAACAGCCCAAAATTTAAGGGCTGTTTTTATAAAACATAAATAAGGACTAAATCAATAAATCTAGCACGGCTTTTGAGCCAACAAAACCAATGGCAAGTAAAATAAAACCATAAATGGTAAAGTTGGCGGCACGCTTGCCACGCCAGCCGAAGCGATAATGCCCAACGATAAAAATACCAAAGATTAGCCATGACAGTACACTAAAAAACAGCTTATGAGCGATGTGCTGAGCCATGACATCATAAGTCGCCACAAAGCCCAGCCCCAAAGCGATGCTTAGAATCACAAAGCCCACCAAAATCATGTCAAACAGTAGGCTCTCCATGCTTTGTAGACTCGGCAATTTGCTCACCCAAAAACGATGAATGGTCTGGTGTTTTAGCTCTCGGATTTGTAGCTTTAAAATGATGGCTTGTACAGCTGCCATCAGTAGCACGCAGTAGGCAGCAAAAGACAGCAGTATGTGGGATTGTAGTAGTGGGGTCAGCTCGCCCAAAGGCTCATAAGGGGCTCGCCCAAAAAAACCCATGCTAAGCCCAATCAGAGCTGTCGGAGCAGCCAGTACGCCAAGGCTCATAATGGGGCGGTACAAACAAAACAGCACAAAAAACACCAAAAAAAACAAACTGATGAGACTGATGGTATTAAAAATGTGCAAGTTTAGACCGTAGGGCGTGATGATTTGTGGGAATAACAAAAACGCATGCAGCCCTGCACCCATTAACAAAGCGATGATGAAAGATTGTTTGTTAATGGGCTGTTGTTTGGTGAGTTTGTTATACAAAAAACTGGCGACTGCCATATAAATAATCGCAGCGATGACATAAATAATAAGCACAAAAACCTCTAATTTGGGCAAAAATTGCAAAAAATCAGCATTTTTTATCACACCCTTTAATTAAAATTGGCATAATTGTATAATTTAGCATAAAATAGGCAGTATTTGTAGTTCTCACATTGTTTGATTTTGAATTAACTTGGAAAAATTATGTTTGATACGCTAACCGAACGACTCTCTGGCAGCCTTCGCAACATCGCTGGTACTGGACAGCTCACCGAAGACAATATTAAAGATACGCTGCGTGAAGTGCGTATGGCACTGCTTGAAGCAGATGTGGCATTGCCTGTGGCTCGTGAATTTGTCTCCAAGGTCAAAGAAAAGGCATTGGGTCAAGAAGTGCTCAAAGAGCTTGCCCCTGGTCAGGCATTCGTCAAAATCGTCTATGATGAGCTGACTGAGATGATGGGGTCTGCCAATCAGTCGCTTGAAATGACGGGCAAACCACCAGTTGTCTATCTCTTAGCTGGTCTGCAAGGGGCGGGTAAAACCACCACCGCAGGTAAACTTGCCAAATACATTCAAGAAAAACAAAAGAAAAAAGTCATGTTGGTGTCAGCCGATGTGTACCGTCCTGCCGCCATCAGTCAGCTTGAATTTGTCGCAGGGCAAGTGGGTGCGATGTTTGTACCATCTTGCGTGAGCGAAAATCCGATTGACATCGCCCGTCGTGCCATCGAAGAAGCAAAAATCAAGTACGCTGACATTCTTATCATCGATACCGCAGGTCGCTTGGCGATTGATGAAGAGATGATGACTGAGATTAAAGAGCTGACAGCGGCGGTCAATCCGACCGAAACTTTGTTTGTCGTGGACGCCATGACAGGTCAGGACGCTGCCAATACCGCCAAAGCCTTTAATGATGCTCTGCCTTTGACGGGCGTGATTTTGACCAAGACGGATGGCGATGCTCGTGGCGGTGCGGCATTGTCGTTGCGTGCCATCACAGGCAAGCCGATTAAGTTTTTGGGTCGTGGCGAGAAGCTAGAAGCCTTAGAATTATTCCACCCAGAGCGTATTGCCCAGCGAATCTTGGGTATGGGTGATGTGCTGAGCTTGGTTGAAGAAGTTGAAAATAAAATCGACCGTGAGCAAGCCGAACGCATGGCAAAAAAACTGCAAAAGGGCGGTGAATTTGACCTAGAAGACCTGCTGGCTCAATTCCAACAGATGAAAAACTTAGGCGGCATGGCAGGCTTTTTGGATAAGATGCCGGGCATGGGCGGTGCTGACCTACAAAAGGCGATGGAGGAAGCCAAGCCTGAAGAGAAAGTTAAAGAGATGGAAGCACTCATTCACTCGATGACGCCGTTTGAACGCCAAAACCCTGACAAAATCACCCCAAGTCGCAAACGCCGCATCGCCGCAGGTTCCGGTAAGCAAATCCAAGATGTCAATCGTCTGCTCAAACAGCATAAGCAGATGGCAAAAATGATGAAGATGATTAGTCGTCCTGACGGCATCAGCAAGATGATGAAAGCGGTACAGGGCTTAACTAAGGGTATGGCTGGCGGTGGCGGTCCGTTGTTTGGCGGTGCAAATGGCACAAACAAAGAGCAGGCTGGCATGAGCGAAGCCCAAATGAAGCAGTCAATGGCGGATTTGGGACTTGACTCGAACAACATGCCAAGCATGGAAGAGATGCAAAAACAGATGCAGTCGATGCAAGGGCAATTTCCAAACTTCAAAAAGCGTTTTTGATGTCATGATGACAAAAACACTCAAAAGCTGATTGAGTGTTTTTGTCTTTCATTATTAAAAAATTAAAAAAAACTTGTTTCATCTTAATCTGACCGTCTTTTAAGGTTGGGATAACAGTATAAAAGTAAGTGTGTTGCCATGTTAGTTGCATTTGATACCATTTTTGAGCAGTGTGCCATTGCGGTGATGACCGCTGATGGTAAGATTGTCTATGATAAGTCGGTGGCGGGTTCTCGTGGGCAGACAGAGATTATCTTGCCCATGCTGGATGAAGCCTTTGGCGAGCTTGGCATTGGTGTTGATGCGGTGGGGGTGTGGGCGTTTAACCGTGGACCGGGAGCGTTTAGCGGCATTCGCATCAATACGGCGGTGGTGCAGGCACTCTCTGTGGCAAATGACGCTCCGTGTGTTGGTATTTCAAGCCTACAAGCCTTGGCGTATGCAGCCACAGCAGATGAGACCTTGCCAGACGGCAGTCGCATCGTTGGTGTGATAGATGCCAGACAAAACCAAGTATATGCAGGCGATTTTGTCTTATCAGATGGCGTGCTTGTGGCACAAGGTGAGTACCTGCTAGACTGTGATGGCAGTATCGATGCTGATGTCGTCGTGGGCGATGGCGTGGATTTGATACAGACTGCGGCAACAAGACTTCACCTAAAACCCACAGCCAGCCACATCGCACAGCTTGCCCATCCGATATGGCAGGCAGGTGGTGCGGTGCGTGCCGAGCAGGCTTTGCCTGTATATCTACGCAACAACGCATGGAAAACGCTTGCCGAGCAGGGCAAAAAACGACCTACCAAGCAAAGTTAATCAACCAACTCATCATATAAGCTGACTTTTTTATGGACATTGTATTATTTATCAAAGCTATCATCATGGGTATCGTTGAAGGAGTGGCGGAGTTTTTGCCCATTTCAAGCACAGGCTACATGATTTTGTCGGCTGATATCATGAATTTTTGGGATAAAGAAAAACGAGATTTGTTCATCGTTTTTGTGCAGCTTGGGGCGATTTTGGCGGTGATTTATGACTACTGGGGGCGGCTGTGGACGGCATTCATGGGGCTGATGACAGGCAAGGCGGATGGCATGACCAACCCCCGTTCGCTTGGCATTGCACTCATCATCGCCACGCTGCCTGTCATGGTGGCAGGCTTTGTGTTCAAAGACTTCATCACAGGCGTGTTGTTTCATCCGCTGGTTGTGGCGACCATGCTGATTGTTGGGGCGATACTCATCATCTATGTTGAAAAACACCCAGGCCCCATTCAAGCCCAAGAAGCCGAGCATATCGACTTTAAAATGGCACTAAAAATCGGCTTGGCACAATGTCTGGCACTCATTCCAGGGACAAGCCGCTCAGGTGCGACCATCATCGGGGCGTTGTGGTTTGGGGCGTCTCGTAAGGCAGCGACCGAGTTTTCGTTCTTTTTGGGCATTCCTGTCATTGTTGGGGCGGCATTGCTTGATTTATTGAGCAATCCTGATGTATTACAAACAGGACAAGACTGGGCAATCTTGGCGACAGGTACGGTGGTATCGTTCATCGTGGCACTCTTGTGTATCCGTTTGATGGTGGCGTGGGTATCCAAAAAAGACTTCATGATTTTTGCGTATTTGCGTATCATCACAGGTTTTGTGGTATTGGTGGCGTATTTCATCTTTGATTATCAGATTCAAGGCTGATTGCATGGATGTTTTGGTCGTTGGTACAGATGCAGATACTGGGGTTTTTGATGAGCTAAGCCTACTTATACATCAGTATGGTTTGCCAGTGTCGCTGTCTTTTAGGGTGCTGCCAAAACTTAGTGATAAGTTTGTTTTGACAGCCATGATGGACAATACTAATACGCCCATCATTGCCATCACCAAAAATAGCCCTGTCATCGTCTGGACAAGTGGTGATGGCATCATGAAGTCATCGCCCAACTGGGCAGCCTTGACCAAACGCATCGTCAGTGCAGGGCGAAAATCCGAGCTGATTTTGCAGGCGTGCAAGCTCAATGACACGATGACGGTAATTGATGGTACGGCAGGCTTTGGGCATGATGGGCTGATTTTGGCAAGCACAGGTGTGCAGCTGCACATAGTGGAGCGGCAGCCACTCATGGCACTGTTGCTGTTTTATGAGTATCAGCTGATGAATAATCATAGGAACTGGCAAAAGCTGCTGTCTCGTATCCACATTCATTATGGCGATTTTTTGGCGGACGATATTGATTTGCCAAAGGCGGATTTGGTGTATCTTGACCCCATGTTTCCTGCTGACAGCTACGCCGCCAAAGTCGGCAAAAATATGCAAATACTGCATGAGTTGGCGAGTATCCCAAGTGCGGATGACGAACGGCAACTGTTAGAGCGGGCGATGCGTCAGGTTGTAGAGGGCGGCAGGGTGGTGGTTAAGCGTCCAATATCCGCCCCTTATTTGGCAGCCATAAAGCCTGTGCAGAGCGTTGCTAATGATGTCATTCGCTTTGACAGATATGACAAAGTGGGGCTTGATTTGCCCAATGATTGATGAATTTTGGTCAGTGATTGGTAAATCATAGATGTTAAAAACTGATAATTCTACAACCGAACACCAAAAGACTTCACGATAAGGAATGACAATGAAATATGAATATGTTGTTATGCTGGTGGTACTCATCATGGCATGGCAGAATTTTTCTTTAAGACGAAAGATGAAACAGCTGTGGCAAGCGATGGACAAGACCAAATACATCAATCGCTATGCACAGATTATCCGTGAGACCAAAGACCAAACAGCAGCAATCAAGGCACTGCGTCAAGAGTTCGCTGAACTCAATTTATTGCAAGCGGTGGAAATCAGCCAAATCGCTCACAAGCAGCTAGACACCCAACAAGAGCCAAAAGCATGACCTTGACGGATAAGCTCATCGCTTGGCTGGAATTGACTCGCTTTGATAAGCCTGTTGGTACAGAGCTTTTGTTGTATCCGACTTTATGGGCGGTGTTTTTGGTGAATGCTGGGCTTGGGAGATTGCCTAGTGTGCAGCTGGTGCTGATTTTTGCGTGTGGGGCGATTCTTATGCGAGCGGCAGGCTGTGCCATCAATGATTTTGCTGACCGAAAGGTGGATGGGCAGGTGAAGCGTACCCAAAATCGCCCATTGGCAGATGGCAGGCTGTCTGCTCGCACGGCGGTGATGACTTTTGTTATGCTTGCCTTGATGTCGGCGTGCTTGCTGTTTTTCTTGCCTATACAGGTGTTTTATTGGTCGCTGGCGGCGGTGGCTCTTGCCTTTATTTACCCATTCATGAAGCGATATACGCATTTGCCACAGGTGGTATTGGCGGCGGCATTTGGTTGGGCGATTCCGATGGCTTATGCTGCCAGTATTGGTCATGTCGATGCGTGGGGCTGGCTGTTGTTCGTGGCGTATATGTGTTGGACGGTGGCGTATGATACCCAATATGCCATGTGCGACAGAGACGATGACATCAAAGTGGGAGTAAAATCAACCGCCATCTTGTTTGGTCGCTATGATGTGGCGATGGTTTGTTTGCTCAACGCACTGTTTTTGGTGTTGATGGCGTGGGCGTTTCATCATTATTTTGTGGCGTGGACAAAGTGGCTGCTTTTGCCTGTGGCAGGGCTGTTTATTTATCAATACACTTTGATTGCCAATCGTGAACGCTTGGCGTGTTTTAAGGCATTTCGCCATAATGCGTGGGTGGGTCGCTATGTTTTTGTACTGACGGTGGCTTTGTGCATATGGCACTTTGGCAGATGAGATTTTTGGCTTTGTGTACTATTTGTGTACTTTGTTGATTTTCTTGTTATTTGCATTTAAAAAATACGATGAAATCAGCGTAAATTAACCCCAAATATGGTATCATAATAAACAATCTGACCATCAGCACCCACCGCCAAGACAGTGCGTGTGCAGCGTGCATTCATGGTCTTGTTATTCACAGAGCATTCAGTTAGTGATTATCTTAAGATGATAAATACCCAAACAAGCGAAGCGACCCAGCAGTCAGGCATGACGCATCATACAGATTTTATCCAAGAAGCAATCAAAGCCATTCGCACCGAGCAGCGGGCGTTGGATTTGCTTGTTGATGAGCTTGATGAGCGATTTAGCCAAGCGTGCCAGCTGATTTTGGCGTGCCAAAGACGCGTGGTCGTAACAGGCATGGGCAAATCAGGTCATATCGGACGCAAGATAGCAGCGACTTTGGCATCGACAGGTACGCCTGCGTTTTTTGTGCATCCTGGTGAAGCAGGGCATGGCGATTTGGGTATGCTGGTCAAAGGCGATGTACTGATTGCCATCTCTAACTCTGGCGAATCTGATGAGATTCGCATGCTCATTCCTGTGGTCAAGCAGCTTGACATTCCCTTGATTAGCATCAGTCGTGATAAGCGGGGTTTTTTGCCGCAGTCAGCAGACATTGCCTTAACCTTAGGTAGGTCAGAAGAAGCTTGCCCACTGGGTCTAGCCCCTACATCGAGTACGACGGCGACGCTGGCATTAGGCGATGCCTTGGCGGTAGCACTGCTACACGCACGGGGCTTTACCAGCAATGACTTTGCTCTGTCGCACCCAGCAGGGGCATTGGGTCGCAAGCTGCTCACTCGGGTGCAAGATTTGATGCACGCAGACAACCTGCCTGTGGTCAGTCATACCGCAAGTCTACATGAGACCTTGCTTGTCATGACGGGCGGTCGCTTGGGGCTTGCTGTGGTGGTTGATGATGCTGATGAAGTGGTGGGCGTGTTTACCGATGGTGATTTACGCCGAAAATTAGCCGAGCAAGTGGAGCTTACGGTCAAGATTGGCGACATCATGACTAAAAACCCCAAACACACCACCAAACAAGTCCGAGCGTCAGACGCACTGAGCATGATGAATGAACATAGCATTGGTCAGCTGCTTGTCTTGGACGAAGGTAGGCTTGTGGGGGTGCTAAGCATTCATGATGTGGTACAAGCGGGGGTCAGCTGATGAAAGACATTACTAGCCCAAGTCTAGATATTCTACAAAAAGCAAGCAAAATCAAGCTGCTTGCGATGGATGTGGATGGGATTTTATCTGATGGTAAAATCATCTACAATTCCTACGATGTTGAGACAAAGGCTTTTTATGTGCAAGACGGTGTGGGACTGGTCGCTCTAAGACAAGCAGGCATCATCTTGGCAATCATTACAGGGCGTAGCTCGCCCATGGTAGCACGCCGAGCAACTGAGCTTGGCATTCATCATGTGGTGCAGGGTCGAGATGACAAATATACCGCCTTGTCCGCACTGGCCGAGCAGCTGGGTCTGCCGCTAGAAGTGTGTGCCTATATGGGCGATGATTTGCCCGATTTAAAGGCAATCCGTGAAGCAGGGCTTGGCATCAGCGTGCCAAATGGCGTGTCACTTGTCCAAGAGTATGCCGATGTCATCACCACCAATAAAGGCGGAGAAGGGGCGGTCAGACAGGTGTGCGAGCTGATATTAAAAGCCCAAGATAAGTATGATGCTTTTATTGCACAATTTCTATGATGGCTGCGGCTGATTGAACAGATGAACTGGCGTTAATAGCGAATGAATGTTAGAATTTTAAGCGTGCTTGGGGTCATGGCAATCATGGTGGCGGCTTGGTTTTTTTATCAAGAAGATGTAGAAATCAAACCAACCGTACCATCGACGCCTGATGTGTCTTATGAAGTTACCGAAATCAAGGCAACGCAGACCAACGAAGAGACAGGCGAGACCGAGTACACCTTGACAGCGGATTCATTGGTGCAAAATGCCGCTGGCGAAGATGAAATGCTGGGGGCAACGATGCACTGGCAGCCGCCACAGGCACAGAAGTACACCATCACCGCCAAGCGAGTTTCTCTTGACCAGACGACAGGCGACATGAAGCTGTCTGATGGGTTTAGCCTGACTCGTGAAGCGACAGGCGATAAGCCAAAACTCGTCATCGAAGGCAGCAATCTAAGCGGCAATACCAAAACTCGTCTGCTATCAAGCAGTGAGCCTTTGACCATTGTCAATGGGCAAGACAGCTTTAAGGCACAAGGCATGACCGCCAATCTTGAAACAGGCGAGTATGAATTTCATCGGATTGAGATTTTGTATCATGCTGCCGACAGACAGGACAAACCCTTGTTTTAATTTGACCGACCGCTCATCGGCTTGTCATGGTGAGTGTGGCTCTGTGATGAGCTGACGGCATGATATTAGCTTAATAAACCATCTGAATTTAACCTTATTTTAAATTGAAAATATTTGAGAAAAGTTTATGTCAATCGTTTCTACCGTTTTAAAGCCAGCTTTGTTTGTTGGTGTATTTGGACTGCCTGCCATCATCACAGGGGCGAACGCACTGCCATCTGATGCCAATCAGCCCATTCGTCTGCTTGCTGACCGTGCCACTTATGTAGAAAGCACGGGCGTAACGACTTATTCGGGCAATGTTACCATCGAACAAGGCACGCTAAAAATCGCCGCTGACAACATCACTTTAAACCTAAGCGGCGAGCGTAAAATCACATCGGCAGTCGCATCAGGCAAACCTGCGACATTCCAACAAATCATCACCAAAGAAAAAGGACTTGCCAAAGGTCAGGCGAACCGCATTGATTATAATGCTGTAACAGGCATCGTAACCTTAACAGGCAACGCCAAGCTCACCCAAGCAGGGTCGAGCTTTTCGGGCAATACCATCCGTTATAGCCTAAAAGCAGGCGATGTCGAAGCCAATGCAGGTGCTGGTCGTCGTGTGGAGCTGATTTTCCCACCAAGTGGCAGCGGCTCACATCAGGGCTTGCGTTAATCAATGGGGCGTTTTGCCCTATTTTGATTTTGGGGTTTGATTTAATTTAATTGTCAAAAATTCATTATAAAAAGGAAAGTCATGTCAAATACGACATTGAGTATGCGTCATCTGGGCAAGCGTTATGGTCAGCGTTGGGTGGTCAAAGATGTGTCATTTGAAGTTGAACAAGGTCAGGTGGTCGGTATCTTAGGGCCAAACGGTGCGGGCAAGACGACGAGTTTTTATATGGTGATTGGGCTTGTGCCGATGGACCGTGGGCAGGTGATGCTGTTTGATGTGGATTTGTCCAAAAAATCCATGCACGAGCGTGCCGCCGAAGGCATTGGCTATCTGCCGCAAGAAGCATCCATTTTCCGTAAGCTCACCATCGAGCAAAATATCCTATCCATCTTGCAAATGCGAAAAGATTTGGATTATGATGCTAAACAGCGTGAGCTTGAAAAGCTGATGGGTGAGTTTCACTTAGAGCATGTGCGGCATTCGTTGGGCATGAGCGTCTCAGGCGGTGAGCGTCGCCGCTGTGAGATTGCCAGAGCTTTGGCGAGTAACCCTAAGTTCATCTTGCTTGATGAGCCTTTTGCAGGGGTTGACCCCATTTCGGTGGGCGACATTAAAGATGTCATCAGCACTCTAAAGGCTCGTGGTATTGGCGTGCTTATCACCGACCACAATGTCCGAGAAACACTCTCCATCTGTGAAAAGGCGTACATCGTCTCAGAAGGTACCATCATCGCCGAAGGTACGCCCGATGATATTTTGGCAAATGAACTGGTGCAAAAAGTGTATCTGGGTAAAGATTTTTCGGTATAGTAGAACATTGTAGATGGGTCAGTTGCACCCACCTAGCCAAGCAATAGCAGAACAATAACAAAGACAATCATCATGGCAAAAAAATCATCTTCTTATGTCTGTCAGTCCTGTGGGGCGAATTTTGGTAAATGGTCAGGGCAATGTGCCGACTGTGGTGAGTGGAACAGTCTGATTGAAGCACCTGATGTGAGTATGCCACACCACAAGGGTGCCAAAAAAAGCACACCTACCACCAAAACCGCCAACTATGCAGGGGCGGTGTCTGGCGTGATGAGTCTGGATGATGTGGGTGTTACGCTTGAGACTCGTATGCCAACAGGCATCGGTGAGTTTGACCGTGTGCTTGGTGGGGGATTGGTCGCAGGTTCGGTGGTGCTGATTGGCGGCGACCCTGGTATCGGTAAATCTACCATTTTATTGCAGACTGCTACTAACATGGCGGCGAGCGACTCTTTGGCAGGTTCGGCACTCTACATCACAGGTGAAGAGAGTCTGTCGCAGGTCGCCATGCGTGCCAAGCGATTGGGGCTGCCGACCGATAGACTGCGTGTGCTTGCCGAGACCAATGTTGATACCATTTGCCTAGCACTCTCCACAGAGCAACCTGCGGTGGCGGTGATTGATTCGATACAGACGCTATTTACTGACATGATACAGTCTGCCCCAGGTGGCGTGGCTCAGATTCGAGAGTCGGCGGCGATTTTGACCCGATATGCCAAGCAGACAGGCACGGCATTGTTTTTGGTGGGTCATGTTACCAAAGAAGGGGCGTTGGCAGGTCCCCGTGTGCTAGAACACATGGTGGATACGGTGCTGTACTTTGAAGGGGAGAGCGACAGTCGTTTTCGTATGATTCGAGCGGTTAAGAACCGCTTTGGGGCGGTGAACGAGCTGGGCATCTTTGGTATGACAGATACAGGACTAAAAGAAGTCGCCAACCCATCAGCGATATTTTTAAGCCGCTATGAAAAACCCATCGCAGGTTCGGTGGTGATGGTCAGCCGAGAAGGTACCAGACCACTGCTTGTAGAAGTTCAGGCGTTGGTCGATGATGCACACGCACAACCACGACGCATGGCATTGGGCTTGGATTATCAGCGACTGTCTATGCTGCTTGCGGTCATGCATCGTCATGGCGGTATTTATACCAGCGGACAAGATGTGTATGTCAATGTCGTCGGTGGTGTGAAAGTCATGGAGACGGGGTCGGATTTGGCGGTGCTATTAGCCTGTGCATCCAGCCTTCGAGAAAAAGCCTTGCCACCCCGTTTGGCGGTCTTTGGAGAAGTGGGGCTGTCAGGCGAGATTCGCCCTGTGCCAAACGGTCAAGAGCGACTGCGTGAAGCAATGAAGCACGGCTTTACGCACGCCATCATTCCTAAGGCGAATGCACCTAAGGCGGATAATGAGCAGTTTCATGGCATTACTGTGATTGCGGTGGATAGGCTGGATGATGCGATTGACCGTGCGTTTGAGCTGGTGTAACCAGTTTTAAAAACCAATCAAGCAATAATAAAAAACAGCCCAAATCAAGGCTGTTTTTTATTAACCATTTGTTCATCAAGGTCCATCGACACGCTCAATGATGACATTACCTGTGCCACGCTGTGTCAGTCCGATGACTTTGGCAGCACCATAAGATAGGTCAAGCACTCGGTCGCCTTGGAGCGGACCACGGTCATTGACTTTGACGATCACAGATTTGCCGTTGTCTTTATTGGTTACTTTGATGTAGCAGTTTAGCGGTAGTGAGCGATGAGCGGCAGTCATTGCATTCATGTTAAAAGTCTCACCGCTGGCGGTTTTACGACCATGAAACTGACGACCATACCAAGACGCCAAGCCAGTTTGCTTGAATTTATTCACAGTGTTCGATGCGGCGGCTGTCAGTTTTTCTAGAACAGGCTCATCTTTGGCTTGTGATTTGCTCGGCTGAGTTAATAGGGGGCTATTAAAGGTCAGTGAAACAGGCTGTCTGGCTGATTTTACTAGGCTTGATGCACCGTTATGCTGGCGAGTCAGCTCACCAAGCACTTGATCGATGTTTGTGCCTTTATTATCTGCTGCAACTGCTGAAACATTTAAAGTCGCTGCCAGAGCAATGCTGGTGCTAAGCAGATATTTATTCATGTGTTTCATGAAAAGAACCTCTTTGGTATTTGGCACATCTGGTATCGTGGTAAACACAGCGGATGTACCAAGCCATTTGATGATTTTTAAATGTTGTAAATAAATGTCATCAAAAATCTAGTTATCAATAGGCATCATCTATACAATTATACAATGCTAATAATAACATGGGGGCAAAATCTTAAAAATCAAGGTTGTTTATTTGTTTATAAAAACCATGTGTTTATAAAACCTTTGCACGATTTTTTTGGCTTAAAATACGACCGAATATTTTAGGTTTTGATAAAAGTGTTGTGTACTTTATCTAAAAGATGTGCCTAAAAATTCATCAGTCATGACAAACCCAATCACGACGCTTGATAAAAGCGGATATTGCCGTTTGGTTTTGTTTATATGGTAACACTATTTTAATAAATTACAAGTATATTAAATACATAAAAATCATATACTTAGATGATAATGACGGGTAGGTCGCACAGGTTTTCTTGCAAATTTAACCATCTTTGGGTAGTGAATGGCATTAGAAATTGGAAAGTGGGGCGATGGTGTTTTGGTTGGCAGATGAGTGATTTTTACTATATTTGACAAAACCACTGTTTAGAAAATCTAAATAAATTAACAAGAAATGCACTTAAAATAAGCTGAATGAATGCTGGGTGTTTTTCATCTGATGAATTTGGTAGTATAATGGTGGTCAGATGTTGAATTAAGCAAACTTTGTTTGGTAAATTGATGATAATTTTGTTATTATATTGCAATATTATGGTTTGTTCTAATGGGCTTTGTGGGGTTGATGTATGATGATGCAAACAAAAAAACAGCATAAAAAAAGATCATCTTGGTCGGCAGTATTCGCTGTGTGTACTGCTGTGGGACTGAGTGCTTGTGTGAATACGCAGACACCACCAAAGCCATCAAAAACATCACCCATTAAAGTGGCAACCAAGTCCGACCAAACTGTACCACATAAGCCCATATCACCCCAAAAAGCAGCCACACCAACAAAAATCATCGTCATCAATCATGATGGCCATCAGCACAGCCACGACATTCCAAGAAATGTCGGCACTAAGGCAGATTTTGATGCATGGCTTAAAGCTCGTCCGTATTATCAGCCCCAAGTGGCTGCCTATGAGCAATATCTGACGGCAGCACTTGGCAAAAATGCCATGCCGCCCATGCACGAGCTTTTGACGACGGCACGCTCTTGGCAGGAGTGCGGACATGAACCCTATGAAGTGCCACCCAACGAGCTATGGGCATCGATGATACCGACACTTCGGCTTTATCACGAGCTTCGCACTTCTGGGATTTTGCCTGCCAGTACGCAGATTCGCTCGGTGTATCGCAACCCTGATTTGAATCGCTGTGCAGGTGGTGCAGTCAGCAGCAAACACATGAGTAACGGTGCGATAGACATCTGGGTGCCTAGCTTTGAAGCGGGTAGCAGTCAGCTGTATCAGCTACAGGATAAGCTGTGTGAATACTGGCTGTATCAAGGTGCTGGGCGTGATTTTGGGCTAGGATTGTATGCCACAGGGGCGATTCATCTTGACACGCAAGGCTATCGCAAGTGGGGAGTTCAGTTCTCCCAGAGTCATTCCATCTGTCGCTATACCCCGCCAAAGAACGACGAGCCAGTCCATGAGCATCAATGAGCAGAGCGTGCATTGTCGTCATGTGCTGAATCTGCTTGGGGTCAATCTGTGGGCTCAGACGACCACAGCCACCCAGAGTCTGCCTGTCATGAGCTTTGATAGGTTTAATCAATCATCTGTGCATAAAAACTTGCCACAGCCGATATTGTCCGCCAAATCACAAACCAAGATACAAACTAAGATACAAGCCAAACCAGAAAAGCTGGCTCAATTTAACCAAACAGCTGATAGACCCCAAGACCTAACACAAATGCTGCTTTTGACCGATGCCAAATCAGCAGACAGTAGCACCAACCAAGAAACAGCATCGCCGCAGACCACCACCAATCCCATTGCACTCCAAGATATGAGCATCGGCTATGAGATGGAAGGTGTCCGAGCAGGTGATTGGGTGCTAGTGGCGGATGTCAGTAGTAGCAGTCGTGATGAACTCTCGGTGTGGGTGTCGTTAAAGTCTGCCTTATCTCGCTGGGCGACAGCCCATGACAAGCCCTTTGAAACTCATCATATCAGCTATCCTGTGAGTGATGAGCTGCCAAGCACACCAAGTCTCGCCCAAAGGTGCTTTGATGGCTTTGTGCTGCGATTACAGATAGCTGGGGGATTTTCGGATAAGGTGATTTTGCTCAATGAACCTAATGAGTGCATCACACACCAAGACAAGACAACCATAAAAGTACCCACTTTGGCGATGATGACCCAAGATACGGACACAAAAAAACAGCTGTGGCAACTCATCACAGCTTAGATGATGGTTTAGCCTTTGAGTATCGATATTATCAATAAGACAGGCATGCGATTGAGCAGTCTGTTTTTGTGGGCTTTATTTGATGTGCTGATAAACAAAAACCCTTGAAAAATATCAAGGGTTTATCATCAATATCAAATCAATGGTGCCCGGGGCCGGACTCGAACCGGCACGCTCGTAAGAGCGAGGGATTTTAAATCCCTTGTGTCTACCAATTTCACCACCCGGGCGAGACTATTTTTAACTCATCAATTTATTACAATTAAGTCGATTAAAAACAATCTAAAAAAATGGAGGCTGGAGTCGGAATCGAACCGGCGTACACGGAGTTGCAGTCCGCTGCATGACCACTCTGCCATCCAGCCTTAATGTGGACGCTATGATAACAAATTTTTGCAAAAATGCAAGAGATTTTTTACAAAAATTTTGTGTTTTTATAAAAATTCTGCACTTTTTTGGGCTTGTGATGCACAGTTGCACATACTTTTTGCAAAAAATCAATCTATTTTTTTTACAGAGTGTGCAGAAAAAGTCAAACTAATTCTTGTGTTTTTCGGTATAATAATAAAATTTTCTTTATTATCAATATGACATCAAAAGCCATGCGATTAATTGGCGTGGTTGCCTTTGTGGTGTTGTGTCATTAAAGAAAAAAAGTTTGGTAGGATTTGAGCTTTTTTTTGGGTCAATGAACACCAAGCGTTTCGGGGTGGTTTTAGGGTTTTGCTTTCTTGGGTGCTTGCTTGGCGTTTGTATTCTTGCAACCAGCTAAAAAATCAAAGCCGTAAAACCCTGTGATTCAACTTAAATTTATTAAAACTAGTTAAAAAGGTGCTTATGAAATTAAGTGTACGAGCAGCGATGATTGCTGCGGTATTTTCTAGCATGGCGTTGATGGCGGCTTGTAATAAGTCTGACCAAGCCGAGCAAGCAGCAGCACAGCAGCAGATGCCACCTGTGGTGGTGGATGTGCAGCCTGTCAGCTTAACTGCCATTCCTGTTACCAAGACTTTCTCGGGTCGTGTGGCAGCAGTTGAGACTTCTGAGGTGCGTCCGCAGGTTACAGGCATTATTGATGAAGTGCTGTTCCGTGAGGGCAGCTTTGTGCGCGCAGGTCAGCCCTTGTATCGCATCAATACAGACAACTACGCCAGTGCCATCAATTCAGGCAAGGCATCCATTGCCAATGCAGAAGCAAGTGCCCAAAATGCCCGTGCTGCCCATGCTCAAGCACAGGCTAACTTGGCAGCCCAACAAGCGATATTGGCACAGGCACGAGCTGATTTGGCAAGATTAAAAGGTTTGGTGGAGGCTGATGCTGTGTCCAAGCAGGTCTATGACCAAGCGGTAACTGCCGTGCGTACCGCCGAGGCGAATGTCGAGGCGGCACGAGCGACAGTGGCACAGGCAAAAGCAAGCATCGGCAGTGCAGATGCGGCAATCAACAGTGCCAAAGCCAGTCTAAGTGCCAGCGAGCTTGATTATAGCCGCACCATCGTCAAAGCCCCTATTAGCGGTAAAATCGGTATTTCAGCGGTTACAAATGGTGCCTTGGTCGCTGCCAATCAAGCCAACGCTCTTGCCACCATCACACGCACAGACTATGTGTATGTAGACATCAGTCAGTCATCATCAGAGATGCTGCGTTTGCGTCAGCAGATCAGTGAGGGCAAGGCATCACATGGTAGCCCTGAGGTACAAATCGTGCTTGAAGATGGTGAGACTTATCCGCTGACAGGTCAGCTTGCTTTGGCAGATGCCAGCGTCGATGAAGCGACAGGCTCTGTTACTGTGCGTGCGGTATTTGCTAACCCAGATGGCGTGCTAATCCCTGGTATGTATGTCAATGCCAATCTAACCCAATCTGTCATCAATAATGCCGTCGCCTTGCCACAAAGTGCGGTAACTCGCACACCAAAAGGCGAAACCCAAGTCTATGTGGTCAATAAAGACAAAAAAATCGAAGCTCGCATCGTGAAGACCGCAGGGACTTTCCAAGGCAAATGGGTCATCACCGAAGGTCTGGCAAATGGCGATGAAGTGGTGATGGTCGGTGCCTCCAAAGTCAAACCTGACCAAGTGGTCGAAACTCGTCCTTATACACCGACCACACCAAGCCAAGCAGCTGCACCCGCAGGCGTGGCAGGTCAAAACACCGTCATGGCACCACCAGCCAATAACAACGAGCCTAAGGCTCAAAATGCTCAGCCACAGAATGAAGATGCCAAACAAGCATCTGCGGCACAATAGGAGCATTTATGTCAAAGTTTTTTATTGAAAGACCCATCTTTGCATGGGTGATTGCCATTTTAATCATGCTGGTGGGGGTGCTTGCGGTATTTAAACTGCCTGTCGCCCAGTATCCAGAAATTGCACCGCCAACGGTAACCGTAAGTGCCGTCTATCCAGGTGCGGACGCTGAAACGGTCGAAAACTCAGTAACCCAAGTCATCGAACAGCAGATGAAGGGTCTAGATGGCATGATGTATATGTCATCAAGTTCATCAGCACAAGGCACGGCATCGGTCGAGCTGACCTTTGAAAATGGTACCAACCCAGACACCGCCCAAGTGCAAGTACAAAATAAGCTCCAAGCAGCCACAGCATCTTTGCCAGAAGCAGTACAGCAGCAGGGCTTGACGGTCAATAAATCATCATCGTCATTTTTGATGGTGGTGGGCTACATCTCAGAAGATGGCAGCATGGATAAGACGGACATCGCCGACTATCTTAACACCAACATCGTTGACCAAATCAGCCGTGTACAAGGCGTGGGTAATGTCAATGTCTTTGGTTCTGAATACTCGATGCGTATCTGGCTTGACCCTGAAAAGCTGCGTGCTTATTCGCTCATACCATCGGACATCGCTGCTGCCGTCAGTGCCCAAAATGCCCAAGTGTCAGCAGGTCAGCTTGCTTCTGCACCATCTAACGAAGAAGGGCAGGTGATTAACGCCACCGTTACCGTACAAAGCTACCTACAAACTGCCGAAGAGTTTGGCAACATCTTACTAAAAACAGATACTGGCGGTGCTCAAGTTCGCCTAAAAGATGTAGCAAAAGTAGAAATCGGCTCAGAGAACTACGGCTTTAACTCGCTGTATAACGGCAAAGAAGCGGCAGGTATCGGCATCATGCTGGCATCTGGTTCAAACGCCCTAGAAGTGCGTGAAGCCGTCCAACAAAAGCTCGACCAGCTTGCCAAAAGCTATCCTAAGGGGCTGACGGCAGTTGTGCCTTATGATACCACGCCATTTGTACGCCTATCCATCACGCAGGTGGTGCATACGCTGATTGAAGCGGTGGTGCTGGTATTCTTGGTGATGTTCTTATTCTTGCAGAACTGGCGTGCGACCATCATCCCGACCCTTGCGGTGCCTGTGGTAGTGCTGGGTACTTTTGCGGTACTGTTTGCGGCAGGTTTTAGCATTAACATTCTGACCATGTTCGCTTTGGTGCTTGCCATTGGTCTGCTTGTCGATGATGCCATCGTCGTCGTGGAGAATGTCGAGCGTATCTTAGAAGAAAACCCAAACATCTCTGTTAAAGATGCGACCGTACAGTCGATGGGCGAGATTAGTAAAGTGCTGATTGGTATCGCTCTGATTTTGTCAGCGGTGTTTGTACCGATGGCGTTCTTTGGCGGTTCAACTGGGGTAATTTATCGTCAGTTTGCCGTAACGCTCATCACAGCGATGTCGCTGTCGGCAGTCGTTGCACTGATTTTTACCCCTGCACTGTGTGTTACTATCTTAAAGCGTAAGGCTCATCAAGACATCGAGCACCAAAAAGGCTTTTTTGGTTGGTTTAACCGCATGTTCCGTGATGCCAGCTTAAAATATGAAAACATCGTTGGTAAGAGTTTTAATCTAAAGTGGCTCTACGGCATTGCCTATGCACTCATCATCCTTGTGCTGGGTGTGCTGTTCACTCGTCTGCCGAACTCGTTCGTACCAGATGAAGACCAAGGCGTGCTATTCACCATCGTGCAAGCCCCAGTAGGCTCAACCATCAAGGACACCCAAGCGGTGTTGGATGATGTCAGTGGTTATTTTAATAGCCAGGAAAAAGACAATATTGAGTCTGTCTTTACCATCACAGGCTTTAGCTTTATGGGTAGTGGACAGAATATGGGTATGGCGTTTATCCGTCTAAAAGACTGGGAAGAACGCACCGCTGCTGGTACTGACGCATCAAGCATCGCAGGTAAGGCGATGGGCTATTTCATGACACAGTACAATAAAGCGAATGTCTATACCCTAGCACCGCCATCGATTCAAGGTCTGGGCAATGCCAGCGGCTTTGATTTTAGACTACAAGACACAGGCGGTGTGGGTCATGCAGCCCTGCTAGAAGCACGCAACATGGTGCTTGGTATGGCGGCTCAAAAGCCTGATGTATTGACAGGTGTGCGTCCGAATGGACAAGAAGACTCGCCACAACTCAAAGTCAATGTCAATCAAGAACAAGCCGCTGCCTATGGGCTGTCTATCAACGACATCAACCGTACCATTTCGATGGGCTGGGGTTCAGCAAAGATTGGCGACTTCATCGACCGTGGTCGCATCAAGTCCGTCTATCTACAAGGCGACCCTGCCGCTCGTACTACCCCTGAAGACATCGGCAAATGGTATGTGCGTAATTCTAGCGGCAATATGATTGGCTTTGATGCCTTTGCAATAAGCGAATGGACTTATGGCTCGCCAAGCCTGACCCGTTATAACAGCTTGCCAAGCATGAGCATTCAAGGCTCAGCCGCCCCTGGTAAATCCAATGGTGAAGCGGTGGCTGCGATGGAAGAAATCGCCAGTCAGCTGCCTGATGGCATCGGCTTTGAGTGGACGGGCTTGACCTTGCAAGAGCAGGAATCAGGCTCACAAGCTCCGCTACTTTACGCCATCTCTATCCTTGTGGTATTCTTGTGCTTGGCGGCATTGTATGAAAGCTGGTCGATTCCGTTCTCGGTGATGATGGTTGTGCCGCTGGGTGTTTTGGGTGCGATTATCTTTACTTGGCTGCGTGGCTTTGATAACGATGTGTACTTGCAAGTAGGTCTATTGACGGTCATCGGTCTTTCAGCCAAGAACGCCATTTTGATTATTGAAGTAGCCAAAGAACTTCAAGAGCAAGGTTTGGCATTAAAAGATGCGGTCATGCGAGCAGCTCGCCAGCGTCTGCGTCCCATCATCATGACTTCGCTTGCCTTTGGTATCGGTGTTGTGCCATTATACATCGCCACAGGTGCAGGTTCTGGCAGTCAAAATGCGGTCGGTACCAGCGTGGTCGGTGGGGTGATTGCAGCGACTTTCTTGGGTGTGTTCTTTATCCCGATGTTCTACATCTGGGTTCGCTCAATCTTTCCGTACAAACCCGCCAAAACTGGCACGCAGTAGTGCTGACAAGGAGATTTTATGAAAACGAATAAGACAACTCGTCTGTTTGCATTATCGGCATTGGTCTTTGCCATGACGGCATGTAGTAGTATCCCAAAGCAGGCGGATACGATGGTTGCTAAGCCAAATTTGGCGATTGAGAAGGCTTATCAAGTGCTAGATAATCAGACCATCAGCGTGGCAGAAGCCCCAAGCGTGGCATCCATGCGTTGGCAAGATTTCTATGCTGATGACAAGCTAAAATCGCTGATTGAAATTGGTCTAAATAACAACAAAGACCTACAAAAAGCCTTGCTTGCTATCCAAAGCTCTCGTGCCCAGTACCAAATCACCACCGCCGATGGTGTGCCTACGCTGGGTGCATCAGGCGGGGTAAGCCGTTCGGCAAATGCCGCCGACCGCAACGCCAGAAGCGGCTATAATGTCGGTCTTGCCATGCCAGGCTATGAGATTGACCTTTGGGGTAAGGTAGCCAATGCCAAAGATGCGGCATTGCATAACTATCTGGCGACCAATTCTGCCAAAGATGCGGTGCAGATTTCCTTGATTTCTAGCATCGCCCAAAGCTATGTAAACCTAAGCTATGCCCTAGCTCAGCGTCATCTTGCCTTAGAGACGCTAAAAACTCGTGAGCATTCTTTGGACATCACCAACAAGCGATTTGCCGCTGGGATTGACGCTCGCTCACCAAGCCTACAAGCAGAAGCATCGCTAGAAGCGGCAAAACTTGCCATCTATCAGGCGGACACAGGTATCTTGCAAGCACGCAATGCCTTGCAGCTGCTGCTTGGAGCACCGATTCCTGATGAGTTGATGCCTGATATGGCGGTGGACAACATCACCACGCAGTCGCTGTTTAGTGCAGGTCTGCCCAGTGAGCTGCTTTATTATCGTCCTGATGTGGTGCAAGCAGAGCACGCTCTAAAAGCAGCAGGGGCGAACATCAATGTCGCTCGTGCTGCCTATTTTCCATCCATCAGCTTGACGGGTAATCTGGGATTTAGCTCATCAAGCCTAAGCGATTTGTTAAAATCCAGTGCCTTTGGTTGGTCGGTCGGTCCGTCTATTAGCCTGCCGATTTTTGATGCAGGGGTACGCCGTGCCAACTATGAGATGGCAGAAGTTGCCCAAAAAAGTGCGTTGGTGTCTTATGAAAAAGCCATTCAGACCGCGTTTAAAGAAGTGGGCGATGTGCTGGCGGCTCGTGCGACTTTGGGCAAGCAGTTAGAATCGCAGTACAAGCTACAAAGCAACTATCAGCAGACCTATAAAATCGCCCATGCACGCTTTCGCTCTGGATTGGACGACTATCTGAGTGTGCTGGATGCCGAGCGTTCGCTATTTGCCAATCAGCAAAATATTCTAAACTTAGAATTACAAAAAATCCTAAGTCAGATTCAGCTGTACCAAGCCTTAGGCGGTGGTGCTAGCCTGACTGCTGAGCAGATTGCCGACATCGAAAAACAGCGTGAAGCCATGCGTACAGCAGCACTGGCAACTGCCGAGCAAGCTCAAGTCCAAAATGAGCAAGGCGAGACAGTGCAGGCAAATGAAGGGGTGCTGTTGGTGCAGCCTGCACCGAGTAATATCGCCACAGGCGAGCCTGCCACACAGCAGACAGATGCACCGTAATTTGTCATCTCAAAAAAACGCTCATCGATGGATGGGCGTTTTTTTTGTGGGTTTGCTAATTGGGGTGGCTAGACGATGGGTTTTCTGCGATAAAATAAAATACCAGGGATGGACAGTCCCAGCACCAATGCCGAGATGATAAAAATCGCTTCAAAAAAGTGCTGCATCATGGTAACAAACAGCGTCATGTCAAAGCCAAAATAGCCAATCTGCACCATGCTCACCATCGCCTTATAAGCGGCGATACCGGGCATCAGACAAATCACGCTTGGCACAATCAACGCCTTTGGTGGCAGTCGAAAACGCTGGGCAAACCACACCCCCAAGAAGCTGGCAAGCATCGAGCCAAAGAAAGTTGCCACCGCCAAATGAATGTCGGCATTTACCATCAGGCTTTTGGTGCTAAAACCCAAAACCGTCATCACCAGACAATAGACGATATAGCGACTGGGCAGGGTAAACATCAAGCACCAGCCAAGTGTAATGGCACAGGATAAAAGAATGTCAGAGATTAGCCACATCACAGCCCCCAATGCGGAATTTGCAATAAAATTAACGCAATCACGATGCCAACGCACGCCGAGAGCGTGAGCATACTGGCGAACATCCACCGACCCACACCCATATTGATATAGCCTTTTAAAATATCGGATAGGGCATTGATGATGGGGAAGCTTGGCACGAGCAGCAGCACGCTGGCAGCGACGGCAATGTCTGCTTTATCGCCAAGAGCCGCCCAGCCATTTAAATCCAAAAAGTATGCCGACGCCCCCAAAAGTGTGGCAACAAAGGCGGTGATGATGACTACGACAAAGGGGTTGAAATGATGGGCGGATAGATACAGCCGTATCCGCATGGCACAAAACCCCGCCACCAAAGTAATGGCAGCGATGGTAAGATTGCCACCATTTAAATAAGCAAAACACGCACAAGAAAACCCCACGAACAGCGACATCAAGGCATTAGGGTAGGTGGTGCGGTCAATGTTGTTCAGCCGTGTTTCGACTTCGTCAATCAGATGCTCGTTTTTGGTGGCGGATTCGGCATACATGACAATCTGCTGAATCTGCACCAAAATACTGACATTGATGCCTTGGTGGACGGTATTTCTGGCGGTGGTAATGCATCGACCGTTATACAGCGTAGTTAAGGTTACGGCATTAAAAGATAAGGCACACTCCACACCGCCCACACCCAAAGAGACACCAAGCCGCTTGGTCAAATCCACCACCACCGCTGATTCACCGCCATACTGCATGAATAACAAGGCACATCGCACGCACAGTCTGGTGATGCGTTGCTGTTCTTCGTAACTGATGTAGGGCAGTCGGCGGGGTGTGTTGTCGCTCATGATGGGGTTGGTGTGTCTGTTGTGATTTTTGTGGTGTATTGTAAAACCAAATGCCAAAAAAATCATCATAGAAGTGGCGATTTTTAAGAAAAATTTTCGTCATTGTGCGATATTTTTTGTATAAAAAATCATAGAAAATATTGCAAAAGCCCCAAAGGGTGCTATAATCACCAAACCAACCTTTTATTTGTGATTTTTTATTATCAAAAACTCTAAGGAATACTCATGAATATGGCAACTAACCCTGGTAAATTATGGCTAGATGGCACGATTGTTGAGCAGCCAGATGCCAAAGTCCATGTATTGACGCACAGCCTACATTATGGCTTGGCGGTGTTTGAAGGGGTGCGTGCTTATCAGACGCCTGATGGTCGTACTGCGATTTTCCGTCTGCATGAGCATACCGAGCGACTGCTCAACTCTGCCAAAATCTTTCAGTTGAATGTGCCTTATGACCATGACACGCTGGTACAAGCCCAAAAAGATGTGGTGCGTGAAAGCGGTCTGTCATCAGCTTATATCCGTCCATTGATTTGGGTGGGTTCTGAGAAGCTGGGCATCGCTGCCAAAGACAACACCATTCATGCGGCGGTGGCTGCATGGCATTGGGGTGCGTATCTGGGCGAAGACGGCATCAAAAACGGCATCCGTGCTAAGACTTCTAGCTACACGCACCACCACCCAAATGTTACCATGTGCAAGGCAAAAGCCGCTGCCAACTACCCTGTATCTATCCTAGCCAACCAAGAAGCGACCAAAGCAGGCTATGACGAAGCCATCTTGATGGACCCATTGGGCTATGTATGTCAAGGCTCCGGCGAGAACCTATTTTTGGTAAAAAATGGCGAGCTGCACACACCAGACCTAGCAGGTGGGGCGTTGGACGGCATTACTCGTCGTACGATTATCCAGTTTGCCAATGATTTGGGCATCAAGGTCGTTGAACGCCGCATCACTCGTGATGAGTTCTATCTGGCGGATGAGATTTTCATGACAGGTACGGCTGCCGAAGTTACGCCAATTCGTGAATATGATGATCGCATCATCGGTAACGGCTCTCGTGGCGAAATCACCGAAAAACTACAAAGCCTGTATTTCGATGTGGTACAAGGTCGCAATGAGCAGTACAAGCATTGGTTGTCATTTGTTGATGAATGATTAACCATGTCAGCTTAATATGAATAAAAAGGCGGCTGCGTGCTGTCTTTTTTATTTCATAAAAATGAGCGGCAAAATTGTGGTATCATAGAGCTGTTTTTTTATTTTGATTAATAATTTGATTCAAAAGGGTGTAACCATGACAATTTTAGATGATAACTGGCAATCCGATGCCCTAGACCCATCTTTGGGATTTTTTGAACAAACCCTTGCCGTGCGTGGCGGTTATCATCGCACCGATGAGGGCGAGCATAGTGAGGCGATTTTTGCCACAAGTTCCTATGTGTATCAAAGTGCCAAAGACGCTGCCGACCATTTTAATGGCAACAAAAAAGGCAATGTGTATAGCCGTCATACCAACCCCACCGTACGAGCCTTTGAAAGACGGCTTGCTTTGTTAGAAGGTGGGGAACGCTGTGTTGCTACCGCAAGCGGAATGGGGGCGATTTTGACGATGTGTCTTGCCTATCTAAAAGCTGGCGACCATCTACTTTGTGCCAAACAGCTCTTTGGCTCATCGGTGGCGTTGTTTGATACGTATTTTAAGGCGTTTGGCGTAGAAGTGTCTTATGTGGACTGCTTTGATAATGACG
>JAUNDZ010000019.1 GCA_030525825.1 Moraxella sp.
CCGGCCTGTCACGCCGGGGGTCGCGGGTTCGAGTCCCGTCCGCTGCGCCACTTTTCTTTCAAACTTTCATAAGTTTGACTTTTTACCCCAAGTCTCCCCTGTCTTGGGGTTTTTTTTGTTTAAAATTTCTATTCATTGAATGACTTTCTTAATCATCGTCAGCATGATTGACATCAAGGTAACTTATGAACGAAAAAGTCGCAACACTCATCGGCATGACATCGATTCTACTGTGGGCATCGATGGTGGGCTTGGTTAAGCAAGTATCGCTGTTGTTCGGTGCGTCTTTTGGGGTGGCTTTGGTTTATACGGTCAGTGCGGTGATTTTGATGCTGATTTTTCGATTGCCGCAGTTTGATAGAGTCTCTTGGCGGTTTTTGGGCGTATCATCGGTGCTGTTCGTTGCTTATGAGCTGTGTTTTTCGTTTGCGATTGCGTATTCGCAAAGTGGCGTGCAAGCCATCGAAGTGAGCATCTTAAACTATCTGTGGCCGTGTTTGACGATATTGGCATTGGTTTTGGCTCGTGAGCTTCGTTTTAATGTGTGGGTGGTGGTTGGGTTGGGTGTCTGCCTGTATGGCGTGATTGACATTCAGATGGGCGGCAGTTTTGATGTGTGGCGATTTATCAATAATGCCAAGCAAAACCCCATCAGCTACATTCTGGCGACCGTTGGGGCGGTGATTTGGGCGGTGTATTGCGTTATTATTAAAAAGATGAGCGGTGGTCAGAACCTAATTGCCGTTTATTTTGTATTAACGGCACTTGCCATGTGGGTGAAGTTTTGGTTATCAGGTGATGGTATGCCATCGCAGGTGGATGCGGTAGCGATGGGATATCTATTGCTGGCAGGGGCAGCGATTGGACTGGGCTATGGGGCGTGGAACTTTGGCATTTTAAAGGGTAGGGCGGTGCCGATGGTGATTGCGTCTTATTTTACGCCCGTGCTGTCGTCTGTCATGGCATCGATGTTGTTGGGGGCTGATTTGCAGCCGTCATTTTGGTCGGGCGTGCTGCTGGTGTCGGTGGGGTCTTTGGTGTGCTATCTTGCCACCAGTGATGTCATCGCTGCTCGCTTTAATACTAAGCAAATAAAGTAATAAGTTAATAAGTAGTAGAAAAAATCCCCAATCGATTGTGTAGATTGGGGATTTTTTTAGTTTGATTGATGATTAAAAATGCACTTCTAAGCCGACATAAGGACCTTTGAACTCATTTTTATAATCACTCTTATCACGGAAAATCTCGTCCGCTTCTACCGTCATGATGCGATAGCCTGCTTTTGCACCGACATCAACCAACGCCTTATCGACAAAATTATACTTAATCTCGGCTTGGGCATCGGTGGCTTTATATTTGCTGTTGTGAGCGGCGCCCAGCTCAGCTTTGGCAGACAGCCCTGTAAAAGGCAGCTTGCCACCCACAGATGCATATGCCATCGGCAGGGTTTTGGATAGGTCGGTGCTGTTATTGATAGAGCCGTCTAGGATTTTTGCCCCCAAGCCCACATCGACGCTCACCACATTGTCAAGCAGCTCATAATAGGCGATGATATCGGTGCTGCTTAGGTCATGCTTGGCATTTGAATTTTTTGGGCTGCTGTCAAGATTGGCATAACGAACCTTGGCATTTGGTACAAATGGTACGCCGTGTTCTAGGCTGGCTGATGCCACAAGTCGTCCCTTGCTGTCGTGTTTGGTGGTGGTGCCATCTTGGGTGCTTTCATTGCTGGTGTGCCAGTAGTTGGCATCTGCGTATAGACCGTAAATAGTGTCAGCATGAGCGGTGGTGGCAACGAGTGCCATTAGGCAAAGTAATTTTTTCATAAAAATCTCATCAGTTTAAAAATATAAAAAAACACAATCGCCGAGCGTGCGTCAGCGATTTTTTTTTGGGTGGTTTATGCTAAAGTCGCCCCCGCCACCATGCTGTCTGGCAGTAGCACGACGGTGAGTTGTCCGTCTTTTTCAGCAGATAAAATCATGCCTTCACTCACGCCAAATTTCATCTTACGGGGAGCAAGATTGGTTACACAAATCACGGTTTTACCCTGCAATTCTTCGGGCTTATAAAACTTAGCAATGCCGCTAAACACATTGCGAGTTTGCTTTTCGCCTTGTTCGTTCACATCGCCCACATCTAGGGTGAATTGCAAGAGCTTATCCGCCCCTTCCACAGGGTTGCATTCTAGCACTTTGGCGACTTGCATCTGCACTTTGGCAAAATCATCAATGCCGATAAAATCACCATTTACTGTTTGGTTGTCCACTTTTTTGCTCTCTTTTTTACTTTCTTTTTTATCGGCAGCAGGTTGTAGATTTTCTTTGGAGTCATCCACCATCGCCTGTACTTTTTTGGGGTCGATACGCTGCATGAGTGGTTTAAACTCATTGATGGTATGCGTTAAGATATGATGGCGTTCATCAAAATTCATGCTCTGCACATTTAAGAAGGCTTGTGAATCAGCCGCTAGGCTCGGCAGCACAGGCGACAGATAGACCATGATTTTGTGAAATAGGTTTAGCCCTACTGAGCAGATGTCTTGGACTTCGCTGCTGTTTGGGTTTTCTTTGGCAAGAGCCCATGGTTTTTTGTCATCAATATACTGATTGGCAAGGTCGGCAAGTGCCATAATCTCACGGATGGCGGTGCTAAATTCACGGCTTTCGTAGTGCTTGATGATACCATCGCCTGCATCGATGAACCGCTGTACCAGCTCTGGCTCTACGCAAGTGGTGGACAGACGACTGTCAAACTGTGTGTTGATAAACTTAGCACAGCGACTGGCGATGTTCACGACTTTACCAACCAAGTCAGAATTTACCTTGGCAATAAAATCATCAAGATTTAAATCGGAATCTTCGACCTTATCAGATAGTTTGGAGGCAAAATAATAACGCAAATATTCAGGATTGAGGTGCTTTAAATAGGTTTCTGCCTTAATGAAAGTACCACGAGATTTGCTCATTTTCTCGCCATTAACGGTCAAAAAGCCGTTCACAAACAGCGAAGTTGGCGTGCGATAATTTGCCCCTTTGAGCATGGCGGGCCAGAATAGGGCATGGAAATAGACGATGTCTTTACCAATAAAGTGATACACTTCGGCGGTACTGCCTTTTTTCCAGTAGTCGTCAAATGACACATCAGGACGGTGTGCCTTGATGTAGTTTTCAAAACTTGCCATGTAGCCAATCGGAGCATCCACCCATACATAAAAATACTTGTTGTCCGTCTCTGGGATTTTAAAGCCAAAATATGGAGCATCTCGGCTGATGTCCCAGTCGGCAAGCCCTGCTTCGAACCATTCATCCAGCTTGTTAGCGATGGAGATGGGCAGTCTGCCTTCGTCTCGGGTCCACTGCTGTAAAAACTCGGTGAAGTTAGGCAGATTAAAAAAGTAATGGTCGGACGACTTTTCCACAGGGGTGGCACCACTTAGGGTGGAGCGTGGGTTAATCAGCTCGGTGGCGTTATAGGTCGTACCACAGACTTCGCATGAATCGCCATATTGGTCGTCTGCCTTACATTTTGGGCAGGTGCCTTTGATGAAGCGGTCGGATAAGAACATCTGCTTGCCAGAGTCAAAAAGCTGGGTTACAGGGCGAACGCTGATGTTGCCTGCTTCTTTATTAGCAAGATAAATCTCTTCTGAACGCTTGCGGTTGGTATCCGAATGCGTGCTGTCATAGTGGTCGAATGAGACGCTAAATCCTGCAAAGTCCCGCTCGTGTTCGGTTTGTACACCTTTGATTTGCTCTTCTGGGCTGATGCCGTTTGCTTCGGCTCGTAGCATGATGGCGGTACCGTGAGCATCGTCGGCACAGACATAGATGACATCATGACCCATCGACCGCATGGCTCGCACCCAGATGTCGGCTTGGATGTAGCCCAAAAGATGTCCCATGTGAATGGAGCCGTTGGCATAGGGTAGGGCGTTGGTTACTAATATTTGGCGTTTTGTCATGGTGTACCTGTATTTGCTTATCAAAATAAATGGGTAAATTTTACCGTAAATTTGTCATAAAATCACGCAAAAAATCAAGCCAGTAACGGCTTGATTGTTCTGTGATGATGGTCTGATGGACTGTTAATCGACGAATTTTAGACCGCTGCGTTTTGGTGGTTCTGGCTCAGGCTTGGCTGGTGCTGCATTGGCATATTCACTTGGGTCAAAGAATAGCCCTTCACTGGGGTCTTCTTTGGCATAGATACCGACAACCGCTGCCATCGGAATCCATAAGTCCTGCGACACACCGCCAAAGCGTGCCGAAAAAGAAATGGCGTCATTATCAATGCGTAAATCTTTGGTGGCTTGGTAAGATGCCGCCAACACCAAGCGTCCATCGACCGCATACTCTAAGGGGGCGACTAAATCGGCATGGGTGGCGTCAATGAGCAGATAAGCGGTCAACTCGTTGTCTTCTATCCATTCATGTAATGCACGAATTAAGTAAGGGCGTTTTGGACTTGGGGTCATGGCTACTCCGTGTATTTATCCAGATAATTTGGTAAGGTTTTGAGGCTGTTTTTAAAACTTGGGCGTAAGAACAATCGTTCTTGATAATTGATTAATGGTTTGCAAAGGTGGGCTGGCAAATGTATGCCCATTTTTGGCAGTCGCCACAAGAGCGGTGCCAGTAGTACATCACACCAACCAAACTTCTCGGACAAAAAATACTCATGCTTGCCAAATAAAGGCGACAGCGTGATTAAAGAATCTGACAGGCTTTGCTTGGCGGCTTTGGCTTTGACTTCATCAAAGCTGTCAGGGTGGGTGAGTAATATTTTGCCAAGCGACAGCCAATCTGTCTGCAATCGCCACGCCAGCTGTCTGGTTAATGCTCGCTCTTTTGGCGTAGCTGGCAAGAGCTTGGCGGCACCGTGTCGTTCTTCTAAATATTCAAAAATGGTATTGAGCTCATAGAGTGCCACATCACGATTGACCAAGATGGGTAGGGTGGCGTAGGGGTTTAGCTGTGCCAGCTCTTCGGGGCGTTCATCGCCAACATCTGCAAGCTCGTATGACAGCCGCTTTTCTTCAAGCAATAATCTAACCACATGGCTGTCATAGCCATCATTACCATACAGAAGAAATTGCGACGGTAAAAGATGAGAAAAATCTGCCATGTGGTCGATTAAAGATAACAAATATGCTTTAGTTTATCAAATTTTATGCCGAAAGTCTTGGAAAATTCGTGCTTTTGTGTGATGAATGTTCAAAGGGTGGTTTTGTGAGTGATTTTTGAATAACAATAGAGTGGTAATCATGCTCATAAAAAAATGCCAGTAATCAATACTGGCATTTTTATCGTCTTGGGATTACTTCACATCTTTCCAGAATTCTTTGTTTAGTAGATAAACTGGAATCAGTAGGATAAGTAGGAATAGAATCACCCAAGCACCATAGATTTTACGATCATGGCGGACAGGCTCAGCCATCCATGCCATGAAGTTCACTAGGTCGCCAACACGGGCTTCATATTCTTCTTCGCCAAGCTCTTGTTGTAGGTTGTGCAGGACATGCGGCATGGCAGCATTAGCCAGTACCAAGTTGTTCGCACCCCAAGGACGGCTTGGGTCTTCATAGAATGACAGTAGGTAAGTATATACCCAGTCATCGCCACGCAGACGAGTTACCAATGACAAGTCTGGTGGTGCAGCACCGAACCACGCACCTTGTAGCTCAGGGTCGATGCCTGCAGTGATGTGGTCGCCGATTTGATCGGCACTGACCATCAAGTATTTTTCAACCAACTCTGGTGGAATGTCCAAGTCTTTGGCGATGCGTGAGTGGCGTACATACTGAGCAGAGTGACAGCCAACACAGTAGTTCATGAACATGGCAGCACCACGCTGCAAAGAACCTTTGTTGGTTAGATCAATGGGAGCTGTGCTACATTCTAGGGTAACTTTACTGCCGTCAGCTTCAGTGTATTCGCCACAGCCATGACCACCAGCAGCCATTGCTGATGGGCTTGCTACGATACCAGCACCTGCTAAAAGCAGACCTGCACCCAGAGTTTTTAGGTTAAATGCTTTCATTAGTGACCTCCCGTAACACGCTCTGGCGGTTGCTTGCATTTCTCAATCGATGTGTAGAATGGCATCAAGATGAAATACAAGAAGTATAGAATGGTACAAATACGACCCACGATGGTACCCGTTGGTGTAGAAGATACACCGCCTAAGTAACCTAGAATTAAGAAGCTAACCACAAAGATGGCAAGAGCAATCTTAGATAGGATGCCTTTGTAACGGATAGAGCGAACAGGCGAGCGGTCTAACCAAGGTAAAACAAATAAGATGGCGATTGCACCGAACATCACGATAACACCAGGTAGGGCAGAGCCAAACATAGATGGTGTGGCACGCAGCATCGCATAGTAAGGCATGTAGTACCATACAGGGGCAATGTGTGCAGGTGTTTTTAGAGCATTCGCTGCTTCAAAGTTTGGTTTTTCTAGGAAGTAGCCACCACCTTCAGGGGCGAAGAATACTACTGCAAAGAAGAAGATTAGGAATACCACGATACCGACCATGTCGTGCACGGTGTAGTAAGGGTGGAAAGGTACGCCGTCTAGTGGCACGCCGTTTTTGTCTTTTAGTTTCTTGATGTCGATACCATCTGGGTTGTTTGAACCAACATGGTGCAGAGCAACCAAGTGCATGAATACAAGACCAACCAAAATCAGTGGAATGGCAACAACATGCAGAGCAAAGAAACGGTTTAGCGTAATACCAGAGATGATGTAGTCACCTTTTACCCACTCACCCAAAGCATCACCAATGAATGGAATGGCAGCAGGTAAGTTAAGAATAACTTGTGCACCCCAGAATGACATATTACCCCAAGGCAGCAAGTAACCAAAGAAGCCTTCAGCCATCAAGCATAGGTAAATCGCCATGCCGATGATCCATACCAATTCACGGGGCTTTTGGTAAGAGCCATACATAAGACCACGGAACATGTGTAGATAAACAACCACGAAGAACGCTGACGCCCCTGTGGAGTGCATATAACGGATTAACCAACCACCTTTAACATCACGCATGATGTATTCTAGTGATGCAAACGCACCTTCGGCACTTGGGTTAAACATCATGGTCAGCCAAATACCAGTAACAAGCTGGTTGACCAATACCACCATAGATAGTACACCGAAGAAATACCAGAAGTTGAAGTTCTTTGGTGCATAGTACTTCGACATATGATATTCATAGGTCTCAGTGGCTGGGTAGCGTGCATCAACCCAGTTCATAAATTTCTTAGCGATACTCATGATTACGCCTCCCCAACAGTCAAGATGGTGCCATCAATGCTGTATTCTGGAATAGGTAGATTTAACGGTGCTGGCATACCGCTATAAACACGACCTGATAAATCATACATCGAACCGTGGCAAGGGCAGAAGAAACCACCCATCCAATCTGCACCACCTAAGTCGGCAGCACCAACCTCAGGACGGAAAATTGGTGCACAGCCCAAATGCGTGCAAACCCCCTCAACAACCAAGATGTTTGGTTCGATTGAGCGAGTTTCGTTCTTGCAGTATTCAGGTTGAACAGACCCATCGGAGTTTGGGTCGGCAAGTTTTGGGGTAACTTTACTTAAATTTGCCACCATTTCGTCGGTACGCTTAACCACAAAGATGGGCTTGCCACGATATTTCACGGTAATCATCTGACCGTTTTCAATACCACTGATGTCTGTAACAACAGCGGCACCCGCAGCTTCCGCCTTTGCACTTGGATACCAAGAACGCACAAATGGGGTGGCGATTGCGCCAACACCAACCGCACCGATGGCGGCAGTGGTCGCAATTAGGACTCTACGGCGTTTAATATTCACGCCTTCGGCATGGCTCATTAAAACTTCCTCCAGAATAAAGAATGGGAAAAATCCCATACTGGGTGTGTGAGCATGATAAAAATCACTTTATCAAACGCCCACATTTGCTGTGCCTATTTTACTAGTTTCTAAACATGTCTATTTTAAGCTATTTTTGTCATAAAATAAATTGTTCTGTTGCTAAGTTGTGAAAAAAAGTCGCAAAATTTTTAATGAATTAACAAAAAAGCTCGGTTTTTGGTAAAATTTGCGTAATATCCAACCATTTTAGTGGGAATTGCTATTGTTTTATTTTTAATTTATTTTAATTGATATTTAAATTTAATTAAATAATAACACAGAGCCTTTTTGAGTTTTTGTTTTAAAAAAACTTATCTGATTTTTAGTCATAAAAATTCATCGTGCGATTTTTTTAGCCAGACCATTGGCAGTTTGATTGAATAACCGACCAAAAATCAGTAACACCAAAGTTACCAAAAAACTCAAATATAAAAAACTCTCGTAAGAACGAGAGTTTTTTGAATGGCGTTGTGAAATTAACGCTTTGAGAACTGTGGACGACGACGAGCTTTGCGTAGACCAAGTTTTTTACGCTCAACTTCACGAGCATCACGAGTAACGAAGCCAGCTGCTTTTAGAGCAGGTTTTAGGCTTTCATCAGACTCGATAAGTGCACGAGTGATACCATGACGAATCGCACCTGCTTGACCGCTTGCACCACCACCAGTAACAGTGATGTATAGGTCATAGTCGTTGGTGGCTTCTAGTAGTTCTAGTGGCTGACGAACAACCATACGAGAAGTTTCACGACCAAAGTATTCGTCTAGAGTTTTGCCGTTGATAACGATGTTGCCAGTGCCTTTAGACAAGAAAACACGGGCAGTAGAAGTCTTACGACGACCTGTACCATAATTGCGTTCCATGTTTATCTCCTTAGATGTCTAAAACTTGTGGCTGCTGAGCTGCGTGTGGGTGTTCAGTACCCGCATACAGTTTTAGCTTTTTAATCATCGCATAGCCCAAAGGACCTTTTGGTAGCATACCTTTTACCGCTTTAAATAGCACATCTTCTGGCTTGTGAGCTAGAAGTTTGGTAAAGTTGGTCTCTTTGATGCCGCCTGGATAACCAGTGTGGCGATAGTATTTTTTGTCCTGAGCTTTCTTGCCTGTTACAGCAATTTTGTCAGCATTGATAACGATGATGTAATCACCAGTATCAACATGCGGGGTGTACGATGGCTTGTGTTTGCCACGCAGACGAGAAGCGATTTCGCTCGCTAGGCGACCCAATGTTTTACCTTCAGCGTCCACGACATACCAGTCATGTACAACTTCAGCGGGTTTGGCACTGATAGTAGTAGTCATATAAAACCTATTTAGTTGAGTTTGAGAGTTGACAAATAAAAAGCCCAAAGGCTTGATTTTACTTGCTTTAAGAGTTGGGAAACGAAGGGCTCTCAAAAAACAGCGGCTATTATAGCAATTTTTTTTGCAGATAACAAGCGTGTTTTTAAGTTTGCTGGGCTTGGTTGGAAATTTGGCATAAATAAGCCCATGCCTGACCGACTTTGGTTTGTTTGACGATGTCAATGGGTGTGGTGATGATTTGCTCGATGGGCTTGTCGCTTTCTATATACAGCTGTGTGTCATGCGTGATGAGTCCATGTTCTGTGAGCTTGTCGATGATGGACTGCCATAGGTTTAGGGCATAGGGTGGGTCGATGAATACCACATGAAATGGCGTATCCAAGCTAGGAATGACGGCTAGGCAGTCTCCGTGCAAGATGTTGGTGCGACCGTCTAGTGATAGTTGGGTGGCGGTCTGCTTTAATTGTACTGCTTGCTGTCTGTTAAATTCAATAAAAGTAACAAAATCCGCTCCCCGTGATAAGGCTTCAAAACCCAGCACGCCAGAACCAGCACAGACATCAAGTACAGTGGCAGATTGAATGTCAGCCATCAGCCAATTAAAAATCGTCTCACGCAAGCGGTCTGGCGTGGGTCGTAAGCCATCGGCATCGATGAAGTTGATGCTGCGGCGTTTGTGCTGACCACCAATGATGCGGACTTGGTTGGTTTTTTTTGGGGTTTTGTTTTTCATGCTTGGTCTGGGCTGATGGAGTGGTTGGGTTTGTTTGTGTATTTTGGTTATTATAGCACAAATTGACAGCCTAAATCATTGCCTAGTAGTTTGCTGAATCAATGAGATTAAACTGACACAAGGCAGATGGTATCAATGGGTCGGCTGTGAGAAATCAAAGATGGCGATAAGACAAGATGATTAAAAATATCAATCATAATGACAAAATTTGCAAGATAACGAAAATCTGACAGCGAATACAAAATATGCTAAAATACCAAACGCTTTTACTAAAAATCATCAACCTATGTTCAACTCCATTTGGCAAGCCCTAGCAGCACACCCAGAGTTCATCGCCATGCTCACCATTCCACCTGTTACTGCGTTTGTAACTTGGGCTCATGTGTGGATGGCACTTGAAATGCTGTTTCGCCCCATTAAGTTTTGGGGTATTCGTATCTCTGGCTTGCCATTTGGGCTAAAAGGCTTGGGCTGGCAGGGCATTGTACCCGCCAAAGCGGGCAAAATCTCGGGCATCATCGTTGATCAGACCTTATCCAAGCTGGGTAATTTGGATGAGTTTTTTCAGGCGATGGAGCCTGAAGAGATGGCGGAGTTTATCGCCAATACGGTGGATAAGAACCTTGAACAGCTCATCGATGAGATTATGCTAGAACGCCATCAGGGGCTGTGGAATGGCATGCCTTATGCCATTCGCCGCCGCATCTATGCACACGCCCATAAAGAGCTATCAAACATCATGAAGTCTTTGGTGCTGGATTTGACACACAATGTCGAGAGTCTGGTGGACATGCGGCAGATGATTGTCAAAAAGATGGAAAGCGACCGCAAACTCATGGTGGATATGTTCCTAAGGGTAGGCAAAAAAGAGATTAACTTCATCTGGAAAATCAGTGCCTTGATTGGCTTTGGTTTTGGTATTATTCAGATGGGGATTTTTTATTTTGTGCCGCAGCATTGGACGGTGCCGTTTTTTGCAGCGATTTGGGGTGCATTGACCAACTGGATTGCCATTTGGATGGTGTTTAATCCTGTTGAGCCCAGATACATCCCATTCATTCGAGTGTTTAGCCGTGATGAGTCGGGCATCTGCTGGCGACTGCCGCACATTCATCGCTATTCTTGGCAGGGCGGCTTTATGAAGCGTCAAGATGAAGTGTCAAGCGTCTTTGCTGAGATTGTCGTTAATGAACTGGTTACCCTAGAAAACATCATGCACGAGATGATGTATGGGGCAAAGTCAAGCGAGACACGAACGCTGGTCAAAAAACACCTGTATGATTTATTAGAATCGCCCGTAGTGGCAGCCAGCCTAAAAATCGGCATGACCAGTCGTGAGCTGGATGAATTTAAAGACATTATCATCGATAAATCCATCGACGCAACCATGGTGCCAATCCGAGACCCTAAGCTCAATGTATCACGAGCCAGCAAAATCTTTGGCTTATTTGAAAGTCGAATTCGTGCGTTGTCGCCACAAGAATTCCAAAACCTGCTGCGACCTGCCTTTAAAGAAGATGAGATGACTTTAATCATACTTGGGGCGATTACGGGGCTGTTGGCAGGTTGGCTGCATTTGATCGCGGTGTTTTTTTGATGTTTTTGTGTTTTTAAAAAAAGTAAGATTTCTGGTGGTGGCTCAAAAGTATGCTAATACGATTTTCTTTTCCAGTGTACTTTTTAAACTATAACCAGATTTTTGTAGTGTGAAATCTGCTTTATGCTGAATTGTCGGTCATTTGACATCATGAGTGAGTTGCAAGTTTATTAAAAAATCGTTTTAGCCAGTTTTAATCTCAAGACTAGCAAAAGATGATTTTTGAATTAAAAATATTGTTTGTTTTGTGCCAATTATCAATACCAAAAGACGGTATATAGAAGGTATGTTGTTATGCTAATCACAGAATTGGGCTATTTTGCCCTGATTTTAGCGTTGGTTATTGCGATTTTGCAAGCCATTTTACCCACCATTGGCGTCATCAAAAACCAAGTACAGTGGCAACGCTTAGCACCGAGCTTGGCGACGGCACAGTTCGTGGCGATGGCGGTTTCTTTTGGGACATTGATGGTGGGCTTTCTTTATAATGATTTTAGCTTGGTGTATGTCGCAAGCCATTCTAACAGCTTACTGCCTTGGTACTATAAACTGTCAGCGACTTGGGGTGGGCATGAAGGCTCGCTGCTGCTTTGGATGACGATTTTGGCGACTTGGTGTATGCTGGTTGCGGTGTTCAGTCGTGGTCTGCCGCTGGACATGCGAGCTCGTGTACTGTCGGTCCTTGCGATGGTACAGGTCATGATGCTGCTCATGCTGATTTTTACTTCCAGTCCCTTTGAGCGTACCTTGCCAAACATTCCTGTTGATGGTGTGGATTTAAACCCGCTACTACAAGACCCTGGTTTGATTTTTCATCCGCCGATGTTGTACATGGGTTATGTGGGGCTTGCGGTGCCGTTCGCCTTTTGTATGGCGGCACTTTGGGCAGGTCGCCTAGACGCTGTATGGACTCGCTGGTCTCGTCCTTGGACGGTGGCGGCATGGGGCTTTTTGACACTAGGCATCGCCATTGGCTCTTGGTGGGCGTATTATGAGCTGGGCTGGGGTGGCTGGTGGTTCTGGGACCCTGTGGAGAACGCATCTTTGATGCCGTGGCTGGCGGTTACTGCCTTGATGCACTCGCTGGCAGTTACCGAAAAGCGGGGCGTCTTTAAGGCATGGACCATCATGCTGGCGATTTTTGCTTTTGCGTTATCGCTTTTGGGTACATTTTTGGTGCGTTCAGGGGCGATTACTTCGGTGCATTCATTCGCCGCTGACCCGACTCGTGGCTTGGCGATTTTGGCGATTTTGGGCGTGGTGATTGGCAGTGGACTTTTGATGTTTGCTCTGCGTGGCTGGCGATTGACGGTTGAGAGTACTTATCAGCTTAAATCTCGTGAAACGGCGTTGGTGGTGAATAATCTGATTTTATTGGTGGCGACTTTGGTAGTGCTGCTTGGCACGCTATATCCGATGCTTGCTGATGCCTTTAAATGGGGTCAGGTGTCGGTAGGCCCGCCGTATTTTAATGCCTTGTTTGTCCCTGCGACTTGGATTTTGCTCGCCTTTATGGGCATTGGGGCGAACCTGCGTTATAAGCATGACAGCCGTCCGCTACTGGGCATGGTCATGACAGGTGCGGTGAGTGCCTTGGTGTTAGGTGCGGTGATTGCCTACATGATGAGCCTGCTTGAAGAAAATACGCACTTTGACCATGGTATGTACATTACCGCCATCTTGTCAGCGTGGGTGCTGGTCTTTATGGTGCTAGACATCAAGGATAAGACTCGCCATGCCAGCGGATTGATGGTAGGCCTAAAAAAACTCACACCAAGCTACTATGGCATGCAGCTGGCTCATATCGGTCTGTTGGTTACGGCACTGGGCGTGGCAGGCGTGTCCGCCATGAGCCTAGAAAAAGATGTGGCAATGACGGTTGGCGACAGCGTTCATGTACAAGGCTATGATTTTTATCTGCAGGATTTTGATACCGTCAAAGGCTCAAACTACGACGCCACTCGTGCCACCGTACAAGTCAAAAAAGACGATAAGCTCATCACGACACTTTACCCAGAAAAGCGTAACTATGTCGTCTCAATGATGCCGATGACCGAAGTGGGGCTATATCCAAGCCTATTTAACGAGCTGTACATTGCGTTGGGCGAGCCGATTGTCAATGCCGATGGCAAGACCGACATGGATACATGGGCGGTGCGTGTCTATGTTAAACCGATGGTGCGTTGGCTGTGGTTGGGGGCGATTTTGATGTCGCTTGGCGGTCTGATTGCCATGATGGATAAGCGTTATCGCATCAAAAAACTGAGCAATTCTAATTCCAATATTCATCTAACTGAGCGTGTGGGGTAAGGTATGGCGAAATCAAATAAGCGTGTGTTTTTTATTTTACCTTTGCTGGTGTTTTTGTTGGCGATGGTGATGTTTTATTTCCGTCTGGGCAAAGAGACAGATATTAAGATTAGCACTTCGATGAACAAGCCTTTACCTGCTTTTAGCTTGCCATTGTTGTCGGATACTTCACGCACCATGACCAATCAGGATTTACCAAAAACACCATTTTTGCTTAATATCTGGGGTTCTTGGTGTCCTACTTGTAAGGTGGAGCATCCGTTTTTGATGCAGCTGCACGCCAAAGGTGTGCCACTGGTGGGCGTAAATTATAAAGACGAGTTGTCCGATGCCTTGGCATATCTCAACCAGTACCAAGACCCATTCATCTATTCAATGCAGGATTTGGACGGTCAGTATGCCATTGATTTGGGGCTGACGGGAGCACCTGAGACATTCGTGGTCGATGGGGCTGGCGTGGTGTACAAGCACATCTTGGGCGAGATTAACGAGACGAATTGGACGGCGGAGATTGAGCCGTGCTTGACGGCAGTAGGCGATGCAACACTGTCCGAAGATGCCAAAGTGCAGGCGTGCAGCTAGGGGGAGTGATGAAAAAAATCATGATGGCAATCATGCTGGCGACAGCGGTCAGCTCGGCATGGGCAAATATCGAAGTGTATGAATTTAAAACGCCTGAAGATGAGACTCGCTACCGAGCACTCATCGAAGAGCTGCGTTGTCCAAAATGCCAAAACCAAAACTTAGCAGGCTCGGACGCACCCATCGCCCTTGACCTAAAACAAAAAACCTACCAAATGATTAACGATGGCAGAAGTGATGCCGAGATTCGTAATTATATGTTTGAGCGTTATGGCGACTTTATTAGCTACAAACCGCCTGTTCGCCCATCGACATGGATTTTGTGGTTTTTTCCGCCAGTTTTGTTGGTGCTGCTGCTATTGGGTTGGGTAGTAAAAGCAAAAAAAAGCCGCAGTCAAGTGGTGGATGCACCCAGTGGTGATGTCGATGCCCTAAATAGCCAAGAAGAAGCAGAGCTGTCAAAAATATTAAACACCCACAGCACGCCTGATGATGAGAAGAGAAAGCCATGAGTCAAAGTTTATTGTTGTTTTTTACCTTGTGTGCTGTTTTGGCGGTGCTGATTGCCTTAGTGGTGATTTTTCCTTGGTTAAAAGGTCGCAAAGCGACGGATAACCGCTTGATGGCGGTGAATGTCGAAGTATTTCACAACCGCATTGCTGAGCTTGATTCGGACAGGCAGGCAGGCGTTATTGACGAAGCGTATTATCACGCCCAATCCACCGAGCTAAAACGCCAACTGCTTGCCGCTCAGACACACGAGAGTAGCTATACTCCTGTGGGTATCAAGTCCAGACTGATTGTGATGGTGTGGATTCCGCTCTTGGCAGCCTTGGCATATCTGACGACAGCTGACCGCACGCCTGTATTTACGCTGTGGGCAGCCCAAGACAGCGTCGGGCAAGTCGCAGATGACCTACTGACTGGAAAGATTGATACGCCGCCAGAATGGGCGACCAAAGACAGTGCAGCACTCATCTCCGCCATGCAGACCAATGTACACGCTCACGCCTATGATGCCAACCGTTGGATGCGACTGTCCGAGCTGTTCACTGCACTTGATGCCAAGCAACAAGCGTTGGAGGCATTGGCTCGTGCCAATCGATTGGAGCCTGACAATGTTGAGATTGCCATGACTTATGCACAGGCGAGCTTTTTTATGAATAATGGCTCGCTAGATGCCACCGCAAGGCAAGTGGTGCAAGACATTCTAAGCCGTATGCCTGAGCATGAAGGGGCTCAGATGATGATGGCAATGGGTGAAGCTCGTGCAGGTAATTTTGTGAATGCAAAAGCGTGGGTGCATAAGCTGCGTTCTAACATCGCTGCCAAATCTGGCGACAGAAGTGAAGTATTAGCCAGTATTGATGCCTTATTAGAAAACATCAATACCCAAGAAGCCAAAGCAGCACAGGGCATTAAGGTCAGCGTTAGTATTGACCAAAAGCTTATGGCACAGATTGGCGAGAGTGATGTCTTATTTGTCTCCATCGCATCTAGCAAGGGCGGGGCTCCATACGCTGTTAAGCGACTGCCTGTCAATCAAATCCAAAACGGACAGCTGGAAGTATCGCTAAGCGACCTAGATGCCATGATGCCAGAACGCACGCTCAGTGTAGGGCGAGAAAGTGATGAACTGGTTGTGAATGCTCGCATCAGTCATTCGGGTGGGGCGGTATCGCAGTCAGGGGATTTGGCTGCCAATCCTGCACCGCTTAGCAAGACGACCAACGCCGTGTCTTTGACCATCTCACAAGTTGTGCCTTAATCACTCTTGATTGTGATTTATTACAACAGCACCGCAGTTAAGGTGCTGTTTTTTTGTGGGTTTGGCGATATTTGTTATGAATTTATGGGATAAGCATGATTGGCACACAAAAAGCACTTGAACAATCTGCCTTAGTGGTTTATAGTGTGGCAGTCTATTTATATTTGTTTTTATTGTTTTGGAGAATATCATGCTTCGTATCATTCTACTAGGTCCACCCGGTGCAGGTAAAGGCACGCAGGCTCAGCTGATTTCAAAGGAATTTAACATCCCACAGATTTCAACAGGCGATATGCTGCGTGCTGCCATCAAGGAAGGTACAGAACTTGGCAAGATTGCCAAAAGCGTCATGGATGCAGGACAACTGGTCTCTGATGAGCTCATTATCAATCTGGTCAAAGAACGCATTGCACAGCCTGACTGCGTGGGTGGCTGTATCTTTGATGGTTTTCCACGCACCATCGCTCAGGCTCAGGCTTTGGCGGACGCTAGCGTGAATATTGACCATGTGATTGAGATTGGTGTGCCTGATGATGAGATTGTTAGCCGTATGTCAGGTCGCCGTGCTCACTTGCCATCAGGTCGTACTTATCACATCATCCACAATCCGCCTAAGGTTGAAGGCAAAGATGATGTAACAGGCGAAGATTTGGTACAGCGTGATGATGACAAAGAAGAAGTGGTCAGAGATCGTCTGTCGGTATATCATGCACAGACGGCTGCTTTGATTGGTCATTATCAGGCGGTGGCTCAATCAGGTGAGAACGCCCCTGCATATCACAAATTTGATGGCACCAAAGACATCAGTACTGTGCGTGATGAGATTTTTGCGGTATTAAAAGGCTAATCCATCAAGTCTAACTCAAAAGACCCAAATCATTTGATTGGGTCTTTTTTATTCTGGTTAAAGACTAGAAAAATTGAGCAAGCTGGCATCATTTAATATTTATCCATACTGCATCTCATACTGAGCCATGACCTTTTGGCAGATGGATTCTTGTAGGTAGGATAGGGCTTGTGGCGTACGGTCTTTTAGGGTGTTGAGCGTGTGCGTGGTGGCTAGGGCATGGGCATTCGGCAGACGAGTGTAGCCATCGTGAGTGGGTATGGGGTATTCTTCTTCGCTAAAATCAAGGCTGATGAGTGATTTGGCGGTATTTTTGTGCAGGATATGCACATTGCCAGCCAAGACGAAATTGGCGGCTTCGTTTTTGATATTCTGGATAAGGTCGGTGGCATAGACGGCTTGGCTGTCTTTGGCGGTGTTGGTGAATTGTAGGTGCAAGGCGAGTGGAAGTTCATCACAGACGATGACGGTGGTGCCGCTGATTTTGATGTGCGTGGCGGCTTGGATGCTGCCGTCAGGTAAATTGAGCCAGCGGCAGGCGGTCTGTGCGGTAACTTTTTCGTTCATCATTTTTAGCATGGACAAGTCCAGCGGTCTTTGGGCTTTGATGTCGTCGCTTAGGCTGTCATAATGTGCCAAAAACATCATGGGTAGGTCTTTATCCACGATGAATTTATCAATCTTGACATTATGCGTGCGAAAAACAAACTCAGGTTCGGTGAGTATCTCTTGTAGGGTAAAACGATTGTCAGTCATAAAAATCAATTTAAGGAAAATTAAATTTACTATACCACAAAACCTTGTTTTTTCGCTAATAAGTTGGCTAAATTCTGCAAAATAATTTTCATTATATACGCCAAGATTTGTGCTACAATGCTTGGCAAGACAATCTTTATCATATCTTAAAAGGAGCAGATGATGACTTACGACAACACCAATATTTTTGCCAAAATCCTGCGTGGCGAGATTCCTTGCCACAAGGTCTATGAAGACGATAAGACGCTTGCCTTTATGGATGTCATGCCACAGGCGAGCGGTCATGTGCTGGTTATTCCCAAATGTGAAGCGGTGGAGCTGACCGATTTGCCCTGCGAGTATGCTTGTGCGGTCTTTGCCACCGCCCAAAAGGTCGTCAAGGCACAGCGAGCCGCCTTAGGGGTGGAGGGGGTTGTGCAGATGCAGCTCAACCATGCCAAAGCAGGGCAGAGTGTGTTTCATTACCACATGCATCTAATCCCCACCCATGTGCATGAATTGGGTAAGCATGAAGGCGGCATGGCAAATCAGGATGAGCTGGCTGATTTGGCAAGTAAAATCCGTGCGGTGATTGAGAGCTGATCACACCCTAATCACACATCAAGCACATCATGCCAAAATCTCAATCACAGCATTATCCACCACCGCTACATACAGCTCATCGATTTCACGGTTGGTAACGGCGATACAGCCGTGCGTCCAGTCTTTTAACAGATGATTTGCTCCGATGACATCGCCCAGCCCGTTTTTGATGCCGTGAATTTTTATCGCCCCGCCTGCTGATTTGCCGTGTGCCTTAGCGTGGGCGATGTCGGCATCATTGGGGTAGGAGATGCCTAAGTTTTTGTGATAACTGCTGTTTGGGTTTCTGTCGTTGATGGTGTAGATGCCTTCTGGCGTTTTCATATCACCTTCGAATGCTTTGTGTCCGATGGGATTTTTGCCAAGTGAGATGGGGTAAATCTTGATTAGTTTGCCCTGATAAAAAGCGTGCATTTCTCGCTTGGCTTTATAGACGATGAGTTTGTCAATCTGAGTGCCTACTGGCAGGGGTGGCTGGTTGATGAGTTCAAGCTGTCTTTGTGATAGAGTGGGCGTGGCTGTTGGCGTGTCATCTTGGGTGGCGATGGGGTTATTGGGCGATTTTTGATAAAAATTGATGGCAAAAGCGGATAAAATGAATATGGCAAATAAGGGCAGAGCAAGGCGTTTTTTCATGATAATTCCAAATTTAACAAAAGAAAAGGCGTGTTTACTATAACACGCCTGATTTGTCTCAATGATGAAAAAACGATGGAAAAAATATCAATGGATTGTTAGCCCAAAAGATTAACCCACAAACGCACGCTCTACCACATAATCAGCAGGCACGCCCATGCGTGGCGAGATAGTCAGACCAAACTCGTCCAAGATGGCACAGGTGTCGTTATTCATCGCCATGCTGCCGCAAATCATCACACGGTCATCGTCTTTGTTCATTGGAGGCATTCCGATGTCGGAAAACAGTTTACCTGATTTTAGTAGGTCGGTAACACGCCCTGTGTTTTTGAACTCATCACGGGTAACGGTGGGGTAGTAGATGAGCTTTTCACGCACCCACTCGCCAAAAATTTCGTCATTTGGCAGCTCATTTTCAAAGAACTCACGATACGCCAAATCTTCGACATGACGCACGCCATGCACCAAGATGACTTTTTCAAAGCGTTCATAGACTTCTGGCTCACGAGTCAGCGACAAGAACGGAGCAAGTCCTGTGCCTGTGGCGAGTAGATACAGGTGCTTACCAGGCAGTAGGTCATCTAGCACGAGCGTGCCTGTGGGTTTTTTGGATACCAGTAGCTCATCGCCGACTTGGATGTGTTGTAGGCGTGAAGTTAGAGGTCCATCTTGGACTTTGATGGAATAAAATTCCAGCTCTTCTGCCCAGGCGGGCGAAGCGATAGAATAAGCACGCACCAACGGTTTGCCATCGACCATCAGACCAATCATGGCAAATTCACCACTGCGGAAGCGAAGGCTGTCGCTGCGAGTGGTTTTGATGGTAAATAGACTGTCTGTCCAGTGGTGGACATAGGTTACGGTTTCGCTAATGAATTTTGACATGATACAAGTTCCAAAATGAGAATGAGAGTGATTTTATGCCAAATTTTACCACAAAATCAACAGAATAAAAAATTTGTGCTATGATAGCGATTTTTGCCATGAACCGTTATTAACTTTTTGGCATAAGCACTGTTAATTTTAGCATAAAGCATCAAAAAACGCCATGAATACCCAAGTACAGCACCACTTGCCCATCATCGGTCATCATCACTCGCCCCTAAGTCAGAAGTTTGGCATTCCACGCCAGCCTAATTTGGTGGCGGTTAAAAGCCACATTACTTTTGTAAAGCCCTATGATGACCCAAATGCCTTTGTAGGTATTGAGCAGTACAGTCATCTGTGGGTGCTGTGGCTGTTTCATCACAACAAGTCGCAGGATAACTTTCGTCCGCAGGTGCGTCCGCCACGACTTGGCGGTAATGATAAGATTGGCGTGTTTGCCACTCGCTCCATGTATCGCCCATCGCAGATTGGGCTGTCAGTGGTGGCACTCAATGGGGTGGAGGTCGTTGATAATCAAGTGATATTGTACATCACAGGGGCGGACATGGCAGATGGCACACCAATACTTGATATTAAGCCCTATTTGGCGTTTGCTGACAGCGTGGCAGGGGCGACAAGTTTTGACAAACCGACCGTTCGGACTGTCATATGGAGCGAGCAAGCCGAGCAGGATTTTGATGACTGTCTAAAACATCACAAATTAACTGCCGATGATAAAGCCATCATCAGTGAGCTTATCGCCCAAGACCCACGAGTCGCCTACCGTCAGCATGAGACGAATATCACATCTGCCATGCAATACCGCAGCATAGACATTGATTTTTGTATGAATGATGATGGTGCGATGGTCATTAAGCATATTAAATCTGAACATCATCAGCCATTGGCACGAAAAATCTCCATCAATCATGGTCAAAAGGTGGAAAATTTGCTATAATTTTGTGTTATTTTTAAAACCAATCCATTTAAATTTTTAAGGTAAATCATCATGGAAATCGCCCCATATCAAGAACAAATCAAAGACCTAGAAGCTCGTGGCAAAGAGCTTTGGGGGTATCTTTGACATCGAAAACAAAAAAGAACGCCTAGAAGAAGTTAATTTAGAGCTTGAAAACCCCGACATCTGGAACGACCCTGAGCTTGCCACCAAAATCAGTAAAGAAAAATCGGTGCTGGACGGTATCGTGGGCGTGGTGGATGGTCTGTCGGTGCGACTGGATGACGCACGAGCGATGTTGGAGTTGGCGGTCGAAGAAGATGATGAGAGTCTGCTTGCTGATGTACAAGCTGAACTTGATGAGGCATTAAAGAGCGTTGAAGACTTAGAATTTAAGCGGATGTTTAGCGGTGAGATGGACGCCAATAACTGCTATCTTGACATTCAGGCAGGCTCTGGCGGTACAGAAGCCCAAGACTGGTCAGAGATGCTGCTGCGTATGTACTTGCGTTGGTGTGAGTCGCATGGCTTTAAGGCGGAAGTCTTGGAAGTCAGTGAAGGTGGTGTCGCTGGCATCAAATCCGCCACCATCTCGGTGAAAGGCGATTATGCTTTTGGCTGGTTACGCACCGAGATTGGGGTGCATCGTTTGGTGCGTAAGTCGCCATTCGACAGTAACAACGGTCGTCATACTTCATTCTCGGCGGTGTTCGTCTCGCCTGAGATTGATGATAATGTTGAGATTGACATCAATCCTGCCGACTTGCGTATCGATACTTATCGCTCATCGGGGGCGGGCGGTCAGCATGTAAACACCACCGATTCTGCCGTTCGTATCACGCACCAGCCCACAGGCGTGGTCGTGGCGTGCCAAAACGAACGCTCACAGCACGCCAACAAAGACACCGCCATGAAAATGCTGCGTGCTAAGCTGTACGAGCTAGAAATGCAAAAGCGTATGGAAAAACAGCAAGCCTTAGAAGACAGCAAATCCGACATCGGTTGGGGTTCACAAATCCGCTCTTATGTACTCGATGATTCACGCATCAAGGATTTGCGTACTGGCGTTGAGACTTCGAACACGACTGCTGTGTTAAATGGCGATTTGGATAAATTTATCGTGGCAAGTCTAAAAGCTGGGCTGTGATGGATTGATGAAGCCCAAAGTCTATTTTTAGGATAAACTTATCATAAACTTTGGTGTTTTTGGGTTTATTTTGGGTGGTTTTGTGATACAATCTATACACCAAATTTTCGGTTAATTTAAAAAACATAAGGAGACAGACATGTCTATCGAGCGTATCCGTAACGCAGCTTTGCGTGAAAAAGTCATGAGTGCTGATGAGGCAGCCAGCTTTGTCAAGGACGGCATGATGCTTGCCATCACTGGTTTTACAGGGGCGGGTTATCCAAAAGCTCTGCCAACAGCGATTGCTAATAAAGCCAAAGATGCCCATGCCAAAGGCGAAAAGTTTAGCATTGGTATGGTAACAGGTGCGTCCACCGCTCCTGAGTGTGATGGTGTGCTGGCAGAGGCGAATGCCGTGCATTTTCGCTCGCCATTTCAATCAGACCCAACGCTTCGTAACAACATTAACGCAGGTAATACCCATTATCAAGACATGCACCTATCTCATGTCGAGCAGCAAATGCGTCAAGGCTTCTATGGTAAATTTGACATCGCCATCATCGAGGCGACCGCCATCACCGAAGAGGGTAAAATCGTCTTTGCGATGGGTATTGGTCATGGTGTTGAGGCAGTCAAAAATGCCGATAAAGTCATCATCGAGATTAACGAGGCATTGAGTGAGGGCTTGGAGGGCATGCACGATGTTTATGGCGAGGTTGGCTTGCCACCCCATCGTAAGCCTATCCCTATCATCGGTGCTTTTGACCGCATTGGCACACAAGCCCTAGAATGCGATGCTGACAAAATCATCGGTATTGTGCTGACCAATGCAGGCGACCGTAACTCTAAGTTTGCCGAGCCTGACGATGTGTCAAAGGCGATTGCTGCCCAAGTCATTGATTTTCTTGACCATGAAGTCAAAGCGGGTCGCCTGCCTAAGAGCCTACTGCCACTACAATCAGGCGTGGGCAATGTGGCGAATGCTGTGATGGCAGGACTGCTTGATGCTCCGTTTGATGACCTAACAGGCTACACCGAAGTGCTTCAAGACGGTATGCTTGACCTTATCCTTGCCAAAAAGATGAAGTCAGCATCTGCCACCGCCTTGTCATTTAGCCCTGATGCCCTAGCTCGCTTTAATGAGAACATTGAGTTCTTAAAAGATAAAATCATCTTGCGTCCGATGGAAATCAGCAACAACCCAGAGATTATCCGTCGTCTGGGCGTGATTGGCATGAACTCGATGATTGAAGCGGACATCTATGGCAATGTGAACTCAACGCACATCATGGGTACTAAGATGATGAACGGTATCGGTGGCTCTGGCGACTTTACTCGTAACGGTTTCTTCTCGTTCTATGTCAGCCCATCGACTGCCAAAGGCGGTGCCATCTCTGCCATCGTGCCAATGGTATCACACCACGACCACACCGAGCATGATGTGATGTTCATCGTAACCGAGCAAGGCATGGCGGATCTGCGTGGCAAATCACCACGCCAGCGTGCCAAACTCATCATCGAGAACTGCTCACACCCTGATTATCGTGATATGCTCAAAGATTACTATGACCGTGCCGAAAAAGCAGGTGGGCTACACACCCCGCACCTACTGCTAGAAGCCCTGTCATGGCACCAACGCTTTGTTGAAACTGGGGATATGCGTATCAAATAATCTCCACGCATGATAAAAAATACGGCAGCTGAACGGTTGCCGTATTTTTTGTGTTACAATATCGTCCACGAAGTATCATAAAAACCCTAAACAATTATTTTAAGGACTTGACATGACAGAGCGTTTTTGTGCAGCGATAGAGCAATTAAAAGCCGAATTTGGTAGTGCATTATCCACCAATTTGACCGTACGAGAGCAGCACGCTCATACGATGACTTGGCTTGGCTCACAGCCAGCTGATGCGGTATTGACCGTAACCAATAAAGATGAAGTCAGTCGAGCGGTAAAAATCTGCCACGAGCATGAGATGCCTATCATTGCTTTTGGGGTGGGGTCATCGCTAGAAGGTCAGCTGAACGCACCGCATGGCGGTCTGTGCATTGATATGTCGCAGATGACGCAGATTGTCAGCATCGATGCCGATGATTTGACAGCGACGGTTGAAGCGGGGGTAACTCGTGAGCAGCTGAACGAAGCGTTGCGTTATACGGGGTTGTTTTTTCCGATTGACCCAGGTGCGAATGCCAGTATTGGCGGTATGGTAGCCACTCGTGCATCGGGCACCAATGCGGTGAAATATGGCACGATGAAAGATGTGGTCATTAGCCTAGAAGTAGTGCTGCCTAATGGCGAGATTATCAAGACGGCATCTCGTGCCAAAAAATCATCGGCAGGCTATGATTTGACGCGTCTGATGATAGGCTCAGAAGGGACGCTGGGGATTGTTACTGAGATTACGGTCAAGCTGTTTGGTCAGCCTGAATGCGTGGGCAGCGGCATTTGTCATTTTGAGAGTGTTGATGCGGCGTGTCAGACGGTCATGACGACGGTGCAATATGGACTGCCTGTGGCTCGCTTGGAGCTGCTCGATGCCTTGCAGGTCAAGGCGTGCAATGCCTATTCTAAGCTGTCTTTGAGCGAAAAGCCGACCTTATTTGTTGAATTTCATGGCACGACTGATGGGGTGGCGGAACAAGCTGAGCTGTTCTCAGGGATTTTGGCGGAGTATGGTGGTTTTGATTTTAAGTGGAGTACTGATGAGAGCGAACGCAAAAAACTCTGGACTGCTCGCCACAATGCCTACTATGCCGCTCGTGCCTTAAACCCTGCATTAGATGGCTTATCGACGGATGCGTGCGTGCCGATTTCTCGTCTGGCAGAGTGTGTGAATGAGACAGTTGCTGACATCAATGAACAAGGCATGATGGGTCCTGTGGTTGGTCATGTGGGTGATGGCAATTTCCATGTGTTGTTATTGGTTGATAAAAATAATCCTGATGACATTCAAAAAGCACAAGGCATCTTATCTCGCTTGGCAAAACGAGCCATCGCCATGGATGGTACTTGCACAGGTGAGCATGGCGTTGGTCAGGGCAAGCGAGCCTACATGGAGACAGAGCATGGCAGCCAAGCCATTGCTGTGATGCGTGCCATTAAGCGTGCCATCGATCCAAAAAACATCATGAATCCTGATAAAATCTGGTTTGATTGACCGATAAGGTTGATGTCATCAAACAAAAAAGGCGGTTTATCCGCCTTTTTTGTTGGTAAGTTTGTGATTTATAGGTATTAGTTATAAAAATTATGATAAATCTAATAAAAATGTATGTACAAATGCGAAATAATTCTGTATTATATGTTATATAAATTTTAGATTAACAAACTTTTAGGAATTAGTAATGACAACTAATACTCAAACTCTCAACAACAACCCCTATAAAGTCGCCATCTCATCGATGGTGGGTACCGCCATTGAATTTTATGATTATTATATCTATGCGGCGGCGGCTGTTTTGGTATTTAGTACGCAGTTTTTTGACAAATCTGACCCTGCGGTAGCGACCCTGCTGTCTTTATCTACTTTGGCGTTGGCGTTCATCGCTCGCCCTTTCGGTTCGCTATTGTTTGGTTATTTTGGCGATAAAATCGGTCGTAAAAAAACGCTGGTCGCATCACTATTAACGATGGGCATCTCAACAGTCGCCATCGGTCTGTTGCCGACTTATGCTGATATTGGCATTTGGGCACCGATTTTGTTGTGTATTTTTCGTGTTGGTCAGGGTATTGGCTTGGGCGGTGAATGGGGCGGTGCTGCCTTGGTGGCGATTGAGAACGCTCCCCCTGAAAAGCGTGCGTGGTTCGGTACTTTTCCGCAGTTGGGTGCTCCGATTGGGCTGTTCATGGCAAATGCGGTATTTTTTGTGATTAGTCTGATGATTGGTCATGAGGCATTGGTGGAGTGGGGCTGGCGTATCCCATTCATCGCTTCGTTGGTGCTGGTGCTGGTGGGTCTGTATATGCGTATGACCATCAACGAAAGCCATGTGTTTGAAGCGGCTGAACAGTCAGGCAAGACCAAAGGCGTGCCGACCATCAATGTCTTTAAGTATAATTGGGTGCAGATTTTGCAAGGCACTTTTATGATTACCGCATTATATGTGCTGTTTTATATCATGACCGCATTCGCCCAAGTCTATTCCAAATCCCCAGAGTCTTTCTCAGAAGCGGGTCATCAGATGGGTCTGGGCATTCCTGCCAATACCTATACGGGTTTTTTGCTCATCGGTGCGACCATCTTTGCGATTTTTATTAGTATCTCAGGTCGTTTGAGTGATAAAATCGGTCGCCGCCGTTTGCAGCTGATTGTAACGACGCTGATTGGTATTTTTGGTCTGTGCTTGCCGCTGTTTTTGGTGGGTGGTACGCCAATGTCGGTGCTGGCGTTTTTGGTGATTGGCTTTACCTTGATGGGCTTTACTTTTGGACCTGTGGCGGCGATTTTGCCAGAGATTTTCCCAACCGAAGTCCGCTACACAGGGGCGAGCTTGGCGTATAACTTAGCTGCCATCACAGGGGCGTCGATTGCTACCATCGTTGCAATGGAGATTAACAAATACTACGGCATGATGGGCGTTGGTCTGTATCTGGCAGCCAATGCGGTGCTCAGCTTCATTGCGTTTTGGTATTCAAAAGAGACTAAGAATGTTGATTTGATTGACTGATGATGGCTTATGATGATAAGGGCGGATGATCTCTGCCCTTATTTTTTGGCTGTTCATTGGGGTGGTTGAATGCTGATTGATTGGGCTGTGCTGATATTTGTTGGACTATCAATCTAAAAGCTCATACCTAGGATAAGACTTGATGTCTTTGGGTATTTATACCAACCGAACTTTAAAATTGCCACAAATTTGATTTTGAACGCTGGGGGCAAATGGTCGCCCAATGGAACAAATAGGATAAAAAATTAGCCCCTGTAAATCTGTATTAACTTTTGGATTTGGTGGTAGTTTATGGAAAATAAAAAAATGCAAGCATAAAGCCTGCATTTTTTATCAGGGATGATTATGCTTGGTGCGTGGCAATCTTGTCATTCACCAGTGCATCAGGGTCGCCTGCGATGTTTTCACGCTTAACGAATAAGAAAAACGCAGCGGTGGTCAAGACAGTCAGACCCAAGCCGATGTACACCGATAGAGTGTAATCTAAACCAAAGCCAATCTTATTATATGCCAAGAAAGTATAACAGGCAGCCGTCATAAAGATGGCAGGAATGGTGCAAATCCAATGGAATTTGCGGTAGCGGTACAGATAACCTGCCGCTGTCCACAGCATGACGACAGCAACTGTCTGGTTCGCCCAGCTAAAATAACGCCATAGAATCTGAAAGTCCACTTTTGAGACGATAAAGCCGATGGCAAATAGCGGTATGGCAATCCACAGACGCTTCATCAGCGTGCGTTGTTCCATGTTCAAAAACTCAGAGATGATGAGTCTGGCAGCACGGAATGCGGTATCGCCTGAAGTAATCGGCAGCACCACCACACCAAGCACAGCAAAGATACCGCCAATAGCACCCAGATAGCCGATTGAGCTGTCATAGACGACTTTTGATGGCGAGCCTGCGGCGATGGCTTCTTGGAGCGATACCAAATCTGGATAAAAAGACAGACCAACGGCACACCAGATCAAGGCAATGATGCCTTCGGCAATCATCGCACCATAAAAAATAAAGCGACCTTCTGACTCATTCATGGCACAGCGAGCCATGAGCGGTGTCTGCGTGGCGTGAAATCCTGACAATGCACCACAGGTGATGGTCAAGAACAGCAGTGGCCAGATGGGTAGGTCGCCTTTGGGCTGGAAGTTTTGAAAAAATGCTTCTACCGACAGACCGCCCATACTATTAAAGAAGTAACTTTCTGCACCGCCCAGCTCATTGGTAACCAGACCATAGGTCATACCCAAAGACATGAATAGCAACAGACCGCCAAAGAATGGATAAACACGACCGATGATTTTATCAATCGGCAGCAAGGTGGCGATGATGTAGTAGATAAAGATGATGGCAGTCCAAACCACGATGATGCTCTCTTTGGTCATGCCAAAGGCGGTATTGGCGGCATCGCCAGCAGCAGCGGTCATGCTCTCGGCGTTATCCACCGAAATCGCCCCTGTGGCATTACTGCCAAAGACATCCATCGTGATGGAGCTAAGCAGAGCAGCGGGGCTCGCCACGAATACCACGCCAACCAAGACGAGCAGCACGACCGCCAATAGGTTGATGAAATGCTTAACAGGTGTGCCCAGATATTTGCCTGTCAGATAAGGCATACTGGCACCGCCATTACGCACAGACAGCATGCCACACATATAGTCGTGTACCGCACCAGCAAAGATACAGCCAAACACAATCCAAAGCATGGCAACAGGTCCATACAATGCCCCTAAAATCGGACCAAAGATAGGACCTGTGCCTGCGATGTTTAATAACTGAATGAGCCAAATTTTGACCTTTGACATCGGTACATAGTCCACGCCATCAGCCATTGTGTAGGCAGGCGTGTTTCTATTGGGGTTGATGACGAAAATTTTCTCAACGACTTTACCATAAATAAAGTAGCCGAGCAAAAGCACGCCAATACAAAAAAAGAACCATAACATGAGTATTATCCCTAAAAGCTCATCAGTATTTTTGGTCAAGGGTTGGTGAAGTTATTACAAAAATCCATGATGAGACAATGTAAGTGGTGGGTTTTTTAATGAAATGAATGAACAAATCACGAATGCGGATTTTTTTTGGATAACATACTCAACTTTTATATAAATGTAAAGCAAAAAAACAACCAAAAACACACAAAAGGGAAAAATCTGGGATAAATTCGTTACGCTTTTTAAAAATAGCAACGAAATACAGTTCTGTATTATTCAATAAATAATCAAGTGGCGGATAAGCAGACTAATAAACAAAAAGCACCGACCAAGTGCGTGCTTAGCAGGTGCTTTTGCTGTGCTGTTAGCGTATTATTATCGTTCTAGGATACAGGTTACACCCTGACCGCCAGCGGCACAGATGGAGATTAAGGCACGCCCTGAGCCTTTTTGTGCCAAGAGCTTGGCGGCGGTGGCTAGGATGCGACCCCCTGTGGCGGCAAATGGATGTCCAGCGGCAAGACTTGAGCCATTGACATTGAGCTTGCTGCGGTCAATCGAGCCAAGTGGTGCATCTAGCCCCAAGCGGTGTTTGCAGAATTTTTCATCTTCCCAAGCGGCTAGGGTGGATAACACTTGTGACGCAAAGGCTTCATGAATCTCATAAAAATCAAAGTCTTGCAAGGTCAATCCTGCACGCTTAAGCATCTTTGGTACGGCATAGGCAGGTGCCATGAGCAGCCCTTCGGTAATGCCTTCTTTGCCGATGAAATCCACCGCCGCTGTCTGCTGATGCGTGATGTAGGCAAGTGGCTCATAGCCATGAGCTGCTGCCCATTCATCGCTGGATAATAGGACACAAGATGCACCGTCGGTGAGCGGGGTGGAATTGGCTGCGGTCATGGTGGGGTTGGTATTTTTCTTGCCAAAGGCAGGTTTTAGGTTGGCAAGTTTATCAAGCGTCGTATCGGCACGCAGGTTGTTGTCTTGGGTGAGTCCTTTGTAAGGGGTGATTAAGTCATCAAAAAAACCTTCGTTGTAGGCACGAGCCAAATTCTGATGGCTGTTATACGCCAATAGGTCTTGTTCGCTGCGGCTGATGTCCCATTCTAGGGCGGTGATGGCTTGGTGCTCACCCATGGATAGGCGAGTGCGTGGCTCGCCATTTTCGGGGAAAGCAAGCAGTTTTTTTGGATTGATGGTGCTAAGAGCGGCAAGGCGAGCTTTGGCATCTTTGGCGGTGTTTAGACGCAGTAGCGGCTTTCTGATGCCGTCGCCTAGGGCGATGGGGGCGTCTGATGTGGTGTCGGTACCACCTGCGATGCCGCAATCGATGATGCCAAGGGCGATTTTATTGGCGACTGCAAAGGCAGCTTGTAGTCCTGTGCCACAGGCTTGCGAGACATCATAAGCAGGTGTGGTGGCGGACAGTTTGGTGTTTAGCACCGCTTCACGGGTTAGGTTTAAATCTCGACTGTGTTTTAGAACTGTGCTTGCCACCACTTCGCCAATGTCTTTATCAGCAAGGTCAAAGCGAGTTACCAAGCCGTCTAGGGCGGCACTTAGCATATCAATATTACTGGCATCGGCATAAGCTCCATTGGAGCGAGCAAAAGGAATGCGATTACCGCCTAAGATGGCGACTTTTTTGATGGTCATAAAAACTCCTTAATATTGAGAATGTGATGACCGATTGGGTAATTTAGACAATCGGTCATGATGGTAGCTAGATTAGCATTATTTTATAAAAAATGGAAAGTTTGACTTAATTTGTAACAATAATTCTGATAGGGTGTGAATTGATACATTTGTTAATATTTCTTAATGAAAAATCTGCCATCAAGTGGGTGGCGTGGCGGATTTTTTGTGTTAGAATGGGCGTGATTGATTGTTTTAAAAAATTTTAAAGTAAAATTTCATTGATAGGATAAAAGGGTGAAACTATGAGCGACCGTTATGGTGAGTTGGTTCAGTCATCTTTGGGCAAAAAAGTCGCCAAAAATCTTGGTCTGCCACTGCCGATTAAGCTAGACCGCTATGAAGTGGGGCAGCCTGTCATTCGTGGCGAAGTGGCTTTGGCGGTGGCATCTGGTGATGACACTTCGGTGGCGGATGTCTTGACTGATGTTTTGGCAAAACTGGACGCCAAAATCACCACGCAGCAAGGGCTAGATGCCAAGCTAAGCGATGAGAATGCTCGCTTTAAGGTGGCGATTTTTGATGCCATCAACATCAAAGATACTGACGGCTTAAAGCAGGTGTATGAGTTTTTTCATGCCATTGCCAGACGCATCAAATCATCTGGACGCATCGTCATCATCGCTCGCCCGCCATGCTGTACAGGCAGTGATGTGGGCTTTGCCCTGGCTCAAAGAGCCTTGCTCGGCTTTGCCAAGTCGGTCGCCAAAGAGTTTAAAAAAGGCATTACCGCCAATGTGATTTATACACAAGTGGGGGCGGAGCATCATCTTGACCATGCACTTAGATTTTTCTTGTCTGCCAAGTCTGCCTATGTGTCGGGTCAATCGGTTACTTTGACCGTCGGCGGTCAGGTGAATGTGGGCGATTTTAATGACAGTAAACCCTTAGCTGGCAAAAAAATCCTAGTAACAGGTGCGTCTCGTGGCATCGGTGCAGCGGTCGCACAGGTTTTGGCAAGAGATGGGGCAAAATTATACTGCCTAGATGTGCCACAGAGCCTAGCCGAGCTACAAGTCGTGGCTGGCAATTTAGGTGGTCATGCTCTGCCGCTTGACATCACTGCAGAACACGCCGCCAAAGAGATTGTCGAAGAATGTGGGGTGTTAGATGGCATCGTGCATAACGCTGGGGTAACTCGTGATAAGACTTTGGCGAACATGAGCGAAGACAAATGGGATTTGGTGTTAAACATCAACCTAAAAGCCATCCACACCATCAATGAGTATTTGATTGCTCATGGTGGGCTTAGCGATACAGCACGCATCGTCTGTGTGTCATCCATCTCAGGTATTGCAGGTAATCTGGGTCAGGCCAACTATGCCATGAGTAAGGCAGGCGTGATTGGTCTGGTAGAAGCGACAGCCAAGGTGTTTGACGGCTCAAACAAGACCATCAATGCAGTCGCCCCAGGGTTTATTGAAACTAAGATGACAAGCCTGATTCCATTTGCCATCAGAGAAGCGGGGCGACGCATGAACTCCATGAGTCAAGGCGGTGAGCCTGTCGATGTGGCAGAGACCATCGCATGGCTGCTGTCGCCAAAGGCAGCAGGTCTAAACGGCAATATCGTACGAGTCTGCGGTCAAAGCGTGCTTGGGGCTTGATGCTTGGTATGGGTATTTAACCAAAAAAACAATGTTAATCATCGCTAATCGCTTGACAGATTGTCGTACCGATTATCAGTGATTTGTATCTACGATTGTAATTGTTTATGTAATTATATTATAGTCGTTCATTACATTTTTTGTACATAAAGGTATCTTATGGCAGAACAACATTTTAAAGAATTGCCAAAAATGCACACTACTTATGCCAATGTCATCAAAAGTTTGATTCCCATTGGCGATAACAAGGCAAGCACCTTGCCAGAGTCGGTGTATCAGGTGGACAGTCTTGCCATCGATGAGCAGAATTTAAAGGAATATCGCAAAATCTGTGGTTTTATCAATGATGGTCGTGTGCCGCCAACCTATTTTGCGGTGCTCTCACAGACTTTGCAGATGAACATGATGGCAAAGCCTGACTTTCCTTTCGCCATGCTTGGGCTGGTGCATATCGAGAACAGCGTAACGCAGCATCGCATCATCTATGACAGCGAAACGGTGTCTTTGTCCGTGCGTCTTGCCAATTTGCAGCCGCATGACAAAGGTCAGCAGTTTGATTTTATTACCACCGTGAGTATCCAAGGTGAGCTGGTGTGGGAAGGGATTTCAACTTATCTTTCACGCCAAAAAAAGACCGTCGAAGAGCGAGCTCGCCCAAAAACCATCGAGACACCAGCCCCAAGGCTAGAACCCGATGATAACCATTGGGCGGAGCTGATTAACATTCCAGAAGACATCGGTCGCAGATATGCGTTCGTGTCTGGAGATTTTAATTTGATTCATCTACACCCTTTGTCTGCTCGTGCCTTTGGTTTTCCCCGTGCCATCGCACATGGTATGTGGTCAAAGGCGGCAAGCATCGCACAGTTTCATGATTTACCCAAGGCGTATCGTGTCGATGTGTCGTTTAAGACCCCGATTTTTTTGCCGTCGAAGATTGATTTTGTGGCTCGTGCCGAGACCGATGGTCGCAGTTTTGCCCTATATGCCGCAGGGACGGATAAGCCGCATTTGCTAGGTCGCATCACTTTTTTATGATGATCTTGTAATGATAAAGCATAAAAAAACTGGATGAATGTCCAGTTTTTTTGATGGCTGTTTTTAGATGACAAATGATGAGCAGAGTGATTATGAGAGATTGGCAAGTATTTGATAAAGTATTAAAAACCCTACAATTTGACGAATCGCCAGCAGGCGGGGTGGTCGTGATCTATCAAGATGGTCAAGAAGTGGTCAATACCGCCGTGGGCTATGCCTTGCCTGACATGGCGTGGCAGGATACGACCCTATCGGTGAATTTTTCCATCGGTAAAGGGGTGATGGCGACTTTGGTGGCTGCATTGGTATCAAAGGGTTTTTTGGATTATGATGTGCCGATTAGCCATTATTGGGCGGAGTTTGGCAATCATGACAAGCAAAACATCACCTTGCGTCAGGTGCTGACCCATACATCAGGTCTGTTTAACATCACGACTTTGACGCAGTCGGTTGATGACTTGCTAGATTGGCAGGCGATGGGCAGACTGATTGAGAATATGGCGACCGACACACCCCGTGGGCAAGAGACGCACGGCTATGCCAGTGCATACAGTGCCTTGGTGTCAGGGTGGGTGCTGGGTCATGTGATTGAGCGAGTGCTGGGTCAGAGTTTGCAAGCGGTACTTGATGAATACCTTGCCAGACCGCTTGGCGTAGTAGGGCAGCTGTATTATGGCGTGCCGAGCGATAAGGTGGCTTTGGTTGCCAAGCCTGTGCGTTATTTTGATGGCTCACCAAGCGTTAAAAGAAAACCTGTATTAAAACCAGACACGCCGCAGATACTCCAAAGTCTAAATGGAGTGCCTGCTGCCGACATTTGGCGGTCAAGTTTGAATGGGGCGGACATCACCACCGCCAATGCCAATAAGCTATATTTTGATACTTCTAAGATGAATTTGGCAAATTATAAAAACGCCTTAATGCCCAACGGTCGAGATGGCATCGAGTATCATCATGCCGATGTCTTGCAGGCGGTTATCCCTGCCGCCAATGGTGTCTCTACCGCTCGTGCCTTGGCTCGGATATACGCCATGCACGCCAATGATGGTGTGTGGGAAGGTCAAAGTATCATCAGCCCTGATGTGTTATCGGATTTAAGACGAGTGCAAGTAGATGGCTTTGATGCGGTCATGCCTGCCAATATGCGTTGGCGTACAGGCTTTCATCGTTTATTTAGCTTACAAGATACAAGCGAAGCCTATGGGCATATGGGCTATAATGGCTCGGTGGCGTTTTGCGACCCTAAGCGTCGTCTGTCCATGGCGTTCATTCACAACTTTGACACCACCATGCTCAACGATGTGCGACAATTTGCCTTATCTGAAATGGCGATTGAGTTGTCATCTTTTTAAAAACTTGATAATCGCTCAATTATATAATAGAATAGCCCCTTTAATTTTCAAAAAGACTGCTTATGAACACAGAACCTGCCATCAATGTGATGATTTCTGAAGAAGAAATCGCCGTTAAAGTCAAAGAACTGGGTGCCGCCATCAATGCCCATTATGCCAACAGTGATAAGGCGTTGATTTTGATTGGGCTTTTGCGTGGTTCGGTTATTTTTATGGCGGATTTATGCCGTGCAATCGACAAACCGCACGAGCTGGATTTTATGACGGTGTCAAGCTACATCAATAAGACCACCGTATCAAGTGGCGATGTTAAAATCCTAAAAGACCTAGACAGCGAGATTGCTGGTAAAGATGTGCTGATTGTCGAAGACATCATTGATTCGGGTCGCACCCTATCAAAAGTGGTAGAAATCCTAAAAACTCGCAACCCAAATTCCATCGAGCTTTGTACTTTGGTGAGCAAGCCATCTCGTCGTGAGATTGAGATGGATGTGAAATTTTTGGGCTTTGAAGTCGAAGACCGCTTTATCGTCGGCTATGGTTTGGACTATGACCAAAAATACCGCCATGTGCCATTCATCGGCGAAATCGGACTATAAACCAAAAAATCCCCTGATTGGGGATTTTTTTTGTGTCTGTATCAACCATGACAATCTGACAGTTTTATAGCTCTTTAATGTTGGCTGGCAGACGCTCTAAGACATCGCTATTAAGCTGCTGCATGAGTGGGCTATTTGCAAAGGCAGCAACCGCCTGTTTATTGGCATCGCTTAACTGCTCAAAGACATCAGGCAGGCGAGTGCCAATCCAAATCAGTGCAGCAAGCAAAATCTTATCGCCCCATGTCGCACTGTCAGCAGATAGGGTGGGTAGGGCGGTCAGCGTATCAGTCAGCACTTGTTTTGAACGAGCCACAAAAGGGTGCAGCTCTTGACCTGATATGCCAAATCGCTCGGTAGAAAATGCTCGCACCCCTTGTGATAAAATACCGAACGCCTTAGAAATGGCGGGCAGTTCCTTGCCGTCATTGGCTGTATAAATCTCTGGGGCGATGGCTTGAATGATGAGCATGGTCTCGGTGATGACGCTGCCGTCATCTAGTACAAGCGTTGGCACTTGGCTAAATGGATTGGCGGCAGTCAGCTCGGCGGGATTCTCCCAAGGCAAGACGAATTTTAAGGATAAATCGATGTTTTGTGTTTTGGCAATCATCAGTAGAATGCGAGTGTAAGGGCTGGTCGTGCTGATATACAGGGTGGGCATTTTTTCTCCAAAAAAATAAGGGGTAGCTAAACAGCAACCCCTTATTTTAACATCTTGATTGCTTTTGCTCTACAAGTTTATTCTACTTGACCAACATCTCTTACCGCCCCCGTATCGGCACTGGTGGTCAAGGCAGCATAGGCTCGTAGGGCTTGAGATACTTCACGCTGACGATTAACAGGTTTAAAGGCTTGTTTGCCCCTTAATAGCTGTTTTTCACGGCGTTTGGCAAGCTCATCATCACTTACATCTAGGTGAATAGAGCGGTTTGGAATGTCAATGACAATGGTGTCAAAATCCTCCACCAAGGCGATGTTACCACCTTCTGCCGCCTCTGGGCTTGCGTGTCCGATAGATAGCCCTGATGTACCACCGCTAAATCTGCCGTCCGTGAGTAAAGCACACGCCTTGCCCAAGCCTTTGGATTTTAGATAACTGGTGGGATAGAGCATTTCTTGCATACCCGGCCCGCCTTTGGGACCTTCATAGCGGATAATGACAATGTCGCCTGCGACAATCTCATCTGCCAAAATCGCCTCTACCGCACTGTCTTGACTTTCAAAGACTCTGGCACGCCCTGTAAATTTAAGGATACTCTCGTCCACGCCAGCAGTCTTGACCACACAGCCTCTCTCAGCAATGTTGCCGAACAGCACCGCAAGTCCGCCGTCTTGGGAGTAGGCGTGTTCTTTGCTACGGATACAGCCAGATTCACGATTGACATCTAGGTTTGACCACTCACGGTTTTGGCTAAACGCCTGTGTGGTGCGAATGCCAGCAGGGGCGGCGATATACAAGTTGCGTGCGTCCACATTGTCAGGGTTCATAATGTCCCATTTGGCAAGAGCGTCTTTGAGTGTTGGCGAATGCACGGTTGGCACATCGGTTTTTAACAACCCTGCTCGGTCAAGCTCCGCCAAAATCCCCATTACCCCCCCTGCACGGTGGACATCTTCCATATGGTATTTTTGCGTGGCTGGGGCGACTTTGGATAAGCACGGTACAGAGCGAGACAGACGGTCAATGTCCGCCATTTTAAAGTCCACTTTTGCCTCGTGTGCCGCCGCCAAAAGGTGCAAAATGGTATTGGTGCTGCCGCCCATTGCAATGTCAAGGCTCATTGCATTTTCAAAGGCGGATTTGGTGGCGATACTTCTTGGTAAGACCGAATAATCATCGCCTTCATAATGGCGTTTGGCAAGCTCAACAATCATTCTGCCGGCCTGTAAAAACAGCTCTTTTCGCTTGGCGTGCGTGGCTAAGAGTGAACCGTTAGCAGGCAAAGACAGTCCCAACGCTTCGGTTAAGCAGTTCATAGAATTGGCGGTAAACATACCCGAGCAAGAACCACAAGTGGGGCAAGCCGAACGCTCCACACTGGCTACATCTTCATCACTGATAAGGTCGTCCGCCGCATCAATCATTGCGTCCACCAAATCAAGTTTACGCACTTTTTTGCCATCATCGCCTGTAACTGTCTCGTGCGTGGTGTGTCCGTCCGCAAGCTCGCTTGCCAAGACCTTGCCAGCCTCCATCGGGCCACCAGAGACAAAAATGGTGGGAA
>JAUNDZ010000002.1:0-109362 GCA_030525825.1 Moraxella sp.
CCGCTCCCAAAGATACCTATTATGAAATGCTAGAAGAACGCTTGCCAGGACACGGCGAGCCTGTGGCAGAGCTTCAAGCTCGTGGTATCTTGCTAGACGGTACGACCGAAGACGGCACACCACGCCTACTGCTACAGATTTTCTCTGAAACCCTAATGGGGCCTGTGTTCTTTGAGTTTATCCAGCGTAAGGGCGACTATGCTCAAGGCTTTGGCGAAGGTAACTTCAAAGCCCTATTTGAAAGCCTAGAGCGAGACCAAATCCGCCGTGGTGTGCTAGAAGTACCAGCTGAATAAGTTTAATAAGACAATCATTAAACTTAACTATAAATTGATAAAGGCGGATTGTATTTTAAAAAAATATCGTCCGCTTTTATCTAAACATATTTTAAAAATTGGCTATGATTTTTAATAGAATTTCATCACGATTTTATTAAAAATTTACCCATTTTAATAAAGGAAACAATTATGGCTATCACACAAGGCGTACATCACGTAGCCTACCGCTGTAAAGACGCCAAAGAAACCGTAGAATGGTACCAAAAACATCTGGATATGGATTTTGTTTTGGCAATCGGCGAGGACAAAGTCCCCTCCACAGGCGAGGAAGACCCCTATATGCACATCTTTTTGGACGCAGGGGGCGGTAATATTTTGGCGTTTTTTGAATTGCCAACACGCCCAGAAATGGGACGAGACCCCAACACGCCGATTTGGACACAGCATTTGGCATTAAAGGTGGAGAGTATGGAAAAACTCCTTGCCACCAAAGAAAAACTGATTAAGGACGGCATTGATGTCATTGGCCCAACCAATCACACGCTGTTTCATTCCATCTACTTTTTTGACCCCAACGGACACCGCATTGAGCTTGCCTTTGATGTAACCACCGAAAAGCAGTCCAAGGCACTTGATAAGGTCAAATGGGATATGTTAAACGAATGGGCAATCACCAAAAAAGCTCCCAAACACGCCCGCTGGGTACACGATGGCACCGAACCGCCAGAGGTGTGATAAAAGACCGCCCAAGTGCGATGATGGGCGGTTTTTTGTTCGGTGATGGATTTTATTTTAAAAAATCAATCATTGCAATGATAAAAGCTGATGTATAATTTTTGGGTGTAAAGTGTGTCATATACACCATTAAAAAGTCTCATTCAAAATGGTGCGTACTACATACCTTGCGATTTTGATAAATTTTAAGGAAAAAAAGATGAAATTAGCCACTTTAAAAAACAACAGCCGAGACGGTCGTCTTGTGGTCGTCAGTCGTGATTTAAGCCGTTATAGTGAGCCTGCTATCGCCACATTACAAAACGCCCTTGACGACTGGGCAAATGCCAAAGGACAGCTACAAGCAGTCTATGATAAGCTAAATGGCGATGAAAGTTTTGGCACAGCCTTTGACCAAACGGAGTGCCATTCGCCTCTACCACGAGCCTATCAGTGGGCGGACGGCTCTGCGTACCTGAACCATGTGGAGCTTGTGCGAAAAGCACGAAATAGCGAGGTGCCAGAGTCGTTTTATGATGACCCTTTGATGTATCAAGGCGGTTCGGACAGCTTTATCGCTCCAAGAGGCGATGTACTTGCCAAAAAAGAGTGGGGCATTGACCTAGAAGCCGAAGTGGTGGTGGTCGCGACCGATTTGCCAATTGGAGCAAGTCCAGAACAGGCTGGTAAGGCGATTGCCTTGATTGGGCTTGTTAATGATGTGTCGCTAAGAAACTTAATTCCTGCTGAGCTTGCCAAAGGCTTTGGTTTCTTGCAATCTAAGCCTGCCTCAGCGTTTAGTCCTGTCTTTGTAACCCCTGATGAGCTGGGCGAGGCTTGGGCGGATAACAAGGTGCATTTGCCCCTAAATGTTGAGATTAACGGTAAGTCCTTTGGTTGCCCCAATGCAGGCGTGGATATGACCTTTGACTTTGCAAGGCTTTTGTCGCACCTTGCCAAAACTCGTGAGATTGAAGCAGGGACGATTTTCGGCTCTGGTACGGTGTCTAACAAACAAGGCAATCTGTACGGCTCATCGGTAGAACACGGCGGTGTCGGCTACTGCTGTATTGCTGAGGTGCGTATGTATGAAACCATTGAAAATGGCAAGCCTTCTACCGAATTTTTGGACAATGGCGACACCGTCAAGATTTATATGAATGATAAAGACGGCAGAAGCATTTTTGGGGAGATTGTTAATACGGTCAATACCAATATTTGATTTTTGGATAAATCTTGGTAAAAATCCATAAATGACCGCATAAATTTCATCGTTTATGCGGTTGTTTTTTGATACAATGATAATGTATCCACGCACAACAACAAGGGTCAAAGGACTGCCAAACAAAAATGTGCGTACAATCGCATTTGGACTGTGGTAGAATTGACCGACTTTTTTGTTTAGACGATAAGGATTTTGTATGTCAAACACTTCTGATACACTTCTAAAACTCACCCCTAAACAAGCCGTACCGATTGCCATTGTCGTGGTGGCGGTGCTTGCCTTGACGATGATTAAGCTGGGCTTTGTGCCTTTGCTGTCGCTACTCATTGTCATTTTGGGTCTTTTGATGTTTGGTTTATCCAAAGGTCTTAAATTTGAGGCAATGCAGGATAAGATGATTGGCGGGGTTGCCACAGGTATGGGGGCGATTTATCTGTTTTCAGCCATTGGACTGCTGGTCTCCGCCTTGATGATGAGCGGGGCGATTCCGACTTTGATGTATTATGGCTTTAATTTTCTAAATGCTGAATGGTTTTATTTGTCCGCCTTTATTTTGGCAAGCGTGATTGGCTTGGCATTGGGCAGTGGCTTTACCACTTGTGCCACTGTCGGTGTGGCGTTTTTGGGAATGGCGGCTGCCTTTGGGACAAACCCTGCGATAGTGGCTGGAGCGGTGGTCTCTGGGGCGTTATTTGGCGATAAGATGTCGCCCTTGTCCGACACCACGACCATTGCCGCATCCATTGTCGGTGTGGATTTGTTTGACCACATCAAAAATATGATGTACACCACCATTCCTGCGTGGGTCATCACGGCGATTATCTTTGTGTTTATGCCGTCAGCAACAGGCGATTTGTCAGGCGTGGCAGAATTAAAGGAGAATTTGCTGGCAAGTGGCTTGGTGCACGGCTATATGCTGATTCCCTTTGTGGTTTTGATTGTGTTGGCTCTCCTGCGAGTGAATGCCATTTATGCCATCAGTGCGACCATTGTCGTGGCACTTGCCTTGACCTATACCCATTCTAGCCCAAGCCTTGCCCAAATTGGCGGTTGGTTCTTTAAAGGCTATTCTTTGCCAGAAGGCGTGGATTTGGGTGCGGTGGGCAAACTCGTCTCTCGGGGTGGTTTGGAGAGTATGTTTTTTACCCAAATTTTGGTGATTTTGGCGTTGTCTTTGGGCGGGCTACTTCAAGGCTTGGGCGTGTTGCCTGCCTTGCTTGACGGGGCAAGACACTTGCTCACCAAAGCATCTCGTGGCGTGGCAGCGGCGGCTTTTACTTCCTTTGGCATTAATGTCTTGGTGGGCGAGCAGTATTTGAGCCTGCTACTGTCAGGTAATGCCTTTTTGCCAGAATACAAACGGCTAGGCTTGCATCCAAAAAATCTATCTCGCACCATTGAAGACGCTGGCACGGTCATCAATCCACTCGTGCCGTGGGGCGTGTATGGGGGCTTTTTGACAGGGGTGTTTGGTATGCCTGTGATTAGCTATGTGCCGTTTGCGTTCTTTTGTTATCTGTGCTTTATTTTGACGCTGATTTTTGGTTTTACAGGCTTTACAATCACCAAGATTGAGCCTGTCCAAAATCCCTAGATAATCAATCCAATGTGGGGGCAGATGTCATTTGCCCCCAACTTTTTAAGGAAAATAGATGAAACTCTACTCTTATTTTAGAAGTTCGGCAAGTTACCGAGTACGCATTGCCTTAAATTTAAAAAACTTGTCTTATGATATTGTCCCAATCCATTTGGTTAAAGGCGAACAACAATCAGACGACTACACCGCCAAAAATCCAAGTGGGCTAATCCCTGCCTTAGAACTTGCAAATGGCAAAGTGATTGGGCAATCAATGGCGATTTTAGACTTTTTGGAAAATGAATATCCAGCCATAGCATTATTACCAAAAGACAATACAGATAGAGCGATTGTTTTGTCAATGTGTAACATCATTGCCTGCGATACTCACCCATTAAATAATTTAAGGGTACTTAAATATCTCACCAATGATTTAAAAATCAATGATGAACAAAAACAAAACTGGTATGCCCATTGGATAACGGTGAATTTTACCGCTTTGGAGCGTTTATTGGCAGAGCATAGCGGAAAATACTCGTTTGGCGATGATATTACTTGGGCGGATATTTGTTTAATTCCACAAGTGTATAATGCTAATCGCTTTGGGGTGGATTTAACCGATTTTCCTAATATTTTAAAAGTGGTGGAAAATTGTCAGAAGTTGGACGCATTTATTCAGGCAAGCCCTGAAAAACAGGTGGATTTTGAGTAAATTTATTAAAAAATAAACCCAGTTTCTAAATTGAAATTGGGTTTATTTTTTTATCACTTAAATGGTAAATCGTATATTTATTAAAATATTTAACCAAAAACGGTGCGTAATACGCACCTTACGATTTATTAAACGATAAGAGTTTAATTAAGGCTTAGCATTAAAAATCTCATCGGTCTTAACCGCCATAATAAAGTCGTTTTTGTGCAAGCCTTTAATGCTGTGCGACCACCAATTGACCGTAACTTTGCCCCATTCTACCAAAATGGCAGGGTGATGCCCTTCACTTTCGGCCAAGTGCATTAATTTATCGCCAAATGCCCAACCGTCTTTAAAGTTTTTAAATTTAAAGACCCGTTTTAATTGCAACACATAAGTATCGCCCACTTGTTCAGAAATCACCGCCCAATCGGGCAATTGTTTCATAAATTCGGCAAGCTCTGCATCTGTAACTTTTGGGGCATCTGCTTGGCAGGCTTCGCAAAATTGGCTTTTTAAATCGCTCATAAAAAAATTCCTTATAAAAAAATAATTAAATAAATTAAGCCGTTTTTTCGTCCAACAAACTTGGGTGGGGGTCAAATAGGCCTTGTTCCATTGCCAAATTCACTTCTTTGATTAAGGACTGTTCGGTTAAGTTAAATAGTTGTGCTGGATTGTCAATGACATAATAAATCGGCTGAATTTTATCAATGCGATAAGGCGTTCTTAAAACATCATTGACATTAAAAGGGCGATATTCTGGCGTACCACTCACGGCATAATCGGTTTCGGCAGGCGATGATAAAATCCCACCGCCATAAATGCGAAGTCCGTCTCTTGTATTAATTAGCCCAAATTCCATTGTAAACCAATAAAGCCTTGCCAAAAACACACGGGTTTTTTTGTCGGCTTGTAGTCCCAATTTGCCATAAATATGGGTAAAATTGGCAAAGTCAGGATTGGTTAAAAGCGATAAATGACCGACAATTTCGTGAAAAATATCAGGCTCTTGGATATAATCAAAATCTTCACGGGTGCGAATAAAAGTCGCCACAGGGAATTTTTGATTTGCCAAAAGTTCAAAAAACTTGCTAAATGGAATTAAAGCAGGGACGGGGGCGGTTTGCCAGCCACTTGTTTTTTGCAAGACTTCGTCCAAGTCGGGCAACTGGGGGATATGATTAATTGGCAGATTTAGGGTGTTTAATCCGTGCAGGTATTCATCGCACGCCTTGCCAACAATGCTCTTTTGTTGGCGAGTGATTAAATCACGCCACACGCTGTTTTCGTCATCAGACCACACAATGCGTTTTTGTGCGTCTGGGGTGTGGGAAGTGTAGGGGGTTTTGGTGCTTAAATCCATAAAAACTCCTTGTATTATTTATTGAGTTAATCAATAAATAACTAAAATTTATCCATAAAAAAACCATCGGTTTTGTTACATCATATCTTAAATGGCGAAAAATTTTTTGTCAAGTGTATAATTACAGTCTTTTTTTGTTATAATGAATGAAATAATCAGCTGTTGTAATCTGAGTGTCTGAACCGCTTAAAACATATGAGGGATATTTTTGCGTAAGGACGGTTGAGAGATGGAACTGGCTACCTTGCATAACATACTTCGCAATTTATTGGAAAAAATAATAAATAAGTTGTTGATTGACATTATTATGGATGAAGGGTTTGGTAAAATATGCCGTCTGCAGTTATCATAAAAAACTATATCAAAAAAATCCTTATCGGGCTTTTGGTACTTGCGTTTTCGGTGCTACTGCTGTCGGCGGTAAGTTATCGCCCTTTGCCTGATAATCGCCACAACATTAAAACCACCCATCTTGCCCCCAATCCTGATGGTAAGATTGCCAAATTTCTTTTACCAGAAGTCATCAGTCATCAAGATGAAAGTGGTATTTATATGCTTGCCGACAGTCGTGATGCGTTTTTGGCACGGCTTTCTTTGGTGGAGTTTGCTCAAGACAGCCTAGATGTGCAGTATTATATTTATCACGATGACATTTCAGGCAGACTGTTTAGCCAGCGACTGCTTGCGGCAGCCGATAGGGGCGTGCGAGTGCGACTGCTACTAGACGACCATACAATGGCAGGTATGGACGGGGTGTTAAAGACGCTTGATAATCACGATAATATTGAAGTGCGTCTGTTTAATCCTTATATGCAGCGAGTTTTTCGCCCGCTGGGCTATCTTAACGACTTTTTTCGTCTAAACCGCCGTATGCACAACAAATCAATGACCGCCGACAGCCTTGTGAGCATCGTGGGTGGGCGAAATATTGGCGATGAGTATTTTGATGCGACCAGCGGTATGATGTTTGCCGACCTTGATGTGGCGGTGGTGGGCGACGCCGCTCACAAGACAGCAGATGACTTTGACCGCTATTGGAATAGTCAGTCGTCTTATATGGTAAAAGACATCATTGGCAATGTCGCCCCCGAAGATTTATCGGGTGTGTCTGATGAAGCCAGAGAATATTTGCAGCTGTTGATGCAGACCAATTTTGCCAAATACTTGACAGATGGCACAATGCCACTCATCTGGGCAAAAACTAAGTTCATCAGCGACCACCCTGATAAGGTCTTAGAAAAACAAGAAGATGAAAACATCTTGGTCAAGCACATTGCCCCATTAATGGAAAAAACCCAAAACGAGCTGATTATCGTCTCGCCTTATTTTGTGCCGACCAGACAGGGCGAGCAGCTGCTAAGCCAGCTTGCCCAAAATGGCAAATCGGTGCAGGTTTTGACCAATACTTTGGCGGCAAATGATGTGGCGGTGGTACATTCAGGCTATGCCAAATATCGCAAGGACTTATTACAAAGTGGGGTAAAACTCTACGAGCTAAAAGAAGACGCTACCGTCAAGCCTGCCCAAGTGCGAAACGCCTATGACGGACAAGGGGCAAGCCTACACGCCAAGACCTTTGTGGTGGACGGACGCTATTTGTATGTTGGCTCGTTTAATATGGACCCTCGCTCCGCCAATCTTAACACTGAAATGGGGCTACTCATTGACAGCCCACAGCTGGCAGATGGATTGGCTAAGGTACTTAGTATTAATATCCCAACCCACACCTACACCGTCAGTCTCAATGACAAGGGCAAAAAGGTTTGGACAACCAAAGAAGACGGACAGCTGATTGAACGCACCAGCGAGCCTGACAGCTCGTTGTGGCGGCGTGTACAGGTGTGGATAGCCAGTCGCTTGCCGATTGAGTGGTTGTTGTGATTGACAAAAATTCGTATCATTTAGCATGTTGGCTATTTTTGGAAACAGCCAAACATCATTAACCAAAAGGAGTTTTTATGAGTAAAGTATATGAAAGTGCCAACTTAGCACTAAAAGACATCGTGGCGGACGGTCAGACCGTTGCGGTGGGCGGATTTGGGCTGTGTGGCATTCCAGAGAGCTTGATTGCTGCTTTGCGTGATAGCGGTGTCAAGGGCTTGATTTGTATTAGCAATAATGCAGGCGTGGACGATTTTGGGCTTGGACTGCTTTTGCAAACTCGCCAAATCAAAAAAATGATTGCGTCCTATGTCGGCGAAAACAAAGAATTTGAACGCCAGTTTTTAAGTGGTGAGCTAGAAGTGGAGCTGACCCCACAAGGCACACTGGCAGAGAAACTGCGTGCTGGCGGGGCGGGCATTCCTGCGTTTTTTACCGCCACAGGGGTGGGAACGCAAGTCGCTGACGGCAAAGAAATCCGTAACTTTGATGGGCGAGACTATGTGCTAGAACGCTCGCTCGTTGCCGATGTGTCGCTGGTTAAGGCATACAAGGCGGATAAGGCGGGCAATTTGATTTTTAATAAAACCGCCCGTAACTTTAATCCTGATGTGGCAACGGCTGGCAAAATTTGCGTGGTGGAAGTAGAAGAGCTGGTGGAAGTGGGCGAGCTTGACCCTGACAGCATTCATTTATCAGGCATTTATGTGCATCGCATTGTGGTGAATGCCAATCCACAAAAACGCATCGAACAACGCACCATTAAACAAAAATAAGGAGAAAAATCAATGGCTTGGACAAGAGAACAAATGGCACAAAGAGCTGCTAAAGAGCTACAAGACGGTTTTTATGTCAATTTGGGCATTGGGCTGCCAACTTTGGTGGCAAATTATATCCCAGATGGGGTTGATGTGTTTTTGCAGTCCGAAAATGGGCTTTTGGGCATTGGCGAGTTTCCAACCGAAGACACCATTGACCCTGACCTGATTAATGCTGGCAAACAAACGGTAACGACCAAAGCAGGGGCGAGCTTTTTTAGCTCATCGCAGTCTTTTGCAATGATAAGGGGTGGTAAGGTTAATTTGGCGATTTTGGGAGCGATGGAGGTGAGTGAGCAGGGCGACCTTGCCAACTGGATGATTCCTGGTAAGATGGTCAAAGGAATGGGCGGTGCGATGGACTTGGTGGCAGGCGTGCAACGGGTCATCGTGCTGATGGAACACACTGCCAAAGATGGTTCATTTAAGATTAAGCCTGCTTGCGATTTGCCCTTGACGGGTAAGGGTGTCGTGCATCGCATTATTACCGACCTTGCGGTGCTGGATATTACCGATAAGGGGCTAAAACTTGTTGAACTTGCCGATGGGGTGAGTTTTGAGGAAGTGCAGGGCAAGACTGGGGTGGCGATTAGTCAATAAAGGACAAAGACCGTTCAAGTCTGACTTGTTCGGTCTAACTAATTTATGGTTTAACTACTTGATAAATAAGGAAAAATAATGACTGATATTGTGATTGTGTCTGCCAAACGCACCGCCATTGGCTCATTTTTAGGCTCATTGGCAAGCGTGCCAGCCCCCAAACTTGGGGCGAGTGTCATTGCAGGTGTGCTTGATGAGACTGGGCTGGATAAGTCTTTGGTCAGTGAAGTAATTATGGGCAATGTGCTGACCGCAGGTGTGGGGCAAAACCCTGCTCGTCAGTCTGCCATGTTTGCGGGACTGTCAGAGAGCATTCCTGCCACCACCGTCAATGTGGTGTGTGGCTCAGGATTAAAGGCGGTGCAGATGGGCGTGCAAGCCATCAAAGCAGGCGATGCATCCATTGTCATTGCTGGTGGTCAAGAGTCGATGTCGCAAAGCCCGCATTTCATTCATTTGCGTGATGGCGTCAAGATGGGTAATGGTGTGCTGACCGATTCGATGGTGGCGGACGGCTTGACCGATGTGTACAATGGCTACCACATGGGCATCACCGCCGAAAATGTCGCCGAAAAATTAGACATCGACCGTGCCGCCCAAGATGAATTTGCTGCAAGCTCACAAGCCAAAGCCGCCAAAGCCCAAGCGGATGGCAAATTCGTCAGCCAAATCGTCCCTATATCCGTACCACAGCGAAAGGGCGAGCCTGTGGTCGTGGACAAGGACGAGTACATTAAGCCTAACACCACTCTTGAAGGGCTTACCAAGCTCAAACCTGCCTTTAAAAAAGATGGCACAGTTACCGCTGGCAACGCATCGGGGCTAAACGACGGAGCGGCAGCGGTGCTACTCATGGGAGCAGACACCGCCAAATCATTGGGTCTGACCCCCTTGGTTAAGGTGGTGGCGTATGCGGTAACAGGCATCGACCCTGCCGTGATGGGGCTTGGTCCTGTGGGGGCGGTACAGCAGGTGCTGGACAAGGCAGGTTGGTCGCTTGATGAGGTGGATTTGATTGAGGCAAATGAAGCCTTTGCTGCACAGGCATTGGGTGTTGCCAAAGAGCTTGGACTTGATGAAAACAAGGTCAATGTCAATGGCGGAGCGATTGCCCTAGGTCATCCCATCGGAGCATCAGGCTGCCGCATTTTGGTAACGCTTGTTCACGAGCTTGTCGCCCAAAACAAACAAAAAGGCATTGCTACACTTTGCGTTGGTGGTGGCATGGGGCTTGCCATTGCGGTTGAGCGGGTGTAAATTATTTCGTCGCCTCAATGGTTTAGCCAAGACATTTGCTTGTAGTTAAACTTAACAAAAAACCGTTCTCTAGCGAACGGTTTTTTGTCTTTAATGAGTGATTAGCTGCACTGCTTTTTGTTGTAGATGTCTGTAAGTTTGGCTTGACGCTCTTTGGCGGCATCAATTGCCTCTTCGGTGTTGGCATAGGTGGCAAAAAGGGCTGGGATGAAGAATAAAGCAGCAGCGACATTCTTGCCAGTTACTTTGCGTTCATCGCGAGCTTCTTGCTCAAACTTTTTTGCCGCAGCAATTTCTGACTTCAATTGAGAGCAGCTTAGTTGGTGGTCATTGATTTTGGTAGTTTCGACAACATGCGGTGTAGCACATGCAGAAAGAATTGCAGTAATACCTACAACAGCCATAATTTTTAGTTTCATTGGATTTCCTTGTGTATGATTATTGGTTGCACTACTGATAAATTATAAATTTAATATACCAGTAGTCTAACTATACATCAACTTACAAAAATGTCAATATTTTGCTAAAAAATTAATTTATGTGATAATTATTGGTATTATTTGTTTGTCGATATTTTTGGTGGTGTTTGCAGGGGGTGTTACAGCAATTTTGGCTAAATTTATCCTAACAAAATCCTAAAAGGAAAATTTTATGAATAACAATAATAAAGACAAATACCCAACCTTAAAAGTCATCACGCTTTATCCATTGCTGGGCGGTGTTATCTATTGTGCCATTGTTTTATCAATAATGTACCCGATGATATTAAGTAAGGGTGTTAAATTTTCATTAGAGTATTTTTATTTTCATTTAATGGGATTTTCTTTTATTGGTTTTATCTTAAATTTAATTATCAGTTTTATTTTTATTATTCTTAAAATTAAAACCATCAATAAAAATTATGCTAAAATTTTTGGTATAGGTTTTGTGGTTTACTGTTTGTCAAGTTTTAGATTTTTTTATCCCAATATGATACCGAATATTGCATTTGTTCTTGTTTGTGGTTTGCTAGGTGGCTTGTTATCAACCATTTTAGCCAAATTTCTCCTACCCAAATCCTAAAATAAAACACCTTGCCCAATTGCCAAAATAATGCGATAATAATCAGTTAAATTCCCCCTTTTATTTTATAATTTTTCTTTTTAAATCAAGGATTTATATGGCTCAATACATCTACACGATGAACAAAGTCTCTAAAATCATTCCGCCTAAGCGTGAGATTTTAAAGGACATTTCACTCTCCTTTTTCCCAGGTGCTAAAATTGGCGTACTGGGTCTAAATGGTGCGGGCAAATCCACCCTACTACGCATTATGGCAGGTGTGGACACCGAATACAATGGCGAGGCACGCCCCCAAGCTGGCATTAAGGTGGGCTACTTGCCCCAAGAACCCCAGCTTGACCCCAATAAAACCGTGCGTGAAAATGTGGAAGATGGCGTGCGTGAAGCCCTAGACGCCCTTGACCGCCTAAACCAAATCTATGCCGAGTATGCCGAGCCTGACGCTGATTTTGATAAGCTCGCCGCCGAGCAGGGCAAAATGGAGGACATCATTCAGGCGTGGGACGCTCACAACCTAAACACCCAGCTTGAAAAAGCCGCCGATGCCCTACGCCTACCACCTTGGGACGCCGATGTCTCCAAATTATCAGGGGGCGAAAAACGCCGTGTCGCCCTGTGCCGTCTGCTACTGTCCAAGCCTGATATGCTCCTACTTGACGAGCCGACCAACCACCTTGATGCCGAGAGCGTGGCGTGGCTGGAAAGATTTTTAAAGGACTATTCTGGCACGATTGTGGCGATTACCCACGATAGATATTTTCTGGACAATGTCGCCGAGTGGATTTTGGAGCTGGACCGTGGCTATGGCTACCCCTATCAAGGCAACTACACCGAGTGGCTAGAGCAAAAAAATAAACGCCTAGAACAAGAGCAAAAGCAAGAAGAAGCCTTTGCCAAAGCCTTAAAACAAGAGCTTGAATGGGTACGCAAAAACCAAAAAGGTCAGCAAGCCAAATCCAAATCTCGCCTAGAACGCTTTGAAGAGATGAACTCTCGTGAGTTTCAACAGCGAAATGAGACAGCAGAAATCTACATTCCACCAGGACCAAGACTTGGCAACAAAGTCATTGAAGTTAAAAACATCTCCAAATCCTTTGGCGACCGTCTTTTGTACGAAAACCTATCGTTCACCGTACCACCAATGGCAATCGTCGGCATTGTCGGGCCCAACGGGGCGGGTAAAACCACGCTGTTTAATATGATTACAGGCAAAGACACGCCCGATACAGGCACGGTAGAAGTGGGTGAGAGCGTGAAAGTCGCCTATGTGGGACAGGTGCGTGATAACCTTGACGACAAAAAAACGGTGTGGGAAGAAGTCTCGGACGGTCTTGATATGATTACGGTCGGTGAGTACACCACGCCAAGCCGTGCCTATATCGGCCGCTTTAACTTTAAAGGTCAAGACCAGCAAAAACTTGTCGGCAACTTATCAGGCGGTGAACGCAATCGCTTACAGCTTGCTAAGACCTTAAAACAAGGGGCGAATGTGATTTTGCTTGACGAGCCGTCCAACGACCTAGATGTGGAGACCTTGCGTGCCTTAGAAGATGCCATTGAAGTCTTCCCTGGCACGGTAATGGTTGTCTCGCACGACCGCTGGTTCTTAGACCGTATTTGTACGCATATTTTGTCGTTTGAAAATGAACAGCCTGAATTTTTTGACGGCAACTACACCGAATACGAAAAATGGCGTAAAGAGCGACTGGGAGCAGATGCCACACCTAAGCGTATGAAGTATAAGAAGATTGGGGGGTAATCCCAACTTATATAAAAAAAGCGTACCATGATTGGTGCGCTTTTTTGGTTTGAAAATCTATAATTAAATATGACGATGGACAAGCATGATTGTATTTTGGTTGTTGATAAAATATTTGTTCATTTTGGCATTGCTATTCACGCCATTGATTGGGTTTTGGGCTAAAGGTCGTCTGGGATTGCAATGGTGGCACATTTTTATGCTGACTTCATTGGTGGCTTACCTGCTCATCGTGCTTGGTGCGTTGGCAACAGGTTGGTATGCTGATGCGGTTTTACAAAGTTATGATTTAAATGGCGATGGTATGTTTAGCGGCGATGAATTAACACCAGAACAAGATAAAGCCATGCAACAGGTGGTGCGTGATGCAGGCAGAACATTTGCCCCTATCGTAGGCTTGTATTTGCACCATTGGGTGTGTTGTTGGGCTTTGTGGGTTTGTAGTATAATGGTAGGGCTATGGCAAAGGATAATCAATAACCAAGTAGACCAATCACCCAATAAAAAACGACACCTTAACTATTAAGATGTCGTTTTTTATTGAACAAGAGATTAAAAGCGTGGGTCGTTATCTTGCACATCTTTTGGTAAGATGACTTTATTATCAGCTTCGCTTTCTGCTTTGTCTTGGATACGCTTTAATAGGCGTGCTGCCGCTTCACGACCACCCAGACCAAAGGCGAGGGCGAAGGCGATGGCAACCGCACCAAGCGTTAAGCCAAAGGCAAGGTTTACGATGCTGTCAGCGATGCCCATCGCTTTTAGACCCATCGCCAGTACCAAGCCCATGATCAGCACACGCACAATGTTTGCTAAAAAGCGGCTGCCTTGCTCAGAGCGTTCTACAACCCCTGCGATGATGTTCGCCAGCCAAAAACCAATGGTTAGGATAATAGCACCCAAGATGATTTGACCGCCAAATGCGACAAACATCGTGATGATGCCGCTTAGCTGTTCAAAGCCCAGTAGGTCGGCTGCGGCAATGGCGGCAAACAGCATGGCAAAGAACAAGATGGCACAGCCAACCAAATCAGAGACTTTTTTGTCGCCTAGGGCACTTTGTAGTCCCAGCTTGGCGGAGATGGCGTCAATCTGGGTATTTGCCAAGATGCCCTTGACGATGCTTGCAAGCATACGCACCACAAAATAAGTAACCACCAAAATCGCCGCTGCTGTGAACACGCTTGGCAAAGCCTCCAAAATCTTGTTAAGCATATTGGTGGCAGGGCGTGAGATGGATTCTACTTTTAGGGCGTCCAAAGCAGCGATGGTGAATGGCACGATGACGAGCATGAATGACATCGACCCTGCGATGGCAGGCAGGCTGTTTTGTTCGCTGATGCCTTTTGCTTGCCAGTGCTTGAATGTTTAGCCCTGAGACGATGTTACTGACGATGCTACGCACTGCCTTTGCCACAATAAAGCCGACAAAAAACACGAACGCTGCCATCATGGCGTTTGGAATGAAATTAAAAGTCTTATCAATCATGTTGGTGAGTGGTGTAAACAGACCATTCAATCCCAAGCGACCCAGCACCATTGTCAGCACCATCAACAAAATAAACCAATAAACAATGTCTGCAATCGCACCGCTCATGGGTCTAACCCCAGCATCGTGCGACAGGCGTTCATCGAGGCTTGTTTTGGACAGGGCGGTCAATACCACATTTTTGGCGATGGCAGCCACCACCCAGCCGATAAAGCCAATACCGATGGCGATGAGTAGATTTGGCAGCAGTAATAACACTTGGTTAATCATGTTGGCAAAAGGGGTGGAGATGGCAGTAAGATTCAGTTGATTGAGAGCTCCTGATAGCCCCATAAGCAGCACGAACCAAAACACTACTTTGCTAATAAGACTGCTTAGGTCGTAATGATGCCCTGTGGATTGCCCCATGTGTTCGTTTAATCTGAATCTTGCCAAGCCTTTTTTGGTGAATGATGCCAAAATCAGTGCGGCAATCCAGCCGAGAATAAAAATTAAAATCGCCCCAATGACAGAGCCAATCGGGCTTTGTAGGTATTGGTTGAATACCGCAAAATTCGTGTATTCCATGAGCCGCTCCAAAGTATGCCTGCACGCACCATGATTTTGATGATTCAATGGACAGGCGTGATGTGATAAAAGATAATTTTGGCAAATTGTATCATTAAAATGCACGAGAGTTTAGGAATAGATAATCTTTGCTTACAATCTTAACAAATACCATACATTCATCGCTGATTTATTGTGTGAAAACATGGCGAAAAGGCGTATTTTTTGGTATCATGATGCGTCAGGGCAAACCGCCTACCGAATCCATCCATCATTGATATTGATTGAGTAATTTTATGAAAAAACAAACCCTACTTGCTGCCAGCATGATGGCAGTATTGGCATTGACAGGCTGCAACAAAGACAAAGTAGAAACAGCTGCCGCAGGCGAGACCAAAGCCGCCGAAAAATCAACCGTCGTTACTGACAAAAGCACCGAAACCCAAAAAATCAGCTACATCATCGGCTATGAACAAGGTCAAAACCTAAAAAACATGACCGAGCAAACAGGCGAGAAGCTGGACATTGAGATTTATAATAAAGCGGTTGCTGATGCTGTTGCAGGCAAAGAAAGTGCCTTGACCGATGAGCAAATCGAAGCGGTGGGCAAAGCCTACGAGGAACGCAAGCTAAAAGAAGCCCAAGATAAAGCGGTAAAGAACAAAGCAGACGGTGAAAAATTCTTGGCTGAGAATGCCACCAAAGAAGGCGTAAAAACCACCGCATCAGGACTACAATATAAGGTCATTACCGAAGGTACAGGACCGACGCCAAAAGCAACCGATACCGTGATTGTGAATTATGAAGGTAAGCTGATTGATGGCAAGGTGTTTGACTCATCTTATGAGCGTGGTATGCCAGCACAGTTTAAGGTCAATGAAGTCATAAAGGGCTGGACAGAAGGCTTGCAGCTGATGAAAAAAGGCTCAAAATATGAGCTGTATGTACCATCAGAGCTTGCTTATGGCGAAGCGGGCAATCCTGCGATTGAGCCAAACAGCGTGCTGATTTTTACCGTTGAGCTGCTGGACGATGCACAAGCAAAAGCCGCCATCGAAAAAGCCCAACAACAAATGGCAGCCGCTCACGCAGGTGCTGAGCAGCCAGCACAACAACCAAAAGAGCAGGCAAAATAATTCTTGTTAAGCATTTGATTAGACAAAACCCCTTGAAAGTGATTTTCAAGGGGTTTTTGTTTTGGCTGATGGATAATGGATATCAGCTGCGTTTTAGGGCAAGCATGGCTAAGGTTGCGATGAGAGCGGGAATGCCAATGGCAAGAAAGTTCCATGCGTGCGGTAGATTCATCGCTAGCAAAAATCCTGTGATGATAGGACCGACAATCGCCCCAATGCGACTGACCGCAGAAGCACAACCAATGCCTGTGGTGCGAATGTGCAGTGGATAAAACTGTGCTAAATAGCTGTACAGCAAGATGGAAGTGCCGATGGTGGTCGCCCCTGCTACTGCAACCAATGAATACAAGATGATGGGCGGCGAGTTGATGGCAAGGGCTGAGATGGAGATGGCTGCCAATGCACACATGGTTACGATGACAGGTTTTAGGTGGAACTTATCCGCCAAATAACCACCACAAATCGCTCCGACCATTGCCCCAATGTTTAGGGCGAACAAGAACATGATGCTGCCTTTTAATGAGTAACCTGCCGACAGCATGAGCTTGGGCAGCCAGCTGCTTAGGGTGTAGGTCATGAGTAGGCACATAAAAAACGCTATCCAGAACATCATCGTACCAAAGGCACGACCTTCGCTAAACAGGGCTTTAAAGGCTGATTCTTTGGGTTTGTCTTGGCTGGTTATTGGCGTCGTATCATTAAGCACCAAAGTGGTCTGTTCATTGATGGACAAAGTGGGGTCGATTTTTTTGATGATGTGCTTGGCAAGTCCTTGTTTATTATCTTTGACCAGATAAGTCAAAGACTCTGGCAAAAATTTCCAAATCAATGGAAAGCCAGCCAAAGGAATGCCTGCCAGGTAGAACATGATTTCCCAGCCATAGTCTTTGACCAATAGTGAGCCGAGCAGGGCGGAGATGATGCCGCCGACCGCATAACCGCTGAACATGATGGATACCATCGTTGCCCTTGCCTTTTTTGGGGCGTATTCTGAGGTTAGGGCGACAAGGTTTGGCATGACACCGCCAATGCCGAGCCCTGCTAAGAATCTTAAAATTGCAAATTCTGTGGGCGAGGGTGCAAATGCCCCCAAAAAGGTAAAGCCGCTAAAAAATGCGGTACACACCATGATGATTTTTTTGCGTCCAAATTTGTCCGCCAGCGAGCCAAAAATCATCGCACCAAACATCATGCCCACCAATGCTGAACTGGCGAGCATCCCTGCTTGGACGGGGGTGAGAGACCACTGCTCCATCAGCAGCGGTAACGCCACGCCATAGATGACCAAGTCATAACCATCAAAGATAATGACAAGCAAGCACCAAAACAGCACTTGCCAATGAAACGGTTTAAAAGTTGCTTTATCAATGACTTCATTGACATTGATGGTATTAGCAGTATTGATACTTGTATCGCTCATACACACTCTCCTTGATTCCTTGTGTATCAGATAACAATCCTTCTTGGGTTTGACCCATCGGTCAAACTGTAACGATAAAATAAGCACTGTTTCATCATTGTATTGATTTAAAAGTGATTTGTAAACCATTTTTTGAATAATTATTCAATTTATTGTTGTTTTTTAATATTTTGTATCGGTGCGTTTATCTTGGTAATAAAAACCCCAAAAGTTGTTTGGCTTTTGGGGCTGGGTTAAAGGGTGGTGGTTTTGTGAATTTTTAAGATGATAATACCTTACAAAAAATCTTCGAATTTCTGCCGTTGTGGTACTGTTCTTGGCGTTTTTTGGGCAGGTCGGATACGACTGTCTCGCTAAACCCATGCTCAATGAACCAATGACTGGTATGTGTGGTTAGGGCAAAGATGCGTTCAAAGCCCAGCTGTCTGGCTTGGTTTTCGATGAATTTTAATAAGTCATCGCCACGACTGCCCCCACGATAATCAGGGTGGATGGCAATGCTGGCAATTTCCGCCCCACGCTCATCAAGCGGATACAGGGCAGCACAGCCGACAATCATGCCATCTCGTTCAATTACGCTATAATGCTCGATGTCTGCTTCGAGTCGCTGCTGCGGTCTGGTAATGAGAATGCCAGCTTCTTCGAGTGGTTTGAGTAGGGCAAGCAGTCCGACCACATCACCGAGCGTGGCAGCTCGAATCTTGTCATAGGGGGTGCGAGTAATCATGGTGCCCAATCCGTCGGTGGTGAACAGCTCTTCGATGAGTGCACCGTCTTTGGCAAAAGGTAGAATATGCGTCCGCTCCACCACATCGCCCACGCCGATGGCACAGTCGAGCAGTCTGCTCATGTCGTCTGAGATGGTGGCGGTTGTCAGAAGTGCCTTTGCTTCTTCGGTGGTCAGCTCACGGATGAGACGACCGTCATGAGTAAGCGTGTCTTTGCTAAGTAAGATGAGCTTATCTGCTTGCAAGGCACAAGCAGCGTGCTTGGCGACATCTTCTGCCGACAGATTAAAAATATCGCCCGATGCCGAAAAACCAATCGGGCTTAAAATGACGATATGACCCTGACCTAAATTGTGATGAATGGCGGCATCATCAATGCTGCGTACTTCGCCAGTCATCTGATAATCAATGCCGCCACGCACGCCATAGGGTCTGGCGGTGATGAAGTTGCCAGAGATGGCGTCGATGCGTGATTTGAACATGGGTGAATTGGCAAGCCCCATCGACAGCCGTGCTTCTAGGGACAGGCGAATTGCCCCCACTGCTGACAGAATGTGTGGCATGGCGATGGTGGGCGTGATGCGAATGTGTCCTTCGGTATGGCTGTCGATGCCTGCCTGTGTCAGCGTCTGCTCAATCTGCGGGCGAGCCCCATGAACAAGCACCAAGCGAATGCCCAGACTGTGCAGCAGGGCAAAATCATGAATCAGGCGGTCAAAATCAGGGTGCATGACCGCTTCGCCACCGAATGCGATGACAAAGGTCTTGTTGCGGTGGGTATTGATATAAGGAGCAGAATGACGAAACCACTGGATGGGGTTTTGGAGGCTGTTTTGGCTCATGATGATTGTCTTGGTTAAATTGCCATTATGATATTAAGCTTTTTTAAGAATGCCAAGCATTTTTAAATGTTTTTAAAAATTTTTAAAGTATTTTTGCAAAAAAACCACCCAAGCGTGCAGACCGTTCAAAAAAATGCCTTGACCGAGTGGCTGATTTTTAGTAGATTAAACAAAAGCTGGGCAAAAGAATAAGGAGTTTTTATGCCGACCACCACCGTAACTCGCACCTATCGCATTCGTCCTGAAGACACGCAAGGACTCATGATTGACATGCAAGAAAAATTCGTGCCGCACATCGCCCAGATGGACGCCATCACGGCAAAGGCACGCATCTTGGTGGAAGGCTTGGGGCTTTTGGGTGTGCCTTTGACGGTCAATGAGCAGTATCCAAAGGGCTTGGGACATACGGTGGGCGAGCTGTCAGCCGTCTTGGGAGAGTCGCCCATCTTTGAAAAATCGGCATTCAGCTCGGCAGATGATGAAGTAACTTGGCGACATCTTGCCATGCAAAATCGCCATCATGTGCTGCTGTTTGGGATTGAGACTCATGTCTGTGTGCAGCAGACGGCACTGGATTTATTGGATAACGGCATGCAGCCTGTCATCATCAGTGATGCGACCAGCTCACGAGATGCCTACGACCGCAAAATCGCCCTAAGACGAATGCGACGAGCAGGGGCGGTGGTTACGACCACAGAAGCGATTTTGTTTGAGCTGCTGCGTTCTAGTCAGCACCCTGCATTTAAGGCAATCAGTGCTTTGGTGAAATGATTATGAAGTAATCAAGGCATTATGATTGGTAGAATTTAAAAAAACGCAAATCTTTGTAGAAGGTTTGCGTTTTTTTGTTTTGGTTCACAAGGTTTTGGTTAAAAAGTATGCCAAACTGGGTTTTTGAGAGGTTTTCTTGATGGTATACTTTAAGTCGCCATGCTTTTTATTGGTGGATTTGTTTGGTTGTGTGCTGTTTGGCGATGGCTGCTTTGATTTGGGGGATTTGTGCGAGCGTGGCGGTGTAGCCTGCTTGGATGATTTCGTCTTTTTGGCTGCCGTCAAACACCGCATATTCAGACAGCTTAGGCTGGATTAGGATGTCGGATGCCTTGATGTCGGCAGGGGTGGCTTTTTTGGCGTTTTTCATAAAAATGCCGTTCGCCATCTGCATGAAGTCATCTTTGCTCTTAGGCAGGCTGGTTGGCAGTCCGTTGGGCAGATTGATGGTGGTGTTGGCTGGAATCATGCCAAGCAGCTTATCCATGTCAATGCTGATGGGCAAATCTTTGGTAGCTTTATGGATGGCGTCTGTATTGATAGGAAGCTCGATGATGTCATCGCCCCAGACTGCCTTGACGCCTGTGTCTGTACGGCTGATGCCTGCACTGGGCTGTTTGGTGGCTTTGGGTTTGGTTGTGGGTAGGCTTGCCATCACATCAACAGCGATGACCATCTGTGCCCCCATGCTTTTGGCGATGGCTGACGGCAGTAGAGCAACTTGACCGCCATCGATGTATTTTTTGCCATTGATGGCAGGGATTCTAGGGGCGATGAATAGATTGGGAATGCTGGATGATGCTTGCACCGCCAAGCCTGTGTCGCCTTGACGAAAAGTAACGGTAGCCTTGCTCTGAGCATCGGTCGCCACCGCTGCAAAGCGTCTGGGCAGCTTTTCGATGGGTGTGTGATTGACTTGCGTGTTAATAAAATCACGCAAAGCAGTCCCTTCAATCAGCCCTTGTTTGCTTGGGGCGATGTCCAGTAGGTCGATTTCATTGACAGCATTGGCGATGCGTTCTAACTCGGCGGCTGATTTGCCCGAAGCGTAGATGGCACCGACCATCGCCCCTGCACTGGTTCCTACCACCAAATCAGGCGAGATGCCGTGCTCTTCTAGGGCTTTGATTGCACCGATGTGGGCATAGCCACGAGTGCCACCGCCGCCCAGTACCAATGCAACCTTAGGCGATGGTTCTGCCGTAGGGGTGGGTGCTTTTGGTGCAGTTTGGGTGGTGCTTGGGGCGGTCTGTGTGCTAGCACAGCCTGCCATCATGACGGCAGTGGTCATGGCAAGAAAGTAGGGCTTTTTCATGGGATTGTCTTTTCAATTTTAAAAAATGGTTGTAAAATCAAAGGTATTTTAACCAAAAAGCATCAGCGATATTATAAAGATTTGTAACCTAAGGTGTGCCATGCCAAATCAGCCTGCAACTTCTGTGATTAACCTGCCCATGACGGCACTGTCAGGCGTGGGTGTCAGCTTAGCACAGCGACTGACTGAGCTGGGTGTGTATCGCATTTTTGATATGCTCATGCACCTGCCCCGTGATTATGAAGACAGGACTCGACTGGTGCCGATTCGTGATGTTGAGCATGGTATGAGCGTGCTGGTGCGTGGCGTGGTTACTCATGTGGAGACGAATCGCACAGGCATGAGTGTCGCCATCGAAGACGATACAGGTGTGCTGGTGTTGCGGTTTTTTAAGACTTATGCGGGACTGAAAAACACGATGGTACTGGGGGCGAACATCACCGCCTTTGGCGAGATTAAGGTGAGTCGCTATGGGGTGCAGATGGCACACCCAGAATATCACATCACAGGGACAAAGGCGTTTGAAAGTGGGCTTTTGCCCATTTATCCTGCGGTCAAGGGGCTACACCAAAACAAAATCCGCCAGCTCATCCGCCTTGCCATCAATGCTGTTTCATATGAAACCTTGTACTGTCTGTCCGATGATGATTTACGCCAAGCAGGGGTGATGGACATACAGGCGGATTTATTGACCGCACTCAAACAGATTCATCTGCCTGATAAAGATGCAGATATTTTTGCCCAGACTGCCTTACTTGAAGGACTAAAAGAACGCACACACCCTGCTTGTCGCCGCCTTATCATCGAAGAGCTAGTGGCTCATCAGCTGGCTTTTTTGTATCGCCGTAATAACATCTATCAGCACAAAGCCCCACGCTGTGATACGGTCAGTCCGCTGGCAGGTAGGCTGATTGACAGCTTGCCATTTGACCTAACGGGTGCTCAAAGACGAGTGATTAACGATGCGGTGGCGGACATGACGACCAGCAAGCCCATGCTTAGGCTCATTCAAGGCGATGTCGGTGCAGGTAAAACACTGGTGGCGGCACTCACAGCGTGCCATGCCTTAGACAGTGGCTGGCAGGTGGCAGTGATGGCACCGACTGAGATTTTGGCGGAGCAGCATTTTATTAATTTTCAAAAATGGTTTGAGCCTTTGGGCGTGGGCGTGGGTTTTTTGGCGGGCAAACAAACCACCAAAGAGCGAAACGCCATGCTTGCAAAAATCGCCACCAATGAAGTGCAGGTGGTCGTAGGAACGCACGCTTTGTTCCAAGATGGCGTGGTTTTTGCCAAATTGGGTCTGGTCATCATCGATGAGCAGCACCGCTTTGGCGTTGAACAAAGACTTCGCCTGACCAATAAAGGCGTCGCAAACGCCACACCGCATCAGCTTGCCATGACCGCAACCCCCATCCCAAGAACGCTGGCGATGAGTATGTATGGCGACATGGATGTGTCGGTGATTGATGAGCTGCCGCCCAATCGCACGCCGATTACGACCGTAACCATCAGCCGAGACCGCCGTGATGAAGTGATTGAGCGGATTTCTGTGAACTGCAAAGAAGGCAAACAAGCCTACTGGGTGTGTCCGCTGGTCGAAGAGTCAAGCGTGCTGGATGCTCAGTCGGCAGAGCTTTTGTATGAAGATTTGTGCGAGCGGCTCGACATTCGGGTTGGGCTGGTACACGGCAAGATGAAAGCTGCCGACAAGCAAGCGGTGATGCACGAATTTAAGCTGGGTAATATTGACCTGCTTGTCGCTACCACCGTCATCGAAGTGGGGGTGGATGTGCCAAATGCGTCTTTGATGGTGATTGAAAACGCCGAGCGACTGGGGCTATCACAGCTGCATCAGCTGCGTGGGCGAGTGGGTCGTGGCTCCGCCAAGTCCTTTTGTGTGCTACTGTATCAGCTGCCGCTGTCGCCCACAGGCATCGAGCGGTTAAATGTGCTAAGAAGCAGTACGGACGGTTTTGTCATTGCCCAAAAAGATTTGGAACTGCGTGGGGCAGGTGAGCTGCTTGGCAAACGCCAAACAGGCGATATGGGCTACTATCTGGCGGACATCGTGCGTGATGAAGTGCTGCTGGTTGCGGCACAGAGCATCGCTCATCGGCTCATCAGCCAAACCGACCGTCAAGCGTTGGCACAGCAGATTGTCAATACTTGGCTGCCTGATGTCAAAGAGTATGTGAATGCGTAACAGGCTTGACTACAAGCCACACACCGCCAAGCGAATGATACAATGATAAAAAGGAGCAATCATGTTTTGTTATCTTGTTGATGATGACATCACTTTGGCATTGGTGCATGAGCATCATGCCAAACAAATGGCACAGCTGGTTGGTCGCCAAAAGGACTATCTGGGTCAGTACCTGCCTTGGGCGGCGGACTGTGATGAGCAAAGCTACAAGGACTTTGTTAAATTTGCCTTGGGTAAATACGCCAACGGCAAGGGCGTGGATACAGTCGTCATCTATCAAGGAGCAATCGTCGGTGCGGCAAGTCTTAACAACATCTATCCAGCCCTAAAAAAGCAGACATCGGCTACTGGCTAAGCCAAGAGCATCAAGGTTGTGGCATCATCACCCGTGCGGTGCGTGGGCTGATGGATATCGCCAAAGAGTATTATGGGGTGCAGGTGGTGGAGATTCGGGCTGCCGAGCAGAATTTGCCATCTCGCCGAGTCGCCGAACGCTTGGGCTTTGAATTTTGTGGTATCATTGCCAATAACGAATGCGTGAACGGCAAGATATTCAACCATGCAGTGTATGCTTATCGCTTTACAGATTAAGGCTAAATGCACGCCATCTGCCACCACCCATCAGGACGCTAGGATAATACGATGAATCAAGACAATTCCACCAATCAAGACGCTCAGCACAATCATCAAACAGCTGCCAGCACAGCACCATCAGGACGGCTGTCAGCGATGACGATGGCAATCTTAGGGGCGGTACTGCTTGCTGTGCTTCTGGCAGGCGTGGCGATTGGGTTTGGTGTCTCACGAAGCACCAATGGCACGGATAATGCACAGCAAGCGGACAAGGCAGATGGGGTAGACAAGAACATCACACCTATCGCCATGACGGTTGAAGCGGTGCATCCAGTCATGACCAAGACCACGCAGAGCATCACAGCAAACGGCAACATTGCCGCCAAGCACATCGCACAGGTGAGCGGACGCATCACAGGGGCGACCATCGAGCAGGTGCTTGTCGAAGTGGGTGATGTGGTGCGAGCAGGGCAGGTGCTTGCCGTGCTGGACGCATCATCACTTAGAGATAACGACATTCAGGCAAGAGCTGACCTAGAACAAGCCATCGCCAGTGCCGAAAAAGCACACGCTGACCTAGCACGCACCGAGCCGCTGCTTGATATTGACGCCATCAGCAGACAGCAAGTCGATGCCTATCGCACCGCCGCCAAGCAAGCAGATGCGACCGTCGTAGCAGCCAGAGCCAAGGCAAACAGTGCCGCCACCAGCCTGAATAACGCCAAAATCGTCGCCCCTGTCTCAGGCATCGTCAGCGACCGTCAAGCACAGGTGGGTGTGTTGGTCAGTGGCAACCCCTTATTCACCATCATCAAAGATGGGGCATTAGAATGGCGAGCGACACTCTCACCTGATGACGCCGCCAAAATTAGCATCGGACAGACGGCGGTGATTGGCACGCAAGATGCCACCATCACAGGCAAGGTAACTCGGCTGTCGCCCACCGCCAACTCGGGACGGGAGATTACGGTGCATGTATCGCTGCCGCCTGATGCACCGCTGAGCGAAGGCATGTATCAGACGGGTAAATTCATCTTAAGCCACAGCCACGCCCCTGCCGTACCAAAATCCGCCGTCATGACGAGTGATGGTCATGACTATGTCTGGACACTCACCCCAAAAGCAGGCGATACAACAGGTCAAACAGGATTGTATCAAGTAGCACGCACCAAGATGACAATTTTGTCTTATGAAGGGGATAAAGTCATCACCGATCTGTCGCCACAGGTGCTGGTGGTGGCAAGAAGTGCAGGGTTTTTATCCGAAAATGATGTGGTGCGTGCCGTGATGATGAATGAGCATTCCCAACCAAGCAAGCAGGGGGAGTGATGAATTTTTCGGCATATTCCATTAAAAATCCGCTAGTTGCCATCTTGATTTTTAGCCTGCTGACGGTGGCGGGCATACTGGGTTTTCGTGCGATGAAAATTCAGCAGTTCCCTGACATTGATGTCCCTGCTGTCATTGTTACTGTACCTTATACAGGGGCATCGCCTGCACAGTTAGAAACCGATGTCGCAAAAAAAATTGAAAGCAAAATCACCAGCATCGAAGGGGTTAAGCACATCCGCTCCACCCTACAAACAGGCGTGGCGACCATTCATACCGAATTTGTCCTAGAAAAAGATTTGTCCGAAGCACTCGATGATGTGCGTTCGGCACTTGATGAGATTGCCAGCGATTTGCCTGCTGCTGCCGAATCGTCTGTGATTACGAAAGTCTCTACCGCAGGATTTCCTGTGGTGAGTTACTCGGTGGCGTCAGATACGATGAGTCAAAGCGAGCTGTCTTGGTTCGTTGATGATACGCTAAGTAAGCGGCTATCAACCATCGAAGGGGTGGGTACAATTAATCGCATTGGTGGTATTGAGCGTCAAATCATCGTCGCTCCAAAGACAGACACGCTGGGCGGTTGGCATCTGCCCATCACACAGCTGTCCAACCAAATCAGTGCATCACAGCGAGATGAAGCAGGCGGCACAGCCAAGATTGGTGATGGCAATCAGACCATTCGTGTGCTTGGCTCGGCAAAGAGTCTGTCGGAGCTGGCTCAGCTGGAAGTGGCGACCCCAGCAGGCGGCGTGGCATTGGGCAGATTGGCGGACATTCGTGATGGTCATGCCGACCCAAAAAGTAGAGCGATCTTGGGTGATGAGGCGGTGGTGGCAATGTCCATCACTCGCTCACGGGGTGCCAGCGAAGTACAGATGGTGCGTGCGGTTGATGCGGTGATTGATGAGCTGCATCAGACACACCCACAGGTGCGTATTGCCAAGATTTATGACAATGCCGAGCCTGTCGCCCAAGATTATGATGCCAGTATGCGTATGCTGATTGAAGGCTGTATTTTGGCGGTGTTGGTGGTGCTGATTTTTTTAAAAGATTGGCGAGCGACTTTTGTGGCGGCGACCGCTTTGCCCTTGTCCATCATTCCTACTTTTTTGATGATGTGGCTGTTTGGATTTAGCTTAAACATCATCTCATTGCTTGCGTTGTCGCTGGTGATTGGCGTGCTGGTCGATGATGCCATCGTGGAAGTTGAGAACATCATGCGGCATTTGCAGATGGGCAAGACCCCCTATGAAGCAGCGATGGAAGCGGCGGATGAGATTGGGCTTGCGGTGGTGGCGACGACCTTTACACTCATTGCGGTGTTCTTGCCGACCGCCTTTATGAGCGGTGTGGTGGGTCAGTTTTTTAGCCAATTTGGCTGGACGGCGGCGATTTCGGTATTCATCTCGCTACTGGTTGCCAGATTGGTAACGCCGATGATGGCAGCTTATCTGCTAAAACCAAAGCCGCACAAAGTACAGCAGACAGGCAGGCTGATGAGCAAGTATCTGCAAGTCGTCCAATGGACGCTCAGACATCGAGCATTGACGCTCATGGCGGCGGTAGGCTTGTTTGTTGGTTCTTTGTCGATGGCAGATGCGTTATCAGGCTCGTTCATACCGCCTGATGACAGCAATCAGACCCAAGTTACGCTTGAGATGACCCCTGATGCCACCTTAGATGACACCACCAGCATCGGCAAGATGGCGGCTGATGTCATCGGTCAGGTAGATGGCGTCAGTTCGGTATTCATCGCTGTCGGTGCCCCCAGTGAGGGCGGAGATGCCAGAAACGCATCGGCAGGCAGTGAAAATACCGCCACCTTGCATGTGCTGCTTGAACCTAGGGGCGAGCGTCCGAGCAAATCTGACATTGAACACGCCATTGCAAATGCCATTAAGTCCGTACCATCGGCACGCTTTGTCGTGGGGCTATCAGCGACAGGCGACTCTGGCTATGGTTTTTCTTTGATGTCGGATGACCCTGTGCTACTCAAACAGACCGTAAGCGAGGTTATGTCTCAGATTAAAGAGCTGCCCATGGTTTCATCGGTCAGTAGCAATGAACCTTTGGCAAAGCCTGAGCTGAATGTCATTCCAGACACCATCTTGATGGCGGATAAGGGCGTAACGACTACCGCTCTTGCCGATGTTTTGCGTGTGGCGACCGCAGGCGACCATGAGCAGGCATTATCCAAGCTCAATTTAGACACCCGCCAAATCCCTGTCGTGGTTCGGCTGCCTGATGAGGAGCGAGGTGATTTGTCCGTGCTTGGCGGTCTTTATGTGCCAAGCAGCCAAAGCCAAGCAGGGGCGGTCAAGCTCTCAGAAGTAGCACAGTTGCGATACGCCACAGGCGAAGCAGAGATTCGCAGGCTTGACCGTAAGCGGAGCATCAAGATTACCGTGCAGTCAGAGCAGGCATTGGGCGAAGTCATCACGGCAGTCAAAAATCTGCCCATCATGCAGCAGCTGCCAGATGGGGTAAGTGCCATCGACGAAGGGCAGGCGGACAGCATGGCGGAGCTGTTTACAGGCTTTGCTATTGCCATGAGTGTTGGGGTGTTTTGTATTTTTGGGGTGTTGGTACTGCTGTTTCATAAGGTGCTACAACCATTTACGATTTTGATGGCATTGCCCTTGTCGATTGGTGGGGCTTTTATTGGCTTGGTGCTGACAGGCTCGGGGCTATCGATTGCGTCCTTGATTGGCTTTATCATGCTTATGGGAATTGCCACCAAAAACTCGATTTTGCTCGTAGATTATGCCATCATCGCCGAAAAAAGCGGCAAAACTCGGCTGGATGCGGTGCTAGACGCCTGCCAAAAACGAGCTCGACCCATCATCATGACGACCATCGCCATGGGGGCGGGTATGTTGCCATTGGTGTTTGGCTGGGGTGGGGCTGACCCAACTTTTCGCCGTCCGATGGCGGTGGCGGTACTGGGCGGTTTGATGACTTCAACCTTTTTAAGTCTGGTGATTATTCCTGTGGTTTATACGCTGATGGAAGATGTGAGCGTATGGGTTAGGGGTAAATTTGCCACAAATAACGCCCAAGAATCCTGATGATGGCGGGCTGCCGTTGATTTTTTATAAAAGTGAGAACAATCTATGAATAAGATACACACCCAAGCCAAACAGGTGCTTGATTTTTGGTTTGACCCTGCCAATCAGCCTTTTTGGTTTGCAAAATCCGATGAATTTGATGAGCGTATCAAAGATGAGTTTGGCGAGCTTATCAAGATGGCGTTGGCAGGCGAGCTGTGGGCATGGCGGCAGACTCTGGGTGGGCGATTGGCGGAGATTTTAATCCTTGACCAGTTTACTCGCAATGTCTATCGTGGCACGCCAAAGGCATTTGCTGGCGATGGCATGGCACTGGTTTTGGCACAAGAAGCGGTGGTGCTGACAGGCTTTGATGAGTTGCCGACCCCATGGCAAAAATTCATCGCCATGCCGTTCATGCACTCAGAGAGCCTTACTGTGCATGAGCGAGCGGTGGAGATTTTTAGGCAGATTGGCGACGCCGAGACGCTGGATTTTGAGTATCAACATCAAGTGATTATCCAAAGATTTGGGCGTTATCCGCATCGTAATGCCATCTTGGGTAGGGTCAGTACCCCTGATGAAGTGGCGTTTTTAAGCGAGCCTAATTCGTCGTTTTAGAGGCGGTGGCTTTGGACAAATAAACCCCATGCAGCCTTTCTAGTTGTGCATACAGCTCATCGAGTGAGCCGCTATTATCCACGATGTCGTCCACTGCTGCCAGCCTTTGCTCTCGACTTGCTTGCTTGGCGATGATGGCATCGATATACGCCAGCTTATCGGTGTGCGATAGCTTGTTGGCATCACGATTGATGGCACGCTGCCTTTGTATCTCGATGGGTACATCGACGACCAAGATGCGATGGCACAGCTTAGCAAGATTGGGCGTGCGATTCATGCCTTCAACCAGTAGCGGCACGGACAAGATGCGATAGGCAGAAGTGCTGCTATCGAGTGCAGCATGAATGGCACGCTGAATGTGTGGGTGGGTGATGGCGTTTAGTTCATGGATGTCATCTGGGTGTGCCAGCAGATGCTCACGCATGGCAGGGCGGTGGTAGTTGCCATCATCATCAATGACCCAGCTGCCAAATGCCGCCGCCAATTCGTCCAAGACAGGATTGCCCTTGGCGGTGATGGCATGAGCGATGACATCAGCATCAATCACATCAATGCCTTGTCTTTCAAACCAGTCGCTCACGGCACTTTTGCCGCTGCCGATGCCGCCTGTCAGCCCGATGGTGAGTGTCATCATCATCTCCTTTGTATTGAATGTTAATAAAATCCTGCCAAATACCACGCCCAAAGTCGCTCGCCAAACAGCAAAGCGACCACACCGCCCATCACCAGATAAGGACCAAAGGCAAGCGTTTTGTCATCACTTCGCCCAGATGCCTTGCCAATCACACCGACCACCACCCCAAGCAGCGATGCCACCAATATAATGATGGGCAGAGCAGACACCCCAAGCCATGCCCCCAGTACGCCTAAGAGCTTGGCATCGCCCAGCCCCAGACCGTCTTGGCGAATCAGCCATTTGCACAGCACATTGATGAACCAAAACGCCACAAAACCCACCGACAGTCCCCATATCGACAGTAGGGGCGTGGTGAATAGACTGGCGGTATTGGCAAGCAGCCCAATGATGCCAAGCGGCACCAATAAACGGTCAGGCAAAAGCCGAGTTCGCCAGTCAATACAAGACAACGCCAGCAAATACCACACCAAAATCAGTGCCAATAGCATCTGAATGCTTGCCCCAAAATGATGAGCGATGAGCATTGACAGCAGAGCGGTGGTCGCTTCAGTGGCAGGATACATGGGCGAAATTTTGCCATGACAATGCGTGCAGCGACCCTTTATCAGCAGATAGCTTAACAAAGGAATGTTCTGCCACCAGCGAATGCGTGCATGACAACTTGGGCAGTGCGATGCAGGGGTGGATAGACTGATGGGGTCGAGTGCGTGATGGCTATCTAGGCGAGCTTTGACATCGGCATCGATGCTGTCATCGTGTTTGATAAAATTAAAGACTTCTTGCCGCCATTCGTGCATCATGATGAGTGGTGTGCGATGGGCGACGACATTGATAAAACTGCCCATCACAAGACCGATGATGCCTACCAAGACAATCAGTAGCGGCTGATGGCTGCTTAGGATATGTAGGATAATCTGAACATCACTCATGGCAAACCTGCCCCCATATTAAAGATGGGCAAGTACATCGCCAGAACCACCGTCCCAACTATCAACCCTAAGACCACCATCACCACAGGTTCAATCAGACTGCTCAAACCGTCTATTTGCTCGTTGATTTCATCATCATAATAATCCGCCACTTTATCCAGCATCTGTGTGAGTCTGCCCGACTCTTCGCCCACATCTATCATCTGTAAGGTCATTGGTAAAAATAGCGAGCTTTGGGCGAGAGCTTGCCCGAGCTTTTGACCACCACGAACTCGATCTGCTGCTCTTTGCAGCTCTTTGATGAAAGTGCGGTGGTTGGTTGCTTGGGCGGAGAGTTCTAGGGCGGTCAGTAGCGGCACCCCTGCCTCAAAAGTCGTGGCAAGGGTGCGTGTAAAGCGAGCTAAGGCACTTTTTTTGGTGATGGTCTTGATGAGTGGTAATTTTAAACTTAAAACATCTAGTAGCTGGGTGATTTTATCGGTTTTTTGATGCAGATAAATCAGCCCAAAGCCGCCCACAAACATCACTGTCGCCAGCGACCAAAAATGAGCCACCAGCACATCAGACATATTCATGATGATGCGAGTGGGCAGCGGCAGCTCTTGCCCTAGATTGCCAAACATCTTGGCAAAAATCGGCACAACTTTGATGAGCAAAATCACCGTTACAATGAATGCCACCATCATCACAGCGATGGGGTAATACATGGCTTTTTTGAGTTTGTTTTTGAGTTTTTCTAGTCGCTCTTGATGATGGGCGATGCGTGTGAGCATGACATCAAGCGAGCCTGAGCGTTCGCCTGCATCGACCAAAGCGACCGCCAGCTGGCTAAATGCCGTGTGTTTTTTTAGGGCGTGGGCGAAGCCAGAGCCTGATTCGATGTCGGTTTTGATGGTGTGAATGATGCTTTTTAGGCTTGGGTTTTGGCTGTTTTGTTGGGCGGTATCTAGGGCTTTGGTTAGGGCGATACCTGAAAGCAGCATGGTGGACAGTTGCCGAAAAAACAGCGTGATGTCCATGGATTTGACAGGTTTTGTCCATGCTAGAGAGCGGTTTTTTTGGCGGATGCTGGTGGGTGTGATGTTTTTTTTGTGCAGCTGTAAGCGTGCCATCTGTAAGCTGGGAGCGTCTATCTCACCAGTCAGCTTATCGCCACGCAGTCCGATGCCTTTGTAGGTGTAGGTTTTGTTGGTAGGTTTGTTGGCGGGCTTATGGGCAGTTTGGCGTTTGGTCATGCGGTGAGTCGCTCCATCTCTTGTAGGCTGATGACCCCTTGCATGGCTTTGACTTTGGCGGATTGTCTTAGGCTTTGGTATCCTTGTGCGTCAGCGTGTGCTTGTAACTGATGGCGTGGGGTATCTGTCATGATGAGTGTGGCAAGCTCGCTGGTAACAGGCAACACTTCATAGATGCCAATTCGCCCACGATAGCCGTCTCGGCAGGCGTGGCAGCCCACCGCTTCAAAAAAAGTCGCTTGGGCGATGTCTGTATCACTAAACCCGAGCTGTCTTAGGCTTTGATGGGGGATTTGCACAGGTTTTTTGCAGCTGGTGCAGAGCCTGCGAGCCAGTCTTTGGGCGATGATGAGACTGACCGAGCTTGCAATATTAAAGGTGGCGATGCCCATATTTTTTAGGCGAATGATGGCATCAAGGGCGGAGTTGGTGTGCAAGGTGGACAGCACCAGATGTCCTGTTTGGGCGGCTTTGATGGCAATCTCTGCCGTCTCGATGTCTCGAATCTCACCCACCATGATGACATCGGGGTCTTGGCGTAAAAATGACCGCAGTACATCGGCGAAGTCTAACCCGATTTTTGGGTGGATGTTCACCTGAGTGATGCCGTCAAGCTGAATCTCCACAGGGTCTTCGACCGTCTGAATGTTGATGGTGGGCTGATTTAAAATACCAAGCCCTGCATATAGCGAGACGGTCTTGCCCGAGCCTGTCGGACCTGTGATGAGTATCATGCCTTGTGGTTTGTTCAGAGCGTTTAAGAATAGCTGTTTTTGCTCGTCGTTCATGCCCAGTGCGTCGATGCCGATGAGTGCTTGGGCAGAATCGAGCAGCCGCAGAACAATCTTTTCGCCAAATAAAGTCGGTGTGGTGCTGATACGAAAATCGATGGGTTTTGTGCCGTGCTTGGCGATGAACTTGATGCGTCCGTCTTGGGGTTTTCGTCGCTCAGCGATGTCAAGCTGTGCCATGACTTTTAGGCGGGTGCTGATTTTATTGCCCGAAGTCTTGGGCGGTGTGGCGACAGTCTGCATGACCCCATCGATACGCACTCGCACTCGGTAGTGCTGCTCAAACGGTTCAAAATGGATGTCGGACGCCCCAAGTGCGATGGCGTCTTGTAGGATTTTTTGAACAAACTTGACCGTTGGCGTGTCAAGCGTGGCATTATCATCGTCATTGATGGGCGTGTCTGTCTCGTCATCGCCAAACTCATGAAACGCCCCCAGATGTAGCCGCTGCATGGCAAAAGACAGCTTGGTCTCATCAACAAGCACAGGCACGATGTGGGCATGGGTGGCGAACGCCATTTCGCTTAGCATCTGCTCTCTTAGGGGGTCGCTGGTGGCGATGAATACTTGCCCGTCTTTGTGTGCCAAAATCAACACTTCATGGCGAATGAGCAGCTCGGCATCGACCAGGTTGTTAGGTAGGGCAGTTAGGTCAATCTTGTCAATGTCCACCAGCGTCTCGCCAAGCGATTCGGACAATAGTTGAGCGATGGTCTGGGACGACAGATAATCATGGCGAACCAAAAAACGCACCAAGCTCATCGACAACTCGTCCGCTTGCCGCTTGGCTTGGGCGAGCTGTTCTGGGCTAAGCAGCTGCTTATCCAATAAAAGCCGTGATAATCCTGTCAAAGATGATGCGTTCATGAGCTGATGGAGAATTGAAATTGCTGTCATCATACTATATTTGCTGTGGCATGGGTATGTTTTTTATCGGTTTGTTACAAAAACAACAAAAAGTCTGCGTATTGCCAAAAAATGCGTTATAATAACTCGTTTATCATTCATATCATTTAAGAAGTATCAAAAAGGACGCATCATGACAAAGTATGTCATCGGCAACTGGAAACTAAACCCATCAACGCTCGCTGACGCCACCGCATTGGCTCACTCTATCAAGGCGGTATCAGAGCAGGCAAGCTGTCATCTTGGCTGCTGCCCGACTTTTTTGCATTTTGGGGCGGTGCGTGAGATTTTAAAAGAATCTGCTGTTTGGGTGGGCAGCCAAGATGTCTGTGCCTTTGGCGAGACGGGTGCGTTCACAGGTGATGTGTCGGCTGTACAGGTGGCGGATATGGGCGGTCAATTTACGCTCATCGGTCATTCAGAACGCCGCAGCTATCATGGCGAGAATAATGCTGTGCTGGCAGATAAGATGAAGCACGCCATCAATGCTGGCTTGGTCGTGGTGCTGTGCATTGGCGAGACAAAGGCTCAATATGACAAGGGCGAGACCCTATCGGTGCTGGACGAACAGCTGTCCGTGCTCGACGGTCTTGATGTGCCAAAACAGCAGCTGCTCATCGCTTATGAGCCTGTGTGGGCAATCGGCACGGGGCTGACCCCGACGGTCGATGAAGTTGCGACCACACATCGCCACATCAAGGCGAACTTGGCAGCCCAAGGCATTGATGGGGTGTGCGTCCTGTATGGCGGCAGTGTGAATGACAAGAATGCCAAAGAGCTTGCCCAGTGTGATGTGGTTGATGGTGCGTTGGTGGGCGGTGCATCATTAAAGGCGGACAGCTTTGCACTTATTGCCCAAGCGTTCAGCTGATTTCAGTTGGGTTTAATTTTTAGATTAAAAAATATCATTAAACAGTGATTTGATTATGTTTACAGTATTATTGGTTGTTCATATTGTCGTTGCCATTGTGATGGTTGGCTTGATTTTGTTGCAACACGGCAAAGGTGCTGATGCAGGTGCGTCATTTGGTGCAGGTGCGGCAGGGACGGTATTTGGTGCGGCAGGTTCGGCGAACTTTATGACTCGTGCCACCGCTGTGCTGGCGACGGTGTTTTTTATCACAAGTTTGATATTGGCATGGTATGCTCAGCGTCAAGCAGAAGAGCAGCGCCGCATCGACATTCCAGTGGTGCAGACGGTGCCAACATCTAGCACACCTGCTGGCGAAGCACCAAAAACTGATGCACAGCAATAAAAATCGCTTGATATTTTAAGATTTATCGTTATAATAATGCTACTTTGCGATCGTGGTGGAATTGGTAGACACGCTATCTTGAGGGGGTAGTGCTTCACGGCGTGAGGGTTCAAGTCCCTCCGATCGCACCAAATTATTAAAAACCGAGTGATGTTGTCATTCGGTTTTTTTATTTCTTAATCAAGAAACTTTGTAGTGGCTAACAGTGCAACCATTGCAAAATGGGAATTGGTGGGCTTAATAAGATACTGATGATTTGGTTTAATTGTATTGCCAAAAACCCATGAATGGTTCGTCAAACCATAATAATTCTAGTTCATCGCCTTCGATGATGCCATCAATCACTCGCCATATTAATTGTAGAGTCTGCACGCTATCGACGCCAATGATCGCAGAACTAAAATCATAATCATCGCCAACGATACGATAGGGGCAGTGCCATTCGTGTTCATCAACCAAAAATGGCTTGCCAATAAAAACATCAAGCGTCCGATTAGGCTCTTTGGCGAAAGTCAGCAAGCGATGAGCGATACAGTTGTGTTTGCTAAGTGCGGCTGTCATGGGGTGTATGGTCTCTTAAATGATTGTTCATTTTATGATTGTGATGTTTGGTTGGTGTATTATTATACAATATTTTAAAAAACCCCTTGACAACCCAAAAAATCATGCTATAATGGCGTTCTAAATTGATGCGGGGTGGAGCAGTCTGGTAGCTCGTCGGGCTCATAACCCGAAGGTCGTTGGTTCAAATCCAGCCCCCGCTACCACTTTTTAAAATCCTTAGTGTTTTTGCTTACACAAAGTTAAGGTATCTTATCAGTATGATAAGATTAGGCTAATGAATCCAAAGCCCACCAACAAAAGTTTTGTGGGTTTTTTTGTATTTGTCATTTACAGATGCTACAATACAACTAAGCCACTTTTATTAAAGGACATACCAAACAACATGAAACCATCGAGTAAAATCGCTGAATTGACCGAACTCATCGCACCTGCTGTGCGTGCGTGTGGCGTTGATTTGTGGGGCATTGAGTTCATGCCACAAGGTCGCAAATCTCTGCTTCGTATTTATATCGAGGTCAATGCCGAGCAGCGTGCCAATGGCGAACACATCACCATTGAGGATTGTTCGGCGGTGAATCATCAAGTATCAGGCGTGCTTGATGTGCATGATCCGATTGCAGGTGAGTATATTTTGGAGGTGTCAAGCCCTGGTTTTGACCGTCCGCTATTTAGCCCTGAGCAGGTTGCTTTATTCATCGGTGAGACCATCAGCCTGCGTCTGATTCATGCCATCGGACAAGGCGACACCAAACGCCGCAAGGTTGTGGGTCGCTTGATGGCGGCAGGCGAGAGCAGCATGACCGTTGTTACCGAAGATAAATTAGAATTCGACATCGAATTTAACAATGTGGACAAAGCACATCTCATCTATGAAGGCTAATTTGCCTGCTTTGTCATTGATACGATTAACCTAAAATTAACCCAAAGGATATCATATGAGCCGTGAGATTTTGACCGTTGTTGAGACGGTGAGTAACGAAAAAGGGCTAAATCCTGAAGATATTTTTGAGGCGATTGAACAAGCGTTGGTTGTCTCTACCAAGAAAAAAGTCTATACCGAGCAGCCAGAAGTTGCCATTCGTGTATCCATCGATCGTAAGACGGGCGATTATGATACCTATCGTTATTGGACGGTGGTGGCGGATGAAGACCATGAGATGCCAGCTTGCCAGCTTGCCATCAGCGACCTAGATGAGAGCGAGTGGAAAATCGGCGATATTAAAGAAGAGCAAATCGAGTCCATCGAGTTTGGTCGTATCGCCGCCACCCAAGCCAAGCAGGTCATCATTCAAAAAATCCGTGAGGCAGAGCGTGCGTTGGTTGCCGATGCCTTTGAAGCACGAGTGGGTGAGCTGATTACTGGTGAAGTCAAAAAACAAAGCCGTGATGGTTATGTGATTGACCTAGGCGAGAATGCTGAAGGCTACCTTGCCAAGGACCAAGCCCTACCAAGAGAGATGCTGCGTCCAAAATCAAGAGTAACGGCACTGCTATATCAGGTGAATCGTGATGGTCGTGGCTCGCAGCTGCTGCTGTCTCGCACGCATAAAGACATGTTGGTCGCCTTGATGACCAAAGAAGTGCCAGAGATTAGCGAGGGCATCATCGAGATTCGTGATGTGGCTCGTCTGCCAGGTTTGCGTGCTAAGATTTCTGTCAAAACCAACGACCACCGCATCGACCCTGTGGGTGCGTGTATCGGTATGCGTGGCACGCGTATCCAAGCGGTACAACAAGAACTCGATGGCGAGCGTGTCGATGTCGTGGTATGGAGTGATGACCCTGCCCAGTACATCATCAGTGCCTTAGAACCTGCCGATGTATCAAGTCTGGTGCTAGACGAAGACGCCAAGACCGCTGACATCATCTTTGCCACCAACGACCAGTTGGCTCGTGCCATCGGCTCGCAAGGGCAGAATGTCCGCCTAGCGTCAGAGCTGACAGGCTATAAGCTCAACATGATGTTAGAATCTGAATATCTAGAGCGTCAGGCATCAGAATCTGAGGCGACCATCAGCCTGTTTTATGAGCGTCTAGAAGTTGATAGAGATCTGGCAGAAGCGTTGGCGGAGATTGGTTTTACCAGCATCGAAGAAGTCGCCTATGTGCCTGCTGAGACTTTCTATGATATCGAAGGCTTGGACGATGAAGCGATTGCCACCATCCAAGAGCGAGCCAAAGAAGTCGTCATCGCTGATGAGCTTGAAAAACAAAAGAACATCAAAGAGCCAAGTGCTGAGCTGCTTGCCCTAGATGGCATGACCACTGAGATTGCTTATAAACTTGCCGAGCGTGATGTGATTACGCTGGACGATTTGGCAGAGCAAGCGGTATTTGACATCGAAGACATCGAAGGTCTAGACAGCAAGCTTGCAGGCGAGCTGATCATGAACGCACGCCAATCGTGGTTTGAATAACCATGCGTGCCGTCCGTGTGAGTACCTTATAATGGGTACCTTTGCATTGAATTAATCGCTTGCCAAAACACCTAATTTGCGTGATTTGGCAAGCCATCAGATAAATTGGCAATGCTTGAATGTGGCATTGCCTTTGCCAAAAATTAGGTGAAAAACATGGTAGATAATACCCAAGATAAAGAAAATAAACGCATCAGTATCAAATCAAAAACTACTTCCACCGCTAAAGTAACTGGCACATCAGGCAAAGCCAAAGCGGTGAATGTCGTCAAAACCAAAAAAATTGTCTTTGAAAAACCCGACACCAACAAAATCGCCGAAGAAGTTGCTGCCCAAGCAAAAGCTGCCGAAGAAGCACGCCTAAAAGCTGCCGAAGAAAAACAAGCTGCCGAACGCAGCAAAAAAGAAGCAGCAGAGCGTCAAGCAGCAACCTTAGCCGCCATGCGTGCCAATACCCAAAGCAGCACGCCAGCGGAAGTATCGAGTGCGGCGGTTGTGGTCAAAAAAGCCAAAAAAGACGACAATGCAGACAAAGCTGACAACAAATCAGACAAAAGCAAAAAAACTGCCAAGCCAAGCAAGGTTGAGACGCCAGAAGCGAAAGAGGCTCGCTTGGCTCGTGAGGCAGAAGCGGAAAAGCTACGCCAGTTGGAGGCAGAAAACCGCCGCAAGGCCGCCGAAGAAGCCCAAAAACGCACCCTTGAACAGATGAAGCAGATGGCAAGTCGTTATTCTGAAAAAGACGACACCACCAGCACCATCGTGCGTAAAGATGAGCCGCTTGCCAAAGGTTTGGTGGGTGCTGCCTTAGAAGAGTCATTTGAAAAAGAACGCCGTGAGATTAAGCGTGGCACAAGTACCAGCAACGCTCGTGGCAAAGGCGGTAAGAAAAAAGGCAAAGAAGAGCTTGAAATTCGTCCAAAACAGCGTGGTCTAAAATCATCGCAGGCGAACAAGCATAAGTTTGAGATGCCTGTCGAAAAAATCATCTATAATGTTGAAGTGGGACAGTCCATCGTTGTGTCTGACCTTGCCCAAAAAATGGCGGTCAAGGTGCGTGAAGTCATCAAGTCGCTCATGAAGATGGGTGAGATGGTGCGTGAATCTGACACCATCGACCAAGACACCGCAGGTCTTGTGGTTGAAGAATTTGGGCATAATTTGGTCTTGGTATCCGATACCAAGCTCGAAGACGACCTACAAGAATCGGTGGATGAAAAATCAGGCAATGTGCAGGCCCGTCCACCTGTGGTTACCATCATGGGTCATGTTGACCATGGTAAGACATCACTGCTTGACAAGATTCGTGAGGCGAAAGTCGCCAGCGGTGAGGCAGGCGGCATCACGCAGCACATCGGTGCGTACCATGTAACGACCGACAGAGGTGTGGTTACTTTCTTAGACACCCCTGGGCACGCTGCCTTTACCGCCATGCGTTCTCGTGGGGCACAGGCAACCGACATCGTGGTGTTGGTGGTGGCAGCCGATGATGGCATGATGCCACAGACCGAAGAAGCCATTGACCATGCTCGTGCCGCAGGGACGCCGCTGATTGTTGCCATCAATAAGATGGATAAAGACACTGCTGACCCAGACCGTGTGATTAACGAGCTGGCGGTCAAAGAAGTCGTGCCTGAGGCGTGGGGCGGCGATGTGCCGATGGTACAAGTATCTGCCAAGACAGGCATGGGCATTGATGAGCTGTTAGAAACCATCAGCATCCAAGCTGAAATCATGGAGCTTGAAGCCCCTGTGGATGGTGCTGCACAAGGCGTGGTGATTGAATCACGCATCGACAAGGGTCGTGGTGCGGTTGCAAGCCTACTGGTCAAAAAAGGCACGCTAAACCAAGGCGACTTGGTATTGGCTGGCGAGTTTTATGGTAAGGTTCGTGCCATGACTGATGAAAATGGTCAGCGTATCAAGACCGCAGGTCCATCGATTCCTGTGGAGATTTTGGGTCTGCCTGATGCACCGATGGCAGGCAGCGAGTTCCTTGTGGTATCTGATGAGAAAAAAGCTCGTGAAGTGGCGGATTTCCGTGCCGCTCGTGAAAGAGATCGAATCTTGGAGCGTCAGAATAAGATGCGTCTGGACACGCTGTTTGAGAGCATGGGCAACGAAATCTCGACCCTAAACATCATCCTAAAAACCGATGTGCGTGGTTCGCTAGAAGCTCTATTGGGTGCCTTAGATGAGCTATCAACCGATGAGGTTAAGGTGCGTGTCATCAGCTCAGGCGTGGGTGCGATTACCGAATCGGATGTGATTTTGGCAGAATCCAGTGAAGCAGTGCTGCTTGGCTTTAATGTGCGTGCCGACACCGCAGGCAAACGCAAGGCAGACGAAGCAGGGATTGACATCCGTTATTATAGCGTGATTTATGGCTTGATTGATGATGTCAAGGCAGCGATGAGTGGTATGCTTGCCCCTGAACACCGTGAAAAAATCTTGGGTATTGCCGAAGTTCGTGAGGTATTCCGTTCAAGCAAGTTTGGTGCGGCGGCGGGCTGTATGGTTCAAGAAGGCACCATCCATCGCAATAAGCCAATCCGTGTTCTGCGTGATGATAAGGTTATTTTCACAGGTCAGCTACAATCACTTCGCCGCTACAAAGACGATGTGAATGAAGTCAAAGCTGGCATGGAATGTGGTCTTGCGGTCAAAGGCTATGAAGTCGCTGTTGGCGATAAGATTGAAGTCTTCGAGATTCATGAAGTCAAGCGTGAATTATAATTGACAACCACAAACAAAGCCTTACCGATGTAGGGTTTTGTTTTTTATACAAAATATATTATACTAGCCAAGAAGTTTACAAAGTTTATTAAAGGAAAAAATATGAACCAACGCCTACAACGCCTAGCCGACCAGATTCAGCGTACGCTTAGCGTGCTTATCCGTGATGAGATTAACGACCCTCGTTTGACTGGCTTTGTTACCATCTCTGGTGTCAAGGTCAGCCCTGATTTGGGCTATGCCGACATTTATGTTACCATTTTAGAGCCATCTAATGATGGTGGTATGAACATTGATGCTCATCGTGAGAGCCTAGAAGTTTTAAAAAACGCCTCTGGTTTTCTACGCACCGAGCTATCCCACACCATGAAAACTCGCACCACGCCACGCCTAAGGTTTCATTATGATGAAGTTACCGCACATGGCAATTACATGACTAATTTGGTCAATGAAGCCATGAAAAAAACAGGCGATAGTGCGGACGATGAATGATGGCAAAACAAATCGTCTCAGGCGTGCTACTACTTAATAAGCCAAGCGGTATCAGTTCACACACCGCCCTAAGTCATGCCAAACGCCTGTTTATGTCATCAGAGTTTGACAGCAAAAAAGCAGGGCATACAGGTACGCTTGACCCCATGGCGACAGGGCTTTTGCCGATTTGTTTAGGGGATGCGACCAAATTTAGCTCCTTTGGGCTAGACGCCGATAAGGGCTACACCGCCGTTATCCAACTTGGCGAGCGGACCGACACAGGCGATAAAGACGGACAAATCATAAACACTTTGCCAATCCCTAGCTTTACCCAAGAGGATTTGACCGACATCGCCCACGCCCTGACAGGCGAGCAACGCCAAACCCCACCCATGTATTCCGCCCTCAAAAAAGACGGCAAAAAGCTCTACGAATACGCAAGAGAAGGGATTGAGATAGAGCGAGAGGCTCGCCCCATCGTCATTCATCGTTTGGCTTTAACAAAATTAAGCGATGATGAAATCGCCCTTGATGTCGTCTGCTCCAAAGGCACTTATGTGCGAGTGCTGGGCGAGACGGTCGCCGAAAGGCTCGGCACAGTGGGGCATTTGACCGCACTGCACCGCACCAGTACAGGTGGATTTCATATGGCGGACGCTGTGAGCCTTGATGATTTGGCAAATTTATCATTTGATGAGCGGTTTGGTAAGCTGCTGCCCATTGATGTACTACTTCATCATCTACCTATTGTCAAATTGACAGCCGATGAAAGTACACGCATAAAAATGGGGCAACGGCTAAACATCAAAGACCGCCTTGATGAGCTCACATTTGATGAGACCATACAAATTCGTCTATATCATGATGATGACTTTGTTGGGCTTGGGCAAGTGGCAATGAGTGGACGGCTACAACCTATCAAAATCTGTCAAACATCAGCGACTGGTAAAATGAGACACGCCATGTTATAATATAAATACCCTGATATTGATAGGGTATTTGTAAAATAAACTTTTAAGGTTATCTGATGAAAAAATATCTGCTTTTAGCGATTATGGCGAGCACTTCTATGGTTGCGACTGCCAATGTGAATTTGAACGATGTGTATGTGCAGGGGTTCGTGGGTGCTTCAAAATTAGAAGCTAAATTCAAAGAATACGACAACAGAAAAGTCAAAGACAATGATGTCAGCTTTGGCATCGCTGTCGGCAAGGCTGTGGGTAATGTCCGCTATGGTGTCGATTACACCAATTATGGCAAGCTTGGCGAGAGCGTCTCTGAGGTATTCGAGGCTGATGACAGTTATGACAATGGTCCTTATACCGAGACCACCAAAGATGAGCTGAGCGTTAAGGCAAGCTCTGTGGGCTTGTCTGCCATCTATGATTTTAATACCAATACTGCCTTTCGCCCTTATGTTGGCGTGCGAGCAGGGGTCAATAAAATCAAGCGAGAGTACAAAGAGACGACCGCCACCGACTACCAAGATGCGTCTTTAAGCGACACTTTGGTAACCAATGAAAGCAAAAAATCCAGCAAAACCAAAGTGGGTGCAGGGGTCTTAGCTGGGGTGCAATACCAATTTCACCCAAGCATGGCTTTGGATGTCGGTGCTGAATACAACCACTTAGGTAAGATTGACGGCGATAAAATCAATCAATATGGTGCCAAAGTCGGTCTGCGTTACAACTTCTAAATCGCCAAACATCAAGCCCTTTGCCATGCAGGGGGTTTTGATTTTTTGTGCCTAGTGATGATTTTTTAAAATTTTTGTGGTATAATCGAAATTTACGCCATTAGGCTTAGGCAAACCTTAGCAATGCGATGTTTGCCTGTATTTGTTTGCATTGCGTATTTTTTAAGGATTAGTCATGCTAACCAACAAAGACCGTGAAGAAATCATCGCCAAATTCAAACGAGGCGAAAACGACACTGGCAGCCCAGAAGTACAAGTAGCACTTCTTACCGCTCGTATCAACGACCTACAAGACCACTTTAAAGCCCACAAAGCTGACCATCACAGCCGTCGTGGTCTTATCCGTATGGTAAACCAACGCCGTAAGCTACTCGACTACCTAAAAGGCAAAGACCTAGACCGCTACACCGCTCTTATCGGTGAGCTTGGACTACGCCGTTAATCAAATTAGGCTGTCTAATTTAAAAACGGCGTGCGTGTGCGTGCCGTTTTTGTCATTTCAACCATTAGGATAATGGGATTAGAACTCTAAGAGATGTTTTTCATAAAATGGATTATGGTTTAAAAGTATGCTAAATTTAGGTTTTCCGTTCGCCCTGAGCCAAGTCGAAGGGCAACGGAAAAACCGTTGTGGTTCGACAAGCTCACCACGAACGGTTTTATTTACAGCATACTTTTCAGACTATGCCAAAAAACATCTCTTAGGGCTTTAACCCTTATCCCAAATGATATAGGAAAATATTATGTTTAACATCATTCGTCAAGAATTCCAATACGGCAACCAACAAGTTGTCCTAGAAACAGGTCGTATCGCTCGCCAAGCCAACAGCGTGCTTGTGCATATGGGCGATGTGTCGGTGTTGGTGGCGGTCGTGGTACGCCCTGAGGCGGTGGCAGGTCAGGACTTTTTCCCATTGACCGTAAACTACCAAGAAAAAATGTACGCCTCTGGCAAAATCCCCGGCGGTTATGGCAAACGAGAAGGTCGTGCATCAGAGTTTGAGACCTTGACCAGCCGTCTGATTGACCGCCCAATTCGTCCGCTATTCCCAGAAGGCTATTACAACGAAATCCAAGTTACCGCCACCGTCATCTCATCTGGCAAAACCCAAGATGCCGACATCGCAGCGATGATTGGTGCAAGTGCAGCACTTGCCATCAGCCCTGCTCCATTTAATGGTCCGATCGGGGCGGCTCGTGTGGGCTTTATTGGCAATGAATACATTCTAAACCCAAGCCTTGCCCAAATGAAAGACAGCTCGCTTGACCTAGTCGTGGCAGGTACCAAATCCGCTGTGCTGATGGTAGAATCTGAAGCGGACGAGCTATCAGAAGACCAAATGCTGGGTGCGGTATTGTATGGACACGCTCAGCAACAAATTGTCATTGACAACATCAATGCCTTTGCGGCAGCGGTCGGCAATGCCAAAGCCGAATTTGTCGCCCCTGTCATTAATGAAGAGCTAAACAACCAACTCAAAGAGCAATTCACCGCCAAAGTGAGCGAAGCCTACACCATTACTGTTAAGCAAGACCGCTATGCTCGCTTAGATGAGCTTGCCAAAGAGGCTCTTGCCCTAGCAGGGGACGAGACGGCTGATGATTATGCCGAAAAGGTAAAAGAAATCAAAGACTTATTTGAAACCCTAAAATACCGCACCGTACGAGACAATATCCTATCAGGCAAACCTCGTATCGATGGGCGAGACCTAGAAACCGTGCGTGCCTTAGACATTCAAGTGGGCGTGTTGCCTTATACGCATGGTTCTGCCTTGTTTACCCGTGGCGAAACCCAAGCCCTTGTAACCACCACGCTAGGCACGAGCCGTGATGTGAACCTTGTGGATACGCTATCAGGCACCAAGCAAGACCACTTTATGCTACACTACAACTTCCCCCACTACTCGGTGGGTGAAACAGGTCGTGAGGGTGGACCTAAACGCCGTGAAATCGGTCATGGTCGCCTTGCTCGCCGTGGTGTGCAAGCGGTACTACCAAAGGCAGAGCGATTCCCTTATACCATTCGTGTGGTCTCTGACATCACCGAGTCAAACGGTTCAAGTTCGATGGCAAGCGTGTGCGGTGCGTCATTGTCGCTTATGGATGCTGGTGTGCCATTAAAAGCCCCTGTGGCAGGTATTGCGATGGGTCTGGTCAAAGAAGGCGAACGCTTTGCCGTGCTATCGGACATCTTGGGCGATGAAGACCATTTGGGCGATATGGACTTTAAAGTGGCAGGGTCGGTCAATGGTATCACTGCTTTGCAGATGGATATTAAGATTGAAGGCATTACCCCAGAGATTATGGAACAAGCCCTACGCCAAGCCCATGCAGGTCGTATCCATATCCTAAATGCGATGAATGAGGTCATCGCCACAAGCCGTACCGAGATTAACGCTCACGCACCCAACTATGCCACCATCGAGATTAACCCTGAAAAAATCCGTGATGTCATCGGTAAAGGTGGAGCAACCATTCGTGCCTTGACCGAAGAGACAGGGGCGACGGTGGACATCGACGATAACGGCACGATTCGTATCTTTGGTGAGTCCAAAGCGTCCACTCGTGCCGCCATCGCCAAGATTGAGGCGATTACTGCCGAAGTAGAAGTGGGTGCCATCTACACAGGTACGGTCGCTCGTATCGTGGAGTTTGGGGCGTTTGTTACCATTTTACCAGGTACAGACGGTCTGGTGCATATCAGCCAAATCTCTGATGAGCGAGTGGAGAATGTTGCCGACCATCTGTCAGAAGGTCAAACGGTCAAAGTCCAAGTCCAAGACATCGACAACCGTGGACGCATTAAATTGACGATGAAGGGGATCGAGCAGTAATTTACTATTGTGTGAATTAAGATTATAAAAAGCCAATAGTTAGCGTTGGCTTTTTATATTTGGCTTATTTGTAAAATTAGGGAAACTTGCTGTGCTTTATTATGAAAATTTAGAAGAAATTATATTTAGCAAACATCAGCTTTTAGATAATCCTGATGAACTAGTAGTTATTTCAGGATATTTAGGACCTGCACCAATTAAACGATTAAAGGAATTGCCACTAAATACAGTGGTCATTGGTGGAATGTATGCACAAGGGGTAAATAAAAATCTTTTTGGTTCTTTAGATAAAATTAAACAAGATAATGATGGCTTGACCTTATTATTTTCCAAAATAGATATTCATTCCAAAATTTACATTTGGAAAAAGAAAGGCAAGATAATTTCAGCCTTAATTGGTTCTGCTAACTTTTCTCGTAATGGCTTATGTACTGATTTTAGAGAATCATTGGCGGATGCAACTAGTGACACTTTTCAACCGCTCAACAAGTATCTACAAATGATAGTGGATAATTCGACAGGTGAGCCAAATATTGTTGAGAAACTTGCCAACCAAACCAATGTTGAATATCAAACAAACAAAACAGTAACTCAAAATTTAAATTTACAGTTCAGTTATGACATTCCTCTATTTGCTGTAAAAGATGGTCAAAATTATGTTCCTGAAAAAAGTGGATTAAATTGGGGATTTTCTGACGGTCATACTGCAATTGGTGATGCTTATATTAAAATTCCAAAAGAACTTTTAAGACAGCAAGCAGAATTAGTTCCACCTTTTGACAAACATTATATTCCAACAAGCAAGAAAAAACGCAACTCCGATCCAATTGAAATCATTTGGGATGATGGTGCAATTATGGAAGCCTCATTGGAGGGCGAACAAAATTTAGATGGCTTAATTTATCCCAAACAGCTTACTTCATATAGTAAAAATCGCCCTGTATTGAATGGCGAGCGTATATCAGCAAAGAGTATTTTGGGTAGATATTTACGAAATCGCCTAAATGTGGATGTTGATGAACTAATTACAATGCAGACTTTAAACAATTATGGTAGGACAACCATAACTTTGTCTTTGATTGAGCAGGGTCTGTATTATGCTGATTTTTCGGTTAAATAACCCTGCTCTTTTTGAATCAATTGATGATAAAAATCATAAATGGTTTGGGCTAAGATTTTGGCAAATTTTGGTGGCACAGCATTACCAATCATCTCAAAGTTAGCAACCATAGACTCATTAAACAAAAAATCATCATCAAAAGATTGTAATCTCGCCGCCTCTCTAACCGTAATACTGCGTTTTTGTTTTGGGTCTGGGTGTATGTGGCGTAATCCATCCTTTTTGAGATGAGCAGGGATGGTATTGCTTGGTTCATCCCAACGCAACACATAATATTTATGAACTCTGGTTGTTTTGCCTGTTTTTTCATAATAAAGCTGAATTAAATTTTCAGCCGATAAATATTTAAATTCTTGCAACTCAATGTCTTTTGCCAATTCATAAAAAATCTCTTGGTCTCTGATACTATGAAAGCGTGAATAATGTCCATTAATTTGACTGTTATTGTCATAAGCATTTTTCTTGGTTTGCTCTTTTAATGGGTAAATTGGTGGTAAATCAAAAATAGCATCTTTGACTGTTGGTTTTTTGATTGCTTTTTTCGTGGATAGTAATTGATAAAAGGCATTTAATTCGTCTTGATAATTGATATTTTCATTATCCTTTCTAATGCCAATAATAATTACCCTTTTTCTTTTTTGTGGCACACCAAATTCTGACAAATCCAATAGTGCAAATTGTTTTAAATCATCAATAATTTCATAACCAACTTCATTAAATGATTTTTTAATTAAATCAATAATTTTTTCACCCGTTGGAATAGCGGTTAAAATCCCTTCTACATTTTCAAAAACAATCATTTTTGGGCGATAATGAGCAACCAGTGCGATATAGGATTCAAATAAAAAATTACGGTAATCATCTTTCATGCCGTTTTTATCTTGCACACGACCTGCCATAGAATAGGCTTGGCAAGGCGGACCACCAGTGATGATATCCACTTTTTGATTACCAATAATAGATTGCAATCCATTATGACTGCCAAATTTAGGGTCGTTTTTCCAACCAAAAATTAATTCATTGACTCGCTGTATGTCAAAATGCAACACTCTATTTTTTGCATCTGTTATTTGATATTTACTTTCTAAGCGTTGAATTAAGGTATTGACTTGTGGCTTTTCCCATTCTATTGCTGATAATAAATGATAATGATCAGTTTGTTTAAAGCCGTCCAATAAACCGCCACAACCTGCAAATAATTCTAAGGTATTAAGCATTTTCTATTTCCAATAACTTTTTGCCAATCGTATAGCCTAATAGTGGTGGAACGGCATTGCCAATTTGGCGATATTGTTGTGTTTTTGTACCCAAAAAACGAAAATCATCAGGAAATGATTGTAAGCGTGCATTTTCACGAGCAGTAGGTACTCTATGCCAGCGATAGTGAAAATGATTACGATGTCCTGTATCAATCGTTCTTGAGGGTTTTTGGCTGTGATAACGAGTCCACGCCTCGTTAAATTTGCGAGAATCGCCAACTCCTGCAGGTAAATCCTTGTGATTTCCTCCCTCTGGCACTTGTTTAATTACAGAAATAACCAAATCACTGTGTTGTGTACCGATATGATTCAAAAGTTTTGTTGAGTTTTTTCGCATTAACTTTTGATAATCACTCATTGCAGGCATTGGATAATCAATATTGTCTTTGCCCAAATCATTTTCTAAGCTAGGTAAATCGCCTATTGCTTGTTCACAAGTTACATAATTGCTTTCATTGTGTGTTGGTGTTGGAAATTCAAATGGTTTATCGCCCTTTATGCCGACAAAAAACATTCTTTTACGAATTTGGGGTACGCCATAATCAGGGGCATATAATAATTTTTCGGCAACAGAATAGCCCAATTTGGCAAATTCTTCCAAAATAGCCTGTCTTGCTCTGCCTTGATACAAGGTGGCAATACCTGGTACATTTTCAATTACAATGTATTTTGGTTGAATTTTTTCGGCTAACTTAAAAACAGAATAAAATAATTTATTTCTTTTGTCATTTTCATCTCGTTTTCCTGTCAAAGAAAAACCTTGACAAGGTGGACCTGCAACAATTAAATCAATTTTTTTATCATTGACTTCACTGATGATTTTGTCAATACTTTCATCAGTAGACAAATCCAAATTTAGAGCTTTGGCGTGTTTGTGGTTGTAAGCAAAAGTATCAAGTGCGGATTGTTCAAAATCCACACCCAACACACACTCAAATCCTGCTTGTTCAAACCCAAACGACAGTCCGCCACAGCCTGAAAATAAATCAAGCATATATTTTTTATTGGTCATGTATTTACAATCACATCTAAGTAAGGTTAGGATTGCTCATTTTATCATACTTTATAGAATGTGCGTCGTATATGTATAAAAAAACCGCCCAATCATGAGCGGTTTTTGATCATCATTCATTCACTTCATAAATCTTACGAATCACCCGCTTAAAGTAAGCAAACGCATCATCCGCCCCTTTCATGGCGGCTGCTCGCTCGTCATCTGATACAGGTAGGGCATCTATTTTGGCTTTGACCGCACGCCAGTGGGGCATACGTCCGTCTGCATGGGCTGCCAGATGAGACGCACCAAACTCATCTTTTAGGTCAATTTTACCCGCTTCTTTATATAAAATCGCCGCCCCCACGTTTGAGCCTTCTACGCAGTACAGCCAGCCAATCGCTTCACTGTCGGTAAAGGTGGGGGTTTCTACGTCCTTACCAAAAGGGGCGACTTCTAGGTCTTTCATGTCGGATTTGACACGGTCAAGACGGGCAAGCTCCGCCAAGCCGTCAATTTGACTGGCTAGCTTTTCATTATGATAAATGGGGTTTACGGTGCTGTGAAACTCATATTGGGCTTGCAAAAATTTGCGGTAGTTGTCATGACTGGCAAAGGGCTCCATACTCATGACAAGGTTGTCTACGGCATCGTGGGTGGTGCGTGAATGCTCTTTTAGGGCTTCGGTTAGGGTAAGTTCGCTCATAAATCACCTGTATTGGTTGAAGTTCGGTGTATTACCCTGATTTGACAAGGTAAGACAACGGATAACATAACGGATTTTTGGTCATTTGTAAACAATAAAATAATAATCATTCATATTTACAAGCAGGCTTACGATGTGCTATGCTGTGTTTGATGGCATCAAAATGAGTGATTGTTTATTTTTAATGTTTTCATGGCATTGTGGTGCTATAATATGAGCATTTTTTAATTTTACAAGATAATCCCTATAATTTTTATGTCTATCTGACGACACGGCTCACCACTTCATCTATCATCATGTCTGATCATACACCGCCTGACTTGCCCTCTAGACACCAGCCACATGACAACCCTGTCTTGCGTTGGGCATTTTTTATTATGGGTTTTGTTTTTGTGGGGCTTGGTATCGTGGGGGTGATTGTACCGGGCATGCCGACCACCGTTTTTATCCTACTGGCAGGATATTGTTGGGCAAAAAGCTCTCGACGGTTTCATCGCTGGCTATTAAATCATAAGATTTTTGGCAAGATGCTCAAAGACTGGCAAGAGCGGCGAGCGATGCCTCGTTTTGCCAAATATCTGGCGTGGGGCATGATGAGTCTATCCTGTGTGCTGATGTTGTTTCGTCTGCCTGATGATAAGCTGTGGCTTGGTGGGGTATTATCCCTACTGTGCTTGGGCGTGGGGATTTGGATGGCAAGACTGCCCGATGCCTAAAAAAATATCCGCTACAGACTGACTGTGCGGATATTTTTTTAAGTATGAAATCAAAGCTGTTTGGTGCCAAAAATCTTGTCGCCTGCATCGCCAAGACCAGGAATGATGTAGCCGTTTTCGTTCAAATGGCTGTCTAGGGCGGCGGTGTAGATTTTGACATCAGGGTGGGCGTCATTCACCAATCTCACCCCTTCAGGAGCGGCGACCAGCACGAGAGCTTTAATGTTCGTGCAACCGTGTTTTTTGAGCATGTCGATGGTGGCGACCATGCTGCCGCCTGTGGCGAGCATGGGATCTAGAATCAGGGCAGGGCGTTTGTCAATGTCACTGACAAACTTTTCAAAAAACGGCACAGGTTCGAGCGTCTCTTCGTCTCGTTGCAGACCGACGACCGAGATTTTGGCGGTGGGCAGCAGGTCAAGCACACCATCAAGCATACCAATGCCAGCACGCAAGATGGGTACCAGCGTTACGGTTTTGCCCTTAATCTGCTCGCCATCAATCTCACCGCACCAGCCTTGCATCTTAAAAGTTTCAATCTCAAAATCACGACTGGCTTCGTACGCCATCAATCTGCCCAGCTCTTTGGTCAGGGTGCGAAATTTGTAGGTGCTGCATTCAGCCGCACGCATCAAGGACAATTTGTGGCGGACAAGGGGGTGGTTAATGACATGGATATTTAAATCATTCATGGTTGTTGCTCTGTTGATTGCTGATTTTATTTTTAAAGTGGTCTTAAAAATTGTGGTATATGATACCAACTGTGGGGCGGTTTTGAAATAGTTATCGCATGATTTTTATGCAAAAGTTTCTGATTTATCGCATGATTTTTGATGAATCATGTCGCCACAGATGAGCGGTTAAAGGCTGGTTAAGGTCAAATCGCCATCTTTAATCAGTCCTTTGGCACGCATGATGCGAGCGATGATGAGTGTTAAGACAGCAGGCAATATAAAATGAAACAGCACAATCAGCACCAGCGTGGGAATGCTCGCCCCCATCGCTTCTAGCGTGCCGACCTGCCCGACCAGACCGCTTGTCCCCATGCCAGCACCGATGGGAATGTTACTCATGCCAAAAATGACGGTGGCAATCGGTGCAAGTATCGCCCCTGTCAGCGTGGGCGGCAGCCAGATGTAGGGATTTTTTAGGATGTTGGGCATCTGAATCATGCTAGTACCAAGCCCCTGCGAGATGACGCCAGAGATGCCATTATCACGGTGGCTCATCACCGCAAAACCCACCATCTGAGCGGCACAGCCGACTGTCGCTGCCCCTGCTGCCAAGTCAGACAGCCCCAAGCTGATGGCGATGGCAGCACTAGAAATGGGCAAAGTGAGCAGCATACCCATGGCAATGGCGATGACGATGCTCATTACGATGGGGGAGAGTGCCATCGACCAGCTGATAAAGTCGCCCAAAGAGACCATTAGGCTTGATATGGTAGGGGCAATGAGATGGGCGGTCGCCATGCCTGCAATCAGGGTGATGGTAGGTGTGATGATGATGTCGATGGGCGTGGTCTTGTGAAACAGCTTGCCAATCTCTGCTCCCACAATCGCAGCGACCAACGCCCCAACTACACCGCCAAGCTCCGCACCAACCAAGCCTGTGGCGACACTGGCAAACAGCACCAGTGGTGGTGCTTTTAGTCCAAAAGCGACCCCTGCACCTATCGCCGCACCAACTGCTGCTTGGGCGTGCGTGCCGACACTGACCAGCGGTGCGATGCTTGTCCAAGTACCAATATTCTTTAAAATCAGCCCAATAATGAGCGAGCTGAATAGCCCAAGTGCCATGCCATTTAAGGCATCAATGCCGTATCTGTACCAAGATAGGATGATGTTTTGGCGTTCTAGGTGGGCGGCGATGTTAAATTTAGAATGGCGGTTCATCATAAACCCATCAGCCCTTTTTCTCTTTTTCAGGTCTCACCCACCCCTCAATCGTTACCTGCTTGCCACGAGCGACAGTAAGTTTATTTTCAACGCAGTCTTTGGTAATCACAGAGCCTGCCCCAATGGTTGCTTTATCGCCAACGGTTACAGGGGCGACCAGCACCGCATTGGAGCCGATACGCACATCTGCTCCGATGGTGGTTTTAAATTTATTCACCCCATCATAATTGGCGGTGATTGTCCCTGCTCCCACATTGGTTCGCTCTCCTACCGTACTGTCGCCCAAGTAGGCTAAGTGATTGGCTTTTGCCCCGCTTGCCATTTGCGTGTTTTTAAGTTCCACAAAGTTGCCGATGTGCACATTATCTGCCGTTACCGCCTTTGGGCGTAATCTGGCAAACGGACCAATCTGATTATCCTCGCCCACCACCGCATTTTCAAAAATGCTATACGGAGCAACGACCGTACCGCTAGCAATCGTGGTATTTTTAATCACACAGCCCGCCCCAATTTTGACATTATCGCCCAGTACACACTCGCCTTCAAAGATGACATTGATGTCAATCTCTACATCTTTGCCAGCCGTTAGCGTCCCACGCAAGTCAAAACGGCTAGGGTCAATCAGATGTACGCCAGCTTTCATCAGCTCACCTGCCTGATGACTCTGCCAAGTGCGTTCTAAACCTGCCAGCTGAGCATGGTCATTAACCCCCTCAATCTCAAAAGCGTGCGTGGGCGATACGGTGGCAATATCAATGCCGTCCGCCACCGCCATTTTGACAATGTCGGTCAGATAGTATTCGCCTTGTGCGTTGTTGTTGTCTAAGTTTTTCAAATACTTATGCAAAATTTCATTGGCAATACAGTACACACCACTATTAATCTCGTTGATGGCTTGTTGTTCGGCTGTGGCGTCTTTTTGCTCGACAATGGCGACCACTTTGCCATTTTCACGCACAATGCGACCCAGTCCAAAGGGATTATCCACGCTTAGGGTCAGCATCGCAAACTCGCTGTCGCTATTTGCCAGTTTCGTCAAAGTCTCCACGCCAATGAGCGGCACATCGCCTGATAGAATCACGCTTTTACCGTCCTTTGGCAAGACAGGCAAAGTCATCATCACAGCGTGTCCTGTGCCTAATTGCTCGGCTTGCTCCACCCACTCAATCGGCTCATCTGCAAAAGCATTTTTGACCTGCTCGCCTTCAAAACCATAGATGATGATGTTCTTTTTGCTGCCCAAGGCTTTGGCGGTGTCTAGCACATAGCCCAAAAGGGGCTTGCCTGCTAGGGGTTGTAAGACTTTGGGTTTGGCAGACTTCATGCGTGTACCTTTACCTGCTGCCATGATGATGACGCTAAGCATATGAATCCTTAATGGTTGATTTTAATGATTAAATTGGCTGTGTCAGATAATCTTGACTGGCTAAGTTTTTAATCATTAAGATATAAAATGATCAATGTATCTTTCATCTATTTTAACATATAATGAGCGTGGGGCAAAAGTTGCTTTTGATTATCTTATTTTATTTTTGGGTAATCAATTAACTGTAAGACCGATACTGCCAAACTCATGCAAAGACCTAAGCCAAGATGCTGTGTGATGGCGTCTTAGCCAAAATAGTAGGGCGTTTTGGGCTGATGGATGATCGATGGTTTGGGCTATTTTTTGATGAATTTTAGTTGATAAATATTAAGTTGATAAAATTACCATGAATCTTATTAAACCAAATCGCACAGAGTACGCCAAAGTCCGAGTGCCTAGCGATCAGCTGTTGGGCGGTCAGCATTTTGCTGCCACTTATGCTGCTGAGCATGTGGCGGGCGGCGAGTTTGTGATTGGGGCGGCCTTTGCAGCTTGGGGAGCGTCGCCGATGGCGGTACTGATGGGGCTGGTGATTGGCAATCTTTTGGCGGTATTGAGCTGGGCTTGGGTGTGTGCTCCTGTGGCGGTGCGTGCCAGACTGACTTTGTATGAGTATCTGACTCGTATGGCAGGCGTGGGCTTTGTGCGTGTGTTTAATGTGGTCAATGGCGTGATTTTCTTGGTCATTGCAGGGGGCATGATGACCATATCAGCACAAGCGATACAAGGGGCAATGGGGCTGCCTGCTCAGATGAACTGGTATCCTGATGATGCCATATTTGTCGTCTTGGTGGGGCTGGTTGGTGCGGTGGTGGTCTTGATTAGCCTGATGGGATTTCGGCAGCTGACGAATTTTGCTCGCTATGTTTCGCCTTATTTGTTTGTTATTTTTGGGGTGTGTACTTTGGCAAGTTTTCCCATATTGTGGCAAGCAGGGCGGTCGGCAAATTTGGGCTTTGGCGAGATTTTTTCTGCTTATGTATGGACATCATCTGGCGAAAAATCGCTGAGTATGTGGCACATAGCTGCTTTTACATGGGGGCTGAATCTGCCGCTGCATTTGGGCTTGGCGGACATGAGTACGCTGCGATTTGCCAAAAAATGGCAATACGGCTACCATTCGGTGTGGGCGTGCTATGGCGGTCATTTTGTGGCGTGGGTGGGGGCAGGTATGCTGGGGGCGGGCAGTGCCATGCTCATCGGCACTTCTGTGCATGAACTGGACATCGGTGGGGTGGTGGTGCCGATTTTGGGTGTGGCAGGGGTGTTGGCGGTGGTGCTGGCATCGATTACGACCGCTGTGCCCAGCTTGTACCGTGCGGCATTGGCATTTGATGCTCTTTGGCATGTTGGGTTTGCCAAGACGGTGCTATTACTTGGCGTGCTGACAACAGCGGTGGCATGCTTTCCGCTGATTTTCTTAAAATGGCTAGATTTGATGGCGTATTTTAACATCGTCATGGCACCTGTTGGGGCGATGATTGCCGCTGAGCATTTCATCTTGGCTCGTCTGGGTGTTCGACCGTTTTGGCATGACGGTGGGGCTTATAACATGCGTGCGGTGATGACTTGGTTGTTTGGGCTTGTACTTGCGGTAGGCTTATTCACAAGTGGGGTGCATTTATTTTTTATATTCATTCCTGTGTGGTTTTTGTGTGTGGTGTTTTATGTACTGATGGCATATCCCAAGGCACAAAAGCAGTCAACACCGCTGCCGCTATTGCATGATGCCGCCTATGGTGTCGATGAGTATATTTCTGTGTGGCAGCCTAGACAGCCTAAGCGGACATTTGGTCGCTTTGTCGTCTTGATGGCGATGCTTTTGATGTGTCTGCCTTTATATGTGGTAGAGCCTGCCGAGATGTTGGGGGTGTTTCAGCTGGGACTGTTTGTTTTGAGCGTACTGTATTTTGTGATGGTGGGGCATCAGATGATGCGTGAAAAGCACAGTAAGTTCAAGCCATAAAGCCATACCAATTAAGCCATCATACCAAAGATGGCAACGCCTGCCAATGCCGCCAACACCATCAGTGCTACCGCCGCCATTATCCCTGCCAGCACATCATCAATCAAAATCCCAAATCCACCACTGACATTTTTGTCCACCCATTTAATCGGAAAAGGCTTAATAATATCAAAAAAGCGAAATAACACAAAAGGAATTATCAAATAGCAAAAAATATCAACCAAATAATGACTTGTAATATCATACATTTTAAAACCATAATAATATTCTATGATCGCTCCAAAATCATAAAATTTATCATAGGAAATCGGCAACATGGCTATCCACATTCCCACCCATTCATCAAACACAATGTGCGGATCATCGTGAACATTCATCAAATCTGATGTTTTACCACAAATATAACTGCCCACCAAACAGCCAATCACCGTAATAATTAAAAACCCCCAAAACCCCAAACATAACATCGGCATAGCAATGATTAAACCGCCAAGCGTTCCCCAAGTGCCAGGTGCTTTTTTAGGTAAACCAGAACCTAAGCCAATGCCAAGCCAATAAATACATTTTTCAAAGGCGGTGGCGGTGGGCGGGCAAGGGGGGCAGATGTTGGATTTACGAATGTCGGGTTTATGGCTCATAATAACTGTCTTAATTAAAAAGTTATGATAAAAAAAGATTATTTAACAAAATTTCTTTTATAAAGTATATGATTTTGGATATTACTTAATGCGTCATTTTCATCCCAAATTTGCAATTCCCAAGGGTAATAAAAATTACTAGAATTTTTAAAATAAATATGGATACCAACATACCCATCAACATCTCTTAAATACCAATTTTTAAGACCATATTTGTCTTTGTAATCGTCCAATTTTTCCAAAATAATGGCAATATCATCAGACGGCAAAACAATTCTTGCCCCAAAAATGTCATTTAAAATATTATTGGTTGGGTATTGATTTTGACGATTTAAATAACGCTCAATTTTATCTTGAATGCTTTCAGAAGTTTTTACACGATAATAAAAGTTAATATCCTTGGTGTCAGAAAATAACAAATAATCGTTAATCGCTTCGTGTAAATTGAGCCGATAAGAGAAAATATGTTCTGTTGGAATGTTTTTTAAGCTGCGGCTTAAATTGATTTTTTCCACTTTGCCTGTTTCAAAATAATCAGCCGAATATTTGGCGTGAATTAAGTTAATTTCACGGATTAGGCGTTCGGTTTTTTCTATGTTGTCGCTAATTTTATCCATCTAAAAATGCTCCCAACCCTTTACCGTCAATTCAAATGGCACATCATCTAAATATAAAGACAAACCCTTACCATTATTAATTTCCCCAATCGGATAAATTAAATTAGGATTTAATCGATTAAATTCATCAAAGTTATTTTGGCTCATTGTCAAGCAAAGCTGATAATCATCACCGCCATTGATGATATGCTGATATTTATCTTTATCAGGTAAATCATTTAATCGGTCGTGGCAAGGAATTTTTTGTAAATCTATTCTTGCCCCCACTTGGCTAAGTGTCAATATATGCCCCAAATCCTGCCCCAAGCCGTCCGATATGTCAATCATACTGTTGGCATAGCCAATTAACTTTTGCCCCAAATCAATTTGTGGCATTGGATATTGTAGGGCGTTTTTTAATTCATCATTTAAATCATCTAGGGCGCTAGCGTATTTGCAATACCCATTCTCGCCCAATATTTGTGCTAAGGCAAGACTTGCCGTGCCGATATGACCGCTTACGCAAATCACATCGCCCACCGCTGCCCCATTTCGCCTAATGGTTTGCCCTTTTTTGACAAAGCCAAGTGCAGTAATAGAAATGGTTAAAATATCCGACCTTGTGGTATCTCCGCCGATAAGCTCAATATTAAACTGATTGCAAATATCACTCATTCCCCTGCTAAATTCTTTTAACCACTCATTATCATTATTTGGCAAAGACAATCCCAATAAAATCGCATAAGGCGTTGCTCCCATACTGGCAAGGTCAGATAAATTAACCGCTACCGATTTATAAGCGATGGCGTGGGGCGAAGTTTCAAAAACAAAATGTCGCCCCGCAACGAGGGTATCCATACAGCTGACCAATTCACACTCAAACGGAATGGTGCTTACCGCACAATCATCGCCAATGCCCAAAATGGTATTTTGATGTTTGGCGGTGGCGTTTTTAAAATAAGAATGGATTAGGGAGAATTCGGACATAGTGATATTCATTTGGCTGATAATAAAATACGCCATTTTTCAATAGCGTATTTTATGATTGATTAGTTGTTATTTTCAGCTTTTTGGGCTTTATTGGCGGTGTATTCCAGCGTTCGCACATCTTTGGCATATCTGTCTAAGATGGCGTTGATGAATTTATGCCCATCGGTCGCCCCAAAGTGGGTGTTAAGTTGCATGGCTTCATCAAGCACCACTTTATAAGGAATGTGCAAGCTGTGTTTTAGCTCGTACGCCCCGATGAGTAGCACCGCCTTTTCGATGGTGTCGAGCTTGTCAAAATTACGGTCAAGATAGCGAGAAATATCCACAATCAGCTCGCCTGCCTGCATGGGAATCTCACGCATCAGCTCATGATAATAGCCCAGATGCACCGTGTGCATGGCGTTGTCGGCTCGGGTGCGAGCGACGATGGTGTGTGGCTCATTGCCACCCAATAAATCACGCTGGGCGGTGGCGTAGCGATGGTCGGTCATCAGCCATTCATATAGACCCTGCACGGCAAAACGGCGAGCCTTACGCACGGCGGTGTAACTGGTCTTGTAGCCTGTCTCGTTGATGTCAAATTGGTCGTTAGTGGTATTCATAAGATGCCTTAAAATAGTGCTACATTGAAATCATCTTTCAATGGGAAATAAAAAGTATCATGCGTGGCTTATAGAGGGTCATGATACTGGACGAATAATCATTCGCCCCTACCCCCACATCAAAATTTGGCTTAAATCGCCTTTAATACGCTTACCATCTCAATGGCGGTCATGGCAGCTTCATAGCCTTTATTGCCTGCCTTTGTGCCAGCACGCTCGATGGTCTGCTCGATGTTCTCGGTGGTCAAAATGCCATTAATGACAGGAATGTCTAAATCCAAAGCCACTTTGGATAAGCCTTTGGCACTCTCAGATGCCACGATGTCAAAATGCGGTGTCGCCCCACGGATAATTGCACCCAATACCACGATGGCATCAAATTTGCCTGATTTGGCAAGTTTTTGGGCGGTTAGGGGAAGTTCAAACGCCCCTGGTACTCGCACGACCGTGATGTTCTCGCCAGCCACGCCATGACGCAGTAGGGCATCCAGAGCCCCTTCGACCAGACTTTCTACCAAAAAGCCATTAAAACGACCAACGGCAATGCCGATGCGTAAGTCTTGGTTTTGGTCTAAGGCACCATCGATGTGGATGACGGCAGATTTTTGGGTGGTGTAGTTCATGTGTTACTCGTTTTAATGATAAAAATAATGAATGTAGAATGCTCTTATGATAGCATATTTTGGCAAAAAATGGGCGGTTTTCATGCGTTTTGTGCAAGTTTGGTGCGTTGGCTGTGCCAGCTTGTCAAGGGTTATCCAACCCACAACCGCTCAAAATCTGCCCAAAAATCCGCTCACAGGCGGACAGGGATACCTTGGGCTGCCATGTAGGCTTTGGCTTCCTGTATGGTGTGGTCGCCAAAGTGAAAGATGCTTGCTGCCAATACCGCATCAGCACCACCTTGCAATACACCGTCAGCAAGGTGTTGCAAATTACCCACGCCACCACTGGCAATCACAGGAATATTGACAAGGTCGCTGATGGTGCGTGTCAGTAGCAGGTCATAGCCTGCTCGTGTGCCGTCGCCATCCATGCTGGTAACAAGCAGCTCGCCTGCTCCACGCTCGGTCATCTGTACCGCCCAGTCAATCGCATCGATGCCAGTCGCCTTTCTACCGCCATGCGTAAAAATCTCAAAGCCAACACTGCCGTCCGCTCGCATCACTCGCTTGGCATCGATAGACACCACGATACACTGGCTGCCAAAGCGAGCGGCGGCATCGCTGACCAAATCAGGGTTGGTGATGGCGGCAGAGTTGATGCCGACTTTATCCGCCCCAGCGTTTAGCAGATTTGTGATGTCGTCAATCTTACGCACACCGCCGCCCACTGTGAGTGGGATAAAGATGTTTTTGGCGATTTGTTCTACCATGTGATAGGTGGTGTCTCGCCCATCGGATGTGGCGGTGATGTCCAAAAAAGTAATCTCATCGGCACCGTCATTGTTGTAGCGAGTGGCGACTTCCACAGGGTTGCCTGCGTCTTTGATGTCCACGAAATTGACGCCTTTGACGACTCGACCATTTTCGACATCAAGGCAGGGGATTAGGCGTTTTGCTAGCATGATTTTCTCTTATTGGATGGATTAGGCTTATTATGACAATAAAGGCGTATTTATACAACCATCTTGGGCAGAAGATTTTGGGCAGAAGTTTATTTATTAAAAAATCTCATTATTGGATATAATTTTCTGATAAATTTGGGTTGGTTGCAAATCATTTACCAAAAATTTTCATAAATGTTAAAAATGTATTGCGGTCGGTAAAAAATTCTTTTATGATAAAAAGACGCTGTATGTGCATGAGCATGAACGGCTATTGATATAAAATTGTTTTTGCATAAAAAGAGGACTTTTATGAAACACTTACCAAAATTTGCCTTAGCGGTATTGTCAGCATCTTTACTTGTAGCTTGTGGTCAGGATAAAGCCCCAAAGACAGAAGGACAAGAGCCAGCCAAAGCAGAAGCACCTGCCAGCGGACAAGGCACACTAGATAAAATCAAGCAATCAGGCACGATTGTACTGGCTCACCGTGATTCGTCCATTCCGTTTTCGTACATCGCCGATAACCCAAATCAGCCTGTGGGTTATGCACACGACTTACAATTAAAAGTGGTCGAAGCATTAAAACAACAGCTTAATATGCCTGAGCTAAAAGTGCGTTACAACCTAGTTACTTCGCAGACTCGCATTCCGCTAATCCAAAATGGTACGGTGGACTTGGAGTGTGGCTCTACCACCAATAACACCGAGCGTCAGCAGCAGGTGGATTTTTCAGTGGGTTTCTTTGAGATTGGCACACGCCTACTGACCGCCACCGACTCTGGCATTAACGGCTTTGATGACCTAAATGGCAAGACGCTGGTTACCACCGCAGGCACGACATCAGAACGCTACATCAAGCAGTACAATGATGAGAAAAAAGCAGGCATCAACATCGTCTCTGCCAAAGACCACGGCGAGAGTTTCTTGATGCTAGAAAGTGGTCGTGCCGCTGCCTTTATGATGGATGATGTCCTACTGGCAGGCGAGCGAGCCAAAGCCAAAGACCCTGCCAAATGGCACATCGTGGGCGAGCCGCAGTCATTTGAGATTTACGGCTGTATGGTGCGTAAGGGCGATGCTGAATTTAAGAAAGTCGTGGACGACACCCTAAAAGCGGTCTATGCGTCAGGTGAGATTAACAGCATCTATGACAAGTGGTTCACTCAGCCGATTCCGCCAAAAAATGTCAATATGGAATTTAAGATGTCGGACAACTTAAAAACGCTACTGGCTCATCCGCACGACAAAGCTGAGCCACAGCCAGCACAATAACCCTGACATCTTAGGGTATTACCATAAAACCACCCAAGCTGTTTGGGTGGTTTTTCAAATGAATGGTTTTTTTGTGCTTGGCGTGTAAACGAAGGATTTTTTGATGAATTATAATTGGAATTGGGGCGTGCTATTTCAGTCCACAGGCGTGGGCAGTGAGCTGTATTGGCATTGGCTGTTAAAAGGCTTTGGCTGGCTGCTGGTCATCGGCTCGGTGGCGTGGATAATCGCTCTTGTCATCGGCTCGATTTTGGGTGTGGCAAAGACTCTACCAAACAAGCCCGCTCGTGCCATCGCAATGGCTTATGTGGGATTTTTTAGAAATGTGCCGCTGCTTGTTCAGCTGTTCTTTTGGTTTTATGTGGCGCCGACTTTTTTGACAGAGAGCCTTAGAAATTGGTGGTTCACTTCATTGTCATTTAATACCACCGCTGTCATCTCCGCCAGCATTGGCTTGGGGTTATTTACCGCCGCTCGCATCATCGAGCAGGTGCGTACAGGCATCGAGTCTTTGCCAAAAGGGCAGGTGAGTGCTGGCTATGCCTTGGGGTTTAGTACCGCTCAGGTCTATCGCCATGTGCTACTGCCGCAGGCGTTTCGGGTGATTTTGCCACCGATGTCATCAGAGCTGACCAACTGCTTTAAAAATGCGTCGGTGGCATCGCTTGTGGGTGTGGCAGAGCTGATTAGCCAAACAAAGACCATCAGCGAATACACCCAAAATAACTTTGAAGTATATACCTTTGCCACCATCATCTATCTTATCTTTAACATGACTTTGATTTTTGGCATGACTTGGCTTGAAAAGAAAGTGCGTATTAAAGGACAAATCGGGGGTGCGGTATGAATGAATTACAGCTTGCCATGCCTGCACTGATGGCAGGATTTTGGGTAACTTTAAAGGTATTGGTGCTTGCCATCATCGGTGGTCTCGCCATTGGTACGGTGTTGGCACTTATGCGACTGTCGGGCAAAAAATGGCTGTCCGTGCCTGCAACCTTGTATGTGAACTATTTTCGCTCTGTGCCGCTGCTACTTGTACTGCTTTGGTTTTATTTTGCTGTGCCGATGATTTATAACTGGATCACGGGCAAATTTTTTACGCTAGACACCGCCTTTACTTCATGTGTGGTGGCGTTCATGGTCTTTGAAGCGGCGTACTTTTCGGAGATTGTGCGTGCAGGCATTCAGTCCATCGGTCGGGGTCAAGTCTCGGCAGCGTACGCACTTGGCATGACCTACAAGCAGACCATGCAGCTTATCATTTTGCCCCAAGCCTTTCGCAAAATGCTGCCGCTCGTGTTACAGCAATGCATCATCTTATTCCAAGACACGACTTTGGTCTTTGCCATTGGTCTGGTGGACTTTTTCCGTGCGTCCTATGTGCGTGGCGATTTGATGGGTTATTTAACTCCTTATATCTTGGGGGCGGGTGCGGTGTATTTTGTGATTAGTTTGACGGCATCGATGGGGGTCAATGCCCTAAAAAAACGCCTAAGATTTTGATAAGTCGTCCAAACTGACGCAATCTGACAATTTAACAAAGGATAATATATGGCAATCGTACAACAAATCAACGACACCACATGGATTAACGAGTTTGGCGGGTTGGTCTCCAACGAAGGACACGCCAGCGATGAAATCATGATAAAAATCAGCGATGTCTCCAAGTGGTATGGTAATTTTCAAGTCTTGACCGACTGCACCGCTCATGTGCATAAAGGCGATGTGGTGGTGGTCTGCGGTCCATCTGGCTCTGGCAAATCAACTTTGATTAAAACCGTCAATGGACTTGAGCCATTCCAAAAAGGCACGATTCACATCGGTGATACTTCGGTGGGTGATAAGGCGACCGACCTTGCCAAACTGCGTAGCCGTGTGGGCATGGTGTTTCAGCATTTTGAGCTGTTTCCACACTTATCCATCAAAGAGAACTTAACCATCGCCCAAATCAAGGTGCTGGGGCGTTCTGAGAGTGAAGCGACCAAAAAAGGCTTGGCGTATCTTGACCGTGTGGGGCTGTCTGCTCATGCAAACAAATACCCTGCCGAACTGTCTGGCGGTCAGCAGCAACGAGTGGCGATTGCCCGTGCCTTGTCAATGGATCCTGTCGCCATGCTTTTTGACGAGCCGACATCCGCCCTTGACCCTGAGATGATTCAAGAAGTGCTTGATGTCATGGTGAGTCTTGCTCGTGATGGTATGACCATGATGTGTGTTACGCATGAGATGGGTTTTGCTCGTCAGGTGGCGAACCGCATCATCTTTATGGATGGTGGTCATGTGGTAGAGAATTGTAGTCGTGATGAGTTTTTTGGTGGGGCAAGAAGTGAGCGAGCTCAGTCGTTCTTATCCAAGATTTTAAACCACTAGATTTGTAATCGTCAGCATAAAACCGCCCATTTGGGCGGTTTTTTATGGTAAATTTTTCCAAAAAGTTTTAAAATAACGACTTTAACTGATTTTATTTTATCTATTATTTTTTGAGAATGCGTCATGTCCGTCTATACCCACCTATCTGATGATGAATTTTTTGCGTTTTGCGGTTTGTTTGGTTTGACCTTTAAAAGTGCTACCCCCATCACCCAAGGCATCAAAAATTCCAACTGGTTTATCCAAATTGCCGACGACAAGGACGGTGCGACCAGCCATGTCTTTACGCTGTTTGAAGAGCGTGTGCCTGATGACATCATCAAGATGGCAACCGTCATGCACGCCCTAAAAGACAAGCTCCCCATCGCTGCTCCACTTGTTAAGCTGACCGCCAAAGGTGATGACATCGGCTCTGACTGCGTCATGCGATACGAAAACAAGGCGATTTTGGTCGTGCCAAAGCTAGAAGGCAAGCACCCCACCAGTACCGATGAGATGATGTGTCATGAGATGGGCAAGGCACTGGCAATCTTACACAAGACCTTACAGACCCTAGAACCTGCCGAAAAATACGGTGTGCCACTCTACGACTGGGCAAGGGTCAAGGCTCGTGAGACCGCCTATATGCCGACCGATGAAGCAAAACTCATGAACGACATCTGGACGGCATACGCCAATCTACCCACCGACCTACCCAAAGGGCTTTGTCATTTGGATATGTTTACCGATAACACTTTGTGGGATTTTTCAGGTGATACACCACGCCTGACGGGGCTACTTGACTTTACCGAAGTGTCGGTGGAGCATTATTTGATGGACATTGCCATCACCATCAATGATTTTTGTACCACTTGGGGTAATGCCAGTGATGGCGAGAGTGTCTATTTTGACGAAAAGAAAAAAACCGCTCTTATCGCAGGCTATCAAAGTGTTCGTCCTTTGACGGCTGATGAGCAAGATGCTTTGCCAATCATGCTGGCTTATGCGGCGACGATTTTTTGGCTACTTCGCCTCAATGTCATTTATTACAATCGTGAACAAGGACGAACAGGCGATGATATTATGGTCAAAAACCCTGATTTGATGAAACGGTTGGCGAGTTATCATTGGTCAAGGGTCTAACCCATGAACCTTGACCAAAGCACCTTTATTGATTTATTTGCAGGGATTGGTGGATTTCATCAAGCCCTAAGTCATTTTGGGGCAAAATGCGTCTTTGCCAGCGAAATTGACAAACACGCAAGTGATACTTATTATGACAATTATCATATTGCCCCATTTGGCGACATTACCAAAATTGATGAAAAAGAAATTCCTGCTCACGATATTTTGTGTGCAGGATTTCCTTGCCAAGCCTTTTCCATTTCTGGCAAACAAAAAGGCTTTGATGATGTGCGTGGGACATTATTTTTTGACATTGTACGAATTGCAAAACATCATCAGCCCAAAATTATCTTATTGGAAAATGTCAAAAATCTTGCCAAACACGATAATGGCAACACCTTAAAAGTCATTTTATCCCATTTAAATGAATTGGGTTATACCGTTTATTATCAAGTCTTAAACGCTTCTTATTTTGGCGTACCACAAAATAGAGAAAGGATTTATATTATTGGCTTTCATCATTCTTTAAATCGTCCAGCATTTTCTTTTCCAAATGGCGACAATCAGCCCGTCTGTGTGGCGGATATTTTAGAAAACAACCCCAATATAGAACCCATTCAAAGAGATGATGTCATTTTTAAAAACAATTATCAAGCCAGTTTTGATAATAATGGCAATAAAATACTGCCGAATAGCCCCATTCAAATTGGTATTGTTGGCAAAGGCGGTCAAGGCGAGCGCATTTATCATACAGATGGACACGCCATTACGCTATCAGCACACGGTGGGGGCATTGGCTCAAAAACAGGATTGTATTATATAAATGACCAAATTCGTAAACTGACCCCAAGAGAATGTGCCAGACTACAAGGCTTTCCTGAAAATTTTCAAATCAACCCAAGAGATGCCCAAGCCTATAAGCAGTTTGGCAATAGTATCGCAATTCCCGTTTTAAAAGCCATTTTACAACAAATTTAGGAAAATTTTATGACAACGCATTTTAACGCACAACAACAATTAGGCTCAATGACTGCCAAAGGGGGATTTGACAATGAAAAATCAGTGGTGGATAAATTCAATCATTATCAAACCGACCAAGACGCACAACATTGGTTATCACTGATGGGTTATTCTTGTGAAAGCATACAGCAATTACACGCCATACAAATTCCCACACGATTAAATAAAAAGAATATGGCAAATTTTGGGATTGGTAGCGAGCAATTTGACTTTACCCAAAAATACAAAAAAGCTGACATTCAAATTCAATTAACCATTACGGTCAATGATATTATTTATCGTGAAAATATTTCTTTAAAAAAAGCAGATTTGTCCGCCAATTTTAATCAAATTGACAAACGAGCGGTATCCACCTACCAAGAAATGTGGGGGTTTGATGATAATATTGCCACCACCTTAAAAAAGTTTACAGGTGAGATTGTTCCAACTGATGATGAAGTCATTCATCTAAAAGATAAAAGACGCTGGTATTTGACCGAATTACCCAGTGATGAAGTAGAAGCTCTTATCAGTTTTTTAAATGACAACAAATATCTTATCATCAGCGATGTCATTAAAGGTCGTGGTATGCTTTGTGCCGAATGGTTTTTGGTCAGTAAATTTAACCAAGATGGTACGATAGACTATTGCCTAAATAATATCAATGAAGTCATCAACTTTTATGCACAAGGTGAAGTGGCATTAAGCAGGCAAGGTGGTTTGGTTATTGGCAGACTGACCGCACAGCGTAAGGGTGGTACGCCTGACCCCACATCACTGCAATTTAAAATTAAGCCTTTGGATATTTTTAAAAAGTAAACAACAAGAACGAGCAAACCATGTGCCAACTACTTGGAATGAACTGCAACACCCCCACCGACATTGGATTTAGCTTTACAGGCTTTCGTCAGCGTGGGGGCTTGACCGACCATCACGAGGACGGTTTTGGGATTGCGTTTTTTGAAAAAAGCCAGTCAGGGCGTATCGGACTTCGACAGTTCCATGACAATCAGCCAAGCCACTTATCACCTGTGGCGGATTTGGTGAACAACTATCCCATCAAAGCGATGAATGTCATCGCCCATATCCGAAAGGCAACGACAGGCGAGAACAACAACCTTGCCAACATTCACCCCTTTGTGCGAGAGGTGTGGGGCGAGCAGTGGGTGTTTGCCCACAACGGTCAAATGAGCCAAAGTTTCATCACACGCACCCAAAGACTACACACCAACGGCAACGGTGAGCATTATTCGCCTGTGGGTCAGACCGACAGCGAGCTTGCATTTTGTTATCTGTTAAACCGCCTAAAAGCCACCTTTAAAAGTCGTCCGTCTGACGAGGCACTATTTGCCTTTTTGACCGCACAATGTCGCTACTTGTCCGCCAATGGGCTGTTTAACTGCTTGATTTCTAATGGCAACTGGCAACTGGCGTACGCTGGCAGTCTTTTGTTTTATCTGACACGCAAAGCCCCCTTTGGTGAGGCGGTACTGTCCGATGGTGAGATGAGTGTCAATTTTAATGACTTAACCACCGCCAAAGACAAAGTTACCATCATCGTAACCATACCTTTGACCCAAAACGAAAAATGGCAACAAATCGCCGTCGATGAATGCGTGGTGTTCAAAGACGGCGATGTGGTGTTTGCCGACACACCCAGCAAAAAAACTTATCTGTCCATCGAGGACGGTATCGCACTGGCGAGGAGTGTGGGGGCGAGTGTTTAGCGTTTTATTGCCACCACAAACAGCGTGTCATAAGTCAGCGGATAGCCTTTATCGGTGGCAAATCTGTCATAGCCTTCATAAAAGGCAGATAATGATGAGCGTGTCCACGCCTGTGTGCCTACCGACACGCCTGTGTCTTTGATGTGGCGTAAGATGTCTTTGGGGTGGTCAAAGTAGAGTATCTTTGGGTGATAGTCGGTGGCGACGACATCAAAGCCCACCACTTGTAACATCGCCTTGATGTCGGTCATGCTGTGATAATCCAATCCCACGCTTGTCAGTGCCTTAATCTCTTTTAAGTTGTCCTGCCCAAAACTGCTAAACGCAAGTACACCGCTATCAGGTAAAGCATGATAAATATGAGACAACAGGCGTGGCAAATCCTTTATCCATTGTAGTGCCGAGCTTGACAGCACCATGTCCACGCTGGGCAAATCAAGGCTCTCTATATCGCCAATCAATCGCTTGGCTTGATGGTGTTGTGTGCCAAAGTCGTACAAGTCGTTTAAATACAGCTCATCAAGTTGCCATCGTTTTGTATAAATAGCCGTCAAATTACCCACACCACAGCCGATTTCTAGCACACGCTTTGGGTGGGCGTTTGGCAGGTGTGTCGCTATCAGCTTCATCAGATGATGGCACATCGCTTGTTGGACGATGGCGGATTTGGCGTAGGTGGGGTGGGCTTTGGCGAAGTTTTGGGCGACCTTATCGGTGTCGATGTGGTGATTTATCATCTCACAGCACTCAGTACGGCGATAAACGCATCGATCTGCTCCCTTGTGATGTCTGCCGTCAGACACACACGCAGACGAGCCGTCCCCACAGGCACGGTGGGCGGTCTGATGGGTAATACATAAAAGCCCTGTGCCTGCAACTGTGTGGCAAGATGAACCGCCTTGTCATTACTGCCCACGATGATGGGAATGATGGGGCTTGCCGATGGGCAGTCATAGCCTAAGTTTTTGATTTTATTTATCAAATATTCAGCATGATGTAAAAGATGGGTGCGTTTATCGGTAAAGTCTGCCGACTTTGACAGCACAAAATTTGACCATAAGGCATTAACAGGCGGTAGGTTGGTGCTAAATATGAGCGGTCGCATGGTATTTATCAGCACTTTTTTGATAATATCATCACAGATAATAAATCCGCCCATACTCGCCCACGCCTTGCCAAATGTCCCCACCAAAAAATCAATCTGCCCCATCACGCCCTGACTTTCTGCCACGCCAAGCCCACGCCTGCCAAACACGCCCACGCCGTGAGCTTCGTCCACATAAAGCGACACATTATCGTACAGACACTTTAAGGCAACCAAAGCGGTCAAATCCGTAACATCGCCGTCCATGCTAAACACACTTTCGGTCATGATGATGATGTGCCGATACTGAGCGTGGTGCTTATCAAGCAGGTCGTGCAGTTGCCCCAAATCCTGATGACGATAGCGATAAAACTTCGCCCCAGATAGACGTATGCCATCGATGAGACTGGCGTGTATGTATTTGTCCGCCAAGATGAGCGTCTTATCATCAGCCAGTGCAGGCAAAATACCGATGTTCATGTGATAGCCACTATTAAATACCAGTGCCTCTCGCCCATAGGCTTGGCTTAGGGTGTGTTCTAAGGCTTCATGGGCGGTAAAATTACCCGTCAGTAGCCGTGATGATGACGAGCCAAATTTAAAATCGCTGTGGTGCTGATAACATCGCAAAAACTCATCTTTTAAAGAGATGTCATTTGATAGCCCCAGATAATCATTACTGGATAGATTAACTAAATCGCTCTGTGGACGAAAACTGCGGACGCTTTCTTTTTGGTGCAAGGTGGTCAGTAGGTCGTGGTAGGGGGTGAATTTGTCGGTCATGGCTTAGTCCTTTTTGTTTTTTGGGCTATCTTAGAAAATGCGGCAGATAAAAGCAAGAACAACCGCTTAAAAATTTTTAAAAATTATTGATAATAAGAATGTTTATAATTTACATTATTGAAAATTATCAGTATAATTATTTCACATCACTGTATTTACTAAATAAGGACAAAACCCATGCCACAGTTTCGCCCAAAAGCATTATCCGTCTGCCTGTTATCATTCATGAGTATGACAGCAATGGCACAGACCCAAGCCGTCAGCGATGACGATCTGCCAAGTGTTGAGCTAGAACACATGGTCATCACCGCCCAAAGGCAAGTCAAGCAGTCGCTTGGTGTGTCAAACATCAGCGAGGGCGACCTTGAACGCACGCCTGTTGCCAGCGACATCTCAGAAATCGTGCGAAAAATGCCGGGGGTGAACCTAACAGGAAACTCGGCAACAGGTCAGCGTGGCAACCAGCGGCAGATTGACATTCGAGGCATGGGTCCTGAAAATACGCTCATCTTAGTGGATGGTAAACCAATAACATCACGCAATAGCGTGCGTTATGGCTGGCGTGGCGAGCGTGATACTCGTGGCGACTCGCAGTGGGTGCCAGCAGGAGCCATTCAGAGTATTGAGGTTATTAGAGGTCCTGCCGCCGCCCGTTATGGCAGTGGGGCGATGGGTGGGGTGGTGAACATCATCACCAAAAAAACCACCGAGGGTCTGCATGGCTCTGTTGAGCTGTACACTAATCAGCCAGAGGACAGTCAAGAGGGCGACAGTCGGCGTATCAGTGCCAATCTTAGTGGCTCACTGACCGATAAGCTGGGTGTGCGTCTTTATGGTAATTTTAACAAAACACAGATGGACGACCCCAACATCAATCCTTTGGTGCGTTATTATAATGCCAATGGCACTTATTATATGGCACGAGCGGCAGGGCGTGAGGGCGTGGAAAATAAAGATGCAGGCATACGCCTAAGCTATGAAATAAACCCTAAGCACACGCTTAATTTTGATGCCACTTATGGTCGTCAGAGCAATGAATATGCAGGCGACACACAGCACTCCAACCGTGATGCGACTTTGACAGACCCAACTTCTGCCCAAAATGCCAGCAATGCACTTCTTAACTCTCTTTTGGGCAGTCAGACCAACATCATGCGTCGTGATGGCTATGCACTAAGCTATGATGGCGAATTTGATTGGGGCGATGTCAGCTTGACCGCTCAATATGACAAAACCAAAAACACTCGTCTGAACGAAGGTTTGGCAGGCGGTCCTGAGGGGGTAATTACCAGCTTGGCATTTGAAGATACCAAACTTGACACCAAAAGACTGCACGGTGAGCTGACTTTGCCTTTGATGGTGGGTGTGCCACAGAAGCTCACATTGGGGGCAGAATATGTGCATGATAAGCTCATAGACACCGCCAACACCGATGAGGGTACAGCCACAGGCACGGACAGACGAGCGATATTTGCCGACTACTACACCTCTGGCGACAGAAGCAAGATGACCTCACGCATTGCCTCTGTCTATGCAGAGGATAATTTGCAGCTTTCAGATAATACCAATTTGGTGCTATCGGCTCGTTACGACCACCACAATAAATCAGGCGGTAATTTTAGCCCAGCATTAAACCTCACTCACAAGCTCAATGACGCTTGGACAGTAAAAGCAGGCGTGGCTCGTGCGTATAAAGCACCCAATTTGTATCAAAATTCAAGCGGCTATCTGCTCTACACTCGTGGTCAGGGGTGCCCTGTCTATCTGGGTAACAGATTCCGCTGTATCTTGCAGGGCAATGATGATCTAAAACCAGAAACCTCACTCAACACCGAGCTTGGCGTACAATACAAACAAGACAACATGAATGCCAGCTTAACTTATTTTCATAATGATTATAAAGATAAGATTGTGGCAGGCAGTGCGGTACATGACACAACAGTCATTGGGGCGGACACTTATCGTCTGCTAAAATGGGAAAATACCCCACAGGCGACCATATCAGGCTTGGAGGGCAGCATCACATGGGCAAAGGATAAGGCACGCTGGACCAATAACATCACTTATATGATGAAGTCGGTGGACAAACAGACAGGCGACCCGTTATCACTAGTGCCAAATTATACATGGAACTCTGTCTTTGGCTATGATTTTAATGATGATTGGGACATGAATGTGGTATTTACGCAGTATGGTCGTCAAAAGGTACGCCGCAATGCCCAAAATGTCATCGAAGTCGGTCAGCTAAACGGACCTGATGTACGCAGTTATAATACCGTCTCTGTCAATGCAGGCTATCGTTTTAATGACAATCTACAAGGTCGTATTGGGGTGAATAACTTGTTTGACAAGCAGCTGCTGCGTGATAACAGCATTAACCAAACCTATAATGAGACAGGGCGTGCGTATTTTGCCAGTTTAAAATATGAGTTTTAAGGGTCTTTTTTACAATAACAAGCGATGGCTAGGCGGTGTGTTTTTTGCCATGATGACCGTCATGACGGCAGGTCATGCAGCAGCCACCGATAAGGGGTACCCCATGCAGACAGACGATACAGACTGGCAAGCCGTCATCATACCCCAAGCCAGCCAAAGACTCATGCACTCTGCCATCACGCACAAGGACTATCTCATACAAGTCGCCACCATCGGCAAGCGTCCTGCCAATGGCTATCCTGTGGTTTATGTGCTAGATGGCAATGCGTTTTTTGCCCCCAGTATATCCATTGCCCAGATGCTGCACGGCAGACCTGCCCAAACACAGCCAAAATCACTCATGATAGTCGGTATCGGCTACCCTACAAACAAACAGTTTGATGTCGCCAGTCGCACGCATGATTATACGCCCCCTGCTGACAGCTATCCTAAGCCCAAGGGTGAGCAGACCGCCTTTGGTGGGGCGGAGCGGTTTTATGAGTTTATTGAGCAAGAATTAACCCCCATGCTCGATGACACATTTGGGGTCAATCCACACCATCGCACGCTTGTGGGGCATTCGTTTGGTGGGCTGTTTGGGTTGTATGTGCTGATGAAGCATGGGTCAAGTTTTAATCATTATGTCATCGCAAGCCCTTCGATTTGGTGGAATGATAAGAGCATTTATCAATACAAATCCGCTCTAACGCCCCATGATAATATCCGCCATGTACTCATCACCTTAGGCGAACATGAGCTAAGTGCCATGCACAAAGACTCAAACCTAAGTGCATCAAGTGTATCAGATAGCTTGGCTTATCAGATGAGCAAGTTTTTGGAGCAGCGTTTGGCAGGTGTGCAGGTGGATTTTAGTTTTCATGCCAATTACAATCACGGCATGAACGCCTATCCATCGCTTGTGCATGGGCTGACGATGGCCTATCAAAGCTGTTGGGCGGATGAGGGGTGTTAGTCCACAGTTGTTTTGATTGCCCATGTTTTGACTTGAAAAACGCCAAACCATCCTTATTTTTATGGCATTGATTAAACATTGCATTAAAAATAGGAGTATCTTATGTCAAATCCGACCGCTCATCGTTTTGAGACCGAAGTTGAGCAGCTGTTACACTTGGTAACGCATTCTTTGTATTCCAATGCCGATATTTTTGTGCGTGAGCTGGTATCCAATGCGTCTGATGCCTGCGACAAATTGCGTTTTTTGGCGACTTCCGATGACAGCTTGTATGAAAATGATGGCGAATTGGCGGTCAAAATCGACATCGACCCCACCGCCAAGACCTTGACCATCAGCGATAACGGCATCGGCATGAATGAGGCGGATGTCATCGAGAATCTTGGTACGATTGCCAAATCAGGCACCAAAGCGTTTTTGGACAAACTGTCCGATGCGGACAAAAAAGACGGCAACCTGATTGGTCAGTTTGGCGTGGGTTTTTATTCTGGTTTCATCGTGGCGGATAAGATTGTCGTCGAGAGCCGCAAGGCAGGCGAGGACAGCAGTCAGGGTGTACGCTGGGAGTCTGATGGCACAGGGCAATTTACCACCCAGAGCATTGACAAGCAGGCAAGGGGTACGACCATCACCCTGCACCTAAAAGATGAGTACACCACAGGCGAGCAAAACTACCTTGACCGCTACAAAATCACTTCGCTCATCAATAAATACTCCGACCACATCAGCCTGCCCATCTGTATGCCTAAGCAAGAATGGCAAGATGAGTTAGATGACGACGGCAAGCCAATCGCTGGCAAAGGGCAATATGTAACCACCGATGAATACGAAACCATCAATAAGGCATCTGCCCTATGGACTCGTGCGACCGCCGACATCAGCGATGAAGAGTATCAGGAGTTTTATAAGACACTCAGCTATGACTTTGCCGACCCCTTGACTTGGACGCATAACCGTGTCGAAGGGCGTGTGCAGTACACCCAGCTGCTTTATATCCCAGCGACTGCACCGATGGATTTATACGCCAGAGAGCAGCAGCGTGGACTAAAACTGTATGTCAAGCGAGTATTTATCATGGACGACGCTGAGCAGCTGTTGCCGATGTATTTGCGTTTTGTTAAGGGTGTGATTGACAGTCAGGATTTGCCGCTTAATGTCAGCCGTGAGATTCTCCAAGAGAGCAAAGATGTCAAGGCGATTCGTGATGGTAACGCTCGTCGTGTGCTGACTTTGCTGGCGTCGTTGGCAAACAGCGAAGATGCGGACAAGCAGGATAAATTTAAGGCGTTTTATGCCCAATTTGGCGATGTCTTAAAAGAAGGTTTGGGTGAAGACATCCCAAACCAAGAACGCATCGCCAAGCTGCTTCGCTATGCCACCAGCACGAGCAGCGAGCTTGCCACAGGTTTTGCTGACTATAAGGCACGCATGAAAGATGGGCAAAAGGCGATTTACTATCTGACTGCCGACAATCTGGCTGCCGCCAAGAACAGCCCACAACTTGAACTGTTCAACAAAAAAGGCATTGAAGTCATCTTGATGACTTCTCGTGTCGATGAATGGGCGATGAACTTTTTGCATGAATTTGACGGCACGCCACTACAAAACATCGCCAAAGGGGCGGTGGACTTGGGCGATTTGACCGATGATGCTGAAAAAGAAGAAGTCAAGCAAGCCCAAGAGAGCCTAAAACCTGTGGTCGAGCGTCTCAAAGGCGTGCTGGGCGAGCGTACCAAAGATGTGCGAGTATCCAGTCGTCTGGTGGACAGCCCTGCCTGCCTTGTGGTGGGCGATGGCGAGCTGACACCGCAGATGGTTCAGATGTTAAAGGCGATGGGGCAAAATGTGCCTGATGTCAAGCCGATTTTGGAAATCAATCCAACGCATCCGCTCATCACTCGCTTGGACGGCAGCGGCGACTTTGATGACTTGGCACAGGTCATCTTTGACCAAGCCTTGCTGGCTGATGGTGGCACGCTTGACGACCCAGCAGGCTACCTAAAACGCATCAATAAACTGCTACTAAAATAGCATTATCGACCAACCAAAAACGCCCAAATGACAAAATAATTTGGGTGTTTTTGTTTTATGGTGGCGTAGTGTGGCATGATGAGCGTAAACATTGTAAAATATCAATACACCTAACCAAGCGACAACCATGAACGATTTTTCTACACTTTTTGCGACCATTGACCCATCAGCACCGTGGCTTGTGCCTTATACACGCATTCATCGTGCCTTTGATGAGAGCAAGCAGACAGGTGAGCTTGCCGATTGGCTAAACGGTTATTTTACCAATCATGCCATCACGCCTGTATTGCACGGCACGGATAAGCCTTTAACTTTCGTCAGTCAGGATGATTTGCCGCACGGCACGGCTTATGAGCAGCATATTTTTGATACCAATAATATCCCCACCAGAAACAACCTACACGACTGGTTCGGTGCGTGCGTGTGGTCGGCATTTCCTAAGTCCAAGGCGGTGCTAAACCATGTGCATATCCGTGAGATGGCACACGATGACAAGGCAGGCAGGCGTAACCGTGTGCGAGATGCGATTACGGTTTTTGATGAAAATGGGGCAATTTTGGTAACCAAGGATAAGAGCGTCGCTGCCGCCTTAAAGGATTTTGATTGGCAAAATGCACTGGTCAATCCTAGGGCGACTTGGCATAACCCTACCGCCATCAGTGAACGAGAGAGCAATCAGGTTGTTATCTTTGGGCATGCTTTGTTAGAGCAGCTCATTACGCCCAGAAAGCCTTTGTGCAGCCATACGCTCATCATTGAAGTGGGCGATGATTATTTTGCCAAAGACTTGGCAGGCAGGCTTGACTACCTAGATGGCATACTAAGTACACGGCTGAATGATTGGCTGGTGGCAGGGGCGACGCCACGAGATTTGTCACCATTGCCCATCTTGGGTGTGCCGCATTTTTGGGACAATGGCGATGCGTCATTTTATGATGATGCCTTTGTGTTTCGTAGTGGGCGACGAAAATAACTTGTTAATGGCTGAATGATTGGGGGAGAGTGATGCATCAGTTTGTGCTGATTTTACATGTATTGGGTGCTTGTGTTTGGGTGGGTGGTCATTTTTATTTATTGATTCGCCTGATGCCTAATTTTATCCGCACCAATGATGTGGCGGGCTTTTTGAAGTTTGAAAAAAGCTATGAGCCGCTTGGTATGGCGGCATTGCTCGTACAAGTTATCACGGGTATTTATATGATGAATGACATCGTGCCAGTTGGTCTGTGGGGCGAGCCGATGGGTTTTTTGACAGGGCTGATTCACAGTAAATTGACTTGGCTGGGGCTGACCATCATCACCGCAGCACATGCCAGATTTCGCATCGTTGCTCGCCTTCAAAAAGGCATAGGAAATGAGCGAACGCTCATGCTGATGGGCATTCATGTGGGGTTTATCTGCTTGTGGAGCGTGGGTTTTGTGGTCAGTGGGGTGCTGTTTCGGGGGTGGTGATACAGCGGTATTATCAGAGCTTGCCAGACCTTAGTCCATCTTGGACAAATCCAACCGAGCATCAATGCGATACACCAGCCAAGTGCCGATTGCGGTCAGTAGCGTGGCGGTAATGCCCAGTTTTACCACAGGGTTGGTATCAAATAGGCTAAGCAGCAGCCCACCAAAAATCCCTACCGAAAACTGCAACGCCCCTTGCATCGCTGCTGCCATGCCTGCACGCTTTTTTTGAAAGGCAAGAGCGATGGCACCAGCGTTGGGCTGTGTTAGACCAAGTCCAGCAATGCAACAAAAAATCGCCGCAAACACTAAGGCAAAATTGGCACTACCACCAAACATCAGCCCAAGCAGCAGCAAGCACGCCGCTGAACCAAACTGCACCAACGCCCCAAAGCGAAGCAGCTGCACCAGTCTAAACCGTTTTACCAAAAATTGATTGACCTGCGTTAGGGCGATAAAGCCAAAAGCATTCGCTCCAAAGGCGATGGCAAAATTTTCTTCGGACAGTCCATAGTTCTCCATGAACAACACGCTAGAAATAGACAGGTAAATAAAAAACGACCCTTGTAGTACGCCTGCCGCCACCGCAGGCACGGTGAAAGTCTTGTCTTTTAATAGGTCAAAATAACCGATGAGTGTCTGACTGATGGGCTGATGGTTGCGATTTTCTGGGGCGAGTGTTTCTTTTAAAAACAGCTTGGTTAAGATGATGATTAGCATACCATAAGCTGCCAAGAACCAAAATATCGTATGCCAATCCGCCACCCTTAAAATGGCAGCTCCTAAGGTCGGTGCCAAAATCGGAGCGACACCCATCACCAGCATCATCAAGCTAAATGCCCGTGCTGACTGTACAGGGTTTAGGGTATCACGAATCGCCGCACGAGTAACCACGCCAGTAACACACGCCCCTACCGCCTGCAAGGTGCGAGCGATGAACAGCACCGTTTCGCTGTTTGTGATGGCACAGATGATAGATGCGATGATAAAAATCGCCATGCCGATGTACATGGGCTTGACACGCCCCACACGGTCGGAAAATGGACCATAAAACAGCTGACCAAACACAAGCCCGATAAAGTAAGCAGGCACAGAGCGAGCGATGTCGGTTGTGCTGACCCCAAACTCATCTGCCATGCTCGGTAGGGCAGGCAGATACATATCGATGGCAAGCGGACCGATGGCGACAATCGCCCCCATAACCAAAATCCACAGTGTGGGAAAGGGCGTTTGTGAATGTGTTCGGTCGTTGGTATCTTGCATGGGATTCTCAAAAGCTGATTGGTTTTGAACTGATTATTGTAGCATATTTTGTGTGATTGGGGGTGGTTTCTAGATTGATAAGAAAGAGGCTGGTTGGTCAAAATGCCATTGTTATTAGAATTATTAATGGATTGATGTCTTTTATATTTATTTTTTTAATCGTTAATTTTAATATGACTGATGATTATATAGTATTGAAAAAACAATACAATCTTTATATAATATTACATTAATAATGCAGGAATGGTAACGGTTACCTTTGTCTTGCTACTTTCTATTCATATCATTGGAAAATTCTTATGCTAAATCTTAAAAAAGCCCTACCCATCGCCCTTGCGCTGACGACTGCCCTTGTGGGTACGACTGCCAACGCCAAATCCATCAGCGGTTCTGTGGATTTTCGTGTAACCTTGCCTGAAGTGTTGGTGCTATACCATTGGGACGATGCACATCTCATTTTGACAGATGTTGCAACTACTGAAGCTAACGATAGCGATACTCGTGAAATTAGCGATGCTACAACCAGAGAACTAACGGCAGGTATAGATGGTACTTCACACACGATTACTGGCAGTGGAGCAGTCAATCGTCCAACGATTGCCAACATTGACAACGGTAAAGTTGAAGTAACCTTAAAAGATGCTTGGGCGGTGCGTGCCTTATCTAAAGGTGATGTTACTCTCAAGGTGGAAGCAAAAAATCCCCTACTTAAAAATGTAACAGAAAACGCCTCTACCATTACAGTTAGTGATACTAAGCTTGTAACGAGTTCTAGTGCTGTAACTACAAAACAAGGTACAACCCTAACATTGCCTTCAAAATGGACAGAAACAATGGGCGACATCAACTTTAAGATTGATTTAACAAATGCTAAGAGTGTGGGTCAGTATAATACTCGTGGTTCAAATGCCAATAATGGCGTGGCAACCACCGCTCAAGAAAATACTGATGTATTCTTATTGACCCTAACAGGCGAAGTGCCACCACCAAACAGTCCATAAGTAGGTATTATCCTTATGCCCTAAAATGTCAGTCTAAGACTGACATTTTTCTATCAGTCAGATTGGAATGATTATGATTAAACATTCATTGGTTTTGACATTTGTGATGGCATTATCAGCATTTGCTCATGCCAAACTTGACAGCCAGCTTGGTAAAGACGAGGCAGGCAATCCCACCTTAACCGTCAAAAACGACAGTCAGCAAGGTCTGCCCCCAGCCCAGCTTGGCATTAGCCCTGCCACAGTGGAGGGGCTGATGAGCATACGCTCGCCGCGTCTGGATAAGTCCGTTACCTTTTATAACTATACAAATAAACCCAAAGAGTTGCGTCTATCGCTTGTGGACAAAGATGGCGTAGGCTCTATCAAAGACTGGACACTCATTAACCCAAAAAACATCATCATACCTGCCAATGGACAGCAGACCATTCGACTGTCGTTTCGTCCGCCTAAGGGCGTGAGTGTGGGCGACTATGGGGCGATACTGTTTATCCAGCAACACATCAAAGACCCGATTAGTGTGAGCGAGGAGGGGGTGTCCATGCAGATTGGCTCACGCTATGGCTTGCCCATTTCATTAACCATTTTAGAAAAATAACAATCAAACAATAGGGAGTGTTTTTGTGTCTAGGCTTGGCTGTGTGATTGTGGGTTTGTCTGTGTGCGTGAGTGCATGGGGGCAGGACGCACACCAAATCTTACCTTTGGCAGTCAAGCTCAATGGCACTTTTGTTACCAAAGATAAAGACAGCGATTATCTGATTGATGTGGTTCAGATGGGCGATAAGCATTATCTTAGCGTGTCTGATTTGGCAGACATCATCTCTATTCACCCCACCAAGACCCAAGCAGGCTATGAGTTTGATACACCCATTGGTGTGGCGACTTTAGCCAAAGAGCGTTTTTATGAGCTTGAGGGTCAAGACCATATTGCCTTAGATGAATTAAAAACGATGGGCATACACGCCAGCTATAGCCCAAGCGAGCTTGCCATCATCATCAATATGGGCTATAAAGCCAAATCCGCCAAACCCACCATTCAAAAAGTCGCCATCACCCATAAACCCAAAGCCTTTGGGCTTATCAGTGCCTATGCCGATTTTGACATCAATGAGCGTCATACTAAGGACACCACCACCAGTCAGCTATCAACCAACATGGGGGCATTTGGCTATGCCTTAGGCGGTGTGTGGGGCGTAGATATGCGTCATTATGCCGACACAAGGGGGACGCTGGGTCAGCTAGACTTTCGTGGCGATGACCGCACCCATCTTAATAACGCCTACTGGAGCACTTCAGGCGAGCGTTTTGCCACAAGGCTTGGTGTCAATCAAAGTAGCACAAGCGTGCGTGGTGTGGGCGAATATACAGGCGTGGGCGTGGCGTATAGCAGTCAGAGCATTGACCGTCATTTGTCAGCATTTGGCACGCACACCAAAAGCCTGCTTCAGGGACAATACAACGACCTACAGACCATCACAGGGCAGGGCATGGCAGGCGGAGTGGCAGAGCTTCGTATCAGTGGTGCACCTGTGGCTCGGGTGCTGATTGGGCTAGATGGGCGTTATGAGTTTTTGAATTTAGACGTGAGCAGGCTTGATACGGATACCACGCTGGTTGAGGTGGCACTGTATGAGTACCCCCAAGCCAGTCAGCCTGTTAGGATTGAACGTATCTTTGTGGGTAAACGCAGAAGTCGTGTCGCCACAGGAGAGTGGCTCATGGAGGCGGGAGTGGGGCGAGCGGGCAATGCCTTTGATGATGCCCTACAAAATACAAATGCCAAAGACCGCCTAACGTCCGATGTCTATGCAGAGTACGGGCTTTCTAACCGTGTGGCAGTCAAAGCAGGGCTTGGGGTGGTCTATGATGACCAAAACCGCTCACAGCATAGTCATTATGCAGGCATTAACTTTACGCCCATCAAATACGTCAATGCCGACATCGGCTACTGGCATACCCCCACCCAAAATAGCTTAATTGGCGATGTGCGTTATGAACGCAAACACCTATCTGCAAACTACACCCTAGAGCGTCATCATGACAGAGGTGCCAATAAAAACGACACCCTGCACAGTCTGTATGCCCATTATCGCCCAAGTGATAAACTTAGCCTAAACTTATCGCATTATGAATACCGCTACCATGCCAAAGACGACTATCGTCAAACCCAAGTAAACATTGATACCACCATCAGCCCACAGCTGTCAGCAGGGGCGTACTGGTATAGTCTGCATGACCGCTATGGCTATCGGCTACTGTGGTCAGATAAGGACGCCATCAACCGAGTGGGCATTCAAGGCGATGAGGACGGTCAAGAGCTGTCCATCTGGCACAAGCTAAGCCATAGGACAGCACTGGGGCTGTCCATCACGCACCAAGATGGTCAAGACTTATTGTATCATGGCTTTGTCAATCATCAGGCATCTGAGCGTAGCGCCTTTGATGTGGGCTATAGCGCTTATCGGGGGCAGTTTGGCGTGCGGGGGGCGTGGCAGTATCGCCCGACAGATGGCGTGCAGGTGGCACTGGGCTACCAAAGTCGCTACACACAAGGGCTAAGCTATGGGGCTGATGAACACTTAAGAGACATCTGGCAAGATAAGCACTATATCTATGCCAAAGTGCGTTTTGATTTTTATAAACCCCACAAAAAACCCCCACGCTTAGGCTACTACCCACACCAACAAAATGGCACGGTGATGGTCAATCTGTCGCACCCTGAGGGGCTTCATCTAGAGAGCGATAATATCCGCTTTGGTCTAAGCCAGATTAACACCGACAAACCCCATCAAAGACCTGTATCAGCAAGCCTACTTGGCAAGACCACAACCAGTAGCCAATACCTGATTACCAATGTCCCTATCGGTGATTATGAGCTTGGTTTGGACGCTCGTCATTTGCCGTTTGAGTACATCACCGAAAATCTGCCCAAACCGACCCTAAGGCTGGGCAGATACGCTCCAACGCTTGTGGACTTTAAACTCACCAAAACTTATGGCTTAACAGGCAGACTGTCTGACGGTCAAGAGGGCGTTATGATAGAGATTTGGCAGGGCGATAAGCGTGTGGGGCAGGTGATGAGTGATGAGATGGGCGACTTTCAACAATTTGAGCTGTCCGATGGGGTTTATACCCTGACATCGGCAGGCTATCAACCATTGACCATCAGCATTGATGGCGATGTGGTGATGAATGTGGTGATGATAAAGGAGTGATGTGATGATAAGTAAGTATTTATTGGCGGTGATGGGTGTGATGGTGAGTAGTGCTGTATGGGCAAGGTGTCCCGTTATTGTTGATGATGACAATAAAACCTATGACAGCGTATCACGGGTAAATACTTTAACTGATATTGATGGTACAACCATTTATTTTTGCCGAACGGATAATGCCAGTTTATTGGTGAATTTTAATATTGATGAAAATACATTGGTCAATTTGCCAAATGGAAAAACCCTACAAAATGGTGTGGTAAATATCCCTTTTGGTAGTGCATCTGCCCAAGCACCACTTAGTGTAGGCAGTGTGGTGATGTCTGGTGGGGCGAGTATCACTGCACCCAACTTTAGACAGCTTGCCACCACCACTTATCCTTTGGTTGATATGGGAGGCTTTGGTCGTCGAGGGATATTTAATTTCTATGTCAGAGCCACACGCCCAAAATCACAATGGACGCCGACCATAAAAAGGGAAGCGTGTGATGGTAAGCATGGCTGGGGAGTTTCCCATCAATATATCATTGACTATCTGCGTGCTAACGCCAAAGATATTTTTAACTTTAGTAATATTTCTAATCAGGCACAATGGACGCCAAGTACAGGTACGCACATTACCACTGCTAAAATCAATATCAAAGCTGAAGGCACAGGGACGGGCGTCATGCCAGCTAGGGTGGAGTTTCATTGGTTAAATAATACTGCAGGTCAGTATTTTGGTACAGAAAGAAATACTGATGACGCTAAAACTCATCTATTTTGTTGGGTTAATGTGGGCATGACTATCACACCCGATAGCTCTGATGTCAATTTTCGCCATTCAGGAACATTTGGCACTAAAATTAACGTAATGACCAACTGACTTTATCCACCCCGATGATAAGGATGGTTGTTAATCACGCTCATCGCTCGATACAGCTGTTCGATAAGTATCACTCGCACCAAAGGGTGTGGCAGTGTCAAATCTGACAGCGACCACTTAAAATCCGCCGCCGACAGCACTTCACCAGACAATCCGTCCGCTCCGCCAATCACCAACGCAATGTCCGCCCCATCGGTCATGGCGACGCTTAATTTGTCCGCCAAAGTTTCGGTGGATAGCATCTTTCCTTTGACTTCCAGCACCCATAGCCGCTCTTTTGGGTGGCGAGCTGATAAGATGGCTTGCCCTTCTTGCTGCTTGTATTTGTCGATGTCGGCAGGCGATGGGTTTTTGTGGCGTTTGGCAGGGGCAATCTCGACAATCTCGGTACTCATCATCGGCTGAATGCGTTTAAAATATTCATCAATGCCTGCTTGTACCCATGACGGCATCTTATGACCGACGCTTAGAATTCTTAATTTCATGTAAATGTTCCTTGATATTTTTGTGTATTTTAAAGAAAAATCATAAAAAAATCTCGTTTATTTGTGCGAATAAATGGCGTAAATTCAAAAACTTTGCTATGCTAACGGCAATTTGGTTACCAAAAAAAGACATCAATATGACAAACACAGCACAGCCATTCCCTAATCCAGACCACCCTGCTCACAATCAGACGGTGTATCAGTACGCAGGATTTTGGATTCGTTTTGTGGCACAGCTGGTTGATGGCATCATCTTTTTGCTCATCAGCGTGCCTTTATTGTATCTCATCTATGGCGATGCCTATTTTAGTGCCGAGCCATCAACGCAGATATTTTTTGGGGTGGCGGATGTGCTGATTTCGGTGTGCTTGCCGCTGGTGGCTACTTTTTGGTTCTGGACAAGAAAAGGGGCGACCCCCGGCAAGATGCTGCTTGGTCTAAAAGTACTCGATGCCAACACAGGCAATCTTTTGACAGCGGGGCAAGCGGTCATTCGTTATCTTGGTTATATCGTCTCGTCTGTGGTGCTTTGCTTGGGTTATATTTGGGCGGGTTTTGATAAGAAAAAACAAGGCTGGCATGACAAACTTGCCAAAACCGTCGTCGTGCGTGAGCGATAGTTTTTGGCGATTTGGTTGTTTTAAGGCTGTTTGGTTTAAGATTATTTGGATGATTGATGTGCAATGACCCCACAAAGCCGCCAAGACGATAGCAAAGCTAAGAGCAAAAAAGCCATCGGCGATGAGTATGAGCAGCGTGCCAGAGCGTGGGTTGTGCAGTCGGGACTTACCGTGGTTGCGTGTAACTTTCATGCCCCAAAGATGGGCGAGATTGACATCATTGCCACGCAGATGGATGCGGACAAAATGGGTAGGGTGATGCAGACGCTGGTATTCATCGAAGTGCGTTCTCGCAGACTTGGGCAATTTGCCAGCAGCACCGAGAGTATCACCTTAGCCAAACAGCGAAAAATCATCCAAGCGGCACAGTATTTTGTGATGCAAAACCCCCAGTTTGAGCGGTATGATTGTCGTTTTGATGTGATTGCTTTTGACCGTCAAGGGGATGATGAACACGCCGAGTGGATACGGGCGGCTTTTTTGGCACAGTAGCCCAAGTGCTTCGCTTATTTGACTTATTTTAATCAATCAACAATGTGGGTGGTCGGTATGGCTTGGCAATATGAGTTGTTCAAGTTCGACCCGTTGGTAAGATAATCGTTAAAAGGATAACACCATGCAAACATTCATGAAAAACACCACCAAGGCAGCCGCATTGATGCTGGTAAGTGCCATGAGCTTGACAGCGTGCAGTACGCTTGGCGGTGGCAATGATAACTTTGGGGCTTATGAGATGGGTCGCAGTATCCCTGAACGCATCAGCGATGAGAGTATTGAGCTGACCGCTCGCAAGAATCTGTCTCGCATCGCAGGCGTGAACGAGAACACGGTGCGAATCGCCCTTGACAGCTTCCGTAGAGAAGTACTCATCACAGGCGAAGTACCCAGCCAAGCCGTCAAAAATGACATCGAAGCGATGGTAAAATCGATGAAAGATGTAACGGCGGTGTATAATTATCTGACCGTCGCTGATACCCCAAAAAGCCAAAGCCACACCGTACACGAAAGCTATCTAAAATCCAAGATTAACGCACGCCTGCTCGCCAATAAAGGCATCAAATCATCACAATATAAGCTCGTCGTACGAGACCGCACCGCTTATGTGATGGGCTATATGACCCCAGAGCAACAAAATTATGTGCTAGAAGCCGTCCAAAACACCGCAGGCATGGCATCAGCCGTAACCTTGACCACGCTGGTCAATGGCGATGTTGTCGCTGCCCCAACAAACGGACAAGACGCCGCACCTGCTGACAGCGTGGTTTATGGTGGCGTGGTTAGCACCCAGCCTGCCAATGACCCATACGCACTTCAAGAAATCTATGTGCCGAACGCCAGCACCAACGCCCCGACCAATGTCGCCCCTGTCTATACGCCCAAAGGCTCAGGCACGAGTGGCTATGTGCAGCTGTATCAAGGGACAGACAACCCTTAATTCACACAAGCACGGCAAGCACCCAGATGGCAAATATGACCGATGACAACAGTTCATCACAAAAACATAAAAAACCTGCATAAATCTGGGTGTAAAACGCCAAACTTTTGTTATAATAGTAAGATTAACCGACCTATTTTTAAACTGATTTGGAAAACACATGAACGCTGACGATCTCATCGAACTACTAAGACCACATTTCCCCGAAGCTGAAATCCAAGCCGCCAATCAAGGCAATAAATTTGAAGTGCTGATTGTGGACGCCATCTTTGACGGCAAACGCCCCGTACAGCGTCAGCAAGCGGTCTATGCCATCGTCAATCCGCACATCCAAAGTGGTGCGATGCACGCCTTGACCATTCATGCCTTGACACCTGCTGAATACGACGCCAAAAAGGGACAATAAATGGATAAATTCAAAATCATTGGCAAAAGCCGCATTGCAGGCGAAGTTGCCATCTCTGGCTCAAAAAATGCCGCATTGCCGCTGCTTGCCGCCATGCTGCTGCCAAATGACGAGACCGTCCTGCACAATGTCCCAACCCTAAAAGACACCGAGACACTCATCAAGCTCATTGCAGGCACTGGCGTTGCCATCAAAAAAGAAGGTAACACAGTCGTTGCAGATGCCCGAAGCGTAACCAACTACTACGCACCTTATGAGCTGGTGCGTACCATGCGTGCGTCCATCTTGGTGCTAGGTCCGCTGTTGGCTCGTTTTGGCGAAGCAGAAGTTTCACTGCCGGGGGGTTGCTCCATCGGCTCTCGTCCTGTGGATCAACATTTAAAAGCCTTTGAAGCTTTGGGTGCGACCATCAATGTAGAAAATGGCTATGTTAAGGCAAAAGCCCCAGCAGGCGGTCGCTTGATTGGCTGTGATTTCACCTTTGATATGGTAACGGTTGGCGGCACCGAAAATGTCATCATGGCAGCCGCTCTTGCTCGTGGCACCACTCGCCTTGAAAACTGTGCCTGTGAGCCAGAAGTGGTGGATTTGGCGAATATGCTCGTAGCGATGGGTGCCAAGATTGACGGCATTGGCACACCAACGATGGTCATCGAAGGTGTGGAGAGCTTGCACGGCTGTGAGTACAGCGTGATTGCCGACCGCATTGAGACAGGTTCGTATCTGGCAGGTGCTTTGATGAGTGAGGGCGATGTGCTGACCACCAACACATCAGCGGAGCATCTACACTCTGTCTTAAAGAAATTTGAGGCGATGGGGGCGACCATCACCACAGGCGATGATTGGATTCGTGCTGTCATGAAAGGCAGACCCAAGGCGGTGGACATTCGTACCCAAGTTCACCCTGGCTTCCCAACCGATATGCAGGCACAGCTCATGGCGGTGTGCTGTCTGGCGGATGGAGTTAGCACCATCATTGAGAACATCTTTGAAAACCGCTTCATGCATGTGCCTGAGCTTAACCGCATGGGGGCGAATATCCGCATTGATGGGCATACTGCCATCGTAACAGGCGTGGATAAGTTCACCCCTGCCCCTGTGATGGCGACCGATTTGCGTGCGTCCATGTCGCTGGTCATGGCGGCAGCGTGTGCCGATGGAGAGAGCATCATTGACCGCATCTATCACATCGATCGGGGTTATGATGATGTGGAGAATAAGCTCAAAGCCTTAGGCGTGAACATCGAACGCATCAAAGGGTAGTTTTAAATGCACCACCTGCTGTGGTGCGTTTTTATTTGATAGTTTTAACCAATAAAAAAGACTGATGATGACTGATGATTTTAATGGCTTGACCATTGCCCTATCAAAAGGGCGTATCTTAGATGAGACCCTGCCTTTGTTTGATAAAGCAGGCATTCGTCCTTTAGAAGACATGAACAAATCTCGCAAATTGATTTTTCAAAGCAGCGACCCAGCCGTCCGATTTTTGCTCTTGCGTGCGTCCGATGTGCCGACCTATGTGGAGCATGGAGCGGCGGACATTGGCGTATCTGGCAAAGATGTGCTGATGGAATATGATGCTGCTGTGTATGAGCTTATTGACCTAAACATTGCCAAATGCCGCCTGATGACGGCAGGGGTCAAAGGGGCGGTACTGCCCACCCGCCGTCTGCGTATCGCCACCAAATACGCCAATGTCGCCAGAGAATATTTCGCTTCTCGTGGCGAGCAGGTGGACATCATCAAGCTGTACGGCTCAATGGAGCTGGCTCCTTTGGTGGGGCTTGGTGATTTGATTGTCGATGTGGTGGATACGGGCAATACTTTGCGAGCTAATGGATTGGAGCCGCTTGATGAAATTTGTCAGGTATCATCACGCCTGATTGCCAATCCTGTCAGCTACAAGCGAAAACTAAGCCAGTTGCAGCCGATTTTAGATGTGCTTGAGCAAACAGTGCATCAAAGACAACATGGGGTCTGATGTGGAGCATCTGTTTGTTTATGGCACGCTTGCCCCAAATCGCCCCAATCATCACATCATGACACCGATTGATGGCACATGGCAAGTCGCCACCACCAAAGGTTATCTTCACGCCCAAGGTTGGGGAGTGACACAAGGTTATCCTGCACTAATCCCTGACGAACAAGGTGAGGTGGTGCATGGATTTGTGTTTTCATCAGATAAGCTGTGCGAGCATTGGCAGCGTCTCGATGCTTTTGAGGGGGTGGAGTATCAACGCAAGCCCATCGTCGTTACACTCACAGACGGTCAGACACTCACGGCTTTTGTGTATGCTTTGGCGGATAAAACCGCTGCTTTAATTGATAATCGTTCATTTTAATTAGTAGGTTCTTATGCCAGATTTAGCCATTTTAAATAGCCAAGATATTGATTTTAAAGATAAATTAGCCAAACTACTCGCCTTTGAGACCGTAACCGATACCGCCCTTGTGCAGACGGTCAATGACATCATCGCCCAAGTCCGCAAAGATGGCGATGAAGCGGTGTTTGAGCTGACCAAGCGATTTGACCAGCATCCTGCTGTCAGCATGGACGAGCTGTTCATCGGTGCTGATAAACTACAAGCCGCCTTTGATGGCTTGAGCGACGAAGTCAAAACCGCCTTGGAGCTGTCAGCCAAGCGTATTTTTGATTTTCATCAATACCAAAAAGAGTCAGGCTTTCGTTTCGTTGATGGTCTGGGCAATACCTTGGGACAAAAAGTAACCCCACTTGACCGTGTGGGCATCTATGTGCCAGGCGGATTGGCAAGCTATCCATCAAGCGTCCTGATGAATGCCATTCCTGCCAAAGTTGCAGGCGTAGGACACATCACGATGGTCGTGCCTGCCCCAAAAGGCGAACTCAACCCATTAGTCTTGGCGGCAGCCCACCTAGCAGGCGTGGATGAAGTCATCACCATCGGTGGGGCTCAGGCGGTGGCGGCACTGGCTTATGGCACGCATCGCATCAATCCTGTTGATAAAATCACAGGTCCGGGCAATAAATATGTCGCTGCTGCTAAGCGAGCGGTATTTGGACAAGTTGGTATTGATATGATTGCAGGACCGTCAGAGGTGCTGGTCTATGCCGAGGGCGAGACGGCAGATGATGCCGACTGGCTGGCGATGGATTTGTTATCGCAAGCTGAGCATGACACGGTGGCACAGGCGATTTTTGTAACCACTTGTCCTAAGCAGCTCGATGCGGTCAAAGCCGCCCTTGATAAGGCATTGGCAAAGCTGCCAAAAGCCGACATCGCTCGTCAAGCACTTGCCAACCGTGGGGCATTAATCCTTGTCAAAGACCGAGCTGAGGGTGTGGCGGTGATTAACCAAGTTGCCCCTGAGCATTTAGAATTGTCGCTTGACAACCCTGATGAAGTCGAAAAGCTTGTGCGTCATGCAGGGGCGATATTCTTGGGCAGACACACCCCGGAGGCGATTGGCGATTATTGTGCAGGGTCAAACCATGTTCTACCCACATCGGGGACGGCACGGTTTAGCTCGCCATTAGGGGTGTATGATTTCACCAAAAAAACATCGCTCATCTACTGTACGCCTGAGGGTTCAAAGCCCCTAGCTCATACGGCTGATGTCTTGGCAGTACAAGAAAACCTTGACGCTCACGCCTTGTCAGCACGCTATCGTCATGGCGTGGTGAATCTGGACTAATTTAAAACAAACCCATCAAAGAGCGATAACATGAGCATTGATAAAAGACTGTGGAGCACAAAAATCAGCCAACTGACCCCTTATGTGGCAGGCGAGCAGCCCAAAGTGGCGAATCTGTGCAAACTCAACACCAACGAAAACCCATTCCCCCCAAGCCCAAAAGCGGTGGCAGCCATGCAAGCAGTCTTGGCAAATGGCGGGCAAGATTTACGCCTATACCCAGAGCCGGAGTCGGACGAGCTGTGCCAAGTGCTTGCCGATTATCACGGCTTGCAGCGTGAGCAGGTCTTTGTGGGTAATGGCTCGGATGAAGTGTTGGCATTTGTGTTTGCTTGCTTTTTTACCAAAGAGCTGCCACTGTTGATGCCTGATGTGAGTTATAGTTTTTATCCTGTCTATGCCCAGACTTTTGGGGTGGATACGACCATCATTCCGCTCGATGATGACTTTAATATCAATCCTGATGATTATGATGTGCCGTGTGGTGGCGTCATCTTGCCCAACCCCAATGCTCCAACGGGCGTGCTGCTCTCGCTTGACGACATTCGCAGGCTTGCCACTTACCACCGTGATGCGGTCGTTGTCATAGATGAAGCGTACATTGACTATGCTGATGACATTAAGACGGCATCAGCCATCCGCTTGATTGATGAATTTGATAACATCTTGGTAACACAGACTTTCTCAAAGTCTCGTGCTTTGGCAGGGCTTAGAGTAGGGGCGGCATTTGGCAACGCCAATCTGATGGCAGCACTAAACACCTACAAGAACAGCTTTAACAGCTACCCCATCGACCGTGTGGCACAAGCAGGGGCGATGGCAAGTATCTTGGATGAAGCGTATTTTGCCATGCAGCGTCAGGCAGTCATCACGCTGCGTGATGAGTTGACCGCATCTTTGGCAGAGCTTGGCTTTACGGTGCTGCCATCGGCGGCGAATTTTGTCTTTGCTAAGCCAAATCACGCATCGCTTAGCACCAAAGAGATTTTTGATAAGTTGCGTGAACAAGGTGTCATCGTGCGTCATTGGGACAAACCACGCATTCAAGATTATCTGCGTATCACGGTCGGTACTGCCGAGCAAAACCAGCGTCTGATTGCGGCATTGACAGGGATTTTATCCTAGCCTCCCCAAGAGCAGAACAAGTGTAGAAAGATTTTCACGCCTTGTGATTTGTGCTACAATAACAAGGCATTTGTAACATAACAGCCAGCTTTTATAAAGCCAGCCAAAAGGAATCATCATGACCGTCATCAAAAAAGAAGACTTTATTCAGTCCATCGCTGACGCTTTTCAGTACATCAGCTACTATCACCCAACCGATTATATCGTTGCCCTAAAAGAGGCGATTGCTCGTGAAGAGAACCCTGCCGCCATCGATGCGATGACGCAAATTTTGGTAAACAGCCGTATGTGTGCCGAAGGCAAACGCCCCATCTGCCAAGATACTGGGATTGCCACGGTGTTTTTGAAAGTGGGCATGAATGTCAAGTGGGAGTCTGACATGAGCGTGGCAGACATGGTCAATGAAGGCGTTCGCCGTGCCTATAACCACCCTGACAATACCCTGCGTGCGTCCGTGCTTGCCGACCCTGCTGGCAAACGAGTAAACACCAAAGACAACACCCCTGCGGTCATTCACATGGAAATCGTGGCGGGCGATATGGTCGATGTTACCTGTGCTGCCAAAGGTGGTGGCAGTGAGAATAAATCCAAACTTGCCATGCTAAACCCATCAGATGACATCGTGGATTGGGTGTTAAAAACCGTACCTACGATGGGTGCAGGGTGGTGTCCACCGGGTATCTTGGGTATTGGCATCGGTGGCACGCCAGAGAAAGCAGCACTACTTGCCAAAGAGAGCTTGATGAGCCACATTGACATTCATAAGCTCAAAGAAAAGGCAGACAGTGGTGCAGAGCTTTCTACCACCGAAAAACTTCGCCTTGAAATCTTTGAAAAAGTAAACGCACTGGGCATCGGAGCTCAGGGTTTGGGTGGCTTAACAACGGTGCTGGATGTCAAAATCCTAGACTACCCCACTCACGCCGCCTCTAAGCCTGTGGCGATGATTCCTAACTGTGCCGCCACTCGCCATGTGCATTTTGTGTTGGACGGGTCAGGGGCAGTAAACCTAGAACCGCCAAGCCTAGATGTGTATCCTGACATCACTTATAGTCCTGACAATGGCAAACGAGTCAATGTCGATACCCTAACCAAAGAAGAGGTAGCAACATGGCAGACGGGCGATGTGCTACTGCTGAACGGCAAAATCTACACAGGACGAGACGCCGCTCACAAACGCATGACCGACATGCTAAACAAAGGCGAGACACTCCCTGTGGACTTTACCAACAAACTCATCTACTATGTCGGACCTGTCGATCCTGTGCGTGATGAAGTGGTAGGGCCAGCAGGTCCTACGACCGCCACTCGCATGGATAAGTTTACCCGTCAGATGTTGGAGCAAACAGGGCTTATCGGTATGATTGGTAAGTCAGAACGAGGCAAAATTGCTTGCGAAGCCATCGCTGATAATAAGGCGGTATATCTGATGGCGGTGGGCGGTAGTGCTTATCTGGTCTCCAAAGCCATCAAAAACGCCAAAGTGGTGGCATTTGAGGATTTAGGCATGGAAGCGATTTATGAATTTGAAGTCAAGGATATGCCTGTAACTGTCGCTGTTGATAGTAATGGTGTATCAGTCCATGCCACCGCTCCTAAGATTTGGCAAGCCAAAATCGGTAAAATCCCTGTGGTAGAAAACTGATTAACCGCCAAAACTTGACAATACAAACCCAAGCCGCAAATGGTTTGGGTTTTTTGTTACGGTATCTTAATCGTGGCTGGTCGGTATTTATCTTTTGTGGCTTTGCCATCAAAGCGTACCGTTCAGATATGAGTATTATTTTAGACATAAAAAAAGAGAGTATCGCTACCCTCTTTTTTTGGTTACGCCCAGATTATTCGTCTTTGGGCTGTTCGCTCTCAGCTTTGGCTTTTGAGACTTTGGAGCCTGCTTTTCTGACTTCAGATTTTGGCTTATTGTCGCCTTTGGCTGCGGTCTTTTTGATGCGAGTCTTGGCAGGTTTTGGCTGTGCCAAATTCAAAATTCCCACTTGCGGTAGCAGCTGACCTGCGACATTTTCAATCATGTCTTTGTAGCTGTTTGCACGCTTCTTAGGTTTTTTGGTGCCGCTGTTCTCATCGGCTTGAATCACTGGTTCTTTGTCATCAGATGGTTCATCTTGCTTGGTCTGATCGTCTTTGTCCTCTTGGGTGCCGTCATCAGACAGTCCTTCAAACAAATCGGCAATGGTCTCACCGATGACCTGCACGGTAGCATCCACAGTCTCTTTGACTTGCTCGATCAAAGTATCTTGCCCAGTCTCGGCAGCTCTTTCTTGGGTGCTGTCGACAGTAACATCATCGGTATCAAGCACAGGTTCTACTGCTTGTACTTCGTTTGGCTCTTGCTCAGCGGTATTGCCTGTTTTATCAGCATGGGTTGCAGCGTCTTGGCTGACTTGCTCCTGCTCTTGCTCTTGAACAGGGGTGCTGTCAATCTCTGCCGTGGATGGCTCGATGTCAGCAGCTTGACTGTCTGCTGCCGTCTCAACGAGCTGACCGCGTGGGTCGTTGGCGGCTCGTTGGGTGGTGCGTGGCGGTGTGGCATCAGTTTTGCCCTGTGGGACACTGATGTGTGAAGCCACGCTGGTTTGTTTATCAAATGCCGCTAAGTAATCATCAGACAGCGGCACATAACCATAGTTGGCAAAGCTGAACGCTGCGTCTGTCGGTGTGCGGTGCTTGGCAACGGCACGGATGAAGTTGGCGATGAAATCACCACTCTTATCCTGACCAAGCACACGAGTGATGAACTCACCTGCCGTGCCAGAGATGACGGCAGGGGTTTGGATGGCTGCCATGACGACTCGTGGGTCGTTTACTGCCTTGTCCATCTGGCGGGCAAGCTCATCAATACGAGCATCACGGACAAATACCGTCTCTTGGCTCGGCTGGGTGCTAACCTGCTCGCTTGCCACTTCGTCATGAGTAGCAGGGCGGTCATCAGCTTGTACTTGTGCTGGTGCGGTTTCTACAACATCGCTCGGCACTTCTGCCACCGTCTCAATCGCTGTGATGTCTTTATCATCAGCATCAGTATTGTCGGTGTCATTGACAGGCTTGATCGTAGCTGGGCTTGGACTTTGGGCTTTGGGTTTGCTGTTGTCTAGCGACAGATGCACCACTTTGCCTGCTGACTCTTTGGTCGAGACAGATTTGATATTGACCACCACTTCATCAGGATTGCTGTGTTTGGCGTGCTTTTTGGGCTGCTCATCAGCTTTTTTGTGGTCTTGAATGGTCTGTGGTGTCAGCGTCTCTTCACGGATAACCTCGCCTCGTGGTTCACGGCGTGAGCCTGCCTCTCTTTTTGGGTAAGTTGGCTCTTCTTTTTTGCTTTTTTTGTCCGCTTTGTCGGTTTTTTCTGTTTTTAGTTCTCTGGTTTCTTCGACAAAGGTTTCTTTTTTGGCTTTTTTGTTCTTGACTCGACGCTCTTGGCTCTCTTCACGCTCAGCCTTGTCTCGAGCAGGTCTTTGCTCTTCTTTTTTGGGTTGGGCTTCTTGATGGCCGATGCTTGCCACGCCACTTGCTCCAAGGCTGACGCCACCACCATTGACAATCGATTCGATGGCGGCAGCGGCACTTGAACTGTCAAGAGAGCCTGCCAATTTCGCCTGTGGTTTTGGGGCGAATAGATTGGATAGCCAAGCGGCTACTTGTGGTTCGGCTTTGGTTTCGGCGACAGGTTGTTTTTCTACTGCTTTTTTGCGAGTCTCGCTGCTGGCAGGGGCTTTTTGCCAGCGGTTTGGCACATCAGAGTCGTTGGCTTCGTTTTGAGCCTGCCAATTGACTTCATAGCCACGGTCGCCCATCTCTTCTTCTTCGGCATTGACGATGCGTTCGTAGCTCGATGGGGCAAAGCCATCAGGGTTGAAATGCAGGCTAAAATTCGGACTTTCAAGATGTGCGTGCGGCAAGATGGTGACGCGAGTGCCTGAGTCTTGTTCCAGATACACAAGGCTTTCACGCTTTTCGTTCAATAAGAACGCAGCGATTTCGGTCGGCACTTCGGCTTGAATCTCGCCCATGCGTTCTTTTAGGGCAATCTGCTCAATCTGACGCATGATGGATAGGGCAAGCGAACGCAAATCACGAATCATGCCATTGCCATGACAGCGTGGGCAGATGTAGCCTGTGGATTCTTCTAAGGATGGACGCAGACGCTGACGACTCATCTCCATCAGACCAAATTTAGAGATTTCAGCAAACTGCACTCTGGCTCGGTCGTGGCGTGTGGCATCAATCAGGCGTTTTTCGACATCTTTTTGATGGCGTGGGTCATTCATGTCAATAAAGTCAATGACAATCAGACCACCCATATCTCTTAGGCGTAGCTGACGAGCAATCTCATCTGCCGCTTCTAGGTTGGTATGATAAGCCGTCTCTGCCACATCCGAGCCTTTGGTGGATTTGGATGAATTGATGTCAATGGCGACCATCGCTTCGGTCTGGTCGATAACAATCGAGCCGCCTGACGGCAGACGCACTTCACGCTGGTAGGCGGTCTCGATTTGGCGTTCGATGCCAAAGCGAGCAAACATCGGCTCATATTCGGTGTATTTACGCAGCTTGTCTAGCTGTGCTGGCATGACGGCAGCGATGAAATTGGCGGCTTCATTATAAGCGTTCTCGCTATCAATCCACACTTCACCGATGTCATCACGCAGATAATCACGCACCGCACGAGTTACCACACCTGCTTCTTGATGCACAAGGCAAGGGCTTGGGCGTTTTTTGTTTTGGTCGAGAATGGATGCCCAGATGTCTAGTAGGTGGTTTAGGTCGTTTTGTAGGTCGTCAAAACCCTTACCAAGTCCAGCAGTACGCACGATGACGCTCATGCCCTTAGGAATGGAGAGGCTGGCGATGATTTGTTTCATCTCTTCACGGACTTTGCCCGAGATTTGACGGCTGATGCCACCTGCCTTAGCATTATTTGGCATGAGTACCAGATAGCGACCAGCGAGTGAGATGTAGGTCGATAGGGCAGCACCCTTGTTGCCCCGTTCTTCTTTTTCGACTTGCACGATGACTTCATCGCCTTCTTTTAAGAGCTGCTTGATGCTGTCTTCACGCACATTGCCGTGCAGGTATTCTGGGGCGATTTCTCGCAGGGGTAGGAAGCCTTGACGAGCCGAGCCGTATTCGACAAATGCCGCTTCTAGCGATGGCTCAACACGAGTGATATGACCTTTGTAGATGTTCGCCTTTTTTTGTTCACGAGTGCGATTTTCTAGGTCAAAATCATACAGATGATTGTCTTTGCACAGTGCCACACGAATCTCTTCGTTATGTGTGGCGTTGATGAGAATGCGTTTCATGGTGTTCCTTAAATGGTGTGCTTGGGCGTGCCAAGCTCAGTTTAAGCAACATTGTTTGAGCGTCTTGACTAAGTGTCTTGACTGCCGATGGCGGTCGGTTGATTGAGTGAGTTTGTGATTTTATCTGACGGGTTGTCAGAAAAAATCTCTTAAAAACTGTTGTGTTGTGGGGTGGCTTTGTGTTCTTTTAAAGTAGGTTTTGTGGTTAAAATACCACCCATGAACGCAAAAACAGCCAGTACCATAAAATGTCCCTGATGTGGCGGTATGTGTCGCCACCATCATCATATCATTGCTTGCACCAATGATGTCATCAATGTCTGTCAATCGTTGGGGTTTTCTTGGTCAGGTGCAGAGTTTGTCTTGTGCAGCTGAGCCAACGAATGACGATGTTTAACAACAATAAAAAAACTTACCAAATGTCCCAATCGGCACAAAAAGCCAAAGGGCGGTTCACATCAAAATGACTTGTCGTCTCTCAAACAGATGTTGCGGCATGGTTGCCAAAAAATATGTGTTGTCGGTTGCGGTGATGGTCAAGTCGGTGTGTCAGACCGTTCTTGCTGCCTTGCGTGTGCTTGGCGGTTATAAAATCAGGCGTCATGAACCGATATTTTATAAGCTGTTTGACAAAATCATCACAGGGAAAAATGCTCTTTTATTGAGAGTTTCGCCTTTTTTGACGCAACATGCTAAACTATACCAAAATTTTGCCAATTTTCCTATCAAAAATTCACCATTTTTAATAAAATCATGAAAAAAACTCAAAATTCCACCAAAAAACCCACCAATCAAAGCCCAAGCAATCAAAGTGCCGATGAGAGCATCAGTGATTTTGGTCGTGTGAATTTCATCACCGTTACCGCCAATCAAGACGGTCAGCGGATTGATAATTTCTTGCTATCACGGCTAAAAGGCTTGCCCCGCTCGCATCTGTACAAGCTCATCCGAGATGACGAGATTCGCATCAACAAAAAACGCTGCAAACCGCACGACCGTGTCTATGTCGGTGATGTGGTGCGTGTCGCCCCCATACGCCTGTCGGTGCGTGATGAGCCTGTGGTGTCGGACGATTTTGCCGAAGGGCTTTTGGGGCGGATAATTTTTGAAGATGAAGGGCTTATTGTGCTAAATAAGCCGCACGGCTTAGCGGTGCATGGTGGCTCTGGCGAGAGTTTTGGGGTGATTGAAGCGATGCGAGTGGCGACGGGCAAAAAATACCTAGAACTCATTCATCGTATCGATAAAGACACATCAGGGCTGCTGCTCATCGCAAAAAAACGCAGTACGCTCAAAGACTTACAAGACAAATTCCGTGAAAAGACCATTTTTAAGGACTATCTTTGCCTGTGTGTGGGCGATGTGGCTAAGACGCTGGGTGAGCGTGCCAAGATTGATAAGCCGCTGCTAAAATACACGCTGGCTAGTGGCGAGAGACGAGTGCGAGTGGATAAAGACGGCAAGCCATCTCAGACGCTCATTACGGTATTAAAGGTGTTCAAGATGGACGGTCAGACGGTAAGCCTAGTCAAGGCAAGCCCTTTGACAGGACGCACACATCAGATTCGTGTGCATCTGGCGAGCTTGGGTCATGCCTTGCTTGGCGATGATAAATATTTAAAACAGTCCGCCCCAAGCGTACCAAGACTGTGTCTACACGCTCACCAGCTTCGCTTTGATGAGCGTGAGTTTGTGGCGGATTTGCCTGATGATATGGGGCGAATTTTAAGGGAGGCTGAAAACCCCTAGACAATTTATCATTTTTATTTTACAGTATGACAACTTAATTTTATGAGAAAAATTGATGAAACCTGTGATGATAGACACCACCGCCCGCCATGCTCAAATCGCCCAATCCATCAGCGAAGCAGGGGCTCTTGTCGGTCGAGATGAGCTGATTGGCTCGATTGATTTGGGGTCGAACAGCTTTCACTTGGCAATCGCACGGCTTGACCATGGCGAGATTCGCAAGGTGGCATCCATCTCCGAAAAAGTACAGCTTGCCGCAGGTCTTGATGAAAATAATGTCCTGTCAGAAGAAGCAATGCAGCGTGGGCTTGACTGCCTGCACCGATTTGCCCAGCATGTTACCGAGGTCAATCACGAGCTTTTGCGTGTGGTCGCCACCAATGCCCTGCGTAAGGCGGTCAATGCCCAAGAGTTCATCAAGCGTGCCAATCAGCTTTTGCCCAAGCCCATCGAGATTATCTCAGGTCGTGAAGAAGCTCGCCTCATCTATCTGGGTGTGTCGCACTCAAACGCCAGTACCGATAAACGCCTTGTCATCGACATCGGCGGTGGCTCGACTGAGTTCATCATCGGTCAGGGCTTTGAACCCATTGAGATGGAAAGTCTACAAATGGGCTGTGTGGCGTTCACCAAAAAGTTTTTTGCCGATGGCAAAATCACCGAAGCCGCCTTTGATAAAGCGATGAAAACCACCCAAACCGAGCTGCTGTCCATCGAAAAACGCTACAAAAAAGTCGGCTGGGACAATGCCATCGCATCATCAGGTACAGCAAAGGCGGCGTTGCTTGTATTAAAAGAGCTGGGGCTGGCTGATGAGTTCATCACCCTACAAGGCATGGAGAAATTAAAACGCCATTTGATTAAGCTAGGACGCATTGATAAGATTAACTTTGAGGGGGTGAAAGCCCACCGCCAAGCAGTATTCCCCGCAGGCGTGGCAGAGCTGTACGCCATCATGCTGACTTTGGGCGTAGAGCAGCTGGGCTATTCTGATGGGGCACTTCGTGAAGGGGTGATGTATGACATGCTCGGTCGCCTAAGTAACGAAGATGTCCGAGACCGCTCGGTGGCGGCGATGGCGGAGCGATACTCGGTGAACATCAAGCAAGCAGGGCGTGTGATGGCAACTTGTGCCAGACTCTTTGATGCGGTCAAAGATGCTCTAGCATTTAGCGATGAAGACAGAGACCTGTTGAGACGAACTGCCAATCTGCACGAAATCGGGCTTGCCATCGGTCATAGCCATTATCAAAAGCACAGTGCCTATCTGCTGGAATTTTCGGACATTGCGGGCTTTTCGCAGGTCGGTCAAGCGATGATGGCACACATCGCCCTAAACCACAGGCGAAAACTCAAATCAGAAAATCTAGAAGCCGCCGAGAACTTAGGTGGTCGTAAGCTGGTCTATCTGTGCTTGATTTTACGCCTAGCAGTACAAGCCAATCAAAGTCGCACCACCAAAGCTGCCCCCATCTCATTAAAGGTGCTTGGTAAAGACCGTTGGCAGGTAACGGTGGGCGAAGGTCTGCACGAAGCCCTGATTTATTCGCAGCTTAGCCTAGATGTGACACAGTTTGCCAAATGGGGTGTGTCGCTTGATGTGGTGGGTCGTGATTGATGGCTTGGCTTTTGTTTGGTCAGTCAAATCATGATAAAAAAATATGCCACAAAACAAAAAAGTATGCTAAACTAACTAAGTTTACATTTGTTCATTAGGAATAAAAAAGATGAGTACAGTTTGGGAAAGTGTTCAGCTTGCTCGCCATGCCAAGCGTCCGCTGTTTTTGGATTATGTCTCGGCATTGTTTACAGAATTCGATGAGCTACACGGCGACAGAGCGTTCGCTGATGACAGAGCGATTTTGGGTGGCTTGGCTCGTTTTAATGGTGAGCCTGTGCTGGTGGTGGGTCAGCATCGTGGTCGCTCGACTCGTGAGCGTATCGCCCACAACTTTGGCATGGCGAACCCAGAAGGCTATCGCAAGATTATCCGTTTGGTGCAGCTTGCCGAACGCTTTGGCTTACCTGTATTTACTTTCATTGACACACAAGGGGCGTATCCTGGTGTGGGTGCCGAAGAGCGTGGACAGGCAGAAGCGATTGCCAAATCGATTGCGGTATTTAGCAGTCTAAAAACGCCCATCATCGCCACCGTCATCGGTGAAGGCGGCTCAGGTGGGGCGTTAGCCATCGGTGTGGCGGACAAGGTCAATATGCTAGAAAACAGCATTTATTCGGTCATCAGTCCAGAAGGCTGTGCATCTATCCTGTGGAAGACTGCTGAAAAAGCCCCTGATGCGTCAGAAGCACTCAAACTAAACGCCAACAACCTACATCAGCTGGGTCTTATCGATGAAGTCATCGCAGAAGGCGTCGGTGCTCACGAAGCCCCTGATGCGGTCATGACTGCCCTAAAAGAGCTGTTCACGCGTCAGCTGGCAGAACTATCAAGTCTGCCGACCGATGAGCTCTTAGAAAAACGCTATCAAAGGCTCATGACCTTTAATTCATCTGTATCTTTGTGATGATGGATAAAATTCACTATCAAATTCATCCCAAAAAGGCTAGAATATCGCATTCTGGTCTTTTTTTGTGCGATATGTTGGATGAGCTGTCGGACGCTTTTGGGGCGTGCCGTGATTTTTTGATGCACAGGCGGTGCTATCTTGCGTGTAGTGGTGGGCGAGATTCATTGGCGTTGGCATTTGGCATCAAGCTGCTGTATGAACAGGGCAAGATTGATGCCCTGCCTGTGCTACTACATGTACATCACGGCTGGCAGCGTACCAATGATGACTGGGCGGATTTGGTGGCGGATTGGGCGTTGCATCACGGTTTTGATTGTCGTGTGTTGCACATTCATCTGCCGCAAGCCAACGAGACCGCCGCCAGACAGCACCGCTATCAGGCGATGCTGGGTGTGATGAATGATGGCGATGTGCTGATACTTGGACATCATGCGACCGACCAAGCAGAGACGCTGCTCATGCGGCTGATTGATGGGGCGGGGGTGCGCGGGCTGTCAGCGATGCACACTTGGCAAAAAAAATATGACGACAGTCAGCACAAGGCGGTATGGCTGTGGCGACCGCTGCTGCAGACCGACCGAGCGTGCATCAGCCACTTTGCCAAAGCACATCGCCTGCCCTATGTCGATGACCCGACCAATAGCGATGATGCTCATGTGCGTGGCAGGCTGCGTAATCATGTGCTACCCATGCTAGCACACATCAACCCAAAGGCGATACAGAACATCGCTCGCAGCAGTCAGCTTTTGGGCGAAGCCGATGAGATGGTGCAGATGCTCATCGATGATAAGCTGTCTAAATGCTGTATCGATGAGCTTAGCGATCTTTTTGTTTTGGTGTTGTCGGTGGATAAGGTATTAAGACTGCCTAAATCTGTGCAGTCAGCACTCATTCATCGCTGGCTGGCGACGGGTGAGCCTGTACCACCCAGTTGCAGGCTGATTCATGATGTACTGGGGCTGATTCATAGGACAGATGCCAATCATCAGACACGCCTGTTCTGGCAAGGGGTAGCTGGCTATGTCATTTGTCATCATCAAGGGCGTCTGTATCGCTATCACAGGTCAGCTTGGGACTGCCTATCGCTTGATAATCAGATGCTTGACAGTCAGCCTTGTGATGCTCTTGATGTATCAGGCGTGATGACCCTAAAACAATCAGATGATGTCTGTATCAGATGGCAAATCCCTGATGAGTTACAAGGCACACCACTGCAAGTGCTGGCATGGGATAGGCAGATGAAGCTGCCCTTTGGGACAAAGCAGTTGTCTGGCAAAAAACTCATGCAGACGCTTGGGATTGCGGCATGGCTTAGACAAAGCGTGTGGGTCGTGTATGCAGCATCTTGCCCTGTCATGCTGGTGAGTGTGGGGTGTGCGTGGCGGCTAGATACAGCGGACGAAGCGGTAGGTATGGGTGCATACTTTGCGTGATGAACGCAGATGGTGTACAATGGTGCAATTTGACTTATATTTATCCATATTCACCCATTGGAAATGACATGAACATCTTATCAACCAAAAAAATCACCTTCATCGGTGGTGGCAACATGGCAAATGCCATCATCGACGGACTGCTAAAACAAAAACACGACCAAGGACTGGATTTTCAGATTGCGGTGTCTGACCGCAACGAGCCTAAGCGAGCAGCATTCATCGCCAAAGGCGTGCAAGCGGTCAGTCCTGATGAAGTGAGTGCGGTCGTCTCTGATGCGGATGTGGTGGTGTTGTCTGTCAAGCCACAAGTCATGCAGCAGGTCTGTGGGGAGCTTATCCCCCATCTGTCAGGTCAGTTGGTGTTGTCGGTGGCGGCAGGACTGACGGTAGATGCCCTGTGTGCATGGCTTGGCGGTCATCAAAGGGTGGTGCGAAGTATGCCAAACTTGCCATCAGCCATAGGTCTTGGAGCGACAGGGCTGTACGCCAAAGATGTCAGCAAATCGGATAAAGACATGGCAAGTGCCATCATGAGTGCATCAGGTCTGGTGGCTTGGCTTGATGATGAGTCGCTCATGCACGCCGTAACGGCGGTGGCAGGCTCTGCCCCTGCTTACTTTTTTTATATTTTAGAGCACATGATTGACAAGGCGATCCAGCTTGGTCTTAATGCTGATGATGCCAAATCGCTCGCCATTCAAAGTCTCATCGGTGCAGGCGAGCTTGCCAAATCTGGCGACCCCAAGACCTTGCGTGAGCAGGTAACTTCAAAAGGCGGTACGACCGCAGCGGCATTGGCGGTCTTTGCCGAGCGAGAAATGGGTGCGACCATCCAAGCGGGCATGCAAGCCTGTGCCGACCGCAGCATCGAGCTTGGCAAGACGAACTGAGCTTGGCTTATTTTTATTCACACAGATAGACGCTTATGAACACGCCAATTTATATTCTTGTTAATATGCTCATCAACTTTGCGTTGCTCGCATTATTCATTCGTTTTATGTTTGGATTTGCTGAGATTGAGCCGAGCAATCCCTATGCCCGTGCCATCAAACGCATGACGGGCGTGGTGGATACGCTGTCAAAGGCGGTGCCAAATCTGGGGGCAGGTCGCATCAGTCTTGCTGCCATCTTGCTCATGTTGGTGTTGTATTGGCTAAACTTAGCTGCCAATGCGTTCATTTTGGATAAATCCATTGACGCCATTACACTGTTTTTTGTGGGGACATTGCAGGCAGTGATGAAGTTTTTATCGATGATGCGTTATATCATCATCGGCTCTGTGGTGGCAAGCTGGGCAATCATGCTATTTAATGCCAACCACCCAATCATCCACATCATCATGCAGCTGTCCGAGCCCATCATCGCACCGTTTCGCCGCATCATGCCAAATTTGGGCATGATTGATCTATCGCCCATCGCTGCGTTGTTTGCATTCATCTTGGCAGAAGAGTTCATCGGCATCATCGGACAGAATATTTTGCTTAGAATGTGATGTTTGATGGGCGTACAGCTGATTTGGCGGCTGACTTTGTGATATTGCCATATTGATTTTTTGATTGGTGGTGGCTCAAAAAAGTGTGCTGATACGATTTTTTGTTCGCCCTTAAGCCATGCCTTTGGGTGGGAAAGTCGTTAGGTTTCCCAAGCTCACCACGAACGATTTTCCTTTTTTGGCATACTTTTTAAACCATAACCTTTTAATTCATTGACAACCATTTAAGTAACTTTCATCATGACAACCAAACCCATATATCACCCAACCGTCCCCAACAAAGAACGCAGGGCGAAAATCGCCATGCCAAGACAGCTACCCATTGCCCTTGCCATGCTGATTTCGCTCATTGCAGGGTTGGCGTTTAGCTTTTCGCTTGCTCCGTACTATCTTTGGCCGCTTGCCATCTTTTCTGTGATGGCGATGTACGCTCTTCTGGTCAATGAGATGAGTACTCGCCGAGCGTTTTGGATTGGGCAAGCGTATGGTTTTGGAGTGTGGGCGGTCGGTGCGTCATGGCTGTACAACTCCATTCATGAATACGGCAATGTGCCTGCTTGGGCGGCGGTCGCCATGATTGGGCTGATGGCTGTGATTATGGGGCTGTTTCATGGGGTGTTTGCTGGTGTGTTTGTGCGGTTTTTGGGTCGTCAGCCGCTGGCATTTGCATCGCTGTGGGTGGTGCAAGAGTGGCTAAAAACATGGGTGCTGTCAGGTTTTCCTTGGCTGTTTGTGGGTTATGCTTTTACTGAGCAGTCGTGGATTTCTGGCATTGCCCCTGTGCTTGGTGTGTTTGGCATCAGCTTTGTGGCGGTGCTGTTTGCAGCGTCGGTGGTTGAGCTGTTTCGCCAAAAAGTGGGTTTTTTGGTGCTGTCGGTGCTTGCCATCTTGGTGGGCTTTGTATTGCAATCGGTGGAGTGGGTCAAGCCTGATGGCAAGAGCTTAACCGTGTCTTTGGTGCAAGGCAATATTCCCCAAGACATGAAATGGCTGACTGAATATCGAGTCCAAACCCTAGAAATCTACGAAACCCTATCCAAAGGCGAATGGGGTCGTGATGTGGTGGTCTGGCCTGAAGCGGCGATTCCGATGTTCCATGATGAAGCGATGCCGTTTTTGCAGGGCATGGCAAAGCGAGCCTATAACAGTGATTCTACTTGGGTTACAGGGCTTTTGTACCGAGACATCAAAAATTATGATGAACAAAAACACGCCTACCCACCGATTTATAACAGCGTGGCAGCGATTGACGCATCGGGCGACAGCCTATACAAAAAACAGCGATTGGTGCCGTTTGGCGAGTACATTCCTTTTGAAGGCATGTTAAACATCTTGCCAAATCTTGACAATATGCAAGGCTTGATGAGTATCAGTCGTGGTCATGCCAACCAAGCCCCCTTATCGGTCAAAGACCGCACCATCGGAGCGGCGATTTGCTATGAAGTGGCATATCCTGACACCACACGCCACAACGCAAAAAATGCCGACGTGCTGCTAACCATCTCCAACGATGCTTGGTTTGGTACGACGGCAGGACCTTGGCAGCACCTACAAATGGTGCAGATGCGTAGCCTTGAAACAGGACGCTATTTCATGCGTGCCACCAACACAGGCGTAACTGCCATCATCAATCATAAAGGCGGCATTGACGCTGTTGCCCCACAGTTTGAGCGTACGGTGCTGCGTGGTGAAGTGCCGAGCTTGACAGGCATCACGCCATTTGTCCGTTTTGGCAGTTATCCGATTTTGACATTGTCTTTACTGCTCATCGTATTTAGCTTTGTGGCGAAGGTGGGTGGTTCGTCAAGCAGTCGAACTCAAAAATACTACACCGCCAAGGGGGTGCGTGATTGATTTTTGGGCAATTTGGCAAGATTTTTGTGCAATAATTCCTTGATATGTCAAAGGAATTGTACAAAAATGCAAAAATTGGTATATAATAGGGTAAAATTTACCCAAACATTCTTTTGGATACTTAATTTAATTAACCCATCGTTACGACAGGTGATTTATGGCACATGATGCATCAAACAACAACCCAGTAAAAGAGTCTTTGGCGGCTCTTGTGGGCATCGTTCTTTTACTTGTGATGATTGTCGCTATTGGTATTTCTGCTTTTCTTCGTCCAGCAGGCGAGCATCAGCCAGCAGCACCAACTGAGCAAGAGCAGACCGTAGAGACAAAAGCGGCAGAAACGGCAGAAGCACAGCCTACCCAAGCCAGCGACACGGCAGTGGCTGAAGCTCAGGACAAACTTGCAGAGACTGCACTAAATACCCAAGCACCAACGCAAGCAACAGCCACCGAAGACAAGCCTGCTGCCGAGACTGCACCAGCGGACACCACCAATGCTGCCCCAGCCCCTGAAGCAGCAGCAGAAAAACAAGCTGCTCAAGAAGAAGCTGTAAAAACCGAAGAGCAAAAATAAGTCTTTGATATTAGACAGTCTGCATGACTGCCTTGATTTTAAGGGCATTTTTGCACCAAAAAACCTTGTTCTGTGAGCAAGGTTTTTTGTTTTCTCAAAAAAGCGAACAAGCAAATCAGGGCGGTCTGTGATACAATAGTTAGCTATTGGTTTTTAAACATTGGTCATCAATATAAAAAGGAGAGAATATGACAACCAATATCTATCGTGGGCGTGTAGACAGTCTTCGTGCTGTCATGCAAGCAAAGCAGATTGACGCATTGATTATCGCGTCGGCTGACCCGCATATGTCGGAGTATCTGCCTGTGTATTGGCAGGGTCGTGAGTGGGTGTCTGGCTTTACAGGTTCGGTAGGGACTTTGGTGATTACCCAAGATTTTGCAGGGCTGTGGACGGACAGTCGTTATTGGGTGCAAGCACCCATGCAGCTTGCAGGGACGGGCATTGAATTACAAAAGATGATGCAAGGACAGCCGACTTTTGGTAAGTATTTGGCAGAGCATCTGTCAGATGGTGCGACGGTCGCCATTGATGGGGCGGTGCTGTCGGCAGCAGAGCATGCATCTTTGTCCGAGACTTTTAAAGATAAAAACATCAAACTTGCCACTGACGCAGACCTATTGCAATCGGTATGGCAAGAGCGTCCTACCCTGCCTAATGAAGAGATTTATCCGCACGCAGAAGCGTTCATCGATGAACCTGTTTGTGATAAATTTGCCAAGGTGCGTGCCAAGATGGATGAGCTGGGGGCGGATTATCATCTGATTTGTAGTCTTGATGACATCGCATGGCTGACCAACTTGCGTGGCAGCGATGTGTCATTTAACCCGATTTTCTTGTCGCACCTGCTCATCAGTAAGGAGAGTGCGACCTTATTTGTGCATCAAGACAAGCTAAACGATGCAGCAAAAGCAGTGTTGTCTGGTGCAGGCGTGCAGGTGGATGATTATGATAATGTACAACAAGCACTATCAACGCTGTCAGGCATACTGCTTATCGACCCTGCCAAAGTGAGCGTCGGCACGCTTGGCAAGGTGTCTGATGCACTCAGCATCATCCACGCCATGAATCCAAGCACGGTATTTAAGGCGAATAAGAGCGAATCGGCACTGACCCACATTCGCCAAGCGATGCGACAAGATGGGGCGGCTTTGTGTGAGTTTTTTAGCAATTTTGAAAACCGCATCAAACAAGGCGTCGCCACCAATGAGCTTGACATCGCCAAGATGCTGACCGAGTCTCGTAGCAAGCAGCCGCACTATGTGTCAGCCAGCTTTGATACCATCGCAGGATTTAAGGGCAATGGTGCCATCGTCCACTACAAGGCGACCGAAGAATATCATGCCAATATCGAAGGCTCAGGCTTGCTGCTGATTGACTCAGGGGCTCAATATTATAATGGCACGACCGACATCACTCGTATGGCAAGCGTAGGCGACATCAGCGATGACGAGAAGCGTGATGTTACTTATGTGCTAAAAGCACACATCGCCCTAGCGGCTGCCGTTTATCCTGTGGGCATTCCATCGGCTCAGCTTGATGTATTGGCACGCAATCAGCTGTGGCAGCAGGGTCTTGATTATGGGCATGGCACAGGGCATGGCGTGGGCTATTTTCTAAATGTCCACGAAGGTCCGCAGGTCATCTCTCGTACTGCACCCACTTCGCCAGAGCGTACCATGCAGCTTGGTATGATTACCAGCAATGAGCCGGGGCTGTACCGTGAGGGTAAATGGGGTATCCGCCTAGAAAACTTGGTGGCGACCGTGCCTGCTTGCAGCAGCGAATATGGCGAATTTGCCAAATTTGAAGACTTAACCTTGTGTCCGTTTGATACTCGTCTGATTCTGCCTGAGCTACTCACCGCTCAAGAAAAAGACTGGCTCAACAGCTACCACAAAAAAGTGCATGATGAGCTGATTGACTTGGTGGACGGTGATGCCAAAGCGTGGCTGATTCAGCGTACGCAAGCGATTTAATCGTTCGTTGTAAAATAAAAAATCCGTCCAAAAGGGCGGATTTTTATGGTGGTTGTACTATTTTTGGTGGGTGTGATGATATTCAAATGGTGGTGTTAAGGTTGTGCCATCAGCTGTATGATTGCCCCCACCTTATCCATACACTCTTGATACTCACTGTCCCTATCTGATTTGATGGTAACGCCACCCCCTGCCCAAATCTCGCACTTATCCGACTTTTGGGCAGTGCGAATAAGCACATTCCAAACCCCTGACCCATCAAAATTCATATAACCCATCGTCCCACAATACGCCCCACGGGGGGCGATTTCTAGCTCATGGATAATCTCACAAGCTCGTTTTTTTGGCGTGCCAGTGATTGAGCCAGCAGGGAGCGAACTAAACAGTACAGCGATGGGGTGCGTGCCGTTTAGTCGGGCAGTAATGGTGCTGACCATGTGATGCACATTTTTAAAACTCTCGATAGCAAAGCGTTTGGGCGTTTTTACCGTGCCAATCTGGGCATATTTGCCCAAATCATTACGAAGCAGGTCGACAATCATCAGATTTTCGCTCATATCCTTTTCGCTATTTGCCAATTCATTTTTTAAGTCATCATCAATCTTAGGATTGGTGTGGCGTGGGCGTGTGCCTTTAATCGGTTTGGTGATTAGATGAATGTCGTGATTGCTATGATAAAATTCAAAAAACAACTCTGGTGATACCGATAGCAATTCAAATATATCCAATTTTAAATACCCTGCAAACGGAGCATTCATCTTGTGTTGTAAATTTGGCAAATGACTTGCCAAACATTCCAAATCCGTCTGCCATCGCTGTGTCAAATTAATCTGATAAGTATCGCCTGCCTTGATGTATTCTTGGGTGGCGTCAAAGGCTTGCTTATAGTCGGATTTTGACCATGATGGGACAAAGTGGGCAGACTTAGGGCTGGGTAAGGGGTTGTTTAATAAACCACCAATATTCTTTTTAATCTCATCAAAAAACACCTTATCCACGCCCACACCAATCAGATGAAAGCCATCATCGCCCCCAGTCAGATACACATCATAATGCCCCATATAAGCACAAGGCTGGTTAGGCTTGATACTGATGGCAGGGTTTAATTCATGAGCCGATAAATCATAACCAATAAAGCCCATCAAGCCATGATGATAAGTGCTGTTATTGTCATGATGATTGGCAAATTGCTCACTGTATGCAATAAGCTCATGTTGCCAATCGGTATAAGTCGATGGATAGATCTGCTCATCTGCTTGGCGGATTTTTTTATCAATATATAAACCACCATTAAACATCGCCGTCCACGACACGGCAGGGCAGACGCCAATCACAGGGCGATGATTGTTATTTAAAAAACACACCTGCCAGTCGGGGTAGTATGTGGCAATCAAGGCGGTCAGTGTGCTTGGGGTATGGGGGGTGGTAAAATGATAGGTGAGCATTGTTAAGCGGTCAATAAAAGGCAAATTGTAAAACAAAACACACAAAAACAAAAGTCCCTTTTAAAACAAACAGCTAAAAACCCATCACGCACGCCAGCCACACCATCAACCCTCTTATTTATCAAAGCAAAGGCGGTATAGACCACCTTTTGTAAAACTTATCTCATCAAGAGACACCAACATCAGTAGCCTTGCTTAGCAAGATTTTTAGACTCATCACAACTTTCTTGGTCGCCTAAAGTACAGGCTTTATTAAACCATTCTTTGGCTTCTTTTTTATTTTGATACACGCCCTCACCATTGTTATACATAAAACCCAAACTGTATTGAGCATTTGCAACTCCCTGCTCAGCAGCTTTACGATACCAGCTCACCGCCTGAGCATAGTCTTGTTTTACGCCATCTCCATTGTCATACATATTGCCCAAGTTAAATTGAGCCTTTGCATGCCCTTGTTCAGCCGCTTTACGGAACCATCTCACTGCTTGGGCGTAGTCTTGTTTTACGCCATCTCCATTGTCATACATATTGCCCAAGTTAAATTGAG
>JAUNDZ010000002.1:109462-116496 GCA_030525825.1 Moraxella sp.
TCAGCCGCTTTACGGAACCATCTCACTGCTTGGGCGTAGTCTTGTTTTACGCCATTTCCATTGTCATACATATTGCCCAAATTAAATTGAGCATCGGCATTGCCCTGCTCTGCCAGTCGTTTAAAGATGGCAAAGGCTTGGGGATAATTTTGCTGTTCAAAATATTGCACGGCTGTATCCAAATCATCTGCCATTGCAGGGGCAGAGATGGCTAGACTGCACGCCAAAGCGATGGCGGATAAAGTGCGGGTGAGTTTCATGTTTTGTCCTTTGTTATTGGCTTATTTTTGTGCATATGAACACGAAAGCCTGTCATCACAACAGGCTTTGTAAGTGGTCTTAGTTTTCAAACTTCTTTATCACCAGTGCCGAATTGGTTCCCCCAAACCCAAAGCTGTTACTCATGACCGAGTGAATCTTGGTTTGGCGGGTGGTTTGGACGATGTCAAAAGGCTTGGCTTTGTCATCAAGCTCATTGATGTTAATGCTTGGAGCGATAAAGTCATGATTCATCATCAGCACACAGTAGATAAGCTCCTGCACACCCACTGCTCCTAAGCTATGCCCTGTCATGGATTTGGTGGAGCTAATGGGTGGGGTTTTGTCCGCACCGCCAAAGACTTGGGCGATGGCGTTTAGCTCGGTGATGTCGCCAAGTGGCGTGCTGGTGCCATGTGAGTTGATATAGTCCACCGTGTCAAGCCCTGCTTGGGTCAGGGCAATCTGCATACAACGAACCGCCCCTTCGCCACTTGGGGCAACCATCTCCGCCCCGTCCGATGTCGCCCCATAGCCGACAATCTCAGCTAGGATGGTCGCTCCACGAGCTTGGGCAGATTCTAGGCTCTCAACCACCACCATACCGCCACCACCAGCAATCACAAAGCCATCACGGGTCGCATCATAAGGACGACTGGCAGTCGTGGGCGTGTCGTTATACTGGGTACTCATCGCCCCCATCGCATCAAACATACACGACTGTGTCCAATGCTCACTCTCACCACCACCAGCGATGACCATGTCCGCTTTGCCAAGCTGAATGAGTTCCATCGCATGACCTACGCAATGGCTAGAAGTGGCACAGGCTGATGACAGCGAGTAGCTGATGCCTTTGATTTTTAGACCTGTGGCAAGCGTGGCGGAGACGGTGCTACTCATGATTTTTGGGACGGCGACCGCACCCACGCCACGCAGACCTTTGTCTTTCATGTTATCCACCGAGCTGACCACATCAGCCGTGCTTGCCCCACCAGAGCCTGCCACCACCGCAATGCGTGGGTTGTTCGCCACATCGTCCACACTAAGACCAGCATTCTCGATGGCAGAGAGTGCCGATACATAGGCATAAAGACTGGCGTCCGACATGAAGCGTTTTAACTTACGGTCAATGGCAGAAGTGTCCAGACTGTCTTTGTCGATTGAGCCTGACACGCACGATTTAAAGCCGTTATCAGCATAGCTTTGGTTGTAGATGATGCCTGATTTACCTGTTTTTAGGCTCTCCGAGACGGTCGCTAAATCATTGCCGATATTTGAGACAATGCCCATGCCTGTGATGACAACTCGTTTCATGGTTTTTCCTTATAAAATGAAATGAATGTTTAAGTGAATTAAAGTTTACACTTGTATTGATGCTATTGTAACAAATTATTTGGGCTGTTGGGGAGTTTTCTTAGCTTTTTGGGCTGTTTTTGTGGGCGGTGTTTGCCACTTTGCATGATGATTAAGGTTCTGTAATATTTGCTTGATAATTTAGCTTATAAAAATAACAATAATGCTGATTTTTCGTTTGGTAAAAAGGTGGTTTTGTGTTAGGCTTAATCCACAAGTCAATGTGATTTGATGCTTAAAAATATTTGTAGTCAAACTAAGGAATGACCATGCCAAAAAACAAACAAAAAACAAACAGCACGCAAGCAATAGACGAGCTAAAAAATACCAATCTACAAGAGCTTGCCGATGAGCTTGAAAACACCGATGGGGTGGAGATTGTCGGTCATGTGGACATTGCCAATAAATCTGTCGAAGATGTACTGGTTGTCAAAGACACTCGTACGACCGATGAACAAGAGACGGCAGATGACACTAACCAAGACGACAATGCTGATAATAAAGCTGATGATAAAGGCGGTCAAAATGATACAGCCAGCCTAGCAGACACCAAAGAGCGTATCGAGCAAGGCGTCGATGATGTCAAAGAGCAAGCCCAAGAAGCTAAAGAGCAAGTCCAAGAAATCATCGATGATGTCAAACAAACCGCCAAAGACAAACTTGGCGATGCCGAGCAAGCCATCGACGATTTTAAAGACAAGGCAGATACAGCGGTTCAAGACATCACGGATAAAGCCCAAGAAATCGCCCAAAATGTCAAAGAGCAGCTTGCTGACAAGGCTCGGATTATCGATGATGCCAAGGATAAAGCGGATGAACTGATGGATGGTGTGGCAGATAAGGCAGCTGATATTAAAAATAAAGCCGCACAAATGCTTGATGATGCCAAAGAAGGGCTTGGTGAGCAGTTAAATCAGGCGAATGTAAGCAATCAGGGCGGTCTGGGTGGTCTTTTAAATAAATTGGGTGCGTATCTGGGAAGTGCAGCTAAGCAAAATAAAGCATATCATGCCGTCAATCTAGACCAAGCCAGCTTTGATAAAGATGCGTTTCGTCAGCAGTCTGCTGCCATGAGTGCCAAGCTGTTTGGGGCGAAATTTGCCACCGCTCAATCCTTGGTGGGTAAGATTGCCCCCAGTGCCAGTAGTGAGAGCATCTCTGATTTTGTGTTTGATAAAGTGGCGGTATGGGCAAGACAGTGGGCAAAAAAAGATTTGAGCCGAGATGTTCGTTTTGCTAAGCTAGACCAATTAACCGACCCAGAGCGGGACAACTTTGCCAAAGACATCGCCAGTCAGAACCGTGCATTGGCGGTGATGGGCGGCTTGGCAGGCTTCTTTGGGGTCAAAGGCGTGGTCGCTGATTCTGTGTGGCTGACGATGGTATCATTAAAGGCGGTGTATCAGCTTGGTCTGATTTATGATAAGCCTTTGACAGGCGATGATGGGGCAAAACTTGCCTATGGTATGTTGTCTGGTACGGATTTGAGCAAATTGCAAGAAAAACAAATGGTCTTGACCGCATTGGCATTGGGCAACACCGTACTGACCAACGCCCAGCACGCCAGTCTAAAACAAGAGCTAAAAAATGCAGGATTGAAGTACAAAGCAGGCGATTCTATCGCCAAGCAGCTGGATGCCTTGTCCAAATATGTGGATATTGATAAGTTTAATTTTAGCTGGCTGCAAAAACTCTTGCCTGTAACTTCGGTGGCAGCAGGGGCGTACTATAACCGTGAACTGATTGATGAAGTGCTTGGCACAGCGATGGCAACTTTTCGCCCAGAACGCCCACAGCTTTTGACGGACAACACTCAAAAAGATGACCAAAAAGACAGCCAAGATGTCTAACGGTTGTCCAAAACGCAATCAAAAAACAAAAAGGGCGAATGATTTTTCATTTGCCCTTGTATTTTTTTGTCTTTGCATCTATAATATATTGCCCCTAAATGGGGAGAGTCGGCTATTTATAAAAAATTAGCCATATTGTTACTAACGGGAGAAATTGCCAATGGCAACCACAAACCAACTTATCCGTAAGGGTCGTAAGACCATTACCGAAAAGTCGAAAGTACCTGCACTACAAGCATGCCCACAGCGTCGTGGCGTATGTACTCGTGTATATACTACGACTCCAAAAAAACCTAACTCAGCCATGCGTAAAGTGTGCCGTGTACGCCTAACTTCTGGCTATGAAGTATCTAGCTACATCGGCGGTGAAGGTCATAACCTCCAAGAGCACAGTGTTGTATTGATCCGTGGTGGTCGTGTAAAAGACCTACCAGGTGTTCGTTATCACACCGTGCGTGGTGCACTTGACTGTGCAGGCGTTAAAGACCGTAAGCAAGGCCGTTCTAAGTACGGTGCTAAGCGTCCTAAGGCATAAGCCTAAAGACATTTTTTGCGTATTTTAGGGTTTGGTGTGTCAAGCCCATCTACGCAGTAAGGCTGGTTAAGCTAGCTTTTATACCAGATTATCCTGAAGATATAAGGAAACTACTATGCCAAGACGTCGTGTCGTCGCTGCCCGTGAAATTCTACCAGATCCAAAATTCGGCAGCCAAACCATCGCAAAATTCATTAACCATGTTATGGTTGATGGTAAAAAATCAGTCGCAGAAAAAATCGTTTACGGTGCACTAGAAACTGTTGCCGCTAAACGCAATGTTGAAGATCCTGTGGCTTTCTTTGAAGAAGTGCTAGAGAGCGTTCGCCCGACAGTAGAAGTTAAAGCTCGTCGTGTGGGTGGTGCAACCTACCAAGTACCTATGGAAGTACGCCCCTCCCGTCGTACAGCCCTAGCGATGCGTTGGTTGGCTGATGCCGCTGCTAAGCGTTCTGAAAAATCAATGGCTCTACGCCTAGCGGGTGAGCTAAATGATGCCGCAGAAGGCAAAGGTGCTGCCATCAAGAAGCGTGACGATGTTCACCGTATGGCAGACGCGAACAAAGCGTTCTCGCATTTCCGCTTCTAATTTTATTAAGAGCGTGTTTCGCCTTTTAAACAAGGCACAGGTTGGATGCTTTGCCATCTGACCGAACGATAAGTCTGGTGGCTGCTGCATTGCAAATGCCACCAGACACCAAATTTAATCAGAATTTTTCTAGGAAAAATTATGGCTCGTAAGACTCCCTTAAATAGATATCGTAACATCGGTATCTCCGCTCACATTGACGCAGGTAAAACCACCACGTCAGAGCGTATTTTGTTCTACACAGGTAAAAACCACAAGTTGGGTGAAGTGCACGAAGGTGCTGCGACTATGGACTGGATGGAGCAAGAGCAAGAGCGTGGTATTACCATCGCATCAGCAGCAACCACTTGCTTCTGGTCAGGTATGTCAAACCAATTCCCAGAACACCGCATCAACCTAATTGACACCCCGGGCCACGTTGACTTCACCATTGAAGTTGAGCGTTCTATGCGTGTTCTTGACGGTGCATGTATGGTTTACTGTGCGGTTGGTGGTGTACAGCCTCAATCTGAAACTGTATGGCGTCAAGCTAACAAATATAAAGTACCTCGTCTGGCGTTCGTTAACAAAATGGACCGTACAGGTGCTAACTTCTTCCGTGTGGTTGAGCAAGTTAAAACCCGTCTTGGCGGTAACCCTGTACCAGTGGTTGTGCCAATCGGTGCAGAAGACACCTTTGAAGGTGTTATCGACCTACTAGAAATGAAAGCCATCGTTTGGGATGTAGAATCTCAAGGCATGAAGTTTGAATATGCAGACATTCCTGCTGACCTAGTTGATACTGCCGAAGAATGGCGTAACAACATGGTTGAAGCTGCTGCCGAAAGCTCGGAAGAGTTGATGGACAAGTACCTAGAGGAAGGCGATTTGTCTCGTGAAGACATCGTTGCTGGTCTGCGTACTCGTACCCTAGCTTGTGAAATCCAGCCAATGCTGTGCGGTACTGCCTTTAAAAACAAAGGTGTACAGCGTATGCTTGATGCGGTGATTGAATTCTTGCCAGCACCTAATGATGTTGCTGACATTGAAGGTGTACTGGACGATAAAGACGAAACCAAAGCTACTCGTAAATCTTCTGATGATGAGCCTTTTGCAGGTCTTGCCTTTAAAATCCAGAACGACAAATATGTGGGTAACTTAACCTATGTTCGTATCTACTCAGGTGTTGCTAAGCAAGGCGACAGCGTGTACAACCCTGTTAAGATGAAGCGTGAGCGTATCGGTCGTATCGTTGAGATGCATGCTAACTCACAAGAAGAAGTGAGCGAAGCTCGTGCAGGTGATATCGTTGCATTCGTTGGTCTAAAAGATGTAACCACTGGTGATACGCTGTGTGATAACGACCATGTAATTACTCTTGAGCGTATGGAATTCCCTGAGCCAGTAATTTCTTTGGCTGTTGAGCCTAAGACCAAAGCTGACCAAGAGAAGATGTCTATCGCTCTAGGTCGTCTGGCTAAAGAAGATCCATCATTCCGTGTACGCACTGACGAAGAAAGTGGTCAGACCATCATCTCTGGTATGGGTGAGCTACACCTTGACATCATCGTTGACCGTATGAAGCGTGAGTTTGGTGTTGAAGCGAACATTGGTGCTCCGCAGGTTGCTTACCGTGAAACCATCCGTCAAACGGTTGAAGTTGAAGGTAAGTTCGTTCGTCAAACTGGTGGTCGTGGTAAGTTTGGTCATGTTTGGCTACGCCTTGAACCACTTGACCCAACAGGTGAAGTTGAATACGAATTCGCTGAAGAAATCGTTGGTGGTGTTGTACCAAAAGAATACCACGCTGCTGTTGACAAGGGTATCCAAGAGCGTATGAAGAACGGCGTTCTAGCAGGTTATCCTGTTGTGAATGTTAAAGCAACGCTATACGATGGTTCTTACCACGATGTTGACTCTGATGAATTGTCGTTCAAGATGGCAGGTTCTATGGCATTCAAAAAAGGCTTCATGCAAGCATCTCCAGCATTGCTTGAGCCTATCATGAAAGTTGAAGTGGAAACTCCAGAAGATTACATGGGCGACATCATGGGCGACCTTAACCGTCGTCGTGGTATGGTTCAAGGTATGGACGACTTGCCTGGCGGTACAAAAGCCATCCGTGCAGAAGTACCACTGGCTGAGATGTTTGGTTACGCCACTCAAATGCGTTCTATGTCTCAAGGTCGTGCAACTTATTCTATGGAGTTTTCAAAATACCAAGAAACTCCGAAGAATGTCGCTGATGAAATCATCAAGAAGTTCACCGCTAAAGATGACGACGACGAGTAATCCACTCATCTGTCATTAACATAAAAATAACTTGACCGCTTGATGTGGTCAAGTTATCCATATCATTTAATCCATTGACCAAGATAGCTTAATTATTATTGGTCTTTAAAAAAGGAATAATATCATGGCCAAAGCCAAGTTCGAACGTAACAAACCGCACGTAAACGTCGGTACCATC
>JAUNDZ010000020.1 GCA_030525825.1 Moraxella sp.
ATGTTGGCGGTGGGGCGATAACTGGGGCGTTTGGGGCGATTATCGGCTTTGAAGTCTCTGACCAAGAGCAGGCGTGGCACATCATTGACAGCACAAAAATGATTAGTATTACCAATAACTTAGGTGATGCCAAAACCACCATCACCCACCCTGCTACCACCACGCATTTTAGAATGACCCCAGCACAAAGGGCGGAGGCAGGCGTGAATGATGGCTTGATAAGATTATCCGTTGGGCTTGAAAATGTCGATGACATTATCAAGGATTTGGCACGGGGATTAGATGAGCTGTGATACAACAAAGACCGAATTCTTGGTATGCTTGGTCTTTGAAGTATGTATTTTGATGAAATAAAAAAAGAAGTTTGACCATGAGTTTTCTTGATAAGCTATTTAAAAAATCCAATCATAACGACTCCATCGCCGCTGTCAGAAAGTCCATCGACCAAGACACACAAGCGGAGCATGAGCAGGCAGTCGCTTTGTACGAGCAGGCGACCACGTTGTATCAAAAAGGCGAGCATGAACAGGCGGCAGAGCTGCTCATGACTTCGGCAGCATTAGGCTTGGCGGATGCACAGCGTAGCTTGGGCGTGATGCATTGTCAGGGCTTGGGCGTGCGTCAAGATTATGAAAAAGGGCATGAGCTGCTTATGAAATCTGCCGAACAAGGCAACATCAAGGCGTGTCATAACTTGGGCGTGATGTACTATCATGGTTTTGGGGTAAAACAAAACCATGAGACGGCATTTGCTTGGTACCAAAAAGCCGCACACGGCGATTATGCCGAATCCTGCCACAATATTGCACTCATGTACGAGTATGGTGTTGGCGTGCTAGCCAATGATGATGAGGCGGTCAAGTGGCACAAAAAAGCAGGCGAGCTTGGTTTTGATTTGTCGTATCTTAATCTGGGCAATCTGTACTGCGTGGGTCGTGGCGTACCCCAAGACCATGTCGAGGCGATGAATTGCTTTAAAAAAGCAGCGGCAGGTGGTATCCCAGAGGCCAGCTATAATTTGGCGGTACATCATCAGCGTGGCGAGGGTGTTGTGCTAGATTTGGTGGTGGCATTTGCGTATTTTCAAGAAGCGGCGGTGTTGGGTTTTGCTCCTGCCATGCACCAAGTGGCATTGTGCTATTTACAAGGGCAGGGCGTAACCAAAGACGAACAGCAGGGCAAAGACTGGCTACAAAAGGCGGCAAATCAAGATTACGAGCCATCTGTTGAGCTGCTCAATAGACTGACTGCCGACAGCGAATGACTAAGGTGTAGCAATGAGTAAAAAAGATTGGCTGATTGCTCTTGGTGTGATTTTTTCTTGGGGGATAAATTTCATGTTCATGAAATTTGCCCTGCTAGACATATCGCCAATGGTGCTTGGTATGCTTCGCTTTGCTTTTTTGATATTTCCTGCGGTGTTCTTTTTTACTCGTCCTGATGCTAAGTGGCGATGGCTGATTTTGTATGGCCTTACCATCAGTTTTGGTCAGTTTGCCTTTATGTTTTTGGCTTTATCCATCAATGTACCCACAGGGCTTGCTGCTTTGGTGCATCAAAGTCAGGTGTTCTTTACCGTAATTTTGGCGGCACTGCTCTTCAAAGAAGGTGTGCGGCGGCATCATGCCATTGCCATGCTGATTGCCATCATTGGACTTGCTTTGATTGGCGTGGGTCAATATCAAGGCGGCATGGCGTTGGCTGGACTTATCATTGTGATGATGGGGTCGTTTTCGTGGGCGTTGGGTAATATCATTGTCAAAAAATTGGGCAATGTCAATCCTTTATCGCTGGTTATTTGGGGCAATCTGTCGGCGTTGGCAGCATTTAGCATTGGGTCGTTTTGGCTGTACGGCACTGATGGGGTCATGACACAAATCGGCACTCTTGGTGGGCTTGGCTGGATTAGTGTGCTGTATTTGGCATATGTGGCAAGTCTGCTTGGCTATGGCGGTTGGGGCTATCTGCTGTCTCGCTATCCTGCCAGTCAGGTTACACCTTTGGCTCTGCTGGTGCCTGTGGTGGCGTTATTGACAGGCGTGGTGCTGCTATCTGAAAGGCTAACCACATGGCACTGGGTGGGCATCATTACGGTGATGGCGGGTCTTTTGGTGCATGTCTTTGGTGCCAAAAAATTCGCTCATTGTAATTATTGAGATTTATTATTAAAAAAATCATGCGAACCCATGCTTTTTATGTTAAAATTGTTCGCAAATTTGTACTATATCATGTGTAATTTATAAAAAATAATACCATATATTGATTTAAACTGTGTTAATTCAATCACTTAACACACATTAAGCCCATTACCAATCATTTATCTATCAATTTTGGAAAAATGTCATGCAGTATTCTATCTTTTGTCAAACCAAAAACGATGTCTTGACCGAGCCGATGTTCTTTGGGCAGCCTGTCAATGTCGCTCGCTATGACCAGCAAAAACATCCGATTTTTGAGCAGCTCATCGAAAAGCAGCTGTCGTTCTTTTGGCGACCAGAAGAGATTGATGTCAGCCGAGACCGCATCGACTTTGGCAACTTGTCTGTGCATGAACAGCACATTTTTTTGTCTAATCTAAAATACCAGACCCTGCTTGACAGCATCCAAGGTCGTAGCCCTAATGTGGTGCTACTGCCTTTGGTGTCTATCCCTGAGCTTGAGACTTGGATTGAGACTTGGTCGTTTTCAGAGACGATTCATAGCCGTAGCTACACACACATCATCCGTAATGTGGTCAATGACCCATCGGTGATTTTTGATGACATCATGGATAATGAGCATATTTTGGCTCGTGCCGAAGACATTGCCAAGTACTATGATGAGCTGTATGAGCTGTCTAATTACTACAATATGTTTGGCGTGGGTACGCATACCATCAACGGCAAGCAAGTTACGGTGGATTTAAAAGACATCAAAAAGAAGCTCTACTTGTGCTTGATGGCGGTCAATGTCCTAGAAGCCATTCGTTTTTATGTGTCTTTTGCCTGCTCGTTCGCCTTTGCTGAACGAAAAGTGATGGAAGGCAATGCTAAGATTATCAAGATGATTGCCCGTGATGAAGCCTTGCACCTAAATGGCACACAGCACATGATTAACTTGATGCAGATGGGCAAGGATGACCCTGAGATGGTCGAGATTGCTCAAGAATGTAGAGATGAAGCGATTGCTATTTTCCGCACCGCTGCTGAACAAGAAAAAGACTGGGCGGATTATCTGTTTAAAGATGGTTCGATGATTGGTCTGAATAAAGACATTTTGTGCCAGTACATTGAGTTTATTACTAATACTCGCATGGCATCGATTGGGCTGCCTGCCATCTTTGAGACCAAATCCAACCCAATCCCTTGGATTAACGCATGGCTGTCATCGGATAATGTGCAGGTCGCCCCACAAGAGACTGAGATTACCACTTATTTGGTGGGTCAGATTGATTCTGATTTGGACGATGTTGATTTGGACGACTTTGAGCTGTAATGCTTGCTTGGTGTGATTGCCAATAAAAAACAACATCGCTTTAAAATTTGGGTAAGATTACGGGTGTAACATGGGCTGGGTATTCACCGATGAAATGCGGTTTTATCTGCACGACAACGAAACCTTGCTAGATGGCATGAGACGAACGGGTCATCAGACGGTGCGGTTTGAATGTCAGCGTGGCTACTGCGGCTCTTGTAAGATGCGTATCACCGCCAAGACAGGTGATATTAAGACCATCAGACAGCCCATCGCCATGCTAGATGATGATGAAGTGCTTGCCTGTTGTTGTCAGGCGACAGGCAGTATTTGCGTTACTTATGCCCCAAAGTCTGACCAAGAACAGCTGAGCTTATTTGAAGATAAGCGGTCAAATGACAAGGGCGTGAATGTGTGGCTTGCGATTTGACCGATGTCATTATGGTGTCATTGTAAATAAGGGGCGAAGATGTTTAAAGATGGCATAACAAAAAAGGCACTACTACTGACGAGTATAGGACTGGTGGTGGCAGGCGGTGTCTGGTATTTGCGTCCAAACCCCAAAACCCAAAGTGCTGATGATGCCAAGATTGACCTATCTGCCTTGATGGTTGCCCCTGCGGTGGCAAGCGAAGAGATAAAGCCTGTATTTGTGCGGTATGTATCCATCGATGATACACCACAAAATAAAGCATTAAAACAACAACAAAAAAACCTAGCCAAAACAGGCAGTCTGTCAGGCGGTGTGCTAAGCACAGAATTTAAGCAAGCCACACACGCCAAGATGACTTATCGCTTTGGGCGTAAGCAGCCGCTTAGCTTTGAGCCGACCAAATTGGCATTTTCAGACTTTATTTTAACAGGCAGGCAGTATGAAGGCGTGCTGGGCAGTGATGGCTTTGATGGTCTGTATCGACTGTTTGAAAATCCGCACAACAAGGCACGCTTTGAAATACTGGAAGTAAAAATCCCCCTAGATGCCCCTGTTACCATATATCAAGAGCTACTCAACAAGCACATCCATGACACGCCCATCATGTATGAGCATCTGACCGACAAAAAAGGCGTATTTTATCAAAATGCTCGCTTCGTGCATCAAGACAGGCTCTACACCATGAGTGCTAAGGGCATGAGTCGTGCCGAGTTTGATGAGCTGCTTGGTGTGATATTGCAAGACAACACTGACAAATAAACCCAAAAAATACCGCACTTGGGCGGTATTTTTTATTGTGGTGCTGATTAGGTGGATTTTTTGGCGACTCTGGCAGAAGTTACCGCAAGGTCGGTACGCTCGTCCATCTCGTATAACGCCCCTGCACGACCAACGATGAGCGGGTCGATGTTGCCGATTTGGTCGGCATCTTTATTTTCGTAATTGAGTTTGTTTAGCACATAACGCATGGCGTTTAGGCGAGCTCGTTTTTTGCAGTCAGATTTGATGACAATCCAAGGCGACTCTGCGGTATCAGTATTAAAGAACATTGCTTCTTTGGCAAGGGTGTAATCATCCCATTTGTTCAAAGATGCCTTGTCCACAGGCGAGAGTTTCCATTGTTTTAGTGGGTCGTTTTCACGACTGGCAAAGCGTGCTTTTTGCTCTTCACGAGAGACGGAGAACCAGAATTTCACCAGTTGAATGCCTGATTCAATCAGATGCTTTTCAAATTCAGGCACTTGACGCATAAAAATCTGATACTCTTCATCGGTACAAAAGCCCATCACTCGTTCAACCACGGCACGGTTGTACCAAGAACGGTCAAACAGCACAATCTCGCCTGCGGTCGGCAGGTGCTGTACATAACGCTGGAAGTACCATTGTCCTTTTTCTTGTTCGGTGGGTTTCTCTAGGGCGACCACACGAGCACCACGGGGGTTTAGGTGTTCCATGAATCGTTTGATGGTGCCACCTTTGCCTGCTGCATCACGACCTTCGAATAAGATGACCAGTCTTTGACCTGTCGCCTTGACATGATGTTGTAGTTTTAGCAGCTCGATTTGTAGTTTGTATTTTTGAGCTTCATAGTTTTTACGGCTTAGGCGGTGCTTATAAGGATAGCCGCCTTCACGCCAGTTGTCGGACAGTTGTGTGTCTTTGGATTTGTCCGCACGCAGCTGCTGCACCAGTTGTGTGGCTGGTAGATATTCGCTTAATAGCTGCCCAAGTTCCACCAAATCATCAGGCGATGCGTGGGTCAGCAGCTCTTCTAGCTGTGTGGCGGTGCTTGGCATGGTTTGTGGTTTTGGGGCGGCAGTCGTGGTGCGGCGAGTTCTGGTCTTTGGGGTGGTTTTGTCGTCAGTAGGCATGGCATACTCCTAAAATAAATGTGGAATTATCCTTGTATCTTATCATTTTATGACAATAGTAACAATCCATTTCATCTGATGAATGCAAGAAAAATCCCAATAAATACCTTGTATTTTCCTTGTATTTTCATGGTAGGGATAATTCATGCCAAGCTGATTAAGTCAGATAGGGTGCGATGAGCGTCTGACTGTCGGTGCGTGCATCGAGCGAGACAAGCAGGGCGTATGCACCGATGAACTTTCTGCTGATGAACATCATTTCTTTGGGTGGTAGGCTAAATTCCAGCGAAGTTATGCCGTCTTTGGCACGGCTCATCACTCGGTGGTACAGCTGACTGCTCGCCCACAGATAACGCCCATCAGCATCCAAAAGCTCTGGGGGCAGGTGCTTGGCATCAGCGAAAGGTTCACACGCCAACAAGAATACTTCTGCCATGTCCTGTTTTGGCTGACCGCTCAATTTATCAAAAAAATCATAGCCCTGCATGGCGTATATCATCATGTCTTTATCTTGATGATAACCTGCGGTTAGTAGGTTTTTGGCAAGGGTTAATAAATGCTCATCAAACTGCTTGACCGCCCCAAAGTCTAGCAAAACGAGTTTATCTGCCTTGCCTACATCATCAATCTGCACCAGATAATTACCAAAATTTGGGTCGGTTTGCATCTCGCCCCATTCAAACAGCTCACGCATGATGACATCAATCGCCGCCTGACCTAGGGCGTTTTTTCTGTCTTGTGGCAGGGCATTGACCGTCTCGTGATTGAGCGGTACACCTGTCTCAAAGCTCATGCAGATGAGTCGTTTGGTGCTGTAATTATCATAGATGGTCGGCACGATGTAGCGTGTGTCATTGGTCAGATAATTGGCGAATCGCTTGGTGGTGGCAGCTTCGGTGTGATAATCGACTTCGGTATGTAGCAGCTCTTTGATTTCTAAGAACCAATCGTCCAAGGCTTTGGTTTGTGGGACGGCGTTGGTAACTTTGAGCAGCTGCTTAAAAATGGCAAGGTCGGAGTCAATCGCCCCTGCGACATTGGGATACTGCACCTTTAATACCACTGTGCGACCGCTGTATTTATGCACGGCTTTATGTACTTGGGCAAGGCTTGCTGTACCAATCGGCGTGCGTTCAATCTCAAAATCATGCACCCGCTCGCCAAGCTCGGCTTTTAGGGCATCATAGATGATGTGCCATGATAGAGGGGTGGTGTTGGCATCTAGGGTGTGCAGGGCATCGATGACTTCTTTGGGCAAAAAATGCTCGCCATACAAAGCAAGCATCTGCCCGATTTTGACCACCGAGCCTTTTAATTTGCCAAGTTCGCTCACAAGATAGTTGGCTTGTTCTTTTAGTAGGGTGTGTTTTTGGATTTCTTTGGCTTCTTTGCTTAAAAACAGCCCTGAAACGCCACTTTTTGCCCAGTTTGCACCAATATTCAAAGAAGTCTTGGCGATGGATAGGCGGCGTTGCATTGGTGTGGTTTTTAGCTGATTCATTGGCTTGGTCATGATGTCAAAAAATTGTGCTGTGTTTGAGTTTTTTATTAAAAGGTTGTATTAAAAAGCTGTATCAAAAACAGCTATTATAGCAAAAATTTGGACATAAAGGGGGTTTGTATGAAATTTACCCACCCCTGAATCAATGCTCATAAAAAACCCTTTGATTGCTCAAAGGGTGTTAAGATTAGCGGTCGATGGCTCGCCAGCCAATATCACGGCGGTATTGCTTACCATCAAAGTCAATCACATCACAGCCTTGTAGGGCTTTGGTTTGGGCGTCTTTGATGGTGTCTGCTAGGGCGGTTACGCACAGCACACGACCACCGTCGGTTACGATTTGCCCGTCAGCAGCTTTGGTGCCAGCATGGAATACCTTAACGCCATCGATACTGTGGTCAAGACCTGTGATGATATCGCCTTTTGAGCTACTCTCTGGGTAGCCACGACTTGCCAGCACCACGCCTAGGGCGACTTGGTCGTGCCATTCGGCTTGACTTGGTAGCTTGCCGTCCAATCCTGCACCAATCAAATCCACCAAAGATGACTTTAATCGCATCATGATGGGCTGTGTTTCAGGGTCGCCAAAGCGACAGTTAAACTCAATCACATAAGGGTCGTTTTGCTCATTAATCATCAAGCCTGCATACAAAAAGCCTGTATAAGGCGTGCCATGTGCTTTCATGGCGTCCACGACAGGGCGAATGACACGAGCGATGACCTTATCATGCACCTCTGGGGTAACGACAGGGGCGGGACTGTATGCACCCATGCCACCTGTGTTCGCACCTAAGTCGCCTTCAAAGATGCGTTTGTGGTCTTGGCTGGTCGCCATCGGTAGAATGTTGTCGCCATCAATCATGCAGATGAACGATGCTTCTTCGCCTTTTAAGAACTCTTCAATCACCACACGGCTGCCCGCTTCACCAAATTTATTGCCTGACAGCATGTCATCAATGGCATCAAAGGCTTCTTCTTCGTTCATGGCGACAATCACGCCTTTACCTGCAGCAAGACCATCTGCCTTGATGACAATCGGAGTCCCTTTAGCACGCACGAAATCTTTGGCGGCATCAACTTGGGTGAATACTTCATAAAAAGCGGTTGGAATGCCAACTTGTTTCATAAAATCCTTGGCAAAGGCTTTTGAACCTTCAAGCTGGGCACAATACTGGGTGGGACCCCAGACCTTAATATCTGCTTGGCGTAACTCATCAACAATCCCAGCCACCAACGGTGCTTCTGGACCGACCAACACAAAGGCAACTTCATGCGTACGACAAAAATCAATGACGGCAAAATGATTGCCAACATCCAAATCGACATTTTCAAGTTTGTCCTCAAGAGCAGTGCCTGCATTGCCTTTGGCAACAAACACTTTGGCAACTTTATCATCTTTGGCACACGCCCATGCCAATGCGTGTTCACGACCGCCTGTACCAAGCATAAGAATATTCATAAAATTTTTCCTAAATCAATAAACAAAATTAATCAAAAGAGTATAGTAAAAAAAGGGAGTAAAAAACCAAAAAAACTGCCAAAACTCAGCAAGCCAAGTGTGATGCCAGCAATGACCGTTTATAGCTTTGAGAATGTAACACAAATCATGCCAACAAGCAAATAAATGTCTGTCAAAGCCTACCAATCAGCCCATCAAATCAACGCCAAGCCGTACAGGTGATAAGCAGATGTATGGGCTTATTTAAATGTATTATTTCACCAGTATCTCAACGCAATCGCCATCAAGACTGGCAATGAGCTTGTCGCCCTTGTTCAGCTTGTCCACGCCCTTTGGGGTGCCTGTCATGATGATGTCACCTGCGGTTAGACCATACAAATCATCAAGATAATCCACCAAGTATTCAAACGAATACATCATCTTATCCGTGCCATCGTCTTGGCGAATCTCATTATTGACACTAAGCGACAGATGGTAGGTTTTGTTAATAAAAGGCTTAAAGTCGCCAAGCCAGCAGGCGTTTTTAAAGCCTTTTGCCTTGGTCCATGGCAGACCTTTTTCTTTGCAGATGGCTTGTACATCTCGTGCGGTCAAGTCAAGACCAACCGCTGACCCGATGATTTGTTTGTTATCGCCGATGAGTAGCACCAGCTCCACTTCGTGATGAATGTTGGTTGAAAAATCAGGCAGGGTGATGGTATTGCCTGTAACGATGCTGCTGGTCGGCTTTAAAAAAACGACAGGCTCGTCAGGCATGGCATTGCCCAACTCGTGAATATGCTCCACATAGCTGCGACCGATGCAGTAGATGTTATTGATGGTGTGTGTTTGGTTGTTTAAAGTGATGGTTGGCATGGTTTGGACTGTGTTTAGTGAGATAAATTGGGTTTGCCATCGCTTCATCAGTGATGTGTGCTTTATTATAAAGCCCATTGCCAAAAACATCAATCCTAAGCTACTCGCCATCTTGACAATGATGGCTAATAACGCTCACCAAATAAGGATAATAATAAGGCGGAATGTCATGCCCCATGCCGTCAATCAGCTTAAAGGTGGCATTTGGAATGACTTTTGATAAAAATTTACCATGACTTGGGGTGAGCAGACCATCTTTACTGCCGTGTAGAATGAGCGTTTTGGCACGGATTTGTTTGCTAAAACGCAATATCGAGCCTGATGCTAAGATGGCGTTGAGCTGCTGAGCGACACCTAAGGGGTGGAAATTTCGCTGATAGCGTTTTTCGGCGATGGCTCGGGTGCCTTTGATGTCAAGATGACCGGGGCTGCCGACAGCGGTCATGAACCAGACGCTATGACGAACCATGTCTCGCTCGGAATGGCTCTCTGGGCGACGCACGAAAGTCATGAATTGTTTAGGATTGGGCGGTCTTAAAAAGGCTCGGTTGCTGGTGCTAAACATCAAGATGAGATGGTCGATGTATTTTGGGTAGCGTGCAGCGACGATTTGGGCAATCATGCCGCCCATAGATGCACCGATGAGATTGACCTTGTCGAATTTTAGGGTTTTGATGAGCCGAGCGACATCTTCTGCCATGTCCGTTAGGGTGTAGGCGACTGGCTCTTGGCGGTTTGACAGCCCTGCTTGGACTTTGAGCATCATTTTTAGGGTATTAACCTTAGGCAGTCCGTCAATGCGGATTTTGCTAGAAAGCCCTGTATCACGATTGTCAAAGCGAATGACAAAAAATCCTGCATCTATGAACTGTTTGAGCAGTTTGTCCGACCAAAACATCATCTGTGAGCCAAGCCCCGCCACAAAAATCATCGCAGGGTGCTCAGGATTGCCCCCAGCTTCCACACACAGCTCCATACCTTCGCCAATATCAACGATGGCTTGGTATAGATAAGGCGACAAATCTGACGGCTGCCAGTCTATCGCCCCAAACTTCTGCCAAGAGTCTGGCACTTGTCTGGGCTGTGTGTGAAATGGAGTGCTCATTAGATTTCTACCATCTCAAAGTCGGCTTTGGTAACGCCACACTCTGGACAAGTCCAGTCATCTGGGATGTCTTCCCAGCGAGTGCCAGGGGCAAGACCTTCTTCGGGGCAGCCTAATTCTTCATCATAAATCCAGCCGCAGACCACGCATTGATATTTTTTCATAAATTACCTTACAATCATCAGTTTGCCTAGTCGATACTACTTGGTAGCATCGATGTGGGTGAAATTCAGTTTTAAAAAACTGTGCTTAGTTTACAGATGTATCTATTTTTTGCAAGTAAAATTTGTAAAAAGTTGTGATTGACTGTTTAAAATTGGACTTTAATTTTCCCAAAACAGCCTTACTATACTATAATGATTGAATTTCTCACATCACAGCATAACGAATAAGAAGCCGACCATGCGAATTCCAGACATCAAAAGCAGTAGTAGACAAGAACGCCACCTAAACCAACTCGCCAAACAGCTCCAAGAAAGTGCCGAACTGACAGGCGTGAATGTCTCTGGCACACAGATTAGTAGCCAAGCCTTTAATCTGGTGAGTGAGTATGAACCAGCAGGCGACCAGCCTACCGCCATCAAAGGGTTGGTCGATGGCGTGCTTGATGGCAAAAAAGAGCAGCTGCTATTGGGGGTAACAGGCTCAGGCAAGACCTATACGATGGCAAAGGTCATCGCCGAACTTGGGCGACCTGCCATCATCATGGCACACAATAAGACGCTGGCGGCTCAGCTGTATGGCGAGTTTAAGGCGTTTTTTCCGCATAATGCGGTGGAGTATTTCGTCAGTTATTATGACTATTATCAACCAGAAGCCTATGTACCTGCGTCGGATACTTTTATTGAAAAAGACTCTGCCATCAACGACCACATCGACCAGATGCGACTGTCTGCCACCCGAGCCTTGTTAGAACGCCGTGATGCCATCATCGTAGCATCTGTGTCCGCCATCTATGGTCTAGGCGACCCAGAAAGCTACCTAAAAATGCTGCTGCACATCGTGGTGGGCGATCGGATTGACCGCACCGCACTCATCAAACGACTGGTGGAACTGCAATACGAACGCAACGAGCTGGATTTTGGGCGGGGTACTTATCGCATTCGTGGCGAGACTTTGGACATTTATCCTGCTGAGAGTGAGAGCTTGGCGGTGCGTATTGAGATGTTTGATGATGAAGTGGAGAAAATCGTCTGGTTCGACCCATTGACGGGCAAAAATATCCGCACTGCACCACGCATCACCATCTATCCAAAGTCGCACTATGTTACCCCAAGAGACAAGCTAGAAGCAGCCAGCGAGACCATCAAAGCCGAGCTTGCCGAGCGGCTGGAATATTTTCGAGCCAATGACAAGCTCATCGAAGCACAGCGTATCAAAGAACGCACACAATACGACCTAGAGATGATACAGCAGTTGGGTTACTGTAACGGCATTGAGAACTATTCACGCCATCTGTCAGGGCGACCAGCGGGGCTGGCACCGCCGACCTTATTTGACTATGTGCCTGATGATGCCCTGCTGTTCATTGATGAAAGTCATGCAACCGTACCGCAGATTGGGGCGATGTATAAGGGCGACCGCAGTCGCAAAGAGACGCTGGTCAATTACGGCTTTCGTCTGCCATCAGCGATGGATAACCGTCCGATGAAATTTGAAGAGTGGGAACGCTTAAAGCCTGCCACCATCTATGTATCTGCCACGCCTGCCGCCTATGAACTAGAACAAAGCGAGCAGGTGGTCGAGCAGGTGGTGCGTCCGACAGGTCTGATTGACCCTGTGCTTGAGATTCGTCCTGTACTCACCCAAGTCGATGATGTGCTTGGCGAGATTAATCTGCGTAAACCTTTAAATGAGCGAGTGCTTATCACGACTTTGACCAAACGCATGGCAGAAGATTTGACCAGCTACCTAAAAGAATACGGCATCAAAGTCGCCTATCTGCATTCAGACATCGACACGGTCGAACGCATGAAAATCATCCACGAGCTGCGTACTGGTGTGCATGATGTACTGGTGGGGATTAACCTACTTCGTGAAGGCTTGGATATGCCAGAAGTATCGCTTGTGGCGATATTTGATGCGGATAAAGAAGGGTTTTTGCGGTCGGAGCGTTCCTTGATTCAGACCATTGGGCGAGCGGCACGCCACATTAATGGCAAGGCGATACTGTACGCTGACAGCATCACACCCAGTATGCAAAAGGCAATCGATGAGACCGAACGCCGCCGTGCCAAGCAGATTGCTTTTAACGAGCTACATAGCATCACGCCAAAATCGGCAAGCCGTGCCATCACTGATAAGATTGATACAGGCGAAGAAGAAGCGGTGCAAGCAGTCGGCTCGGTCGCCATTCATCAAGCGGCGATTGCAGGTGTGGATGAAGAGATTCTACGCCGACCAGAGCTAATCGCCAAAGAGATTGCAAGACTTGAAAAGCAGATGAAAGCCTTATCAAGCGAGCTAAAATTTGAAGAAGCGGCTCGTGTGCGTGATCAGGTGCTGGCGTTAAAGGATTTTTTGGTGGGGTAAATGGTTGATAAAATGGTGATTTTGCTTTAATGGAGAGAATATGAAAACCAAAAATATACGCCACCACCATAAACTTCGCCAAATCAAAAAACGCCAACAAGATTTGCTGTATACTCCTTGTTGGAATGATTTTGAGCCAATGCACGAAGTGATAAAAACCAAAGGTTTTAAAATGCGGATAACCACACCCACGCTTTGCTCATGCTGGCTGTGTGGCAATCCACGCAAGTTTTATAAAAATAGTAAACTTGGCAAAACTTTGCAAGAATTAAAAGCCATCAACGATGACTGCTTTGGTCATCTAGATTGCCTGATTGGTGAGCTTGATGACCATATTGCCTAAGGGTGTGCCATAAAAGCATGACAAATCCACAAAAAAATTGTTGATTTTTTCATGGATTGTTGTACAATGAGAATAAAAGTTAAGAAATTGTTACTTGATGGTAATGATATATTTGCAAAAGGGCTTGCACATCGCAGGCTCTTTTTATTTTCAATAGCCAATTTCCTTGGAGATGAGCCATGAAATTACAACACATTGCCTTAGCACTAATCGCTGCAACTGCGGCAACCACCGCCATTGCCGCCCCTGCTGGTACTTGGACCATCGGTGCAGGTGTTGCCCATGTTGAACCAAAAGAAACGCCTGATGAAAAGTTTGCCGTTAAGGGTTTGACCGTTGATGAAGACATTCGCCCAAGCATCACTTTTGAATATTTTCCTGTAAAAAATGTTGGTATTGAGCTGTTGGCCGCTGCACCATTTCGCCATGACATCAACATCGGCGGTCAGTACGCAGGTAAAACCCAGCATCTACCACCAACACTGTCGGTGCAATATCACTTTGACAATGGTGGCAAGGTTGTACCATTCATCGGTGCAGGCGTGAACTACACCACATTTTTTGAAGAACGCCTATACAACCCAACTGCCGACTTAGAGCTTGGCGACAGCTGGGGTGCGGCAGGTCATGTTGGTGTTGATTTTAAATTCACCGAGCGTGATGCCGTGCGTTTGGACGCTCGTTACATCGACCTAAAAACCGATGTTAAAATTAACGGTGCTGATGTTGGCGAGCTTAACCTAAGCCCATGGGTGTATGGTGTGTCATTCGTCAAAACATTCTAATGAATGAACCTAAGAAGTTTGATTAATAGAAAAGCTGATAATACAAGTTGTCGGCTTTTTTTATCGATGATAAAGCATAAAAATCCTCTGTGATTTGGCGGATAGATAAAAATATGCTAAATTACCAAGCTGTTAGAGCTGTCATGATGAATGTATGAATATCGAAATCCACCCACTACCGCCATTTTTACCGCCCAATGCCAAAGTGCTGATGCTTGGCAGTTTTCCACCGCCAAAGATGCGTTGGAAGATGGATTTTTATTATCCGAATTTCAATAATGACATGTGGCGGATTATGGGGCTGGTGTTTTTTGCTGATAAGGATTATTTTGTTGATGTGGAGTATAAGGGTTTTCATCAAGAGCGGATTGAGCGGTTTTTGACGGATAAGGGCATTGCGATTTTTGATGCGGCACGCTCGGTGGTGCGATTGCAGGATAATGCGTCTGATAAATATTTAAAGGTGGTGGAGGCAAGCGATGTGGCGGAGCTGTTAAGTCAGATGCCAAACTGTACGCACATCATCACCACAGGCGAAAAGGCGAGTGAAATCTTGCTGTCTGATGTCGGCATCATGGACATAAAACCACCCCAAGTGGGGCAATCTGTGCCGCTGACCATCTTAGGTAGGGCGGTCGTGCTACACCGCCTACCGTCGTCATCTCGGGCATATCCGCTTGCCTTGACCAAAAAAGCGGCGTATTATCAGGCGGTGTTTGATGAGATTTTTGGGTAGGGTTCTGCTAAATAAAGACCCGTTGCACCAAAAACATATACAGACAAGTCCCAACTCCGATGGACAAAAACATATTGCGTCGCCATGCGTGCAGGACGACCACCATCGCCCCTGCGATGAACTCAGGCAGACCGTGATGAGCGGTAAGCAGATTGACATTCTTATAGCAATACACCACCAAAAGACCAAAAACGGCAGCAGGCAGAGCTTTGCCGAGATACTGTACGAACTTGGGGATGGGCTTGTGTGCAGGAAAAGCGATGAACGCCACATGGCGGCACAGTTGTAGGGCGATGATGGCGACGATGATGCTGATGAGCTGCTCGTTGATACTCATGATGCCCCCTTAGTGATATGCACGCAAATGCGGACGAAGCAGCCCCAAGAGCATCAAGATGCCCGCCATCGTAGGAATCAAAAAGCTGTCTTTGCCAAATATAATGAGTGATAATGCACTCAGTGCCACGCCAATCACGGCACTGATGTGGCTGTCTTCTTTTGCCCACTGCTCCATAAAAATCACCAAAAACAGTGCTGTCATGGCAAACTCTGATCCTTTTAAATCAAAGGGCAGCACATCGCTAAGCACCGCCCCCAGTGCCGCTCCCAGCACCCAGTAAAGATGTAAAAAAGCCGTGATGAGCAGCATGAACCAAGTTTTGTCAATGTTGTCGCCCAGCTTGGCAGAGTAGTTGATGGCGAACGACTCATCTGTCATGGCAGAGATAAGATAAAACCGCTGAAATCCTTTAATATCTTTAAATTTATCCAGCATAGAGATGCCATAAAAAATCTGTCTGGCACTAATCATGCCAATCAGCAAAAGCACCGACAAGGGGTTAAAACTTGCCAAAAGTACACTTGCCATAACAAATTCTACCGACCCTGCAAAAATAAAAAACGCCATGGCAATCGGATAAATCATCTCAAAACCAAGCGACCGCATATACACGCCATATGCCATGCCCAAAAACAAAAAGCCCGATAAGATGGGTAGACTGTGAATAAAGGCGGTCTTAACAGTGAGTGCGGACGGACGAGACATGATGTGTATGATTATGATAAGTATGCAAAAAGACAGATGAGATTAGAACAAAAATTAAAATAAAGTAATGATAAACAAAAAAGCCATAAATTAACTTTATGATTATTATAAAACAAAACACAGCTGAAATAAAGTGGCGAGATATAACGATAGGCTTGACAAAGTGAGGTTGAATTTTTCTTGTGTTTTGTCATCAATATGGCTAAGAATATGCTACAATAGTTATGTTATATTTACCAAATTTATGATTAGATAAAATTTTGCAATCATTTGGAGTAAGCCATGAGCCAAGTAAGCACAAAAAAACCGCATGTATTGATGATTTTAGATGGCGTTGGACATCGTACTGACCCACGGGACAACGCTGTGGCGGCGGCACACACCCCAAATTTAGACGAGCTGATGGCGACTTGCCCGACAGGATTTATCTCTGGCTCGGGTCTTGATGTGGGCTTGCCTGATGGTCAGTTTGGTAATTCAGAAGTTGGGCATATGAACTTGGGTGCAGGTCGTATCTTGTTCCAAGATTCTACTCGCATCATGAACGACATCAATACGGGTGATTTTTTTAATAACGAAGTGCTGGTGAATGCCGTTAAAGCAGCTAACGATGCCGAAGGTGCGGTGCATATCTTGGGTCTGTTATCCGATGGTGGTGTACACGCCCATATCGAGCATATCAAAGCGGCGGTGCGTATGGCATTGGAGCAAGGGGCGTTGCAGGTGTTTGTACACGCCTTCACCGATGGTAGGGATACGCCACCAAAGTCTGCCGATGCATATGTGGCGGATTTTGAGCAGTTTTTGAGTAAGGTGAATGCAGAGTTTGAAGGCGAAGCGAAAATTGCCAGCGTGGTCGGTCGTTTTTATTCGATGGATAGAGATAAGCGTTGGGATAGAGTGCAGGTTGCCTATGAGCTATTGACCCAAGCGGGAGCGATGCGTGAAGCTGAGTCGGCAGCCCAAGCGATTGAGCTGGCTTATGCTGCTGGCGAGACGGACGAGTTTATCCAAGCGACCATGATTGATGATAATGGTGTGATTTGTGATAATGATGCCATCATCTTTATGAACTTTCGTGCTGACCGTGCCAGAGAGCTGTCGTGGGCGTTTTTGAATGCGGATTTTGATGGCTTTACTCGCAAAGTTGCCCCAGAGTTGTCCGCCTATGTCATGCTGACCAAGTATTCTGATGACCTAGAAAACAACCCAAAAACCACCATCGCCTACTACCCAACCAGCCTTGCCAACACGATGGGCGAATACCTACAAAACCAGGGCAAAACCCAGCTGCGTATCGCCGAAACCGAAAAATATCCCCATGTCAGCTTCTTTTTTAGTGGCGGTCGTGAAGAGCTGTACGATGGCGAAAAGCGTATCTTAGTCAATAGCCCCAATGTCAAGACTTATGACCTAAAGCCAGAGATGAGTGCTTATGAAATCACCGAAAAACTCAAAGCCGCCATCGAATCAGGCGAGTTTGATGTGATTATCATCAACTATGCCAATGGCGACATGGTGGGGCACACAGGTGTTTTTGAAGCAGCGGTCAAGGCGGTGGAAGCGGTCGATGAGTGCATCGGTGTGATTACCAAGACCGTGCGTGATGTGGGCGGTGAGATGCTGATTACTGCTGACCACGGCAACTGCGAGCAGATGCAAGACTACGAAAGCGGTCAGGTACACACCCAGCACACCACAGAGCTGGTGCCGTTCATCTATGTAGGCAGTCAGTCTGTGCGAGTGCGTGAAGGCGGCAGACTGTGTGATGTCTCTCCAACCATCTTGCACCTGATGGGCTTGCCAAAGCCTGATGAGATGACAGGCGAGAGTCTATTGATTGAAATCTAACAATCTGGCAGATAGTGAGACTGCACCATGAATAAACTTGCAGCTGCAATGGCACTTGTGCTGATGACATCACCTGCATCGGCAGAAGTGTCATGGAAAAACCCCATCATCAAGATGGCAAATCTGTTGGGCGTCGATGAGTCATCAGACGACACGCCAAGCGATGCCCAAAGCCCCCAAGACCCATCTGCCCAAGACGATGCTGATAGTGTTTCGACTGATGGGCTTGGGCTTGATGTCTTAGACAGCCAGCCTAATGTACTGCATGGCATTGATGGTCTGCATCAAGGGCGGGTGCCGCTCAATGCCATCTCGCCTAAGACCTTAAAGACCTTTGTCTTGGTGGTGGATTTGATTCGCCGAGAGTATCCTGAAGCGACGACAGATGATGAGCTGTTTTATCACGCCATCAACGGTATGCTAACTAAGGTTGATGGTCATGCTGAGTTTTTGGACGCTGATGCCTTTGGCAGCTTGCAATCATTCACCACAGGCAAGGTGGCAGACATCGGCATCGAAGTCGCTTGGCAAGAGCGAGCAGGGCATTGGGTTGTCACGCAAGTGGCATCAGGGTCGAGTGCCGTCCAAGCTGGCATGACGACAGGCGATTATCTGCACCAGATTGGTGAAGTGCGCCTGTCGGGCAGCCAAAGCCAAAATGACATCGCTCAGCTATTAAACGGCATTCAAGGCACAAAAGTAGATATTACTTTCTCCAAAGCAGGTCGCTCCAAGCTCACCAAGACCATCGAGCGGACGCATGGCACCGAATCAAACATCGAGACGCTCGTTCAAGATGGGGTGGTGATTGTCAAACTGCCTGTTTTTCAGAGTAATACTCGTGAGCAGATTTTAAATGGTGTGGCGACTGCCAATGTGCCTGTACAAGGCATGATTATTGATGTGCGAAACAACCCTGGTGGCGTGCTTGAATCTGCCGTTGATGTGGCGTCCTTATTCATGCGAAACCAAGTCGTTACCCAAGTAGAAGGGCGAGACGGCATCGAGCGAGTCATGCACACCACAGGTACGCCACTGCTTGATGAGATACCGCTCATCATTCTACAAAACCGCTATTCGGCATCTGCCGCAGAAGTGCTTGCCAGTAGCCTACAAACCCAAAAGCGGGCATTGATTGTTGGCGAAACTAGCTATGGCAAAGGCTCGGTGCAGTCGGTCATTCCTATTGGCGATAATCAAGCGGTAAAAATCACCACCGCACATTATCTGACCGCTGATGGCGACAAAATTGATAAGGTGGGTGTTAAGCCTGATGTCAGCTTTGATGCAGACACCAGCCAACGACTAAACCCGCAATCATCGACCGATGAGTGGCTTGCTCGGGCGATGTCTATCATGCAAGAAGGCAAACTTGCCAGTGGTGTGGAATTTTCGCCTGTGGGTGGGTTTTAGCTAATTTTTGCCGATAAAAAATGTGCCAAACTCGGCACATTTTTTATGGTTTTAATTTATGGCTAAAATAAAGCAGGCAAACATAATCCTTTTGCTATATCACTAATGAGCCCAAAATTTGATACTTAATTTGTGGGGGTAGATTACTATTTGCTTCATTTGGCGAAAAATTTACCCTACGATATAGGGTAAATTTTACATCATTTTTGAAGTTCTTTTGATGTGCCAATCATACATCAAATAAAGCGAATCACTTCATCAAACCCAAGCCGAGCCTTAGGCAGCTGTTTATTAAAATCATCATCACTGCCATAGCCTAAGCAGACGATGACAGAAGCGGTCAGATGCTCTTTGGATAATCCCAAGGCATCATCTAAGGCGGTGGCATCAAATCCACCAATGGGCGTTGCGTCCACACCTGCCAATCTTGCCACCATGAGCAAATGACCGAGTGCAATGAAGGTCTGCTGCGTGCTCCACTGGATGAGCTTGTCGGCATCTTGGGCGTACTGATTAAGGTAGTTTTGACAAAGCAGCTGGCGAGCTTCCTTATTCTGCGGACTTTTAAATCTGCCTGCCCGTTCTTCGGCATCCAGCACTTTGGAGAGATGCTCGCCATCTAGCCTAGTACGGGTGCATAAAATGATGCTGTGTGATGCGTTAAGCACTTTTGGGGCGTTGTGTGCGTCATTGTCCGTCATGCTTTGGCTGATTTTTTCTTTGATGGCATCGTTATCCGCCACCAAAAAGCACCACGGTTGAATATTGATGGACGATGGGGCAAAACGCAAGGATTCTAAAATGGCGTGCAAGGTGGCATCGTTGATGCGTTTGTTTTTGTCATACGCCTTGCAGGTGTGGCGTGTCTGACTGATGCTTAAAAAATCGTTTGGCGTGTCAATCATTGTGGCGTGCGTCATGATGTCTCTCCTGTTAGGGTGGCGGTGATTGTGCCGTCGTGCAGCTCAATGGTGAGTGCCTGTTCACCATTGAGCTTGGCGACTGATGAGATGATTTGTCCGTTTTGGTGAATGAGTGCATAACCCTTTGCCAGTGTCTTGGCAGGGTGCTGGATTAAAATCATGCTTTGTAGATGGCGACAATGCTCACGCATGAGCGTAAGTTTTGGCAAGATGGCTTGATGCTGATGGACAAACTGAGTCAGCTGCCTTTTGGTGTTGGCTAGGTGTGCATGAGTATGAGTTTTGTTTTGATGCAATAGGTGTTTTGTGCTGATTTTTTGTTGACTGAGTTTGTGATGAGCGAGCAGCTCGGTTCTTTGTAGGCTGTGCGTGGTGTCTTTTTTGGTGAGTTGTACCAATTTTAGGGCAAGGTTTTGGCTGTGGGTCATGAGCGTCTGGCTGTTATTTTTGGCATTTAACAGCAAGGCTTGACTGGTGTTTTTGATGTCTTGCATGGCAAGTTTGGCATCTTGTGTGATGGCGATGAGCTGTCTTTCAATCGCCCCAATCACCTTAGATGGCGTATCAAAGCGAGTGTGTGCCACTTCATCTATCAGTACTCTATCACGCTCATGACCGATGCCTACCCACACAGGCACAGGCTGCTCAGCGATGAGTGCAGCAAGCTCAAAGTCGTTCAGATACGCCAAATCGCCCACCGCACCGCCGCCACGAATGATGACAAGTAGGTCGGGTAGGGCGTCATAAGTTTGATAAAATTCGCTCATGCCTTTGGTGATGGCAACTCGTATCTCATCTGGGGCGTGATTGCCCTGAAAGGTGGCATGGTGATAGTGAAATTGGCACGCCCCAAAATGCTCCAATCGGTCGGCTTCACGGCGAAAATCCCCCAAACCTGCGGCATTTTGTGGGGCGATGACGACGACATGGCGAATGTCAAACGGAGCGGGCAATGATTTGTTCAGCTGAGTCAGCCCTTCGTCGTGCAGGCGTTTTTTCATTGCTTGATAGGCGATGGCAAGCTCTCCAAGCGTGTAGGTCGGGTCGATGTCGCTGATATTGATGCTAAAACCATACTGAGCATGAAAAGTGGCAGACGCCTTAATCAAAACACTCGTCCCCGCTTCTAAGGCTCTGCCTGTGGCGGCATGGAACTTTGCCAAAACAGGTTGGGCTCGATAACGCCACAGCGTGCCACGACAGCTGGCGACGATTTGGTCGCCATCGTCTTTTTCTGCCAATTCAAAATAATAATGCCCACCCTTAGACGACAAGGCACGCACTTCGGCACGCACCCACACTTCATGGTCAAAGGTATCGCTGATGACCATCTTGACCGCTGTCAGATAGTCGCTCAAAGACAGCTGCGTCCCATCTAGCTGGCTGTGTGTGTCTTGGGTGTGGCTCAGTTCGTCTAATTCGGCGGCAATTTTGGCGTGTAGAGCATCGACATCTTGGCTGGGGGTGGATAGGCTTTGGGCGAGATGGGCGATGTGGTTGGCGATTTTATTCATTATGTGTTGGCAGTTTGATGAAGTTTTTATCAATAAAACCAACACTATAACACACCTAATCTATGAATAAAACCGATAAACCGACAGATGGTAGGTTTATTTGCTAAGAGAGTGCCATTTATCAGTAAAATTTTTATAAAAATCGTTATTTATGAGATTTTGCAATAACTCATTAAAAAAATCCCATTTGTTTTTGTGCGTGTGTTCGGTTAAGGTATTCACGCCAAGTGTCTGTTTGTACTTATTTAAATAGGCACCAAAATTACCCAATCTAACCAATAGAATATGGAATTGACAATGAAAGAATTGATGATTGATGCAGGGCGTATCGCCAACATTACTCGCATCGCCATTGACAAGAGCAGCGAAGATGCGGCACTATTGACCAAGTTTATTGACATTTATTATCAAAAACTGCATCACGATGTGGCGGCAGATTTTCATGATAATGACCTTGCGGGCATGGCGTTGCACCATTTTAGCCAGCTAAAACACCACAACGGCACCAGCCCAAGACTTGCGGTGATAAACCCTGTCAGCGATGAGCATTATTTCACCAGTAAGCACAGCATCATTCAGATGGCGGCATTTGACCGTCCGTTTTTGACAGACACCATGCTGATGATGCTTGAAAAAAAGGGTGTTTCGGTCAAACGCATCCATAACAGTCTGGTCAAAGTCGTGCGTAACGAGCTGGGACAAATCATCGATGTGGTGCAGACGGATGAGAGTGATGCGAGCATCGCTCAGCAGTATTCGCTGTTTCATGCTGAGATTGCTCGTCAAGATGAAGCGGTGCTGGCAGAGATTTATGAAGCACTGCTTGCTAGGATTAACACGCTTGATGTCATCGTAGCGGACTGGTCGCAGATGCGTGATAAACTCAAAAGTATCCGTCAAGAGATGGAGAGTACACCCATCCCAACCGTCCACCACTCCAAAGATGAAGTGCTCAACTTCCTAGACTGGGTGGTGGATAATCACTTTATTTTCATGGGATTTCGTGAGTATCGTTTTGATGAGATTGGCGAGAATGCTGAGCTGTATTCGGTCGGTGGTAGTGGCTTGGGCGTGCTGCGTGGCTCATCCGAAGATGCTTTATCACAAAGTTTCCACCGCCTGCCCAATGAGTTAAAGCATCTGCTGAGTCTGCCTCGTGTGATTTTGTTGTCCAAATCTCGCCATGAGTCGCCTGTACACCGTCCTGTGTATATGGACTTTTTGGGTATTCATAAATATGACGAAAACGGCAAATTGGTCGGCGAATATCGCTTTGTGGGTTTATTGACTTCATTGGCGTATCAGACTCGTGTGAGCAACATTCCGCTACTGCGTGAAAAAGCAAATCAAATCCTTGAAATGTCAGGCTTGCCAAAGAACGGTCATAGCTACCTAAAACTAGGACACATCATCAATACTTTGCCCCGTGATGACCTATTTCAAGCAGACATCAGCGAGCTGTATCCGATGGTGCTGTCCATCAGCCAGCTACAAGACAAGAACCGTCTGCGTCTGTTTACTCGTATCGACCATTATCAAAGATTCGTTTCGTGCTTGGTGTACATTCCACGCCATAAGTTTGACACCAAACTTAGAATCCAGATTCAAGAAGTGCTGACCCGAGCGTACGGCGGTGAGTCATCGAACTTCACCACCGAATTTAATGAGCTGCATCATGCTCGTGTTCACATTCATGTCAGAACGACCCCCGGTCAAGTCAAAGCAGTGGATACTAAAGCACTTGAAAGCCAATTAACGGCACTCATGCAAGACTGGTCTGATGAGTATGCACGCATCCTAAGTGATGAAGTGGGCGAGAGTAAGGCAAATCAGCTGATTCATCTGTATGGCGATGCCATTCCTGCCGCCTATAAAGAACGCTATGACGCCAGTACGGCGGTCGCTGACACCAAGCGACTCTTGGCAATCAATGCGGACAACCCAATGTCATGGCGGCTGTATCAGCCTGTCGGCAAAGGACTAGATAAGCTGACTTTGAAGCTTTACGGACAGGGCAAGCCGACCATTTTGTCGCACATTTTGCCAATTCTTGAGAATTTTGGCGTGCTGGTGCTGAATGCTCAGACCTTTAAATTTAGCAGCAATGCCAAAGTGAATCATAATGCAGGCACTTGGCTACAAGAATATGAGCTAAAATTGCGTGATGGCATGAGCATTGACTTAGATGTGGTGCGTACGCAGTTTGAAGACAGCTTGCGTGAGATTTGGTTGGGCAATATCGAATCAGACCGATTGAACGAGCTGATTTTGGTGAGTGGTTTAGATGCGTATGATGTACTGATTTTGCGTGCATTATCTCGTTACATGGTACAGGCACGAGCCCCTTTTTCTAACGAGTATATCCATACCGCACTGGTGAATAACCCTGCCATCAGCGAGCAGTTGGTTGAGCTGTTCCATGCCAAGATGTCGCCTGATGTGGCAGAGCGTGATGCAGCGATTGCATCCGCCAAAGCTCGCATCAAAGAGCAGCTGGCGTCGGTGAGCAGCCTTGATGAAGACCGCATCATTCATTGGTTCTTGGATTTGATTGATGCACTGCTTCGCACCAACCATTATCAAGTCGATGAGATGGGCAATCGCAAAAACCGCTTGTCCTTTAAGTTTGCCGCCAGCCAAATCCCACATCTGCCCAAGCCCAAGCCGATGTTTGAGATCTATGTGTACTCGCCACGCATCGAAGGCGTGCATCTGCGTGGGGGTAAGGTCGCTCGTGGTGGTCTAAGATGGTCTGACCGCATGGAAGACTATCGCACCGAAGTGCTGGGATTGGTCAAAGCTCAGATGGTCAAAAACTCAGTGATTGTGCCTGTGGGTTCAAAAGGTGGCTTCGTCTGCAAAGACCGCACCAAGGCTACAAACCGTGAACTGTGGCAAGCAGAAGGCGTGGCGTGCTATCAGACTTTCATCCGTGGTCTGCTTGACTTGACGGATAATTTGGTCGATGGTCAAGTCGTACCGCCAAATAACACCGTGCGTCATGATGCAGACGACCCGTATTTGGTGGTGGCAGCGGACAAGGGGACGGCAAGTTTTTCTGACATTGCCAATGCGGTGTCGGCAGAATACGGCTTTTGGCTACAAGACGCCTTTGCTTCTGGTGGCTCGGCAGGCTATGACCACAAAGGCATGGGCATCACCGCAAGGGGTGCTTGGGAGAGTGTCAAACGCCACTTCCGCTTGATGGACAAAGACATTCAAAACCGTGATGAGCTGACGGTGGTGGGTATTGGCGACATGTCGGGTGATGTATTTGGTAATGGTATGCTGCTGTCGGATAACATCCGCCTGCAAGCCGCCTTTAACCATTTGCACATCTTTATCGACCCAAATCCAGATGCCAAAGCGTCTTTTGTTGAACGCAAGCGTCTGTTTGAGCTACCCCGTTCGGCATGGACAGATTATGATGCCAATCTCATTAGCGAAGGTGGCGGGGTGTTTAACCGTACGGATAAAGCCATCCATATCACACCACAGATGAAAGAAGCCTTTGACATCAGCGAAGACAGTCTTACGCCAAATGAGTTGCTCAATAAGCTACTAAAAGCCCCTGTGGACTTGATTTGGAATGGCGGTATCGGCACCTACATCAAAGCGACAGACGAAGAGCATGCTGATGTCGGCGACCGTGCCAATGATGCCATTCGTGTCAATGGTAGTGAGGTGCGTGCCAAGGTGGTTGGCGAAGGTGGTAACTTGGGCTGCACCCAAAAAGGTCGTATCGAATACGCCCAAAATGGCGGTCGTATCTACACCGATGCCATCGACAACTCAGCAGGCGTGAACTGCTCTGACCATGAAGTGAACATCAAGATTCTGCTCGGTTCGGTGGTACAAAAAGACGACATGACCATCACGCAGCGTAATGTGCTACTAGAAAGCATGACGGACGAAGTGGCAAAATTGGTACTGCGTCAAAATTACCTACAACCCCAAGCCATCGAGCTGTCAGCTCGTGAAGCGGCACACAGATTGCCTGAGCATCACAGCTTCATGCAGTTCTTGGAGAATTTGGGCCGCCTAGATCGCAGCATCGAGTATCTGCCAACCGATGAGACAGTAGCGACGCTCAAACAGCAAAGCAAGGGTCTGACCAACCCAGAGTTTGCCATTTTACTTTCTTATGGCAAAATGTGGGTCTATGATGAGATGTTATCTGGCGATTTGACCGATGATGCGTACTTCTTAGATGAGCTAAAAAAGTATTTCCCAAATGCACTGACCGCACCGTATTTTGATGAGATGGTGAATCATCGTCTGCACCGTGAAATCATCTGCACCTATCTAACCAACGGTCTGGTGAACCGACTGGGCATCGAAGCGGTGTATGACATCTACACGCAGACCAAGCGTAGTATCGCCGACATTACCCGTGCCTATGCGGTGGTGCGTGATGCCTTGGATGTGCAGTCGTTGTGGCAGTCGCTAGAAGAGCTAGACAATCAGGTGTCGGCACAGTTGCAGTTGGATATGGAGCTTGCCCTGCGTGAGTCTCTAAAAGTGGCGATGATTACGCTGCTTAATGCCCATGAGTCGCTGGATGTGGCACAGCTTGTATCGCAGCTAAACATCAACCGTGATGCCATTGATACCGCTTATCAAGCACAGCTAGAACAAGCAGGTGTAGCAAGCCATACGGCAACCATCTTTGCCAAATTGCCTGCCATGGTACAAAGTATCCAAGCTTAATTGGCTTCATGCCATAAAATCTTGAAACAAAAAAAATCAGAGTCATGGCGGCTCTGATTTTTTTTATTAAATGGTGATGTGGTGGGGTGTGGGAATGATATTAGTGGAGCTAATATCATTTTAGAAACTGTTGTTAATACTGTACTATTTCTTTTTAAATATGATTGCCTTAAAAAATTCAGTAAAGGATTGGTGGTAGTTGTTTAAAATAAAAAAATGGGGTTTATTGATAGTATTGGAAATGCTGTTATTCCTGCACAATACGATGACGCCTATCTATTTAATGAAAATTGGCAAGTGTTAAAAAAGATGACAAATAGAACTTTATTGACAAAATAGGCAACATTATTATTCCGATGATATATGATAACGCCCATTATTTTAGTCAAGACAGAGCTAAAGTTAAATAAAGAGGCAAAACTTTCTATATCGACAAACAAGGTAATCGCTTGCCCTAGTTTCAAAAATCGCTTTATCCATGCATAAGGCAGTTATTTTTCACTCAAATTTTGCAACAATTTCCCCAACTTTGACCCAAAACCTGCTATAATACCCCATTTTCTTTTAATTTTTAAAACTATGACAAACTATACTTATCCCAAATCCTATGGCGTGATTGTGATTGGCGGTGGACACGCAGGCACCGAAGCCGCTCTTGCTTCGGCTCGTATGGGCGTGCCGACAATGCTCATCACCCACAACATTGAGACGCTCGGACAGATGAGCTGTAACCCTGCCATCGGTGGCATTGGCAAATCGCACCTAGTCAAAGAAGTGGACGCAATGGGCGGTGTGATGGCACTTGCCACCGACCACGCAGGCATTCAGTTTCGAGTGCTAAACAGTCGTAAAGGGGCAGCGGTGCGTGCCACACGAGCCCAAGCCGACCGCTTGCTATATAAGGCGTACATTCGCCACACGCTAGAAAATCAGCCTAATCTTGACTTATTCCAGCAGCCCGTTGATGACATTATTATCGAAAACGGCAAGGCGGTGGCGGTCGTTACCGCAAGTGGTGTTCGCATTAATGCCCAAAGTATTGTACTGACTTCGGGGACTTTTTTGGGTGGGGTGATTCACATTGGCTTACAGCATCAGTCTGGTGGGCGGGCGGGCGATATGCCATCGATTCGCTTGGCTGACCGTTTGCGTGAGCTAAACTTACCTGTCGGACGACTCAAAACAGGCACGCCCGCTCGTATTGACGCTCGCACGGTGGATTTTTCTGTGATGACCGTACAGCACGGCGATACGCCTTTTCCTGTGATGAGTTATCGTGGGCGTGTGGAGATGCACCCACGCCAAATCCCTTGCTACATTACCCACACCAACGAACGCACGCACGAGATTATCCGTGCCAACCTTGACCGCAGTCCAATGTTTAGCGGTAAGATTGAGGGTGTCGGACCCCGTTATTGTCCGTCCATTGAAGATAAGATTCACCGCTTTGCCGACAAGGACAGTCATCAGATTTTTATTGAGCCAGAGGGTCTGACCACGCACGAGCTGTATCCTAACGGCATTTCTACCAGTTTGCCCTTTGATGTGCAGATTGACTTTATTCATACAATGAAAGGGCTTGAAAACGCCCATATCATACGCCCCGGCTACGCCATTGAATACGATTATTTTGACCCCCAAAATTTAAAGCCGACTTTGGAGACCAAATCTATTGACTGCCTGTATTTTGCAGGGCAAATCAATGGCACGACAGGCTACGAGGAGGCGGCCGCACAAGGAATGCTTGCTGGCATTAACGCTGCTCTTGCCGTGCAGGATAAGGGCGTATGGACACCGCAAAGGCATGAGTCTTATCTTGGCGTGCTGGTGGACGATTTGATTACGCACGGTACCAAAGAGCCGTATCGTATGTTCACAAGCCGTGCCGAACACCGTCTGCTCCTGCGTGAAGACAATGCTGACCAACGCCTAACGCCAATCGCTCACGAGCTTGGCTTGATTGACGACACCCAATGGGCAAGTTTTAATCAAAAAATGGAAAGCATCGAGAGCGAAACCGCCCGCCTAAAAGACCTGTGGGCAACGCCAAATAATACCATTGGTAGAGCCTTTATGGAAAATACAGGCGAGGCTTTGACCAAAGAAAATAGCCTACTTGACCTATTGAAACGCCCCAACATTTCATTTGCTGACATTGCCAAAGTCTCAGACAGCACGGTATCTGATGAAGTGGGCGAGCAGATTGAAATTGGCGTCAAATATCAAGGCTATATTGACCGCCAAAACGATGAAATTGAGCAAATGCGAAAGCTAGAAAATACCGCTCTGCCTTTGGATTTTGATTATAAATCGGTGTCTGGACTGTCTAATGAAGTGGTCGCCAAACTCTCTCATATCCGTCCTGCCACGCTAGGGCAGGCGAGCCGTATCAGTGGTATTACCCCTGCGGCGGTGAGTTTATTGGCGATGACTTTGAAGAAACAGAAGAAAATGAAAGAAGTGGAGAAATTGGCGGAGTAGGTGTTTATGCCTACCGAGCCAGATTTTGGCAGCAGACTTGTAGGGGCAAATCATTATTTGCCCCATTGAGTGATTTTGCCCTAATCATCCAAATATAATCGGTTGTAATTTTAAAGTTTGTTTGGTGTATTTTTAAGTAAGCTACGCACCGTTGCAGGGCTTGAAAAACGGTGTGTTGTATACATTTTTAATTCATTTAAAACAACCAAGAAAGCCGCAATGACACTCAGTATAAATACCCTAAACTCCGACATTGCCAAACTCAAATTTCACAATTCTTGCCTATTATATTTGATTGGCGAGTTAAGAGATGATAAAAAGACAAAATTCCCAACAATGCAAGAAGTGTGCGTGTTATTTGATTTATCCAATGATGATTTAAAAGTCATTTTAAAACACATTAAAGATTATCAAGATGTGGATGAACTTATCAACACCACTTTACCAGAATTCTCCCAAACAATCAGTGCTGACGGCTTGTTATTTATCATCAAAGGCATTAAAAATAGTGTGAGTGGTAAGCTAAAAAAGTCTTGTAAGAGCTTGTTAAAAGATTATAAAAATAGATAAAAAACCTTGCCTTATCCGTGATGCTGCTGATTTGATTGAGTGAAAATGTCAATAAATCATTTTTATTTTGATAAGTTTTGTATTATCATAAGTTATTATTTTACAAAAACACATAACAAAAGCCATGAACCCCCAAGAAATTCTCCACGCCATCAGCTTTGCCTTTATGATTGTCTTTCCAAACCTAGCCTTAATGGGGCTGGGTTTTTATTTGCGGCGAGCAGGTAAAATAGGTGGCAGTTTTGTTGATACGGCATCAAGCGTTGTTTTTAATTTTGGCTTGCCGTGCCTACTCTTTTTTAGTGTGATAAAAAGCGAAGTAAATTTTGCCGAGCAAAGCACGCTTCTTATGGCGGGGTTCATCACCACCTTTGTGCTGTTTTTTGGGGCGGAAATTTATGCCAAATTTTTTGTCCCTAGCGTTCGTGATAAGGGCGTGTTCGTGCAGGGGGTGTTTCGCTCCAACATGGCGATTATCTCTTTGTCGGTGGCGACCAACGCTTATGGGGCGGTGGGGACAAGCGTGGGTGCGGTGTACATGGGCGTGATTACGATACTCTATAACATCTTATCGGTCATCACGCTCTCTCGCACGAGCCAAAACACCGATTTTAAATCCCAAAGCATCGATGTCATCAAAAAGATTTTTACAAATCCGCTCATCATTGCCCTAGTCTCCGCCTTTATTTATAAGGGTGTTGGCTTGCCCTTGCCGCCCGCTCCCATCACTAAGACGGGCGAGCTGCTCGCCAATGTCGCCTTGCCACTGGCACTCATCTGTGCAGGGGCGACCCTTGATATTAAGTCCATGCTCGGTCTGTCGGGGGTGTCCATGCAGGCGAGCATTGGGCGGGTTATCGTCGCTCCGCTACTGGCGGTAGTGGTGGGTGTGCTGCTTAAACTGCCCCCTGTGCAGTTTGGCGTGCTGTTTGTGATGGTGGCAAGCCCTGCGGCAGCGGCAAGCTATGTGATGGCAAAGGCGATGGGCGGTAACGATGTGCTGGCGGCGAACATTTTGGCGTTTACCACTGTTGTTAGTATGATAGGCATGGCAATTGGCATGGCGTGGCTACGCATGGTAGGCTTGGTCTAGTTGGTATTTAAGCAAAAAAATGAGCCGAAGTTGGCTCATTTTTTAGATTGGGGTTGGTTAGCAGTTTTAATGATATGTCATCAAGCATGCCATAAAAAAGTGGATGGTTTATTCATGATTGTCAATTGAATTTTATCATTGGAGTGGTAACTAAATCAAAATCAGCCAATTGTCATTTAGCCAAGTAGCACAGCTTGACAGTAACTCATCATCTAAGTCATCAAAGATGATGGCGTCCCCGCTCGTAAATTGCTCGATGAGTGATGACTCTTTGTCATCAAAGCAGACACTCTCGCCATTGATGTACCACTGCCCATTTTGTAGTACAAATCGGCAGGCGGGATTAATCATGAGACACTCGCCATTTTGCAAGCGTTCGCCCAGCTCATCGGGGCTTTGCTCATCATCAAAGGCGACCAAATCATACTGGCGTTTGCTCACAAGTTCGCTTAATGCTTGGGTTAAGATGGCGTTGCCCTTATCTGAATTTAGTAGGTCGATAAGTTTGTCTTTAATGGCACTCACGCTCTCATCGGACAGCTCATAAGGGTTGTCTTGTAAATCTTGGGGCAATATCATGGGCGAGAACAGCTCATGCTCGCCTGTGGCGACATCTGCTAGCTCGTCTAGTACCTGCACCATGTTCGGACGGCGAAAGCCAAATGAAAAAGTCAAACAGTCATCCACCGCCAATCCATAATGGCTAAGGCGTGGCGGTACATACAAGACATCGCCAGCTTTTAGCACTTCATCAAAGATAATCTGCCCCATGTCATCAAGCAGGCGAATGGGCTGACCTTCAACAAAAGGCGTGCCAACTTCGCACATCTTACCAAGCTGCCAGCGGCGAGACCCGTAGCCCTGTGCCAAAAACACATCATATTCATCATAGTGCATACCCACCGAACCGCCCGCCTGTGCGACCGATACCATGATGTCATCTTGTTGCCATTTTGGAATAAAATCAAAGGCTTGCCACAGCTCACCAAGCTCAGGCGACCATTGTTCTAGATTTTGTACCAGCACCGTCCATAGCGTTGGTGTTTTTTGTAAATCGCTTTCGGTCAGTGGCGAGCTTTTGAGCGTCCATTGGCTGGGATCTTCGTCTTTTTGGGTAATAAGTCGTGCTGATACGCCGTCTTCAATGGCTAAGTCTAGCACATCGGTTGGCTCAAACATCCCTGCAAGGGCAGGCAGACCGTTTTTGATGAGTAGGGGCTTTTTTTGCCAATATTCTGCCAAAAATACTTTTGGGCTGATGTCGGGAGGTAGGCAAAAGGGCAGTTGGTCGTTTGCTTGATGGCTCATGGTGTTGTCTCTTTTTTAAAATCATTGGTTATTTTAGCAATTTTTAACCAAAAAAACCATGTGAGCGGTTAAATTTTAGCGATTGAGATGAAATCGCTCGTCAAGATACACAAAATCGGTTTAAAAAACACAAAATTTTCTTTATAATGATGAATAATTTATCTTTAAAAAGGCAATATCATGTCAGACACCCCCCACACATACGACGAATCACACGATGAATTTTATGAGGAAGTCCTACAAGGATTTGACGATAATGGCAAGCTAAGCGATGCCCAAGTGCAGGCTCTGTACGATGAGCTGGACGAGGCAGGGCGAAATCTACGCACCATTCGTGATTTTATTCGTTTTTGTGTCTCCAAATTGCGTGAATATGATGTCGTGGTGGCACAGGGGACGACCGATGAGTTTGCCGAAAGCTCCGCCATCGTGCTACACACCTTAAATTTGGACTGGGAGGCGAACCCTGAGATTTTGGATTGTCGCTTGACCGACAGCGAAAAACAGGCGGTGTTAGAGCTGTTGGGTCGCCGCATTACCGAGCGTAAGCCGTTGTCTTATCTGATTAATCTGTCATATTTTTGCAATCTGCCCTTTTATGTTGATGAGCGAGTGTTGATTCCACGCTCGCCCATTGCTGAGCTCATCAGTCAGCAGTTTTATCCGTATTTTGATGTGGATAATGCAGGCAAAAATAAGTTTTTCTCACATGGCTTACAAGAACTACAACTGTCGCCCCCTGAGCGGATTTTGGATTTGTGTACAGGCTCTGGCTGTATCGCCATTGCTTTGGCGGTCAATTTTCCTGATGCCAATGTGGACGGGGCGGACATTGACAAAGATGCCCTAGAAGTGGCGTGGACAAATGTTGAGCATCACAACCTAGAACACCAAGTAAACCTACTACAAAGCGACTTGTTTGAAAAAATCCCTGCCGAGAATCAGTACGAGCTGATTGTTACCAATCCCCCTTATGTCGATGCCGAGGACATGGCAGAGCTGCCGCCAGAATTTTTGCACGAGCCAGAACACGCCCTAGCCGCAGGGCAAGATGGCTTGGATTTGGTACATCAAATCCTATACCATGCCCCTGACTATCTGACCCGTGATGGACTGTTGGTGTGTGAGGTGGGCAACAGCGAATGGCATCTGCGTCAGGCGTATCCTGAGATTCAGTTTGACTGGCTGACTTTCCAAAAGGGCGGTAGTGGGGTGTTTGCCATCACTTGCGAAGAACTGCTAGAATACCGTGATGAATTTGCACGGCAAGTTGAACGAGTTAAGTCATCGTCAGCCATCTAATGCAAACTGACTAAATAAAACCAATAAGGAAAAAAATTATGTCAGGCAATACCATAGGCAAACTTTTTACCGTAACCACTTGCGGAGAATCGCACGGTGTGGGCTTAATGGCGATTGTGGACGGTGTTCCGCCCAATTTACCACTCACCGAAGAAGATTTGCAAATAGAGTTGGACAGAAGAAAACCCGGCACTTCCAAATTTGCCACGCAAAGAAAAGAAGACGATAAAGTAGAAATCATCTCTGGCGTGTTTGAAGGCAAAACGACTGGCACACCCATTGGGCTACTCATTCGTAACACCGACCAAAAGTCCAAAGATTATGGCAACATCGCCACGACTTTTCGTCCTAACCACGCTGACTATACCTACACGATGAAATATGGCTTTCGAGATTATCGTGGCGGTGGGCGTTCCTCCGCTCGTGAGACGGCAATGCGTGTGGCGGCAGGGGCGATTGCCAAAAAGTATTTAAAAGAACGCTTAGGCATTGTGATTCGTGGCGTTGTTACCCAAATTGGCAATGAAAAAGCGGATAAACTTGATTGGGATATTGTTAATACCAACCCATTTTTTTGTGGTGATGAGACCGCTATCCCACGCTTTGAACAGCTTATTACAAGTCTGCGAGAGCAGGGGACAAGCTGTGGGGCAAGGCTTGAGATTTATGCTGAAAATGTCCCTGTAGGGCTTGGCGAGCCTGTGTTTGACCGCTTGGACGCTGACATCGCTCATGCGATGATGTCTATCAATGCGGTTAAGGGCGTGGAGATTGGTGATGGTTTTGATGTGGTAGAGCAGTTTGGGCATAGCAGTCGAGACGAGCTAACGCCTAATGGTTTTTTGGCAAATCACGCAGGTGGGATTTTGGGCGGTATATCAAGCGGTCAGACCATCAAAGTCGCCATCGCCCTAAAACC
>JAUNDZ010000003.1 GCA_030525825.1 Moraxella sp.
GTATGATTAAGGCTAAGGATATTGGATTGAGATGATAAAAAGATGTCAGGGTTTTACTTTGATTGAGTTGTTGATTGTCATTGTGATTATTGGCGTGCTTGCGATGTTCGCCATTCCACAATTTCAAAATCGTACAGCCATTGCACAGGTGAGTCGCGTTACTATGGAAACCAGTCAGCTCCGTAGTTCGGTAGATATTTGCCTATTGCAAGGAAGCAAGGGTAGCGAATGTCAGCTGGGTTGGACTAAGAGCAATCTTATTGAAGATGGTGGTGCGGCCGCTGCTGCTGCCAGTGATACCAGTCTTCAGACAGGGCAGTCGGGACTGACAGTAACTTTGGATAACACATCAAAGATTGAAGCTGTGTTGGGTCAAGATGCCGCGAGTGTATTAAAAAACAAAAAGATTGTTTGGACTCGTGATGCAAAAGGGGTTTGGAGCTGCACTACTGATGTTGATGAAGAGTATCGTCCCGCTGGATGTGATGCTTTGACTTCTGCTGTTCAAAATTAACATATTGATTTAATATAAATTATTTGATATAATGATTTGTCTATTTTTAGATAGATGAATTTTTACTTAACAATACACACACGAAAGCTGCTATATTGCGTGGAATATTAGGGTGTTTATAAGTTTGATTAATTTGTCAGTATTGATAGATGCGTGCTTATGGATTTAATATTTTACTTTCGTGGAGGCGTAACCCAACCTTTTAAGGATTTATCATGTCAAATTCTACTCAAGTTTCAATGCGTGATTTGCTAGAAGCAGGTGCTCACTTTGGTCACCAAACTCGCTACTGGAACCCAAAAATGAACCAATACATTTTTGGTGCTCGCAATGGCATTCATATCATCAACCTTGAACACACTGTTAAGCAATTCAATGAAGCATTGAACTTTGCCAACCAACAAGCGGCTAACCGCAACAAGATTCTATTTGTTGGTACTAAGCGTGCGGCAAGTGGTGTAATCCGTGAGCAAGCACAGCGTGCTGGTATGCCATACATCGACCATCGTTGGTTGGGCGGTACTTTGACCAACTGGAAAACCATCCGTCAATCTATCACTCGTCTAAAAGAGCTAGAAAAGCAAGCTGAAGATGGTACTTTTGCTAAGCTAACCAAGCGTGAAGCACTTGAGCGTACCCGTGATATGGAGAAGCTAGAGCGTGCATTGGGTGGTATCAAAGAGATGGGCGGTCTGCCTGACGCACTATTTGTTATTGATGTGGACCACGAAGCCATCGCCATCAAAGAAGCGAAAAACCTTGGTATCCCTGTTATCGGTATCGTTGATACTAACTCTAACCCTGACAATGTTGACTATGTCATCGCAGCAAACGACGATGCCATCCGTGCGGTAAGCCTATACGCAACTGCTATGGCTGATGCGATTCTTGCAGGTAAAGAGTATGCAAAAACTCAAGGCAAGGGTGGCGAGCAAGCTCAAGAAGCTAACGCCGAACAAGCTGAATAATCACTAGATTATTGTACAAAGGCGTGAATGTCTGTATCATCGTTCACGCCTTTTTTGATAAATTTGTCATCAATCATCAGATTGCTGCTATTTTAATTCAATTATAAAAGGTAATTACCATGACTCAAATTTCTGCATCATTGGTTAAAGAATTGCGTGAGCGTACTGGCTTGGGCATGATGGAATGTAAAAAAGCCCTTGAAGAAGCAGGTGGTGACATCGAGCTTGCCATTGATAACCTACGCAAATCAGGTCAAGCCAAAGCTGCCAAAAAAGCAGGCAACATCGCTGCTGACGGTGCCATCATCATCGCTCAAACTGCTGGCAAGGCACTACTACTAGAAGTAAACTGCCAAACTGACTTCGTTGCTAAAGACGAAAACTTCACTGCTTTTGCTAACAAAGTTGCTGAACTTGCCCTAGCAAACAACACCACAGATGTAGAGACCATCTCTGGTCTAGAATACGAAGCGGGCGTTAGCGTAGAAGAAGCTCGTGTGGCATTGGTACAAAAAATCGGCGAGAACATCCAAATTCGTCGTGCCGAAGTCATCGAAGGCGACAATCTAGCCGCTTACCGCCACGGTCTGCGTATTGGTGTGGTTGTGTCTTATGAAGGTGGATCTGAAGAACTTGGTAAAGCAGTTGCCATGCAAGTGGCCGCCTTTAACCCACTAGCGGTTAATGAAGAAGGCGTGCCTGCTGACATCCTAGCTCGTGAAAAAGACATCGTCGAAGCTAAGGCTAAAGAATCAGGCAAGCCAGAAGCAGTGATTGAAAAAATGATTACTGGTGGTGTTCAAAAATACCTAAACGAAGTTACTCTTGTTAATCAGCCGTATGTCATCGACAACGACAAGAAAGTGGGCGATGTACTAAAAGCTGAAAATGCAACTGTTGTTAGCTTCAAACGCCTAGAAGTGGGCGAAGGCATCGAGAAAAAGCAAGAAGACTTCGCTGCTGAAGTTGCTGCTGCTCAAGCTGCTGCTCAAGGCTAATTTGCCAATCCATAAAAAAACGCACCATTTGAGTGCGTTTTTTTATGCTTGAAATTTAAGAAATATTAGGCAAAAAGGGAAAAACAAGGTACAATAAATATGAGAATTTTAGTCTGATTGCGGAGAATGATGATGGCTTTTGACAAAAATAAATTCATCCAGTTGCTACTGGATCATGAAGTGTTAAAGTTTGGTGAGTTTACCTTAAAGTCTGGGCGTGTCAGCCCCTACTTTTTTAATGCTGGTCTGCTTGCCAGTGGTCAGGCGTTGGACATGCTGTCAGATGGTTATGCTCAGATTTTAAGCAGTGAGCTCGGTGGTGAGAGTCCAACTATTTTTGGGGCGGCTTATAAGGGCATTCCTTTTGTGGCGACCACAGCACAGACGCTGTGGCGAAATCATGGTATTGATGCTGCTTGGGGTTATAATCGTAAAGAAGCCAAAACGCACGGTGAAGGTGGTAGTCTTGTGGGGGCGGATTTGACAGGCAAAAGCGTGTGGGTCATTGACGATGTGATGACCGCAGGCACGGCAGTGCGTGAAGTGGTGGGGATTTTGCAAGCGGCTGGGGCAAGTTTGGCAGGCATCGTGATTGCCCTTGATCGCAAAGAAAAGGGGCAGGATGCTCGTTCTGCGGTGCAGCAGATTAAAGAGGATTTTGGTGTGCCTGTTCATGCTTTGGTGGATATTGATGATATTATTGCATTTTTGGCGGCAAAGGGTGAGACCGAGCATCTTGCCAAAATGCAGGCGTATCGTGAGCAATACGGAGTGTAGTTAATGAAAAAACTAAATTTCTTAATCGTAATGGACGATATTAAAACCATTAATTATAAAAAAGACACTTCTTTGGCGATGGCGTGGGCAATTAGCGATAAAGGGCATTCTTTATCTTATTGTCAAATTAATGATTTATGGTTGGATAATGGCGAGCTTTTGATTGACAATCAATCATTGCAAGTCTTTAAAAGTGCTGACAAGTTTTATGAACTGGGCGAAAAAAATACCGTCAAAGCAGCCGACTTTGATGTGATTTTAATGCGTAAAGACCCGCCTTTTGATATGAAGTTTTTATATGCTTTGCATTTGCTTGGTTATGCCAAACGAGCAGGGGTGTTGGTGGTTAATGACCCTGAAAGCGTAAAAAATTGTAATGAAAAACTCTTTGCCACAGAATTTCCCCATTTGATGACCCCAACCGTTGTCAGTCAAAAACAAAGCCATATCCGTGAATTTATCAAAACGCACCAAGATGTGATTGTCAAACCATTAGACGGTATGGGCGGAATGGGGATTTTTCGCTTGACAGCGGATAGTCCAAATATCGGAGCAACTTTGGAGCTTTTGACCCAAAATGAAACTCTGCCAATTATGGCTCAAAAATTTATCCCAGCGATTAAGGACGGCGATAAGCGGATTTTGATTGTTGGCGGTAAGCCTGTGGATTATTGCCTAGCACGCATTCCGATGACAGGCGAAACACGGGGCAATTTGGCAGTGGGCGGAACAGGCGTGGCAATGCCACTTTCTGATAAAGAGCGAGCGTTGGCAAATGAAATCGCTCCCAAATTATTAGAAAAGGGCTTGTATTTTGTTGGGCTTGATGTGATTGGGGGTTATATTACCGAGATTAATGTAACTTCGCCAACTTGCGTGCGAGAAATTGACGAGCAATGTGGCACGCAAATTGCGGTGGATTTTGTGGCGTTTATTGAGAGTTTGGTGGGCTGATGTAAATAAAAGGGCGAATTTTTACCCTTTTTTATTTGCCTCTTCGTCGTTCATCAAATTGTCATAAAAAATCCCTAAACTATGCCTACCTAAACAATGAATAATTTTTTTGGAGTAGGCAATGAGCCAAAACTTTAATGACCTTGATGAGATTATCGAGGATTCTAACCCCACCGATAACCCAAGCTTTGCCGACCTGCTAGACTCGCCCACTCGCCGTAAGCTGTTGAAGGGTGGAGCAGGGCTAATGGCGGCATCGTTTTTTGGTGGCTTTGTGCCGACTGCGTGGGCAACACCCAGTCAGCGTGTGGCTGCACTGCAACGACCAAATGCCCTAAAATTTAAAGCCGTGCCACATTATACAGGCGAGGGAATGCTCGTGGCAGAGGGTTATCGTGCCGAGCTGATACTGCCAATGGGTACGCCCATTGTCCCTGATTTGAATGAGTGGACGGACGACAGAATGGTGGCGGGCGAGTCCTTTAAATATCGTATGGGCGACAACCACGATGGTATGTGGTTTTTTGGTTTAAAAAATGGCAAATACGCCCCAAGTGTGTCCGAGCGTGGGTTGCTTGCGATGAATCACGAATACACAAACCCCAACCTAAACCCCATTGAGGACTATTTCATAGATGACCCTACCGCCCAAAAAATCTACCAAAAAAGACGACTGGCGTCCGATGTTCGCCGTGAAATCAACGCACACGGCGTGTCGGTGGTGGAGGTTAGACGCACGCCCACAGGCTATGATCTGGTCAAAAATTCGCCATTTAACAAACGCTACACCAGCGACACCACCACAAAAATCTCAGGCGTGGCAAAGGGTAGTGAATTTGTCAAAACCAAAATTGACCCCAAAGGCGTAATCAGCGTTGGCATTAACAACCAATGCGGTGCAGGACTGTCGCCTTGGGGGACTTATCTGACGACCGAGGAGAATTTTTTGAATGTGTTCGCTCGTGGGGCGGATAAGGACATCATCGGTGCGGTTAATGACAAACGCCTTGTCAGATATGGGCTAAAAGAGCATACCATTGGCGACCCTGCCTATGCGTGGCACACGCCAACAGACGGTCGTGCAGACGAATTTAGCCATTGGGACATCACCGCCCAAGCGGACGCTAAGAGTGCCACAGACGACCACAGAAATACTTTTAATACCTTTGGTTATATCACCGAGATTGACCCCTTTGCCCCAAAATCCCAAGCGGTCAAACGCACAAGTCTTGGGCGGTTTGCCCACGAAAACTGTGCCTTTGCGCCACCCAAACAGGGCGAATCCTTGGTTTTTTATATGGGCGATGACGCACGGGGCGAGTATATTTATAAGTTCGTCTCGGCTGCCAAGTGGTCTGATGCCGACATCGGCGGCGGTCTAAAAGCAGGCGATAAATATCTGGACAAAGGCACGCTGTATGTGGCGGTGTTTAATGAGGACGGTACAGGCGAGTGGCGTGAGCTATCCAAGAAAAATCCTGTGCTTGCGGACTTTAAAGATGATGCCGAGATTGCGGTGTTTGCTCGCTTGGCTGCCGACAAAGTGGGAGCGACCAAAATGGACAGACCAGAGTGGGTGTCGGTCAGCCCAATCACAGGCGAGGTCTATGTTACCTTAACCAACAACTCTAAGCGAACTGACGAGACGGTTAATGCCGCCAATCCCAGAAGCTATGACGGTAAGGGCAATCAGCACGGACACATCATTCGCTTTGCCAGGACCGCTGGTAACACAGGCAATCAATTTGTGTGGGACATTTATCTGTTTGCATCGCCTTATGACAAGCAAGCACAAAACCTATCAGGCTTGACTGCCGAGAACGACCTATCGTCCCCTGATGGGCTATTCTTTGACCCGCGTGGTGTGCTATGGATTCAGACCGATGACGGAGCATACACCAGCCAAACCAACTGTATGCTACTGGCTGCCCTGCCCAATAAAATTGGCGACGGCAATGCCATTACAACGAGTACAGGACAAGGCACTAAGGTTGGGGCGGTTGCCACACCTGACACCCTAAAACGCTTTTTTGTCGGTCCAAAGGGCTGTGAGGTAACGGGCATTACGATGACCCCAGACTGCAAGGCATTGTTCATCAACATTCAGCACCCAGAGGGCAGCTTTGGGGCGGTGGCAGGCGGCAAAACGCCCCGTTCTGGCACGGTGGTCATCACCAAAAAAGACGGCGGCGTGATTTTGGGCGAGTCGCTGGCTTAATCATAGTCATTAGACCCAGATTAACACGATTTGTAAGGGCGAATGATTGTTCGTCCTTACTTTTTTTACGCTCTTTTTTTATGGGTTTTTGTGCTGTTTTTTTGTGTTACAATGGTGTTTTTATTATCATCATCGCAATGTCAAACCAAAACCCAAACCCCGCTCCAAATCCCCTGACCATCGATGTCATCATTCCTTGTCATAACGCCGCCCACACCTTAGCTCGTGCGGTGGATAGCGTGCTTTATCAAGAAAATTTGGGTAAGATTTATCTGATTGATGACGGCTCATCGGATGCCACTTGGAAAGTCATCACAGAGTACAAGGCGGCTTATCCCACCAAAATCCGTGCCGAGCGATTCACCGATAATCAAGGCGTGGCGGTGGCTCGTAACTTTGGGGCGGTGCTTGCCAAGTCTGACCACATCGCTTTTTTGGATGCCGATGATGCTTATCAGTCCCAAGCCTTGCAAGGCTGTGCGATGGTGTTTGAGCGTTTTGATGTGGGGCTGATTCGCCTGCCGATGACCCCGATTGACCTGCCGACTCATTACCAAACCCACCCTGATTTTGCGGTCGCTTGGCGAGCCTTTGAGATGACGGCAGGGAGCAATATGGTGTTTTATCGCCCGTACTTTTTGGCGTTGGGTGGATTTGATGATGATGAGATTTTTAAGAAATTTGGTGGGGAGGACGGGGCGTTATCGCTTGCCACCATTGACACGGCGTGCGTGGCGACTTTGTTTGACAATGACGGCTTTAATGTGGGGGTGGATTATCATTGCCACGATCATATGCACGCCAAGCATTTATTTGATGCGATGCTGTTTGGGCAAAACGCTCGCCAAGTTGGGCAAGCCGACCTTGATAGAGCAAACTCATCTACTCAAAATGCGGTGGATAGAGCAAATAAACTGGCAAGAATTTTATCGGCAAACAAGGGGCGGCTGCCGATAAAGCTGTCTTGATGGTAAGTTTTTGATGAAAAATTGTAAGGTGTATAAATTTTCCTTGTATTTATCGGCATTTTGTTTCAAAATATCAAATTAACTGAGCGTGATGCTCATAATGATTAAAAATTGTACAAAAAATTGAGTGTGAGTATGAATATCTTGATGATGGCGGCAGGCACGGGCGGGCATGTATTCCCTGCTCTTGCGGTGGCAGACGAGCTTGCCAAGCGTGGTGCGACGATACATTGGCTGGGTACGCCAACTGGCATGGAAAATGAGCTGGTGGCAAAGCATGGCTATCAGATGCACCATGTGCAAATGCAGGGCTTGCGTGGTAAGGGTCTGGCTCGCTTAGTCAAGCTGCCACTCATGCTACTTAAAGCGGTGATGCACGCCAAAAAAATCATCGAAACGCACCGAATTGATGCCGTTGTCGGTTTTGGTGGTTATGTTACTGCCCCTGGTGGTTTGGCGGCAAAACTTGCCAAAAAACCACTCATTATCCACGAACAAAACGCCATTGTTGGCATGAGTAATAAGAATCTGGCTCGCCATGCCGACAAAGTGCTGCAAGCCTTTGATGGGGCGTTTGGCAATGGCTTTGGTGAGCGGCTGGCAACGGTGGGCAACCCTGTGCGTGCTAACATCACCCAAATCGCTCCGCCGCATTTACGCTATGATGTGCATGATGACTCGCCATTAAAGGTATTGGTTGTGGGTGGTAGTCTTGGGGCGGCTGCGATTAATAAAGCGGTGGTTGAGATGTTTGCCCACCTAAATCGCCCAATCAACCTACGCCATCAGTGTGGCAAGGACAATCATAATGACATGCTAGTGGCGTATTCACAAGCCAAAATCGACACGACTTATCATGTCTTTGAAGTCTCGCCATTCATCGATGACATGGCGGCTGCTTATGCGTGGGCGGATGTGATTGTCTGCCGAGCAGGGGCGTTGACGGTCAGCGAGATTGCCAATGTGGGCGTTGCTCCGATTTTTATTCCGCTGCCGCACGCTGTGGACGACCATCAGACGGCTAATGCCAAGAGTCTGACCAATCACGGCGGCGGTATATTATTACCCCAAAGTGAGCTGACGGGCGAGCGTCTTGCCCAGACTTTAAACGACCTAACGCGTGGGCAATGCCTTGCCATGGCACAAAAAACTCACGGCAAAGCTCAGGCGGATTCGGCAGTCAAAGTGGCAGACATCGTGCTGGATACGATTGGCTAGACACCAGTATGTAAGGCTACCTTATGTCATCATGCACTTTGATTATCAGCCATTCTGCTTTGCCAGATGCACCAAAAAGCCGCTATTTTAAGCATGAAATCGTCTGCCAAAATCCCTTTGTTTATGGCAGAATGCATTTTGTAACCAATGGCGGTGTGCTAAATGATGACTTTTATGATTTTTTGAGCAAGCTGGCACAAGACAGCAAAGATGAGATATATTTTGTTGCCAGTGAGCTGCAATATAGACAAGGCGAGCAGGATGTGGCAAAGGCAGTTTTTCAGGCAGGATTTGAAAATGCTGTCAAATTGACCTGCCATACTAAGATTGTTTTTGACCAACTGTATATCATCTAGATAAAAGTGGCAAAAATTTACTGTGGTAGCCAACGCTGTCATCAACACCCAAACAACAAACATGAAATTAGGATAAAGAATGAATCACACCAAACTACCCAAACAGCTCATCGAAATTCCTGAAATGCGTCGCATCAATACCATTCACTTTGTGGGTATTGGTGGGGTTGGTATGTGTGGCATTGCCGAAGTGCTTGCCAACCAAGGCTACACCGTAACAGGCTCAGACATCAAAGAAAGTGCGGTTACTAAGCGTTTGGAGAGTTTGGGCATTACGGTATTTATCGGGCATGATTCTAGCAATGTCAAAGATGCTGATGTGCTGGTGGTGTCATCTGCCATTGACAAGACCAATCCTGAAATTCAAACCGCCCTGCAAGCTCGTCTGCCTGTGGTACGCCGTGCTGATATGCTTGGTGAGCTCATGCGGTATCGCCATTCAATCGCTGTGGCTGGGGCACACGGCAAAACTACTACCACAAGTCTGCTCACCATGATGCTGACCGAAGCAGGTCTTGATCCCACTTATGTGATTGGTGGTAAATTAAACGCCAGTGGCAAAAATGCGTCTTTGGGCAACTCTCGCTATTTGGTGGCAGAAGCCGATGAATCTGATGCTTCGTTCCTATCGCTGCGTCCGATGGCGGCGATTGTTACCAACATCGATGAAGACCACATGGATACCTATGATGGCAGCTTTGAGAAGTTGAAACAAGCCTACATTCAGTTTTTGCAAAATATGCCGTTTTATGGACTGGCGGTCATCTGTGGCGATGATAAAGAGCTGCACAGTATGATTGACGACATTGCCCGCCCTGTGCTTACCTTTGGTTTTGGGTCGCATAACGATGTGCAGGCGGTAGACTTGGTTGCAGAAGGTACTCGTACGCATTTTACGGTACTAAGAAAAGACCGAGAGCCGCTGAAACTGACCTTAAATATCCCTGGTGAGCATAATGTCTTAAACGCCTTGGCTGCCATCACGCTTGCTACCGATGAAGGCGTGGAAGATGAAGCGATGGTGCGTGCTGTGAGTAAATTTGCAGGCGTGGGCAGACGCTTTGAACAGCAGGCGGATGTGTCCTTAGGCGATGGCAATGTACTGCTGATTGATGACTATGGACACCACCCAACCGAAGTGGCAGCGACCATCAAGGCGGCTCGCCAAAGTTATCCTGAACGCCGCTTGGTGATGATGTTTCAGCCGCACCGTTATAGCCGTACCAGAGACTGTTTTGATGACTTTGTTGAAGTGCTGTCTGGCGTGGATGAGCTGCTGCTGCTTGAAGTCTATGCCGCAGGCGAGACGCCGATTGTGGGGGCGGATACCAAGTCGCTGGCTCGCAGCATCCGCCACCGTGGGCAGGTTGAGCCGATTTTGGTGGATAAAGATAACCTTGCACCTGTCATGCAGCGTCTCTTGCAGGCAGGGGATTTACTCATCACGCAAGGGGCGGGCAATGTGGGGCAAATCTGTATTGAACTAAAAGACAATGGGCTTTATCTAGAAAAATAATACATCCAACAAAGAAATAAGCTAACCATTTCATTCAAAGATTAGGTGTTGACTAAGATGATGTGACGCCCGTGATGGATGATTTGATAAAAATTGATAAGTAGGGTTAGAAACTATGAACGATACAACAAAATTTGGTAAAGTCGCTGTGGTCTGTGGTGGCAGCAGCACCGAGCGAGAAGTGTCTTTAAAAAGCGGTCAAGCGGTGCTAGATGCCCTGCTGTCAAAGGGTGTGGATGCTCATCATTTTGACCCAAAAGAGACTGACATCTCAACATTGCGTGAATACGACCGTGTGTTTAATGTCTTGCACGGCACTTTTGGTGAAGATGGTAGCTTGCAGGGTGTATTGGACGGCTTTAACATTCCTTATACAGGCTGTGGCGTGTTGGCGTCCGCCATTGCGATGGACAAATTCCGCTGTCGTCTGGTGTGGCAGTCGCTTGGCTTACCCAATGTGCCGTATGTGGTCTTGACTGATGAGAGTGATTTTGAAGCCGTTGAGAGAGAGTTTGGCTTGCCGCTGTTTGTGAAGCCTGCCGCAGAAGGTTCTAGCGTGGGTGTGATGATGGTTGAGAATGCAGGCGAGCTTGCCAATGTGTATCCGCAGTTAAAGCAGTATCATGGCGAGATTTTGGCAGAAAAAGCCATTACAGGTGGTGAGTACGCTTTGGCACTCTTGGGTGATAAAGCCTTGCCAAGCATTCGTATCATCCCAAAAAATAAGTTCTATGACTACGAAGCCAAGTATCTAAGAGACGACACCATTTATCAATGTCCGTCTGACTTGACCGTTGAGCAGGAGCGAGAAATGGGTGAGCTTGCCCGCCGTGCTTTTGATGCGATGGGCGGTCGTGGCTGGGCTCGTGTGGACTTTTTAAAGGGCGATGATGGCAGGCTGTATGTACTTGAAATCAACACCGTGCCAGGCATGACCGACCATAGCCTTGTACCGATGGCGGCAAAAGAAGCGGGTATGGACTTTGCTAAGCTGTGCTTAGTCATCTTGGAGCAGACTCTGACGGCTTGATGTTTTTTTAAAACTGTGCAGCCAAAAACCGATAAGTCGATAAGATGGCTTGTCGGTTTTTTTGTTGATGTTCATTGACCATATAAGCTGGGGCAAAGTAGTGGCAGCGTGGGACAAAACTGTAACTTGTTGTAAAAATTTATCGTTTTCGTCATATTTTTCTTGGTGTTGGTGGTAAAATACGCTACTATATGCAATTTGTCTTATCTTTTAGTTCTCTTTGGCAGCATCAGCATGAACGCCCGAATCAAAACCCTAAAAACACGCCCGACGCTCAAACTCTGGCAGATTTTACTACTGGGTGGTATTGTCTTTGCTTTAAGTGTGTTTTTTATTTTTCGGGCGGCAAATCAAGCCCCAACACGACCGCTTGTACTAGAAATGGGTAACTTAAGCTCGGCACAGGCGGCATCTTTACAAGAAGCGACCAATTCGCTGGGTGAGATGCAGTTTTTTGGGGCGGATTTGACCAAGATTCATAAAGTGGTGTCCGAGCTGTCGTGGGTAGAGAGTGCCAGCGTCAAACGAGACTGGCAGCAGGGTGTGATGGTGTCTGTTACCCCAAGACAGGCGGTGGCGAACTTTGGCAGTCAGCACCTGCTTGATGCCAACGGTCAGGTATTTGTACCTGCTGATGAGCGTGAACTGATGAATAAATCGCTGGTCAATCTGTACAGCACGCACGCCAAAGACGCACAGCACATGATGAAGCAGATGCGTCGGGTCAATGAGTGGTTTGCCCCTTTGGGTTTGACCGCCCAAGATGTTACGCTGACTTCACGGCAGACATGGCTCATTCGCTTTAATAATGGTCTTCGGGTGATTGTTGACCATGAAAATACCGAACAAAAATTATTCAGTCTGGCGTCATTATTGCAAAGCAGTCTGGCATCAGAGTTGCCAAAAATTCAGTCGGTGGATTTAAGATACAAAAATGGCTTTGCGGTTGCGTGGCGAACCAAGGCAGAACCTGTACCAAAAGCATCATGATAAGAAAAATTGGATGATATGACTTAACAGATTTGCTGGGTTTTTGAGCAGTTTTCTGTAATAACAGGGTGTTTCTTTAGGTGTTTTGGGTTATTTTTAAGAATTTTTATCAAAAAGAGAATAAACTACTAATTTTTATGGGGTTTACTCTTTTACAAAAATGCCATCGGTGTTAAAATATAGTAGATATGTCCACTTTTTAGTTGGATGTTTGGTAATTTGATTATTTATTGGTGATTAAGGGTTCGTATGTCAGACCTACAGGTAGCATTGCATTTAAGCTCAAGTGCTGTTCATACAGTGGTGGGCTATGCAACAGGCACACCTGAAAATCCGAAAATCAAAGTTTCGGCGGTGGGTTTGGCAAATACCGATGCCTTTGTCGGTGGCAAAATTGAACGCCGAGAGCATCTCATCAGTGCCATACATAAGTCGTTGCAAGAAGCCAGCGACATGGCAGGCGTGCAGATTCATGAAGCGTGCTTGTCTTTGGCGACGCCTTTGATGATGTCGATGAACGACACGCAGACCATCGTGATGAACGCATCAGGCACGCAGACGACCGTGCGACAAAGCGACATGCACCGTGCCAAAGAACTCGTCCGTGAGAAGTTGCGTGCCGAAGGTTGTGAGATTTTTCAGCTGTGCCAAGTCGTAACCTACCTAGATGGCGTGCATGAAGTCAAAGAGCCTGTCAATATGTACGCCAATAAAATCGATGTGGTAAATCATGTCATGGCACTGCCGACCAATTATCATCATCAGGTATCAGGTGTGGTGAACGCATCTGGCATCGCCATCGGCGATACTTTGTTTGATGGTCTGGTGAGTGCAGAATATGCCCTAACCAAAGATGAAAAGAAACAGGGCATCTGCTTTATTGACATTGGTCAAGAGACAACCAAAGTGTGCGTCTATTATGATGGTGCGGTGGTATTCTCTGAGTGCTTGGATGTGGGCGGTCAGACGGTAACTTATGACATCTCGGTGGAGCTGGGTCTCACCATTCAAGAGTCTGAGAGTCTAAAATGCCAACAAGGCACGCTGACCCTAGATCCATCAAAACGAGCGTCATTCATCAATGTCAAACGACGCACAGGAGGAGAAGCAACCGTCAGCTTACGCCGCCTAAATAACATCATCACCGCCCGTTATGAGAATATTTTTGCTCGCATCAATGCAGCATTAGATGCCCGCTCCATGTCTGGCATGCTTGGCATGGGTGTGGTGCTGGCGGGCGGCGGCTGTCAGATTGATGGCATGACACGCTTTTTGGGGCGGCATTGGGGTGTGCCTGTACGCATGATGACAACCAACAGCAATGTCAGCATTTGCCCACGCTCACTCAGCGACGAAAAGATTCAGCTCATTAATGAGTACTTAAAAAACAACAAGCTGCACAGCGTATTAGGTTCGCTTTTGTACCAAAACAGCGAGCAATTCATTAAAGACAGCTACACAGAAGTGCAAGCCGATGACGGGCTTGCCAATAAGGTTTCTGACGGTTGGCAAGCCATTGTCAATCGGCTTAAAGATTGGTTTTAATTTAATGCCTTTGGGCGATGGTTTTTAGATTTTTGGAGTAAGGTTTATGTCAAGATACAGTATGTCAGATGACACTCAATTTGACTCAGATGGACAAGCACGCTTTATCGTTTTCGGTGTTGGTGGCGGTGGCGGCAATGCCGTTGAACACATGGTGCATCAGCAAGTTTCGGGCATCAATTTTGTGGCGGCGAACACCGACCGTCAAGCTCTAAGCAAGCTAACCACACCAAACAAACTACAACTGGGCAGCGACTTGACCCGTGGTTTGGGTGCAGGTGCCAACCCTGAAGTGGGTCGTGAAGCAGCAGAGAGCGACGAAGAAGAAATTCGTGCATTATTGTCTGACTACGATATGGTATTCATCACCGCTGGCATGGGCGGTGGCACAGGCACAGGTGCAGCCCCTGTGATTGCCCGTATTGCCAAAGAAGAAGGCATCTTGACCGTTGCTGTCGTTACCACACCATTTAAATTTGAAGGTGGTAAGCGTGCCAAACTTGCCCAAGAAGGCATCGACCAACTGGCTCAATATGTGGATTCTATCATCACTGTACCAAACGAAAAGCTACTACAAGTTTATCGTGGTCTGACCATGAAAGATGCCTTTGCCAAGGCGAACGATGTGCTACTACAAGCGGTTGATGGCATCACTCGCACCATCCGTGAACCAGGTGTGATTAACATCGACTTTAACGATGTGCATACCGCCATGACTGCCAAAGGTCATGCGATGATGGGCATCGGTCGTGCCAGCGGTGAAGGTCGTGCGGCAGAAGCGGCAGAAAAAGCCATCCGCTCACCACTACTAGATGACTTACTGCTAAAAAATGCACAAGGCGTCATCATTAACATCGTGGGTGCAAACATCGGTATGAGCGAGCCTGCAGAAGTGGCAGAAGTGGTCAGCCGCATTGCCAACATCGATGAAGGTAACATCTTCTATGGTGCGGTGGATGATGAGTCAATGGGTGATGACATCTATGTAACGGTCATCGCCACTGGTCTGACTGTCGATGAATCACCAAAAGCACAGCCAGCCAACCCACAGGCAGCACCTGCGGGTCATACGGCGGCTATCAGCAGTCAGCCTGCACCACAGGCAGCACCGCAAAGCCAAGCAGCAGCTCGCCCAGCAGTCAAGCCGCTTAGCGTGGGCTCTTTCCTAAAAGAACAACAAAGCCGTAACGACTGATAAAGTCAGCACATTCACCCTGTACCGATGGTATGGGGTGTTTGTTTTTATGGATAAAAAAATGATAGATTTGCACAGCCATAGCACCGCGTCAGACGGCACAAATTCGCCAACCGAACTGGTCAAAAAAGCACATCTGGCAGGCATCTCAACTTTTGCCTTAACCGACCATGACACCATCGCAGGCGTGGCAGAAGCAAAAGCGGCAGCATACTCGCTCGGCATGAAGCTGATACATGGTGTTGAGATTAGTTGCACGCACAGCCTGCTGGGTGGGTATGGCACGCATCAGCGGATTGATAAGATTATCCATGTGGTGGCACTGGATTTTGATGATACCAAGCGGATGCATGATGCCTTGCAGTCATTGCAAGACAGTCGGCATGAGCGGGGGTGGCACATCGTCCAAAAACTTGTCAGCATTCTGGCGGATAAAGACGATGCTATAAGGCTGCAAGAGCAAATCTGGCGAGCGGTACTGAATAAAACAGGGCAAAACCCCCGTGCGGTGGGTCGAGCCCACATCGCCCAAGTGCTGCATGAAATGGGCTTAGTGCCGAGTGTGCAAGCCGCCTTTGATAAATATCTGGCGGATGGCAAATCTGCCTATGTCGAGATTCAAACCATTAGCATGGCAGATGCTATTAAGCTGATTCATGACTGTGGTGGTCTGGCGGTGCTGGCACACCCAACTCGCTATGGGCTGTCAGCGACCCGAACCAGACGGCTGATTGCTGATTTTGCTGAACTGGGTGGCGATGCCTGTGAGCTGCCGAATAATGAGCCTGCCAGTTTGCGTGCGATGATTGACCGCAGTATCGCCCAAAATCAGCTGATGGTGTCGGTGGGTAGTGATTTTCATGGCAGCAATATGCCTTGGCGAAAACTTGCAGCAGTCGCCAAGCCTTTGCCTGAACAGGTGGGTGTGTGGAGCCGCTTTAAGGGCTGTTCATAGCGGCATCTAGCGAAATGCCAGCTCATCTAAGTCATCGAGTGTATATTTGAGTGCATCAAAACACACACTCATTTCAAAGCCACGATATTGCAAAAATCGCAGCTGTTTGGCTTTGTCTTTTGGATTGGTGGGAAGCTCGTTGCCGTATTTTTTGCAGCGGGCTTCTACCGCAAGTTTTAGCCAGTTTATCTCATCATCTTCTGCCAAGACTGTGCCATCATTGATACTGGGAATGTCAGCCATCTGCATGAGTTCGTCAAGTGAATAAGGTAGGGCGAGCTTGGCATTTTTTAGGGCATGCAAGATGTGGTTTTTACCACGACCCCGCCGCACACTTTCACGAATGAGCATAAAAGCGTATCGCTCATCGGATTGATAGTCTTTTTCGGCAAATTCATCAAGCAGATCATCAATGCTCTGACCGTCATGCCCCTTAGCCAGTAGTTTTTGTTTTAGCTCAAATCTAGAATGCTCTCGTTTGGACAGATAATAAAAAGCCAGCCAACGCAGGTGGTTGGTGGTTTTGTCATTTTGATAGATGGGTTCGATATCAACCCCTTGCAGGGCGTGCCGTGTGGCATCATCTAGGATGTGCTGCGTGTCATCGGTGATGATGGATGTGATGTTTGGTTGTGTTTTGTGAGATGTTATGGGTTTTTTTGGGCTGGTTGGAGCGACTGATGAGCTGTTCTCTGGTTTGTTGTTTGGATGGCTTTTTTGTGATTGATGTCCCATACGGGGCTTGGCATTAACCACACGAGATGTGGCTGGCCGCTCAGATTGGGCTGGTTGGACTGATTTGACCGTATTTGTCCGTGGCTTGAGAGCATCTGATGATGGAGCAGAACAATGAGCGGACATGGTATCATCCATATCCGCTAAGATTTCTGCCAGTGTCTTGATGGTCATCAAGATGAGTGCTTAAAATAAGTTTTCATCTTCCATGCCTTCGATGAACTCAGGTGGCTCACCGTCATCAGCATCGTTTTGGCTGACAGGGGCGGTATTTTTGCTCATCTTTTCTTGGCGAATCTTGGCTTCGATTTCTTGAGCAATCTCTGGATGTTCGGCAAGATATTTGACGGTATTGGCCTTGCCTTGTCCGATTTTGTTGTCGCCATAGCTGTACCAAGCACCCGATTTGCCTACGGCACCGATGTCCACGCCCAAATCAACGATTTCGCCCAGATGGTTGATGCCTTCACCATACATGATTTGGAATAGGGCTTCACGGAACGGTGGTGCCATCTTGTTTTTGATGACTTTTACTTTGGTTTCGTTACCGATGATTTCTTCGCCTTCTTTGATTTGTCCGGCACGGCGGATGTCTAGACGCACCGACGCGTAGAATTTTAGGGCGTTACCGCCAGTTGTGGTCTCAGACGAGCCGAACATGACACCGATTTTCATACGGATTTGGTTGATGAAAATCACCATGCAGTTGGAGCGTTTGGCATTACCTGTGATTTTACGCAAGGCTTGGCTCATTAGGCGTGCTTGCAAACCCATGTGGCTGTCGCCCATCTCGCCTTCAATCTCTGCCTTTGGCGTCAAAGCGGCGACCGAGTCCACGACAATCATGTCCACCGCACCAGAACGCACGAGCATGTCAGCGATTTCAAGGGCTTGCTCACCGTTGTCTGGCTGAGAGACCATGAGTTTATCAATGTCCACGCCTAATTTGCGGGCATAAATTGGGTCTAGAGCGTGTTCGGCGTCGATGAACGCACAAGTACCACCTTGCTTTTGGCATTCAGCGATAGTTTGTAGGGTAAGGGTGGTTTTGCCTGAGCTTTCAGGTCCAAAAATCTCAATGATACGACCTTTTGGCAGACCGCCAATGCCCAAAGCGATGTCCAGTGCCAAAGAGCCTGTTGAGATGACATCGACATCTATCTTAGCGGATTCATCGCCTAGATACATGATGGTATTTTTACCAAAGTTTTTTTCAATCTGTGCCAATGCTGCTTTGAGTGCTTTTTCTTTGTTTTCTTCCACGCTGCCAGTAGGCTCTTTTGCTTTACTCATGTGTTTACCTGTCTTTTGTGCAAAATTTGCGGTTGATAATGGGGTATTATAGCACAGTTTTGGCAATATTTTCATTTGCTGCATGGCTTTTGTGTGTGTTGTTTTTTATTGTTGGATTGGGTGATGATGGCGATTTTTAATGGGCTGTGATGGGCGGATGTTGGGTGGGTTTTTGCTCAAGAAAATGGGCTGGCGTGAGTGATTTTTGGATGAATTTATAAAATTATCCACAGGTTTCACAATAAAAAATCAGCGATTTTTGTGGAACATCAATGATGATTGTAGCCAAAAATATCATAAAAATTAAGACAAAATGATGAGAGATGATATTTTTATAAGTTATTGTTTTTATTATATATTTTTATTTATTCACATGGCTGGTGTGAATTATTCTTGGACGCTCTGGGTGTTGGTTTATAAGGCTTTTACGATTTTTTGCACCGTTTTTCCACAAAGTTATCCACAGTTTTTGTGGATAAATAATGCGTCGATGTGCAAGGTCAATAAACACGGGCTTTAACAAGTGGTGATGGGCGGTTTAACATAACTGGGCGTGCGTTGTGTTTTTTTATTTTTTAAACGAATGATGTAGGAAAATTTGAATGTTTCACAAAGGTAAATGGATGTTGTGTTGTGAAACCATATTTATGAACAATCAAGAGAGTGGCTTTGGGCATTAATTTGTAGCATGGTAACTCTCTTGATTGAGAAATTTTTATAAATCAAAGGGTGGATTTAATTTTGACAAAATCTCATCATTGTCCTGTCCGAGCTTGGGCGGTGGACTGGGGTAGGTGACTGGCGTACCCGAGAGCTTGATGGGATTGCCAAGCACTTTGATGGGGCTGTCAGCAAAGCTAACCACCATTTGCCTGTCGTGGGTCTGGGGTAGGTTTAAGGCTTCGTCAATGCTATTGATAGAGCCACAAGGTATGCCATGCTGCTCCAATAGACTTAGCCAATAAGAGCGAGTTTGGGTATCAAAGACTGCTTGCATGAGCGGAATGAGCTCGTCTCGGTGAGCAACACGGCTAGGATTGGTGGCAAATTGCTCATCATCATGCCAAGATTGCCCCAATGCTTGGCATAATTTGATAAACTGACCATCATTGCCACACGCCACAATAAAATGACCGTCTGATGCAGCAAACACCTGATAAGGTACGATACTGGCATGAGCATTACCCAACCTAGGCGGTCTATCGCCTGTGGCAAGATGGTTCATCCCGACATTACCAAGCATGGCAAGCGATGAGTCAAACAGTGCCACATCGACATGCTGTCCTGTGCCTGTATGTGTGCGGGCGTATAAGGCAGTTAGAATGCCGATGGTTAATTGTAATCCTGAGAATAAGTCCACGACTGCCACCCCAACTTTTTGGGGCTGCCCGTCAGGCTCGCCTGTGATGCTCATCAGTCCAGATAAACCCTGAATGATATAGTCATAACCTGCTTTGTGAGCATCGACACCTGTCTGACCAAATCCTGTCAAAGAAGCATAAATCAAGCGTGGGTTGATTTGCTTTAGGCTGTCGTAATCCAGTCCATATTTGGCAAGATTGCCTACTTTAAAATTCTCAACCAATACATCAGCATCTTTTATCAGCTCCTTGATAACCGCCTGCCCATATTCACTGGTAATATCCAATGCTAGCGAGCGTTTGCCCCGATTGATGGTGGCAAAATAAGCACTGGTTGTATGACCATCCTTATCGGTAAAATTGGGCGGATTCCAATGACGAGTCTCATCACCTACGGAGGGTCGCTCTATTTTGATGACTTGGGCCCCAAAATCTGCCAAAATCTGTGTTGCTGATGGGGCGGCAAGTACTCTAGACAGGTCGATGACCTTGATACCGTCTAAGGCTTTTGGACTGATACTGTGCATGTTGAATCTTCCTTGTTGATTAAAACTGGGTTTGATAAACTGTTCTTATCAAACCCAGATTGGTTAAGCGAATGCCTGTAAATCAGTAATGGCACGACCTAGTATCAAGGCATGAATATCATGTGTGCCTTCATAGGTATTGACCGCTTCTAAATTCATCACATGGCGAATGACATGAAATTCATCGTGAATGCCATTGCCGCCATGCATATCACGAGCGGTGCGAGCGATATTTAAAGCTTTGCCGCAGTTGTTGCGTTTGATGAGTGAAATCATGGGTGGGGCAACTTTATCTTCGTCGATCAGACGACCTACTTGCAAAGCAGCGTGCAACCCTAAGGTAATTTCTGTCAGCATATCGGCAAGTTTGAGCTGAACCAACTGAGTGTTTGCCAAAGGACGGTCAAACTGCTTGCGTTCTAGGGTGTAGCTGCGAGCAGCGTGAAAACAGAACTCTGCCGCTCCCATGGCACCCCATGCGATGCCATAACGAGCTTTATTTAGGCAGCCAAAAGGACCTTTTAATCCACGAATATCAGGAAAAGCGTTCTCTTCTGGCACAAACACTTTATCCATGACAATCTCACCTGTGATGGATGCTCGTAGAGAGAATTTGCCATCAATTTTTGGGGCGGACAGACCTTTCATGCCTTTATCTAAAATAAAGCCGCGAATTTCACCTTCATCATCTTTCGCCCAGACGACAAAGACATCAGCAACAGGCGAATTGGTAATCCACATTTTTGAGCCGCTCAGCTCATAGCCGCCAGCAACTTTCTTGGCGCGAGTTTTCATACCTGCAGGGTCGGAGCCTGCATCAGGTTCGGTCAAGCCAAAGCAGCCAATGTATTCGCCTGTGGCAAGTTTTGGTAGGTACTTTTCTTTTTGAGCTTCTGTACCGTAAGCATAGATGGGGTGCATCACAAGACTGGATTGCACGCTCATGGCAGAGCGGTAGCCTGAATCGACGCTTTCGACCGCTCGGGCAACCAAGCCATACGCCACATGGCTCATGCCTGCACAACCATAGCCATCAATGGTCATGCCTAAAAGTCCAAGCTCACCCATCTGACGCATGATGTTTGTATCAAAATGCTCATGACGGTTAGCTTCTATGATATTAGGCATCAATTCTTTTTGGCAAAATTGATATGCGGTGTCATAGACCATGCGTTCATCTTCGGTTAAAAGACTGTTTAAATTTAAGGCGTCTTGCCAATCAAAAGGAACAAAACTCATGAGAACACTCCTGTGGTAAATGTGAATATAATTGTTCTTTATTTTGAACATATATTCTATATAAAGAACATACATTTATTAAAACAAAAATTTAACATCTTGTAAAGGGGTTTTGGTCAGCTGTATGGATAATGTCATGCTATTTGACAGACCGCTTGGCAGATTGCTTGTCAATGGCAAGGCTCGGCATGCCATTTTCTTTTAGCCAAAGCTGATTCGCTTCTTTGATGGCACGAATTTCTTCATCCATAAAGGCTTTGCTTTTGCCAGGGTTTTTGTGAGTGGCGTATAAATACAACACCAGACCAAATAAACTCCACGCACCAAATATGCCCCATTCTACCTTACCAAGTCCAGATGGCGACATGGGTAAGTATAAGCAAAACATGACAAGGCTGATGACAAGAGTAATCACACCAACCAGTTTGCCTGCAGGCACTCGAAATGGTCGAACCATATTAGGTTCTTTGAAGCGTAAGTATAAGAAAGCGGCTGCGACGCAAGTATAGGCAATGACGATGCCTACGCCGCCTGCATCCACTATCCATACTAAGGATTTACGCCCAAACAGTGGTGCTAGTGTGGCAAGACCACCAATTAAGATGATGGCAAGATAGGGCGTGCCGTATTTTGGATGTAGCTTGGCTAGACTGCTTGGCAGCATGTGTGCCTTCGCCATGGCGTACATGAGTCGGCTACCCCCGATTAAAAAGGCGTTCCAACTTGACAAGATACCCAAAACTCCGCCCAGTACCAGCAGTTTGCCTGCCCACACACTCTGCCAAGCATTGGTCATGGCGTCAGCGGTGGCAAGTTTGGAGCTGGTTGCTTGGTCAAGTGTGAGTGTATGACCCACGCTCCATGCGATGCCCATGTACCACATGACCGCCATAATGAGCGACACTACCAAGAATATACCAATTTGCGGGCGAGATAAGTCAATCTCTTCGGCGGCTTGGGGGATGACATCAAAACCCACAAACATGAATGGCACCATGATGATGACAGTCATGACCCCTGCCATACCATTGACAAAATTGGGTATGGCAAGGCTTGATAGACCAGCATTTGGGTCAAATAATAATGCACCCACAAACAGCATGATGCCCACCATCAATATGCCGACGACCGCCAGTTTTTGAAACCATGCTGCCACTTCCATGCCACGCACATTCAGATAGGTAACAGCGATAGAGCCTACCATGCCAACCAGTACCCATGTGGCATACACATCCCACCCTGCGATATTGTACATGTAGCCTTGGTTGTAGTTGGGTATGAGATATTCTACGACGGTCGGCAACGCCACCGCTTCAAAAGCAACGACGGATAAGTAGCCAAATAAAATACTCCACGAACAAAGAAATGAGATGTTCACGCCAAAGGCACGATGTGTATAAGTATGCTCACCACCTGTAATGGGCATACAAGCAGCAAGCTCGGCATAGGCAAGACCAATTAAGATGACAGCAAAACCACCCAATAAAAAAGCAAGCACCGCACCCCATAGACCTGCCGAGACAGCCCAGCCACCAGCAAGCACCACCCAGCCCCAACCAACCATCGCCCCAAAGGCAAGAGCGATGATGTCCACTGTACTTAAAGATTTTTTAAAATGATCTGTCATGATAAATTCCTTTTTAAGACAACTTAGCTAAGATGATTTGATAAGTTGTAGATCACCCTAAGGTGCTAGCACGACTACAAAAAGAGTGATCTACGAATGACTAGTCAAAAAACCGACCAATGATGCTAAGTGCCTCATCAAAAACATCGTCTTGGATTGTCAAAGGCATCATGACACGAATGGTGTTAAAGTGTGTGCCGCAGGAAGCGAGCAGCAACCCATGCTCAAAAGCGTGCTTTTTTAGAGCGTTGGTGGCATCAACATCGGGATTGCCGTTCTTATCAATCAAGTCAAAAGCAAGCATTGCACCTTTGTGGCGAATATGGCTGATGGCGGGTGAATTTAGGCTGGCTAAGAAATTCGCCATCTTATCGCCGATGTCTTTGGATTTTTGCAGTAGATTTTCTTTGTTGATGATTTTGATGACTTCTAAAGCAGCAACTGTACCTAGTGGCGAGCCTGCATAAGTACCACCTAAGCCACCGACTTGGGGAGCGTCCATGATGTCTGCTCGTCCGATGAGAGCTGAGATGGGAAAGCCGCCTGCCATAGATTTGGCAGCTGTCATCAGGTCGGGTTCAACACCCAGCTGCTCACTGGCAAAAAGAGTGCCTGTCCGCCCAAAGCCACATTGCACTTCATCAAAAATCAGCACAATGCCATGTTCATCACAAATGTCTCTTAATGCTTTGGCAAAACTTGGCGTCAGCTGATGAAAGCCACCTTCACCTTGCACGGGTTCAACAATCATGGCAGCAACTTCACTTGGGTCGATGTCGCACTTAAAAATCATGTGTAGACCACGAAGTGCTTCATCTTCACTGATGCCATTTTCCACGCAAGGAAAAGGAGCGTGGTAGATGGAAGCGGGCATGGGACCGAAGTTCTTTTTGTAGGGAATGACTTTGCCTGTCAGACCCATGGCAAGTAGTGTGCGACCATGCCAGCCGCCAGCAAAGGCAATCACGCCTGCTCGTTTTGTCTTGGCACGGGCGACTTTAATGGCATTCTCCACGGCTTCAGCACCTGTGGTTAGTAGAAATGCTTTTTTGTCGCCTGTGATGGGAGCTAATTCACAAAGTTTTTCGCAAAGTTCGACATAGCTTTCATAGCCAACAATTTGAGCGGAGGTGTGTGAGAAACGGTCAAGCTGTGCCTTGACAGCGGTAACGATGTCAGGGTGGCTATGACCTGTATTTAAGACAGAAATGCCGCCAACAAAATCAATATAGCGATTGCCCTCTACATCGATGATTTCGCTGTTTTTGGCGGTGTCAGCAAAAATATCAAATGCCACACCCAGACCTGTGGGCAGCACTTTTTTGCGGCGTTCTAGTAAGGTTTGGTTGCTCATAAGACGCTCCTTGTATTGGGAAATTGGATTGAGAAAAATATAAATTTGTTCTGTATAATGAACAAATGTACTTAATATAGAACATGATGATATAAAATCATATTTTCTAATTTTTGACAAGCAATTTTTTGTAAAAACATAGCAAAAATAAAAACGCTCTTAAAATTTATGATTTAAGAGCGTTTTTTATTTAGCTAACCTCCATGCACCAGTATTTTGTGCTGATGTATTCATCCATGCCATATTTGGAACCTTCACGCCCAAAGCCTGACTGCTTAACTCCGCCAAAGGGGGCAACCTCGGTGGAGAGTAGTCCTGTATTTTGGGCGACCATGCCGTATTCTAGGGCTTCGGATACTCGCCATGAGCGGGCTTGGTCTTGGGTGTAAAAATACGCCGCCAACCCATAAGGGGTGTTATTGGCATGGTCAATGACGGCTTGTTCGTCATCAAAAACAAAAATCGGGGCAATCGGAGCAAATATCTCCTCATGAGCGATGTCCATGTCATCCTTGACGTCGGTGATGATGGTCGGCATAAAACAGCGTGTGTGCGTGGGGTGGGGCGTACCACCTGTGATGAGTGTGGCTCCTTTGTCTAGGGCGTCTTTGAGCAGTGTTTGGGTTTTTTGCATGGCGTTCTCGTTAATCAGACAGCCGATGTCTGTACCCTCTGCCAGACCATCGCCGACTGTGAGTGCCTCTACTTGACGAGTGAATTTTTGAATAAAAGTGTCTTTGATGGAGCGATGAACATAAATGCGATTGGCACACACGCAAGTCTGACCTGCATTACGATACTTGGAGGCAATAGCACCACTCACCGCCTTATCAATGTCGGCATCATCAAAGACGATGAAAGGTGCATTACCGCCCAACTCTAAGGAGAGTTTTTTGACCGTGCTGGCACATTGCTCCATGAGTAGCTTGCCCACTCGGGTTGAGCCTGTAAAGGAGAGCTTTTTGATACGCTCATCACTGGTAAGAACACCGCCTACTGTCTCGGCTTGACCTGTAACGATTTGCAAGACGCCTTTGGGCATGCCAGCTTGTAGGGCAAGCTCGCCTAAGGCAAGGGCGGAAAATGGGGTCTGGCTGTCGGGTTTGACCACGATGGTGCAGCCAGAGGCGAGGGCGGGGGCGACTTTACGGGTAATCATTGCCGCAGGGAAATTCCATGGCGTGATGGCAGCACACACGCCAATGGGCTGTTTTAGGACGACATAACGCAGCTTGCTGTTGGCGGCAGGTATCACATCACCATAGATACGCTTACCCTCCTCGGCAAAAAAGCGAATAAAACTGTTGGCATAACCAATCTCGCCACGAGCCTCTTTTAGGGGCTTGCCCTGCTCGGTGGTCATGATGAGGGCTAAATCCTCTTGATGTTCGTCAATCAAGTCCGCCCAGCGGTGCAAGATGGCAGCTCGCTCATTGGCGGTCAGATTTGCCCATGAGTGTTGAGCGTGGCTGGCGTGAGTGATTGCTTCTTTGACTTCATCGGCAGATAAGTCAGGAATGCTGCCGATTTTATCGCCATTAAAGGGGTTTATAACTTCAATAGTCTTGGCGGATTTGGCGGACTGCCATGTGTTATTGATGAGGGCGTGTTCGTGAAATAAGGTGGGGTTGGTGAGGTTCATGGCTCTCTCCTTGCTTGGCACGGTTTTAAATGTTCTATATATTGAATAAATGTACAAAATACAGTACAATATTAGCATTATTTGCCATATCGCACAAGCAATTTTAATAAAGCGATCGTAATGAGTTTGGGGTATTTTATGAGTGAGCAAGCCAGCGGTAAAACCGTCAGCGTACCCGCCTTAGAAAAGGCGTTTGATATTTTGGATTTTATCACAAAAAGCCCAACACCTGTGTCATCGGCGACCATTGCCCGAGAGCTGTCGCTTGCCCGCTCAACCACGCACAATATTTTGCAAGCCCTGACGAATAAAGGGGTATTGCATAAGGATAACAACCATCTATTTAGTTTGGGGTCTTATCTGCTTTATTGGGCGGGACAGTTTGAGGTTGAGCGTGGCGTCGTGGCGTTATTTCATGAATTGGTGGTGGGCTTTGAAGTGCTAACACCTTATACTGTTACCTTATCCACTTTGGATTTTGATAAGGGGGAAACGGTGTTTTTGAGCAGTCATCAAGGCAGTAGTGCCATTGACTTCGTATTTCGTCGTGGGGTGCGTGTGCCTGCGGTATTTTCTGCGACAGGCAAGGCAATTTTAAGCCAGCTGCCATTTGACAATGTGGTGGCGATGTACGATGAATTTCCAGTGCCGCTCACAAATAAAGGTGTGGCAAATTTTGATGAGTTGAAGGTGGAGTTTGATGGCATTAAGACAACTCGACTGTCAATGGATGATGGTCAGCTAAGACTTGGTATGACCTGCCTAGGAACCCATATCAAAAGTCAAGATGGAGTTCGACTTGGCATTGCTGTTTCGCTCTCTGATAGGGAATATGAGCAACAAAAAGAAGCAGTCGGTTCGGCACTGATTGAGCTTGCTTTGCAAATAGAACAAAGGCTTGGGGTGGGATAGGTTGGGCTGGGTTTAAGCTGTCAGCAAGTCAAGCAGCCAAGGTTGTGATTACTATTTTATAAAAAACCCAGCAGCCAAAAGCTGTTGGGTTTATCAGTTTATTGGCTAGGTGCTACTAATTTTTTGATAAATCAAATCCCAAGATGGGCGACCATAATCTTGTCCACGCTTTTCAAATTTGGTCAGTGGGCGAAAATCGGGACGAGGTGTGAAGTTGCCACGACCTGCGGTGTTGGCGAAATTTGGCATGTTGTCTAATACTTCAAGCATCCACATGGCATAATGTTCCCAGTCGGTCGCAGCATGGAATGTGCCACCAACTTTGAGAGTGCGAGCGACGATTTGCATGCGATGGGTGGTAACAAAGCGTCTTTTATAATGACGCTTTTTTTGCCAAGGGTCAGGGAAATACAGCTGCACGGTGTCAAGATGCTCATCAGGCAGGTTTGACAGCAGGGCGATGGCATCGCCGTTTAAGACTTTAAGGTTAGTGATGCCCAATTCGTGAGATAAATAAGCCACACGACCAATACCTGGTTCGTGTACTTCGATGCCGACGAAGTTACGCTGTGGGTCGTTTTGAGCCATCTTAATTAGACTGTCGCCCATGCCAAAGCCGATTTCTAGTGTGATGGGGGCGTTGGCACCGTTTGGCGTATCAGCAAAGTACGCACGCAAATCATGAATCTGACTGACATCGCCAAGCCTACCAAGCTCAAAGCCGTGATTGATGACATAAGGGGCGTAAGTGCTGTCGGTCAATGCCAGCTCGCTGGCTTGACTCATGTGTGTCCGCCGTTTCATAAAGGTGTCAATCTGGCGAAACTGCTCAGGGGTCTGTGCCAGACGAGCAATCTGCTCGCTAATGGTGGCAGGATCCATGTCGGGGGTCTGTCTGTCGCCACCGATGGGGGCTAAAAATTCTTGATTTGGCTCTGTCATGGCTTTATTTGTACTAAAAAAAGGCGTAAAATGTGCAAACTGCCATTATAAGCCAAGCCACCTACAACCGCAAATACTTTTCTATTTTTAGTATCATTCATCATGTTTCGCCTGCCATTTTTAGAAGACACGACCCCACCGCCATTTTATCAGTCGCAGCTTAGTGATAAAGAACGCACCGAATTGGACAAATGGTTCATTGGACTGCGTTCGCAGCGATATTATCTCAAACGCTTTCGCCAGTTTGATGAAGCAGGTCGCCTGCATGCTCGTTGGCACTGGGCAGCGTTTTTTTGTACTTTTGGTTGGCTTTTATATCGCAAGCGTTATTTGGACTGTGTGGTGTACTGTGTGGCAGGTTGGTCGTTTATTAAGGTCAATATCGCCATCATCTTGGCGGTGCTGGAATTTAGCGTCATCGGATTTTTGCCAGAGCAGTATCAGATGGGCAGTCGTGTTGGCGTAGCTTTGGCGGTGTGGCTGTTTTGGGCGAGCATGGTGGCACGCTGGGCAGACGCGTATTATTATCGCATGGCTCGGCGTGAAATTGCTGATGTTTTGGAATTTTATCCCAAAAATAAAGACGAACAAAAAGCCCATCTAAGGCGAGAAGGCGGGGTGAGTTTGGTCGGTATGTCGGTGGCGTTTGCCATGTTTGGGGCGATTTTAGCGATTATCATTGGACAATTTGTCCCCATCATCGCCACCCAAAAAGAACAAACGGTCATCTTTGAGAGTTATCGTTCGGCAAAGGCGGTACAAAAACGCGTAGAAGCCATCTACCAAAATACACAGCGTTGCCCGACCGCTTTGCCTGTCTCCACCGACAATCAGCGAGTATCCATGGAAGTCGTCCCAAGCGTGGCAGGTGTGGCGACCGACTGTGCGGTGGTGGCGACGGTATCAGGAGCAAGCTACCCTGTGCGGTATCTAAATGGCGAGACGCTCGTCATCTATCATACCACAGACAATCAAGGTCAAAGCGTGTGGCGATGCCAAACATCACTCAATAAAAAACGCCACCCAAAAAGCTGTGTATGATGACCATGCAGTCGGACAAATGGGGGCTGGATGCCTTTTGGCTAAAATGTATCGCCATGATGGCGATGACGCTCGACCATCTGGCGTGGGCGTTCGTTGATGTAGAAAGCTGGCTGTCGGAGTGGCTGCATTTCATTGGGCGACTGGTTGCACCGCTCATGGTGTATTTTTTGGTGGTGGGTTTTTATCACACCAAAGATATTAAGGCTTATGCCATGCGACTGTTTGTCTTTGCCTTAATTTCTCAAATACCCTATCTATTGTTTGGATTGTCCATTGAGCAGGTGCTACAAGGTGTGGCTTGGCAGGACTATTTACAAGGCAATGTACTGTTTACCTTATTATTCGCCTTAACTGCTCTTGTGATGTGGCATACCAACTGGCATCCGATGGCAAAGGCGGCAGGCATTTTGGCGTTATACCCTGTGGCGACGCTGTCGGACTATGGCTTTTCGCTCGTGGCGATGGCACTCGTATTTGCTCATTTTTATCCCAACAAACGCACCATGCTGACCGCTTATGTGCTGCTGTCGCCTGTATTTTATGTGCTGACTTATGGCTTTTATCCGACGGTAGGCTATGGGCTGATGCACTTTGGTGTACTGCTGGTTGTGCCGTTGATTTATTATTTTAATGGCAAAAAAGGCAGGCAGTTGGGCGGTCGCTATGTGTTTTATTGGTTTTATCCTGTGCATTTGACCGCCATTGCTCTACTTGATTATGTCATGTAGGTCATCGCTACCAGCCCATCGGGTCAATATCAAGCGAGACTCGCACCCCTTTTAGGACAGGGTCGGTCAAGATATCTTGCCAGTGAGCTGTTAGCGTGCTGTGTAGGGTTTTGCGATCTTTGGCGAGCAGTAGCAGCTGGGTATGGTATTGATTGTTCTTTTTGCTCATGGGTGCGTCTGTGGCATTACTCTTGGCAAGATTTGGCGTGTGCGGTATCTTTTGGGCGATGCTACTGATGGCGAGTCTGGCACGAGTCAGGTCGGTGCTTTGTACACGAACAAGAGCGGCATGAGTATAGGGGGGTAGCCCCAGCAGCTTTCGTTCATCCAAAAGAATCTTAGCAAATGCCAGATAGCCATGATTGATGAGTGTCAATAATAAAGGATTGGCAGGCTGTCTGGTCTGAATGATGACATCACCGAGCTTGTCCGCTCGACCTGCTCGCCCTGCGACCTGTATGATACGCTGGGCGGTGTGCTCGGGTGAGCGAAAATCAGGCGACAAAAACCCCAAATCCGCATCGGCAATCACCACCAAAGTAACATTGGGAAAATGATGTCCCTTGGCAATCATCTGCGTCCCCACCAAAATCGCAGGCTCATTGGATAATATGCGTGCATACATCCGCTCCCAAGCTCCCCGCTGACGCATGGTGTCCCTGTCTATCTGCCAGATGGGGTAGGTCTGATGGGTGGTCTGGGGATTGGCAAAGATGGCATGTAGCTGCTCGGTCAGCTTGCTCGTCCCAAGCCCTAAATCCTGCAAGTTGTGGCTGTTGCACTTAGGACAGGTGGTAGGGGGGTGTGTATAAAAGCCGCAGTGATGACATCTAAGCTGTGATGATGGGTACTTGTGCAAGGTCAGATGAGCATCGCAATGCGGACAATCCGCCTGCCAGCCACACGCATCGCACAGCAGTATCGGTGCATAGCCACGCCGATTCAAAAAAATCAGCACCTGTTCGCCTGCAGACAGCCGCTGCTTGATTTGATGGACGCTCTCATCACACAGTAAAGTCTGCTGCTCACCACCATCCATCTGCACGATACTTTTGGTGCCCAGACGAATGTCTGCCAAACGCAAGGTTGCAGGCTTGGCATTGCCTGCTCGGGTGTGCAGTCGGCATTCGGTCAGTTTGCCGTCTTGGGCGAGTTTGAGTTGTTCTAGGCTGGGCGTGGCAGTACCTAGCACGACAGGGATTTTGAGCTGATGGGCTCGCCACATCGCCACATCGCAGGCGTGATAGCGTAGATGGTCTTGCTGCTTATAGGAGCTGTCGTGTGCTTCATCGACGATGATTAAACCTAAGTTGGCAAATGGGTATAGCACGCTTGAGCGTGTGCCGATGATGATTTGGGCTTCGCCTGTTTTGGCGGCTTGCCAGCCTTGCAGGCGGTCGCCATCACTCATGCCTGAGTGCAAAACGCAGATATTGGCGGCAAATCTTGAACTAAATCGTGTCCTAGTCTGTGGGGTCAATCCGATCTCAGGCACCAAAATCAGCACCTGTTTACCGCTTGATAAAGCCTGCCAGATGGCGTGCAGATAGACTTCAGTTTTGCCTGAACCTGTGATGCCATTGAGCAAGACGCCACGATAATCGCCGCCCATCATCGCTTGGCAGATGACATCAAAGGCTGATTGCTGCTCAGCATTGAGTGGCAATGGGGTGTCTTGTAGCATGGCAGGCTTGATGTGCTTGGGTGCGGTGGTGGTAAATGTGGTGATAAGCCCTTTGTTTTGTAGGGTGTTTAGGGTGGCTTTACTGATGCCCATATTCAGTAATGTAGGCTCATCTAGGGCGGTCCGTTTGTCTTTGATGGCATAGATGGCTTGCCATTGTTTTTTGGTGGTTTTTTTGAGCTGGCGTTCGATGTGGTCATTACTAATGCCATCGACAAGCTGCCAAAAGCTCGTCTGCTGTGTAGCAGGCTTGCCCTGATTGATAAAACTTGGCAGCATGACAGCCAGCGTCTCGCCAAGCGGATAATGATAATATGATGACAACCAATGTGCCAGATGTAGTAGATGAGCATCCATGATGGGCGTGGAGTCAATCACGCTTTTGATGGGTTTTAGCTTGTCATGGGGAATGTCTATCTCATCAGGGCTGATGTGCAAGATGACAATGCCAATAAGCTCTTGACGACCAAACGGCACACGCACCCGAGCACCGATGGCAGGTAGTTTGCCATCATCTAAACAAGATGGGGGGCATAGATAATCGAACAGCCGATATAAAGGTGTGGGCAGGGCGATGCGTAATAAGGTGGTGTGCATGATGGCAAAGGCTTGGTGTGCAAGCCTTTAACTATAATGATGATTTGGAAATGTCATGAAAGACCATAATAGGATTAAGCATCAAGATGCAAAATCGCTTCAATCTCAACCACACCGCCTTTTGGCAAAGCCGCCACTTGTACCGCAGCACGGGCGGGATAAGGTGCGTCCAAGCGTGCATCGAAGACTTCGTTTAATGCCGCAAAGTCATTTAGATCGGTCAAAGAGACATTGAATTTTACGGTGTCGTTGAGCGTGCCGCCTGCTGCTTTGGCGATGGCAGATAAGTTGTCAAAGGCTTGCTCGGCTTGGGCTTTAAAACCGTCTTTTAGGGTCATGCTAACAGGGTCTAATCCAAGCTGACCTGAGATATAGACGACATTGCCCACTTTGATGGCTTGAGAATAAGTGCCAACAGCGGCAGGGGCATCATCGGTATGAATGACTTGTCTGGTCATGAGTGTTCCTTGGTGTATTTGGCTCATGATAGGATTATTTATCATGGTTTGGTAAGTTTATAAAATGAGCGTGGTTGGCTATTTTTTGGCATAAAAATAGGCTTTTAATTTATCAAACAGGCTGCTTGCAGGCTCATTAGCATAGACGATGCGTCCTGCGACATTGTCAGCGGTCTTTGGTAGAATGTTGGGTTCGGTCTTGCCCAAAAAATGTGCCGCTTCTGCTTTTGAATTTAAGTCGATTTTACAGCACATAGTCTCTCCTATTAAATTAAATTTGGCGTGCCGATTGTTATGATAAAACAAAATTTGTGGCAAATTCAAGCGTTTTTTAAGTGATATGCTCATCAAATCAAGCGTAGTTGGGCTGATGGTACAGTCGCATGATGTTCGGATAGCCCAAAATCTGACGCAAAATCTGAATGCCTTCTTCAAGATGCTCACGAGAGCGAATGACGACATTGAGCGTGGTTGTACCCACCTTGCTGTTTTTGTCCTTGTCGTCGGCTTTTACAGAAGTGTTCTCAACACCGATGTTCAAGGCACGCAGTTCATAGATGGCTTGGCTGATTTGCTCTTCGTTGAGCATGGCAAAGATACGCAGTGCCGCTGAGAAATGCAACTGATGGCTGGTGTGGTTGATTTTTACATCATCTTTCCAGTTCACTTGAATGATTTGGTAAGGGTTGGCGGCACGAATGGCATCAAGCGAGTAGCATTTGTGGCGGTGAATGACCAGACCTTGACGAGCAGAGAGATGACCGACAATGTGGTCGCCATAGATGGGGTTGCAGCACTTGGCAAAGGTAACTTCGACGCCTTTTACACCTGCAATCAGATGTTTGGACTGAGTGATTTCATTGCCATCGGCGATGTCCACTTCTTCACTAAATAGGCGTGAGACCACCAGCTGTGCCAATAGCGAGCCTGTAGCGATTTGTAAGAATATATCACGCTGACTGTCCACGCCACGCCACGCCAAGATGTCTGCCCATTCGCTGTCGGTGATATCGTCAATGACCTTGTCGTAGGCTTTTAAGGCACGCATGAGAGCTTCTTTGCCAGCGTCTTCTTTTTGGTCGTCTGGCAGGTGTTTTAGGAATTTTAAAATCTCGCTGCGAGCTTTGTTGGTCGCCACAAAGCCAAGCCAGTCGGCTTTTGGCGTGGCATTTTTATCCGTATCGATGCTGACCGAGTCGCCATCGGCAAGCACCAAGCCCAGCTTGCCATGCTCGCCGTTGATGTCAGCACCCACGGCGATATTACCGATGGCAGGACCGACCGCATAAGCAAAGTCAAGGGCAGTTGAGCCACGGGGCAGCTCATAGGCACGACCTTGCGGACTGTAACAGACGATTTTTCGCTCGTGCAGGTAGTTTAGCAGCTCATTGATGATGGCGACAGAGCGTTCGTTGTCTTCTTGACTGTCCTGCCCTGATTCGCTATTGGCAAGGTCTTGCATATTACGCAGGCTGGCTTGCACGACCGAATGGCTGATGTCGCCTTTATCATTGCTAATGACGCCTAAGCGAGCCGCTTCTTGCATTCGCTTAGTCAGTAGGGTGATTTTGATGTGATTGTAGTCTTGTTCGTAGATGAGCGTGAGCGACTGATTGCCACCTGCTTGGGGTTTTCGGATGTTATCACGAATCATGTCGTTGCTGATTTCGTATTTTTGCACCAAATAATACGCCAGCTTATCACAAGATTCGATGTCATCGAGCACGACTTCAAAGTCATATTGGCGAATCAAACGGTTAATTTGCCCACGGTTTTTGAAAAATTGGCGATACATGGAAGTGCGGTTATCCAGCACTTGCACATGACCGTGTAGATTTAGGTGGCTAAGCAGATTTTGCAGGTAGGTGCTGATTTCAATCTTTTGAAAGTTGCGACCTAAGCCGTGTTGTAGCAGCTTGTCGGTGAATTTATTGTACATTTCAGGGTTAAGATTGCGATAACACAGCAGTTCAATATAATCAGCGATGTCATTTAGTCCCATGATGCGAGCGAACGGGATATAAAAATCGAGCGTCTCACTGGCGGTGCGTTTTTGTTTTTCGGGGCTGACCGCATCTAGGGTGGACATATTGTGCAGGCGGTCGGAGAGCTTGATGATGAGTACACGGGGGTCGGTCAAGGTGGCGATGAGAATCTTATGAAAGGTCGCTGCTTGGCTTTGTTGCTTGTTCATGCTTGATGATTTGAGCTTGGTAACGCCATCGACAAGGCGTGAAACCGTCTCGCCAAACTCTTCGGTCAGCATCTCATCGGTAACTTCGGTATCTTCTACCGTATCATGCAAAATCGCCGAGATGATGGTGTCTCTGTCTAGACGAAAACCCGCCAAAATCTCCGCCACCGCAATGGGGTGGGTGATGTAAGGCTCGCCTGATTTTCGCTTGTCTTTGATGTGTGCCACATCGCCAAAATGGCACGCACGCAGAATGTCTTCACGCTCTTGTCTGTCTAGGTAGCTGACCGCACGCATTAGGCTATCACGAGATTCATCGACCAGCGGGTGGCTAAGATGGGTGGGAATGTCATGCGGGCGGTAGGTGGCTAGCATAGGTACTCTTGGTTGGTGAATATAAAAAAGTGAACAAAAACAACAACGCAACTTTGCGTTAAATAAATCAATATAAATATCAATTATTGCTGATGTTGTCAATAGATAAATTCATGGATTTTTGTCATTTTAATATGGATTAATATGATAAATTCGCTGTGATGATAAGACAACTGATTGATTTTTATAGAAAAATATTTTATCAATATAAAAAGCCACACCATACGGAGCGGCTTTTGATTGATAAGCTGACCTAAAAAGGGATTAGAAATCAGCTGGCGTTAATTTTGAAAAATCAACAAACTCTGGCACCTTGATGACAATCTCTTCATCAGGCTCGTCCAAGATGGCACGGGTAACATTACCAGCGGCAATCTCACGAAGTGCCAATACGGTAGGTTTGTCATTTTCGACGGTTACGGTCGGTTCAGCACTGCCTTTAGCCAGTTGGCGTGCACGCTTGCTTGCGACCAAAATCAGCTCAAAACGGTTATCGACATTGTCAAGACAATCTTCAATAGTAACTCGTGCCATGGCTCTCTCTTTATAAATTCGTGAATAATCGCTTATTTTAACAAATTGCAATCATCTTTAAAAGTCTTTTTTTACTTACCCCGAGCGTCTGCCCAGATGATTTTATGCAGTTGTAATTGTAGGCGTACAGGCAAACCGTCTGCCAAAATCCACTCGGCTAATTGAACGGCAATGTTTGGTACATCAGATTTTCGCTCATCAATCTCAAACATCGGCGAAAACCACACCACACCGCATTTTTTATGTAGCTCATACGCCCACAACTTTTCTACCGCCCAGTCATAGTCGGCACGGTCGGCGATGACGATTTTGATTTGGTCGTGGGCGGTAAGATAATTCAAATTTTCCCATAGATTTTTGCCATCTTCGCCCGAGCTTGGGGTTTTTAAATCCATCACTTTGGATACGGCAGGCGGAACATCTTTGACTGATAATGCCCCAGCCGTTTCTAGGGAGATTTCATAGCCATTTTCTAATAATAATTTCATCAAAGCAATAGAATTGGGCTGGGCAAGTGGTTCGCCGCCTGTTACGCACACTCGCTTGCACGGAAATTGGGCGATGTGGTTTAAAATCTCATCAAGCCCCCAACGCTGCCCGCCTGTAAACGAATAGGTGGTGTCGCAATAAGTGCAACGAAGTGGGCAACCCGTCAGGCGAATAAAAATGGTCGGCAAGCCAGAAGTCAAGGCTTCGCCCTGCAAGGAATAAAAAATCTCGGTCAATTTTAGCCCAGCAGATGGGTCGGTGGTGGGGATAAATTGGTTGCGGAGTGTGGATTTTTGGGGTTGGCTGTGAGCTGACATAATGAATAATCGTGATAAAAACAGATTATTTTAGCAAAAAATTGGGTAGGTTTGGGAGATTTTCGTTAATTGTGGTGTAATTTAACTTCATCAGGCAGTACAAATGGCGGGTGCGTGGCAATGTCCACAAGGACAATCACATCATCATAATAACAGTAATGCAAAATATACTCACTTGTTAAATCGCCATTGGCTTGTTCAACATAATTGGGAATGCCCAAATGATAATGCCATAAACAATATTTTTGGGCGAATTTGACTCGCTGAATGCTTTTTTTTGCTGGTGTCGGTTAAATCGGCAAATGATTTGTTGCGACCTTTTAGACCATGCAGATCATAATTTTCTATATGGTCAATAAAGCGTGCTACTGCTTGCCGCACCCTGTCATCAAAATTTGGATAGACTTCTTTAAAATAATCAGGCATTTGTACTTGCACGGCTTTTCATCCATTTATCAAAGGCTTCAAAATCACCAGCAAGCCCTTTTGGAATGGGTGTGCCATTTTTGAACACTTATTCTTTGCTTTCACAGCCCTTAATCGCCTTTTGCATTCGTTCAATGTCAAACAAAGGCACATCGTCATAATCTATCTTAGCTTGAATGGCAGATAAGATATAATCATTAACACTAATGCCTTGCTCTTTGGCATAGATTTGAACGGTTTGTTCTATTTGTGGGGGCAGGTCTAGGGTAATCATTGTATTCTCCTTGTTTGTCATTATCCAGATGGGTGCGATGGTGTGGGCGGATGATGATTTATTTTAAAAAACCACCGAATGGGGCAAATATTTAAAAATGCAAAAAGACGAAACATAAATTTCGTCTTTGGTTGCCAATGAACTAAAAATGATTAATTTTTAACCACTTTACCATGAGCATCGGTAAATTTACCAAAGATTAAAATAATCAAATCGTAAATCACCCAAAAACCCAGACCGCCCAGCGTGATGAGTTGTAGCAGTCCTGTGCCAATCTTGCCCACATAAAAGCGGTGAATGCCGAATGTACCTAAGAAAAAGCACAGCAGTGCAGTGATGGCAAATGATTTGTCAGATTTATTTGTGATGATTTCCATGATTGCTCCCACAATCTAGCCTAAATCAAACAGGTAATGCCAAACCGTCCAGATTTGGCATCACTCTTTAACTAAAATCGTTCGATGTGATTAGTCTTCTCTCAACAAATCATTGATGGAAGTCTTGGCACGAGTTTGGGCATCCACTTTTTTGACAATGATTGCCGCATATAGACTGTATTTACCGCAAGGGCTTGGCAAGTTACCAGGTACGACCACCGACCCTGCTGGCACACGACCGTAGTGAATCTCACCTGTTTCACGGTCGTAGATTTTGGTGGATTGACCGATATACACGCCCATTGAGATGACCGAGCCTTCTTCGACAATCACGCCTTCGACGATTTCAGAACGAGCACCGATAAAGCAGTTATCTTCAATAATCGTTGGGTTCGCTTGGAGCGGTTCTAGTACGCCACCAATGCCCACACCGCCTGACAGATGGACATTTTTACCGATTTGGGCACACGAGCCAACCGTCGCCCAAGTATCAACCATCGTGCCTTCGTCCACATATGCACCGATGTTGGTGTAGCTTGGCATCAAAATCACATTTTTGGCGATGTATGAGCCTTTGCGGGCGACCGCAGGGGGAACGACACGCATGCCAGCCGCTTTGTAGTCTTCTTCGCTCCAACCGTTAAACTTGGTGTCCACTTTGTCATAAAAACCAAGCTCGCCTGTGTTCATGGGCTTATTGTCATTGATTTTAAAAGACAGTAGCACGGCTTTTTTGACCCATTGATGAACGACCCACTCACCATCAATTTTTTCGGCAACTCTTAGCTCGCCTTTGTCTAACTTGGCAAGCACTTCGTCCACCGCAGAACGAATGTCAGCAGGGCAATCAGATGCACCAAAGTTGGCACGGTTGTCAAAGGCGGTTTCAATGATTTGTTCAAGACTCATAATATATTCCTGTAAAAAGTTAATATCAAGGTGGGGTTATTGTATCACAACTTATCGGCGAAGTTGTGAGAAGTTATGATAAGTTTTGCCAATCGTCTGTTTTGATTGTTATGCCATCGTCAGCCAACGCAAAATGTCCTGATACACTTTGTCATAAGCCGTCTCGTGTAGTGGCTCGTGTCTCATGTTGGGGTATAGGCGAGTTTGCACGGATTTGCCTGCACGCACCAGCTCATCAAACAGGGCATCGATGTCTTGCCCCATGCGACCGACAGGGTCGTCCTTACCGCTGACGAGCAGTAGGCGAAAGTCTTTGGGGGTGTGGGCGTACCATGTGGGGGCGGTGGCTTTTTTGATGAGTGCTTGCAAGGCGACAAAGCCATTATTACTAAATGCAAAACCGCATAATGGATCGCTCTCAAATGCCCGAATGCTCTCACCATTCTCCGACAGCCACGCAAAGGGCGAAGCGGATACAGGCGAGCGGATTTGTGATAATAGATAATGGTTCATCAAGGCGGCAAAACGCAGATTGGCTCGCTTGGGATTTAGATAATTCATGACTCCAAGCGTGGTCAGAGCAAGGCGATTGATTAGCCCAAAACTGTTGCCCGTCCCCATCAAAATCGCCCCATCAAAGCTCGTGGCGTGGTGAGTCAGCACCGTGCGTACAATGAACGACCCCATCGAATGCCCCATGATGTAGTGGGGAATGGGGTGGTCGGTCAGCTCGCTCGCTTTTTCTTTTAATTTATCCGCCATGATGATGACATCTTTGCATAGGGTTTGGACGGGGTGTTTTTCGTCAAAAAAGCCCAGCTCGTATTTGTCCTTGACCGTCTGCCCATGTCCAAGCTGGTCATAGGTCGCCACAAGCACGCCATTATCCGCCAAAAAATTGGCAAAATCAGCATATCGTCCGCTATGCTCACTCATGCCATGCACGATGAGCAGGCTTGCCTTAATATCGCCTTTGGGAACAAAAAAAGTGTGGTGTAGGCGGTGAATGCCGTTTGATGAGAGAATGGTTTTTTTGGTCATAATTTTTTCTTGTTTAAGAAATTCGTTACTTCTTCATCTGTTAGAACTTCATAAGGTGCATTAAAATGAGCATAAAGAAATTCTCTGTTGTCTTTTGGGGTAATTGTTTTTAAAGAAAGTTTGAATGTTCTACCAACAGGATACATTTCTCGCATTTTTTTGGAGCATTCAACTTTAAGGTTGGTATCTATGCCTTGACCTGCAATGGGCGAACTCGTATCTTTGAACGCCCTGTATCGCCTAATGCCCTAGTTATGTTTCCACAATAACTTCTTTGTATTCGCTAGCATTGCCCATTGTTAATCCCTTGCTTTGTCAAAATCAAACTTTATAATGAGCAAAATCCATTTACTCATTATAAAATCATCATTCAAAGATTAAAAACACCCCACCTTCTCACCCTTCTCCGCTTTTGCCAATTTCTCTTCGGCTAGGGCTTTGGCACTGCGTACAGGCGGCGGGCAGTCTTCACCATAATACTGACGGTCGGCAAAGTAGCTTGACCGTACCATTGGATTTGCCCAGATGTTAAAAAAGCCGAGTTTCTTGCCGTATTCGGTATATCTGGCAAACTCATCAGGGTGCACATATCTGTCCACAGGAGCGTGCGATTTGCTGGGGGCAAGGTATTGCCCAATGGTAATGATGTCCACATCGTGGGCTTTTAAGTCGTCCAGTAGGGCATACACTTCATCTTCGGTCTCCCCAAGCCCGACCATAAATCCGCATTTGGTGGCGATGTCGGGACGGCGTGCCTTGTATTCTTTTAAAAGTTTCAAAGAATGCTCATAGTCAGAGCCGGGGCGAAATGCCTTATACAGGCGTGGCACGGTCTCAATGTTGTGATTAAAGACATCTGGGGCAGTTTCGGTCAGTACATCAAGGGCGATTTGCTCACGCCCACGAAAATCAGGCACCAAGATTTCAATCAAGCAATTTGGCGACAGCTTGCGACTTTCGGTAATCACTTCGGCAAAATGACCCGCTCCGCCGTCCTTTAAATCGTCTCTGTCCACACTTGTGATGACGGCATACTTTAAGCCAAGCCCCAAAATGGTCTCGGCGGTGTGGCGTGGTTCGTCCACATCAAGCGGGTTAGGTCTGCCGTGTGCCACTTCACAAAATGGACAACGACGAGTACAAATGTCGCCCATAATCATAAAAGTTGCTGTGCCGTCCCCAAAGCATTGGGGCAGGTTTGGGCAGGCGGCTTCTTCGCACACCGTGTAGAGTTTTTGCTTTCGCAGTGTGCCTTTGATGCGTTCTACCTCAGCAGGGCTAGACAGCTTGACCCGTATCCAATCGGGCTTTTTGGGGGTTTCTACGGCAGGAATGACTTTAATGGGAATGCGAGCCACTTTGTCATAGCCACGCAGTTTTTCGCCTTGAATGGCTTTTTTTGGGGCGGGCTTGGGGCTTGGGGTGTAGGTTTGGACGCTCATGGTGTGCCTTGTTATCTTTTATTTTTTGATGGGTAATTACTTAAAAATGGGGTTTATTTTACATGATTTCAAGACAAAAAGCGATGAGAAAAATGCGGGCAATCACAGCAAAGGAAGGGTAAGTGATTTGATGAATTTTAACTAAATTTTAACCCATAAAACATCAATCATGCCCACTGACCATCTGCCTTGTTATAATAACCAAAAACAATTACCTAAAAACAATCACCCAACGACCAACAAAGACGACATGGATTTATTTCATCACAGTGATACAGACATCATCTCGCCCACCGCCTATTTAGATGGCGACCGATGGACGGGGACGGACTTTTTGGCACAGCTGCATGACGATGGCAAAGGCGTGGTGATTCATCTGCCTTTTGGTCGGCTATATTATGCCCCGTGTTATTTTAACAAGACGGTTGCCGATGCGTATTTGGCTCATCTGCTCGCCCAAGATGAGCAGGGCAGGTATCAGCACATCAACTGGCGACAAGACGACATCACGCTCTACGGTAAAACGCATAAAATCCCCCGCCTGTCGGCATGGTATGGCGATGCAGGCTGTACCTATTCTTACTCGGGCATTCATCTGACACCAAATGCGTGGACAGATGAGCTCATCACGATGAATGATGCGTTATTTGCGGTGTGCAAACGCCGTTTTAACAGCGTACTACTAAACCTATACCGCACAGGCGACGACCACATGAGCTACCATAGTGATGATGAAGTGGAGCTTGGGCGAAATCCGCTCATTGCATCGGTAAGTTTTGGGCAGAGTAGGCGATTTTTGTTAAGATTAAAGGACAATCACGCCACCAAACTTGAACTGCCCTTGTCGCACGGCAGCCTGTTGGTGATGGCAGGCGAGCTACAACACCACTGGCAGCACGCCATCCCCAAACAAAAACGAGCCACCGCCCCACGAGTGAACTTGACTTTTAGAAATATTATTGTAAATTAGGGAGGTATTTCTGAACGCACCAACCCATCATTTTTTAAATAAATGTTGGCTATGGTGGATATTTTTTTGAAAATTCATAAAAATTAAGCTATCATTATAGCCAAGCGTAAATTTAGGCAAATTGCCTGTAAAATCAGCGTCTAGGCACTTGATAATCGTTCATAAAATGATAACTACTATCAAGCACTTATGACCCCCACATGGAGAAATGTTATGTCGCAAATGCTCACCGAATACAGAGCTCATGTCGCCGAGCGTGAAGCCTTAGGCGTACCCCCACAACCATTGACCGACGCACAAATCGCTGATTTGGTCGAACTCCTAAAAAACCCACCAGCAGGCGAAGAAGCCTATTTGGTGGATTTATTAGAAAACCGTGTGCCAGCAGGTGTTGACCAAGCTGCTTATGTGAAAGCTGCGTTTTTGAACGCCATCGTTAAAGGCGAAACCACTTCTCCACTTGTTAGCAAAGAGCGTGCCGTATATCTGCTAGGCACCATGCTGGGTGGTTATAATGTCGCTCCGCTTGTTGAGCTGTTAGATAATGCCGAGCTTGGCGGACTGGCTGCCGAAGCCTTGAAAAAGACGCTTTTGGTGTTTGATGCCTTCCATGATGTTGAAGAAAAAGCCAAAGCAGGCAACGAAAACGCCAAAGCGGTGCTACAATCATGGGCGGACGCTGAGTGGTTCACCAGCCGTCCTGATGTGCCATCTGAAATGACCATCACCGTATTTAAGGTAACTGGCGAGACCAACACTGACGATCTATCGCCTGCTCAAGACGCATGGAGTCGTCCTGACATTCCACTGCACGCCAACGCCATGCTAAAAAATGAGCGAGACGGCATTCGCCCAGAAAAAAATGGCGAAGTTGGTCCTCTAAGCCAAATCAAAGAATTGATTGCTAAGGGTAATCCTGTTGCCTATGTGGGTGACGTTGTGGGTACAGGTTCTAGCCGTAAGTCTGCGACCAACTCGGTGCTGTGGTTCTTTGGTGATGAAATCCCATACATCCCCAACAAAAAAGACGGTGGCGTGTGCTTGGGTGGTAAAATCGCTCCGATTTTCTTTAACACGATGGAAGATGCGGGTGCCTTGCCTGTTGAGATTGATGTTACCAATATGAACATGGGCGATGAAGTTACCCTAAAAATCGACCATGCCACAGCGACCGTTACCGCCTATAAAGACGGTGAACAAATCGCCCAAAGCCAGCTAAAAACCCCTGTACTACTAGATGAAGTGCGTGCTGGCGGTCGTATTAACCTGATCATCGGTCGTAACCTAACAGGTAAAGCTCGTGAAGCACTGGGCTTAGAGCCATCAACTCTATTCCGTACCCCAGAAGCACCTGCTGACACGGGCAAAGGCTTTACTTTGGCTCAAAAAATGGTTGGTCGTGCTTGCGGTCTGCCAGAAGGTCAAGGCATCCGCCCAGGTACTTACTGCGAGCCTAAGATGACCACCGTCGGCTCACAGGACACCACAGGTCCGATGACTCGTGATGAGCTAAAAGACCTAGCGTGCTTAGGCTTCTCTGCCGACCTAGTCATGCAGTCATTCTGCCATACTGCTGCTTATCCTAAGCCGATTGATGTGGTAACACACCACACTCTACCTGACTTTATCATGAACCGTGGCGGTGTTTCACTTCGCCCAGGCGATGGCGTGATTCACTCATGGCTAAACCGTATGCTGTTGCCTGATACTGTGGGTACTGGTGGCGACTCGCACACCCGTTTCCCAATCGGTATCTCATTCCCAGCAGGTTCTGGTTTGGTAGCGTTTGCGGCGGCAACTGGCGTGATGCCGCTTGACATGCCTGAATCTGTACTTGTGAAGTTTAAAGGCAAAATGCAACCTGGTATCACGCTTCGAGACCTAGTCCACGCCATTCCTTATTATGCCATCAAAGAGGGTGATTTGACCGTTGAGAAGAAGGGTAAGAAAAACATTTTCTCTGGTCGTATCTTAGAGATTGACCTAACTGAAATGGAAAATGACCTGACCGTCGAGCAAGCCTTTGAATTGTCAGATGCTTCTGCCGAGCGTAGTGCAGCAGGCTGTGCCATCACCGTATCAGAAGAGAAAGTGGCTGAATACCTACGCTCTAACATCGTCATGTTAAAATGGATGATTGCCGAAGGCTATGGCGATGCTCGTACGCTGGCTCGTCGTGCTGAGAACATGCAAAAATGGCTGGATAACCCAAGCCTACTCAAAGCTGACCCAGACGCTGAATACACCAAAGTGTATGAGATTGACCTGTCTGAAATCAAAGAACCAATCCTATGCTGTCCAAACGACCCAGATGATGCCAAGCTACTATCAGAAGTCGCTGGCGATAAGATTGACGAGGTGTTCATCGGTTCTTGTATGACGAACATCGGTCATTTCCGTGCCGCAGGTAAACTGCTTGCCGAAGTGCCAGCAGGTAGCTTGACCACTCGTCTGTGGATTGCCCCACCGACCAAGATGGACGAGCGTCAGCTGATGGACGAAGGTTATTACAACACCTACGCCCAAGCAGGTGCCAGAACCGAGATGCCTGGTTGCTCGCTGTGCATGGGTAACCAAGCCCGTATCGCACCGAACAGCACCGCCGTCTCAACCAGTACTCGTAACTTTCCGAACCGTCTGGGTCAAGGGGCGAATGTGTACCTAGCATCAGCTGAGCTTGCGTCTGTGGCGTCTGTACTGGGTAAACTGCCTACTGTTGAAGAGTACATGGCGTATGCGGGTAAGCTGTCATCGATGGAAGCCGAAGTGTACAACTATCTAAACTTCGATCAGATGAGCGAGTACACCGAAAAATCAGACAAAATCAGCGTGGCACAGCTTGCCTAATTGCTCATTGTTTTGATTAAATATAAACACCGTCTCAGTGGGCGGTGTTTTTTTATTGGTTTCTCTTAAAAATGTGTCTTGGCTGTGTTATTTTCCCATAGTCTATTTTATACAATTTAATTTTATGCTAAAATCTGTATTTTAAATAGATATTAACCATTGACCATGCACGACCACCTTCGCCTAAGCAATCAGCTTTGTTTTCCTTTGTATGCTTTATCCAGAGAGATTATCCGTCGTTACACGCCACTGCTTGAACCGCTTGATTTGACTTATCCACAGTACCTTGTGATGCTGGTTTTGTGGGAATTTGGCGAGCTGGGCGTGAGTGAGATTGGCGAAAAACTTCATTTGGACAGTGGTACGCTGACCCCGTTATTAAAACGGCTGCAAACCAAAGGGCTTATCAAGCGAACTCGCTCTGCCCAAGATGAAAGGGCAGTTAAAATCAGCCTAACCGAGCAAGGTCAATCGCTTGAAAATCAGGCAATTGACATTCCAAATGCCATGGCAAGTTGTTTAAATCTAACCGCTGATGAGATTGTATTATTACAAAAACTTATCAAACAAAACCGCCCGATGTGAGAATCCGATGAACATTCAGACATTACAACATTGGCTTGACGAACATATTCCTGCTTGTCGCTTGCTCGGCTTGCAAATATGCCAAGCAGATTTGGACAAGGTGGTGGTATCGGCAGATTTCACGCCCAATCACAACCATCACAACACCATATTTGGCGGCAGTCAATCATTATTAGCGACCGCTTGTGCATGGCTTGCCGTCAATATTAACTTCCCTGATGCGGGCGGCAACATCGTGATTCGCCAAAGTCATATTCGCTACCTTGCCCCTGCAACTGGCGATGTGCTGGCAGTGTGCCAAGTTGATGGCGAACAAAAACGCACCTGCCAACAAATACTTGGTAAAGTGAATAAGGGTAAAATTACGGTAACTTGTGGGATTTTTTGCCAAGACAAACAGGTGGCTGTCTTTGAAGGGGAGTTTGTTGTCTTTCGTAGTTGATAAGCCATGATGTTCGTTCTGGTCTGTCATGGATTGCCAGTTGATTAAATATTTTTAAAAAATATATTGAACACAATTTAATTTTACACTATAATAATTCCCGTCAAGACAAATTAAACTTTTTGGAGCAATTTATGAATCCAATTCACACCTTATTAAATGACCTGCTCGCTGTCTATTGGAAAGCACTCATTCAGCACAAAAGCCATGTTGCTGTGATTGAAAGCGAAGGAGCGAGTCTGCTTGCCAGCAAAATGACCGCCAAAATTGCCGATGAACCACAGACGCTTGAAAATTTGCAAAATCGTTTGCTTGATTTGGGTGGTGTGATTCGCTTTACAGTCTGCCAGCCTAATATCGGTACGAATTTGCGTGAAGCCCTGCAAAACGATTATGAATTACAAAAGAATGCTCGCACCGCTTTAAATGAGCTTGTCAGACAAGTTGCTGAGCTTAACGATGCCACCACTCGCAATTTGATTGAAGAGATTTTGGCGGACGAAGAAGAGCATTTGGCGTGGTTAGAGCAAGAATTAACTTTGCTTGAAAAATTGGGCGAGCCTTTGTATTTGTCAAAAAGAATGTAATTTTTGATTGTACACAATCATCATTTTATCAATTTAACTTTATCTTTTTTTTGGAGTCAATTATGAAAATCTTTTATCACACATCAGCCACCGCCACAGGCGGACGAGATGGTCATACCCGTATTGATGATGGTTCGCTGGGCTTTGATTTGGTGGGCTTTTCAAGTCAAAGTGGTAAAGTTGGCACTAACCCAGAGCAGCTTTTTGCGATGGGTTACGCTGCCTGCTTTGACAGTGCGATGAATCATGTTGCTCCAAGTTTGGGCATTAAACCCACCAAGTCTAGCACCACTGTTGGTGTGAGCATTGGTCAAAAGGCGGACGGTGCGTTTGCTTTGGATTTGGACATCACGATTACCGTAGAAGGCATTAGCGTGGACGATGCTAAAAAACTCATTCAAAAAGCCCACGAAGTCTGTCCATATTCCAATGCCACTCGTGGTAATGTCGATGTGCGATTAAAGGTCAATGTGGTGCAGAGCTTTGATTTGTGATGTTGATGGGCAATCATCAAGAACAAGAACGCCGTTTGATACATTCAAGCGGTGTTTTTATTGGGTTTTTGGGTTGATATATTTAAAATAACTGTATAAAACAGCACAAAAATGATGCAAATTGGCTTGTTAATTTTGCCCTATGTGTTATAATTTGCCACTTTTTAAAATTAAATGAGTTTACATCTGTCATCTTAATAATTTTAAAAATATTGCCGTGCAAGCGGTTGAATTATCCTATTTTATCTCCATAGAAAAAGTAGGGTGATTACTCTTGCAAAACTGGTGTGCAATTTGGCATTGTCATTTCCTATCTTTTTTTGCCGATTGAGCCACACGCCGAACGTCATGACCTTGTTAAACCCAAATTAAATCGCAGTGGCGATATTGGGTTTGGGTTTAGGGATTTGCACAGCAAATTCATAGGTTTTTCTTTTAACCCTTATCTGAGATGGTAATCCGATATGAGCGTTCATTCTATTAATCATGCCCCTGTAACCCCCAAAGATGGTGCAACCAACGACTACTACCTGACTCGTCAAAACGAGATGGAGTCAAATGTCAGAAGTTACCCCCGCAAACTGCCCCTAGCCATTGCCAAAGCACAAGGGTGCTGGGTAACAGATGTAGAGGGCAATGAGTATCTTGACTGTTTGGCAGGTGCTGGCACACTGGCACTTGGGCATAATCACCCTGCAACCATCAACGCCATCAAGGACGTGCTAGACAGCGGTCTGCCCCTGCATACCCTTGACATCACCACCCCCATTAAAGACGCTTTTACCGAAAAGCTCTTATCCTTTTTCCCAGAAAATTTTGTGCTACAATTCTGCGGTCCAACAGGAGCAGACGGCACAGAAGCCGCCATCAAACTTGCCAAAACCTACACAGGACGTGATAATGTCATTGCGTTCTCTGGCGGTTATCATGGCATGACGCACGGCTCTTTGGCGATGACGGGCAATCTCTCTGCCAAAGAAAAAGTCGGCAATCTCATGGCGGGTGTGCAGTTTATGCCGTATCCGCACGAGTATCGCTGTCCGCTTGGGCTTGGCGGTGAAGCGGGTGTGGACGCTTTGACGTATTATTTTGAAAACTTTATTGAAGATGTAGAAAGTGGCGTGGTCAAGCCCGCTGCCGTGATTTTAGAAGCCATTCAAGGTGAGGGCGGTGTCGTCCCTGCTCCCAAAAAATGGCTCCAAAAAGTGCGTGAAGTTACCGCCAAGCATGACATCGTGCTTATCCTAGACGAAGTGCAAGCTGGCTTTGCCCGCTCTGGCAAGATGTTTGCCTTTGAACACGCCGAGATTGTCCCTGATGTGGTGGTGATGTCTAAGGCGGTGGGCGGTGGTTTGCCCCTGTGCGTGCTGGCGATTAACAAAAAGTTTGACGCTTGGGCACCAGCAGGACACACAGGCACATTCCGTGGCAATCAGCTGGCGATGGCAGCAGGATATAATGTCTTGACCGAAATTACTAACAATAACCTTGCTGAAAACTCACGCATTCAAGGCGAATTTTTGCGTGATGAATTGCGTAAGGTTGCGACAGAATTCCCCTGCATTGGCAATGTGCGTGGTCGTGGTCTGATGACAGGCATTGAGATTGTGGACGAAAGACAAGCCAAAGACCAAATCGGTTCTTATCCTGCCGATGGCGTACTGGCGGCGGCTATCCAAAAAGCGTGCTTTAATAATAAGCTACTTTTGGAGCGTGGCGGTCGTGGTGGTACGGTGGTTCGCCTACTTTGCCCAATCACCATCACTCGTGAAGAGTGTCAAGAAGTGGTCAAACGCTTTAAGCAAGCGGTTGGCGAAGCGGTGAAAGAAGTGCGTGGGTAATCGCAATTTGTTCTAACATCAGCCAAATCAGATTGGGCAAGTTTGTCTGATTTGGTTTGGCTTTTAGTTTATAATATCATGATTGATAAAACCATAAGGAAAGTCTATGTCCAACCTATCCAAACACCGCCAAGCCCTGTTCTGCAACGATACCCAGTCCATCAGCGACTACCAAACAGCGATGAACCAAGCGGTACAAGCCGTCTCAAACTGGCTCAAAGAAGACAAAATGTACACAGGCGGTAGCATTAAAGAGCTTCGCTCCCAAATCGCCTTTAACCCCAGTAAAGACGGCTTGGGTGTACAAAAATCACTTGACCGCCTTGTGGAGCTGTTTTTAAACAAAAGTTTAAAGGTGCATCACCCTCATTCTTTGGCACACTTGCATTGCCCCACGATGGTAACTTCACAAATTGCTGAAGTTCTCATCAACGCCACCAATCAGTCTATGGACTCGTGGGACCAGTCGCCAGCAGGCTCATTGATGGAAGTACAACTCATTGATTACCTACGCCAAAAAACAGGCTATGGGGCTGGCACGGCAGGGGTGTTTACTTCTGGTGGTACACAGTCCAATTTGATGGGCGTTTTGCTGGCTCGTGATTGGTGAATTGCCAAAAATTGGACAAATGCAGACGGCAAAGAATGGTCGGTTCAAAAAGATGGCATTCCTAGCGATGCAATGACAAAGGTCAAAGTACTTTGCTCCGAAAACGCCCACTTCTCTGTACAAAAAAACATGGCGATGATGGGTATGGGCTTTCAATCGGTGGTTACTGTGCCTGTTAATGATAATGCCCAGATGGATACCAAAGCCCTTGCACAGATTATGGCGGACTTACAGGCAGATGGTAAGATTGTGGCGTGCGTGGTGGCAACGGCAGGCACAACTGATGCAGGGGCGATTGATGACATCAAGACAATCCGCAAGCTGTGCGATGACTATGGTGCGTGGCTACATATTGATGCGGCGTGGGGCGGAGCGTTACTGTTATCTAACGACTACCGTGATATGCTTGATGGTGTGGAGCTGTCGGATTCTATCACGCTTGATTTTCATAAGCACTTTTTCCAAAGTATCTCGTGCGGTGCGTTCTTATTAAAAGATGAGCAAAACTACCGCTTTATGCACTATGAAGCCGAATATCTAAACTCTGCCTATGACGAAGAACACGGCGTGCCAAACCTTGTATCCAAATCTTTGCAGACCACTCGCCGTTTTGATGCCTTGAAGTTGTGGTTTACGGTGGAGGCACTCGGTGAAGAGCTGTATGGCTCAATGATTGACCACGGTGTTAAGCTGACCCGTGAGGTGGCGGATTATATCCGTGCAACTGATGGTTTAGAATTACTGGTTGAACCACAATTTGCGTCCGTGCTGTTCCGTGTTGTGCCAAAAGATTATCCTGCCGAGTTTGTGGATAATCTTAATCAAAATGTCGCCGATGAGCTGTTTGCTCGGGGTGAAGCCAACATTGGCGTAACTCGTGTCATTGACAGCCGTCAAAATGTGCAGTCTTTAAAGATGACCACCCTAAGTCCGATTGCTATGCTTGACAATGTCAAAGCCTTACTTGGTCAAGTCTTGGCAGAGGCAGAGCGGATTAAAGACGATATCAAAAATGGCACTTATACCCCGCCGATTGATTGATTTTGCTGTGATTTGTAGGGGCGAATGGCAATTCACCCTGTGAATTTGGCACAATTTGTATTATTGAATTATTAATTTAATAAACATAAAAACCGATTAGAGTAACATTTAATCGGTTTCTATTTAATAAATCAAGGAGTTGTATGCCAACCATCTATATCGGTACAGGCGGATATGGCGACACCGATTTGATTGGTTCGTTGTACCCACACGGTGCAAAGGCTGGCGAATTTTTGCACCAATATGCCAACCATTATGACTGCGTGGAGATTAACGCAAGTTTCCACACCCCCATCGGTGCCAAATCCATACAAGGTATGCTAAATAAAGCCGATGGACGGCTAAAATTTTCTTTTAAACTGCACCAAGATTTTAGCCATACTCGCAGTGCTACCGCTAAGATTGCCCAAGATTTTTTGGGTATATTAACGCCTTTTGGTCAATATCTTGCCCCATTATTATTACAATTTCCGCACAGCTTTGAGCGGACACTTGCCAATCGTCAATATCTGGGCGAGCTGGTAAAGTGGTTTGAAAATCAACCACTTGCCATCGAGTTTCGCCACCCCAGTTGGCACATCACACCTGTATTTAGCCATTTTGCCAAAACGCCAAACCTGATTTGGGTCAATACCGATTATCCTAAGAACATTGGACTGCCCAATACGCCTTTTTGGGTCAATGCTCGCACCGCTTATTACCGCCTACACGGACGGCGGGGCGATTGGTGGGATAAAGAGAGTGTCAAAGAGCGACATGATTATCACTATAATGATGATGAACTTGGTAAAATCGCCGATGAGATTTTTAGTCATCGTGCCAATTTTGATGAGCTGTTTATTTATTTTCAAAACACCACTAATGCCCATTCGTTTTATAATATATTGATATTAAAAGAAAAATTAAGTGAACGGGGTTTTGTGGTGAAAGTGCCGACACCAGTGGGGCAGGGGGAGCTATTTTGATGGCTTTGACAATACAAACAACAAAAAACCGCCGTTGATAGTGGCGGTCTTTTTTTATGCGGCTGTGTGATAAAAATCACTTGCTTTGAAACCAATTGTTGGCGTTGTTTTTGGCTTTTTCGATGTCTTTTGATGATAGGTTTAGAGCAAGCTGACCGATTTTTGCCTGGGCTTTGTTTCTGATGTTTTGGTCGAGCATGCCATCTCGTGTGGATAGGTCGTACCATTTGTAGGCATCGACAAGGCGTTTTTCTCGCTCGTCCAGCATGGCAAGGGCGTAACTGGCTCGGTTATCGCCTAGGTGGGCGGCTTTTTCGAGCCATTTGCGTGCTTCACCCATATCGGCTTTGACGCCTTCGCCACGCAGATACATCAGACCTAGGTTCAGCTGAGCGGGAGAAGCGTTTTGTTCGGCGGCACGAGTGTACCAGTATGCGGCACGGCTGGCATCTTTGGCGACGCCTTCACCTTTTTGTAGGCGTTTTGCTAGGAAAAACTGTGCGTGATGGTTGCCCTGAGCGGCTTTGGCGGTTAAGCTGTTGATGTCCATGCTTTCAAATTGACTGCTCGATGATTGAGCGTGGCTCACTACTGCGGTGCTAAGCGTGGCAGAAAGTAGGGCAATTTTTAGGATTTTCATAACAACTCCAAGACGAAACAATACCATATCTTAGCATTTTATGCCCAAAAACTCAATGAATAAATCAAAGCAGGGGCAAATGGTTAGCCTTTGAGCTTGGTAATACGATACACCGCCACATCAGCTAGCAGGTTGGGGGCTTTTTTGACCGCTCTATCACGAATGAAGGCGGGGATTTTGGGGTTTGGGTTGTCCCATAGGGCGACGGTATCAAGAATGCGAATGTCGTTATCGTGGCACAGACGCTCAAAATCCTTAAAGGTACACAGATGAATGTTGGGCGTGTTATACCACTGATGTGGTAGGGTCTCGCTCATCGGCATGATGCCCTTGATGCCCAGATAGATGCGGTTTTGCCAGTAGGCGAAGTTAGGAAAGGTAACGATGCCAAACTTGGCAACACGCAGCATGTCATTGAGCAAATCTTGGGGGTTTTTGACCGCTTGTAAGGCACGAGCCATGACGACCGTGTCAAAGCTGTCATCGGCAAAGCGAGACAGTCCGTCATTTAGGTCTTGTTCGATGATGTTGAGTCCCTTGGCGATGCCTTGATTGATTTTATCAGGGTCAATCTCTAAGCCATAGCCTGACACGCCCAGACGCTCATGCAAGTGAGCCAATAGCGTGCCATCGCCACAGCCTAAGTCTAGGACTTTGGCACCGTGTGCGATCCAGTTTTCGGCTAATTGATGGTCTATGTTCATGATTTTTTGTGGTTAAAATTAAGTTAAATTTAAAAAATTTAAAAAATGCGAATTTAAAAAAGCAAAACTTAGGCTAGGCTCTTGCCAGTTTTGAAATCTCATCGGGGGTCATGCTTTGACCGCTTGGTCTGTGAGAGTGAATGACAGGGGCATTTAAAAAGCCACGCACGGCACTGGTATAGCGGTCGATGTCAAACAAAAACGAGTCATGCCCATGCGGTGCATCAACATTGACAAAGCTGACAAGCTTATCATTTGCCATCAAAGCGTCCACAATCTCCACCGAACGCTCAGGGGAGAATCGCCAATCGGTTGTGAATGAGACGATGAGAAATTTGCACTGGGTGCGAGCTAGGGTCTGTTTAAGTGCTTCTTTTTCGTCCAAATCATCAGGCGTATAGTCTCGTGTGGGGTCAAAGTAGTCTAGTGCCTTAGTCATGAGTAGATAGGTGTTGGCGTCAAAGTTTTGGCTAAACCGCTCGCCTTGATAACGCAGATAGCTCTCTACTTGAAACTCCACATCAAAGCCGTACATGAATTTTCCTGACTTTAAATCCCGCCCAAACTTAGCTTTCATCGCCTCTTCGGTAATATAGGTGATGTGTCCGACCATGCGAGCAAGGATGAGTCCACGCCTAGGATAAGTGCCATGCTTTAAGTACCAGCCGTCATGAAAATCAGGGTCGGATAAGATAGACTGGCGAGCCACTTCATTAAAGGCGATGTTTTGGGCGGAGAGCTTAGGGGTGCTTGCGATGATGACGGCACGAGATAAGCGGTCAGGGTAGTCCACCGACCATTGTAGTGCCTGCATACCGCCCATACTGCCTCCCACGATGGCGTGCCATTTATCGATGCCTAAGCGGTCAGAGAGCATGACTTGGGTCTTTACCCAGTCTTTGATGGTGATGAGTGGAAAATCCGCCCCCCAAATCTGCCCTGTGGCAGGGTTGATGGATGTCGGTCCTGTCGAACCATGACAGGAGCCGATGTTGTTTAGGCAGACCACAAAATAGCGACTGGTGTCTATCGCCTTGCCGTTGCCGATAAGATTATCCCACCAGCCAGCTTTGGTGTCGGTCTCACTGTGATAACCTGCGGCGTGGTGCGAGCCTGATAGGGCATGACAGATTAAGATGGCGTTGGACTTATCGGCATTCAGCGTACCATAAGTTTCGATGACAAGCTCAAATGATGACAGCACTCGCTCGCATTCTAGGCGTAGTGGCTCATCAAAATGCAAGGTCTGAGGTGTTACAATGCCCACAGAAGTCGGGTCAAGATGGGGTGCTTGGCTGTGATGTTGCACGAAAATTATCCGTTTTTGTTTGTTTTTTGCGATGGATTAAAAAAGGGTTATTGTAGCATTTTGTTTGACTTTTAATCAATGCTAATCGGTAGCTTAAATGGACAGATGACAACCTTAATTGGTGGCAAGATGGCGGACTGAATGCTTGGTTATGCTGGGTATAAAAATGTGTTGGCTAATTATCAGACAGCGATGATAAATGCCGTACAAAGAGTAAATAAAGGTGCAATCACAAAAAAAACCAGCCATCATCGGCGTATGATACTGATGGCTAGTTTTGTTGGTGGTTGGGGTTTGGCTTGCTATGACTGCCCAGTAGGACCTGCATACTCCCCCAAATCCACCACCACATCACAATAATGCCGTGTCAGCTCATGGTCGTGGCTGGCCATGATGAGCGTGCAGTTTTGGGCGTGGCACGCCTTAGTGAGTAAATCAAGCGTGGTTTTTTGGGTGATGGGGTCTAAGCGATTAGTAACTTCATCGGCGAACAGTAGCACGGGTTTCATCATCAAGGCACGCATGATGGCGATGCGTTGCAGCTCACCGCCAGACACACCATCGGAGGTGCGATGAAGTAGGTCTGGGTGCAGCCCTAAGGCGTCCATGAGTGGGGCGATTTCGTTTTTATCAAGACGGTGGCGTCTCACCACATCGTCGATGAGCGTGCCAAGCGTTACGCCTGCGGCAAATGCTGATGGTGGGTCTTGGTAGAGTTTTAGGACTTGGTGGCGGGCAGGTTTGGTGTGCCAAGTCATGCTGCCCTTAGATGGATTTATCAGTCCACAAATCATATCGCCCAGCGAGCTTTTGCCGATACCGCTATCGCCAATCAGCCCCACCGCTTGCCCTTCACATAAGGTGAGATTTAGCCCCGAGAACAGCTCTTTTTTGCCACGACTGATAGCCACATTATCTAAGGTTAATAGTGGCTTGTCGCTTGTGGGCGTATCGCCCTTGACCCATGTGGCAGGGTTGGCACTCATCAGCTCTTTGGCGTAGTCGGATTTGGGATGGTTTAGTACATCTGTGGCGTAGCCTTGTTCTAGAAGTTTGCCTTTTTTCATGACCATCATCAGATCATTGTCGCCACTTAAACGGCTTGCCACTTCAATATCATGCGTGATGGTGAGCAGACAGCCCCCAGCTTTGGCGACTTGAGCGAGCATATCGGCTACGATGAGCTTGTTTTTGTGGTCAAGTCCTTTGGTCGGCTCATCAGCGATGACCATATTTGCCCCACTGACGGTGGCACTGGCAAAAGATACCCTTTGTGCCATACCGCCTGACAACTCATGCGGATAATGGTGTGTGGCGTGGCTTAGGGCTAGGGTGTCTAGGGCTTGTGTCGCTTGTGCTTTGGCGGTAGCTTTGGTAAGCTGTTTGACAAATTCTAAACTCTCTGCCACTTGACCAAGTGCCGTCATCGTAGGGTCGAGCGAACGCACAGGCTCTTGGGGGAGCATGGCAAGCTGCCTGCCCCATAGGGAGCGAAATTTGGCGGCATCCAATCTGCCTTCGCCATCATGATACACCTTGCCATCGATGATGATTTGCCCTTTGACCATCAAGCCATCAGGCAACGCTCCCATCACCGCTTGGGCAAGTAGGCTTTTGCCTGAACCTGTCTCGCCGAGTATCGTTAAATTTTGCCCTGCTTTGATGGCAAGGCTCACAGGCTCAACCAATATGGTGCCATCTTTGGTATGAACTGATAAGTTTTTGATTTTAATGAGAATTTTGTCTGATTGCTCTTTGTTTGTGTCGTGGTTCATGATTTAGTCCTGTTTGCCTGATAATAATTGAAAAGACAGCACCAACAAAAACACCGTGATAATCGGCAAAAAGAACACCATCGGAGCTTCATAATAATAAGGAAACAGCTCGGTCATCATAAGACCCAGCTCGGCAGTGGGCGGTCGCAGTCCGACATTGACAAAGCCAAGCGTGGCAAGAGCAAGTACCGCATTGCCCGCCCCAAAAGCCATGAGCGTCCACATCACAGGGGCAAGGCGTGGCAGATAGTGGCGTTTGATGATGTACCACAGCCCCATGTCCATGAGCGTACTCGCCTGCACTTCTGAGGCATCTCGTAGGATCATACTCATGGCACGAGTCATCTTAAAAAACTCCACCCACATGACAAGCGACACCCCAAGATACAGCGACCAAAAACTGTTTGGGGCGATGGAAGCAAACAGTAGGATAAATATCAAACCTGGCAGTGCCATGATACAATCACACACAAAACCTAAGACCTTATCAATCACGCCCCCAAAAATCCCTGCAAGCAGTCCCAATCCCAGTCCAAAGATGAGCGACACCCCCACCGACATGACAATGAGCGAAAACGATAAGCGAATGGCAGCAGCAAGGCGAGCCATCATATCACGCCCCAGATGGTCAGTACCAAAAGGGTGGCTGGCACTTGACGATGATAATATCACATCAAGGTTTTGTAGTGCCATGTCATAGGGGCGAAGTAGTGGGCTGATATAGGCAAAGGCAAGTAGGGCGGTCAAAATGACAAAACCGATGATTTGCCCTAGGGTTAATTTTTTTAAAATATTCATAAGTAGCCCCTTTAAGCCTGATAGCGTGGGTCAATGAGGCGATTTAGCACATCAACCATGCCATTTAGCACCACAAATAACGCCCCCATGACAAGTGCCGAACCCTGTATCATCGGAATGTCTCTGGCGATGATGGCGTGAACTAAGGCATGACCGATGCCCGGCCACGCAAATAGGCTCTCCACAATCACCATCCCTTCAATCAGATAAATAAACTGCACGCCGTGATAAGCGACGATGGGAATGGCGATGTTTCTGATGCCGTGCCGATAAAACGCCTGCCAGCGAGTCAGCCCCTTTAAATGAGCAAATTCATAAAAATGCGAATTAAGCACCGACACGGTGGCATTACGAGCCACACGCACCGACACCGCCGATAGCCCCAGTGCCAGCGTCAAGGCAGGCAGGATAAAATGCTCGGTCTTGCCGTAGCCGATGGCAGGCAGCCATTTTAACTGCACGGCAAAGACGGTGATGAGTAGCACGCCGATGATGAATGCAGGGGCAGAGCGGAGCAAGGTGGCTATGAGTAGTACAGCCTTATCAAAGATGCCATTGGGTCGCAGGGCGGATAAGATGCCGATGGGCGGTGCGATGATGAGCGATAGGACAAGGGCGGCCACCGCCAAAGACAGCGTATGCCCAAACTGATGGGCAATCTCCTGCCATACGCTCGCCCCACTCACCAGTGAGTTGCCCAAATCGCCCCGCAGTAAATCCCAAAACCACGCCAGATACTGCTCATACCACGGCAAATCCAGCCCCAATTCGGCTCGTACGGCATCGGCAGAGCTGGTATTGACTTGGTCGTAGCCATAGCGAGAAGCGGCGATGCGATACGCCATGTCCCCTGGTAGACTTCGCATGAGAATGAAGGTTAGCGTACCGACCGACCAGATGACGAGCAGCAGCTGAATAAGGCGTGAAGTGAGTAGGCGTAGCATGATTTGGGAGTTATGTTATATTGTAAAATTGGTGCGTATTATAAAGGGTGTTGGGGAAAAAAGTAAAGAAAGAAAAAATCTTGACCGCTCTGCATTAAATTTGAGACAAAGATTTGCCGAAATGATCGTATTTTACACCAGTTTTACAAACCAAGCAAAAAACCTAAAAAAATCGCTCGATTGTATTCTATGCTCAAATCAACCTAAAGTACTGAGATATGGTGTAAGATTTATAATGCTATGGTTGCTTTATAAAAAAAAGTCATTACTTAATATAGTAATGACTTTTATCCAAATGATCTTTCTGGTTTAGCGACGTGAGCAAGCTTCTTTGATGCCACTATCACAAGCTTTACCAAACCAAACTTTGGCGGTTGCTTTATCCTTGCTAACACCCTCGCCATAGCGATACATAACAGCTAGGTTAAATTGAGCTTCAGGATTGCCCTGTTCGGCAGATTTGGTATAATATTCCAAGGCCTTAGCATAATCTCTTGTTGTGCCTTCGCCATTATAATATAGTGTACCGAGATTATATTGAGCTTTATCATTGCCCTGTTCAGCGGATTTTATGTAATATTCAATTGCTTTTTTATAATCTCCAGTTAAGTCGTAAGCCACACCAGTACGATACTGGGTAGTGGCGTCTTGGGGGTTTGCATCCAGTATTTTTTGGCAAGCGGAAACCACCGTTTTTTTATCCATGTTTTCAATAGCCTTGACACAATCATCGGCATAAGCTGTGCAAGCGAACAAGCCCAAAGCACTCAAGCTAAGTTTCACCAATTTCATAATACCCTCCAGTATCATAAATTAAATACATCAATATCATAAGTGAAAAATTATTAAAAAACAACCAATTTTTAAGTGTTGTCAGTCTTATTTTTAATCGAAACAATATCAACAGTAGGTTTTCTAAAAATTAAAAGGTATGATCCAATACAAGTATTGTTTTGGAGATGGTGTAGAATTTAGGTTGAATAGGAGTATTTCCAAGGCTGATGAATAATTTGTTAGCTTACTAGTGCGATTTAAGATGATTTTAAGTTGAGAGATGGGATTGAGTATAAAAAATCCAGTTGTTCTATTTGCTTTTTAAGATTTTTTGTTACAATAGTGTTTGCTAATATCAACCATTCAAGGAAAGTCTATGAATCGTCGTCATTTTTTACAGCTGACAGGAGCTAGTATTTTTGCAACCATGCTCCCTAATATGAGTTTTGCTCGTGAAGCTATATTTTATGTCCCTGATGAGCTTCGCTCTAACCCTATTTTACAGTTTAATGATTTACCCAACTATCCCGCCATTAAACCCCATCATATCGAACCTGCCATCAAATTTATCATGGAGGAAAGCAAAAGAATCACTGAAGAACTTTGCAAACAAGCAAACCCTACTTGGAAAAACTTCTATCAACCACTCGAGGAGTTGCAGGCGTATCGTTCTTTTAGTTGGAGTATTGTTAGCGACCTAGATGCGCTTGCTGATTCTGATCAAATTAGACAAGCCTACGATGATGCTAGAAAACATCGAAGTGCATTTAATAGTTGGTACGGCATGAATGAAGAGGTTTATGCATGCTTTAAGCGTTTAAAATCCAGTCCAGAATATCGTCGTTACAATGCCGCTCAAAAAAAGGCTATTGATAACCAAATTAGAGACTTTGAACGCTCTGGTGTGGGCTTGTCTGTCGATGATAAGGCTCGCTTGGCTCAGATTGAAGATCGTTTGAGTAAAGTGCGCAGTCAGTTTTCTAATAATGTTATAGATGCCAATAAATGGGCAATGACTATTACGGATTCTGCTTTGGTAGCAGGCATTCCGCAATCCATCCTAGAAGTTGCTCAAAATAGTGCTAAAGAGGCAGGTGAAGATGGTTATCGCTTTATGCTTACTACTGCCAATGCATTCGCTATTTTTGAAAATGCCGATAATCGTGAGCTTAGAGAGAAATTCTACCGTGCTTATGAAACTAGAGCCTCTGATATGGCAGATGATGTAGGTAAATATGACAACTATGCCAATATGAATGAGATTTTAGCACTACAATACGAAAGAGCAAAAATCTTGGGGTATAAAAACTATGCTCATTATGCTTTGGAAAATCGTATGGCAAAAACCCCTCGGGAGGTGATGGGTTTTTATCAGGGTATGATTGCTAAAGTTAGAGGCATTGCTAAAGCTCAAATGGATGAACTTATTTCCTACGGCAAAGAAAAATTGGGTATTAGTGATCCACAAATGTGGGATTTTCATTATATAGCTAATAAGAGAAAAACAGACTTGTATGATTTTGATCAAGAAGAAATGCGTTCTTACTTTCCTATCGCCAAGGTTTTGTCAGGAGTATTTGAGGTTAATCGTCGTTTGTTTGGGGTTACTATTAAGGAAAAGATGGGGGTGCCTGCTTGGCATGAGACGGTTCGTTTCTTTGAGCTATTTAACGAGAAAGGCGAGCATATTGGCTCAACCTATGTAGACTTGTATGCTCGTGAAGGCAAACAAGGTGGTGCATGGAAAAGTAATATTATTAGTAGACGCAAAGATGCAAGTGGTAAGATTATTAAACCTGTTACTGTCTTAGTGTGCAACTTTACCCCGCCTAGTGATGGTGTGGCATTGCTTAGCCAAGATGATGTGTTGACGCTATTTCATGAATTTGGCCATGTTATGCATGAGATTATCACTAAGGTTGATGTATCAGCGGTTGCAGGCACTAAGGTTCCTAGGGATGCGGTGGAGTTTCCTAGTCAATTTATGGAGTACTATGCTTGGGAAGAGGAGGTTATGCCACTGTTTTCAGGGCATTATCAGACAGGGGAAGCTCTGCCAAAAGAACTGATACAAAAAGCCAATGCCACTAAAAATTATATGATGGCTCGTAGCACCATGCGTCAGATTGAATATGGACTTATTGACTTGAGATTATATAATGAATATAACCCTAATGAGCCAGACTTTATTAATCGCATTCATCAGGAGATTCAGCAAAATGTATCGGTTGTTCGTGAACCTAGCTATGTACGCTCGCTTAATAGTTTTAGTCATATCTTTACGGGTGGTTATGCTGCAGGTTACTATGGCTATCTTTGGAGTGATGTATTGTCTGCTGATGTGTTCTCACACTTTGAAAAAGTAGGTATCTTTAACAAAAAAGTTAGCCGTGCCTATGTGGATAAATTTTTAAGCAAGGGTGGCTCAGAAGATGTTATGGATATGTATGTAGATTTCATGGGTAGAAAGCCCAAGCCTGATGCTTTAATGAAGCGTCTTACAGATGGAGAATGATGGCAAGATTGATGCTGATTTTGTGAGTATTAACCCTCATTAATAAAAAAACCACCATTAGAGGTGGTTTTTTTATTAATGAGGGTTAGAACCTGTATTCTACCCCTGCGGCAAGACCAATTATTTCCTCATTTTCATAAGTGCTTAGTCTGGTTTGTCTAGAATTTGGCTGTAGGAATTTTAACTTTTCTATGGCTGTTTCTACATAGGCGGTAGCACGACCATTGGATACTCGAAAATCCTTGGAAACACCGATAGCACCTACGGTATAGTCGGTAGAGCGAACACCAAAGCCTTGCCCTGCATAATTTTCCACATGACCAACTTGACCATACACATTCCAATCTTTAGCTGGTTGATATACCCCTGATATAAAGAAGCCGGTTTCATCATCTGCTGTGCCGTAGTCTGCTTTTCTAGCAGATGCCGCAACACGCCAATCGACACCATTATACGCCACCATGCCTGATATGGCTTTTAATTCATCTCCTGCGTGAGTGTATGAAGCACCCCATTCTACCTTGCCACCCGTACGCATGATTTGAGCGACTGCTGCATCTCTTTTTACATCCTGTCTTCTGTAAGGACTATCTTTGGTGTATGCACGGATGTTTGTGTCTTCTGTGTTTTCATCCATGCCATAATGAAGCTTGACTCGAGTTCTGCTTCCATCTTTACTATGCATAAAGTAAGGTGAGTAGTATTGGATGGCGTTGTTGGAGCGAAATCCTGAGTTGGTAAAGGGCTTGCCAGCACCCATGAGACCAGAATAGGATACAGCCACATCCACCACTTCATCCTCTGGAGTGGTCATTCTGCCAAATCTCATACGACCGTAATCTTTATGTTCCAGACTGATATAAGTGGTACCAGGGCGAAAGTTTTTTCCGCCATCACCATCCAAATCTGTCAAATAGGTTAGAGAATAACGAGTCGTCCATGTGTCGTCAATTTTTTGAGTGGCTGAGAATTTAATTTCGCCTGGTGCATAAAGATTGGTGCGTCCACTGTCTTTGCTATTGCTAACAGCCCCATTTGATAGACGAGTAGATTCAATTTTTTGAGATTCGTGTAGTAGCTCCATTCTAAGCTTGCCTGAAATCTTTGGGTCGGCATGGGCAACGGTACTTATCAAGGATAAACCGATGGTAATATATAACATGGTATGCTTCATAAAAAACTCCTTGTGTTAATCAGCAATCAAGATGGCTAAAATTGGCTAAAAATGAGTGATTTGCTAGTTTGGCTAAATCAAAATTTTTACGATAGTATATTCAACCTTTTAGGTTTTAGCAACAAAATTTATAAAATTTGTTTACATATTTTAAAAAATGTAAAGTTTCTATACATAATGGGATTACTTATAAGAAAATTGTTATCTTGACTCACTGCTTTGTGTTATAATTTTTTGTGATTAATACCCTAAATATTTCAATTAAGGATAATTGCATGTTTCAAAAATTTTTACTCGCCAGTTTGTGCCTATCTATTGCATCGCTTGGATTTGCTAATGATGTGATCTTAAATCCAAATCCACAAACGACCCAGGCTCATCGTAACGACCAAACCACCAAAGTTGCCCATGATAATGCCTTAATCAAACCTGCTGTTGCACCACTTGTAAAAAATAATAAACCCAATCGTATTACGAGTACCATCAAGGGGGATCCTGCTACACAGAGAGCATTTAACTGGTTTACCTCTGATGTTTTTGCTGATGCCAAAGTTAAAATATCCACCCGAAAAGACATGAAAAATCCCGTGTTTTTTGATGCTCAAACAGATATGGTAGAAAGTCATTATATTGAGCGGGATAAAAAAGGTTTTTTTATTTTCAAGCGTTATGACGATGATACTGGCGAGATTAAGGGCTATTTTACTGATCAACATAAAAATGCTCCATGGTTCCCCAAAGACGAAGCTAAAACGAATGAGCGTACGGGCGTCGATGTGATTAAGGCAGTGGAGGCTGTCTACAAGGTGCATGCCACAGGTCTTAAACCAAATACTATTTATTATTATCAAGTAGGCAATCAAGGTAATTGGAGTTCGGTTGGTCAATTTAAAACTGCTGGTACAAAAGAAGATGGGTTTAGTTTTATTCAATATACCGATACCCAAAATGCCTACTACAATGAACATATTAATAATGAAGCTCGCTATGCTGCTGACACGCTAAACCAAGCACAAAAAATCAAGCCTGATGCTCATTTTGTATTGCATACAGGAGATTTTGTAGAGCTGGCTGAGGCGGAGGATGAGTGGATTGATTTGATGTCCAAATCCCAACAAGGGCTGCTTAAAATGAGTTTGGTTCCTGTGGCGGGAAATCATGATGAATTTGGTATTAATAGTAGAGAGTTGTTTTTAAATAAGTTTAATGACCACTTTAATGTGGATAGTGCAGGCAAGATAGATGGTGGCTCTTATTATTCATTTACCTATAATAATGCACACTTTGTTGTTTTAAACACCAATGACTATAAAAATATTGATAAAAAAGCTATTGGTTTTGAGCAAATGAATTGGCTTAAAGAGGATGTTAAAAAAGCTCGTGAAAATGGTGCTCAATGGGTAATCTTGACCTATCACAAACCCCTGTTTTCTAAGGGGTATCATTCATTGCAAGATCTAGAAGTTCAAAAGGTGCGTGATGAATTTATGCAAACCATTGATGAGCTAGGCGTGGATTTGGCATTGCAAGGTCATGATCATGTCTATTCTCGTACTAAGCCATTAAGTTATGCTTTAAGTGCTGAAAGTTTTGTCAATGCCAAAATTGAAGATGTTAAGTATAGCTACAATGGCAATAATATTAAGACTTTTCACGATCCTAAAGGAACGATTTTCATGGTGCCAAATACTGCTGGGACAAAGTCTTATGACATCATCTACGACCGACCTTTGAGTCATATTCATAAAATTCGCCCTCGCCTAAATTGGCTGACTCAATCTCAGCTTGAGCATTACAATAGTCTATTTGAAGTAGGGTTTCAGCCTCAAAGAAGTAAGCGTTTTGAGGAGAATATTGGCAACTATCGTGATAATACCATTCAGAATTTCGCTGTCTACACCATCAATGGTCGGGTTTTGAATGCTCAGATTTATCAGGTCTTTGGCGATCTAAGCAAGAATGAAAAGCGTCAAGTAATTAAGGTGGATGAGTTTAATATTGAAAAATAGTTTAATAAAACCAAAAGTGTTTAGGGCTTTTGTATGATTAAATTTGTAGCTGTAATGGATTGGCTATCATGTCATACTTAAAATATGAAACTAACTTATTGTAAATTAAGTAAAAAAGTACAAAAAGACCACCTGAATTTTGTACTTGAGATAATAGCTGGTTCATCATTGATTTGCTGCAAAATCTTAACTTATGGTAGGGAGGGGGTAATCTCATCTTGAGGCTCGCACCTTGTTTGGCAATGAAGTAAAGTTCAATGAGAGTTGCTTTTGTGGTATTTGCAAAGCCAAACAGGGTTGTATTGCTAATGACTAACAGTCGTATTTGGTTGATAAAACGCAATGGCAGTGTTTATACTGCCTGTGCTAAAAGAAACAAAATATGTCCTAATGTCTATTGCCACAATCGCAATTAAATCAGACCTGACGGTATTGTCCATACTAGTGGTTACAAAAGCCACAATACTCTTGATATGAGTAATTTAATTGCTTTTGTATCAACCACTCAAATCTAGTACAGCCCAAAACAGATATAAGATGATAAGCTGATGAAATAAGGTATGGACGATTAACGAATTTTGATTGTGGAGTGGAGATGGATGGTATTATCATCAATCATTTAGAAGGATTTTCTTTAATTATTGCAGGGCTATTATGTCTATTGCCTGCTTATTTTCTTATCTTTAAATGGCTACCCAGATGGGGATTGTCTTTGGGCAGTTGGTCAGCGATTGTATTTTCTTGCATTTGCACCAGTGGCATGATGCTATTTCATGATGATGTTGCCAAATATTTATTACAGCTGTTGGGGTCGCCATAAATTAATCAAAAACGAATTACCATCGGTTTTTGATTACAGTTTTTTGTCAATAATAAAAAACCGCCCTTACCCAAAAAGGCGGTTTTTTTTAAATTAAACCATCACCACTTTAACAAGTTTAGGTTGTATTTGCGTTCAAAGGGGTCGAGCGTTAAGCCTTGTAGTGATTTATGAGCGGCGGCACTTTGCTGATAATAGACCACAGGAATGAGTGGTCGCTCGTCCACGAGAATCTGGGCGACTTGTTTTTTAAGTGCTTCACGCTTGGTGTCATCATCGGTGGTGGCGATGGCGTGCAGGGCGTCGGTTAGGGTTGGGTTTTGGTAATTCATCACGCCCCAGTCGCTGCCTTTGGGCGACAGGTCTTCTTGTAGGGATGCTAGCGGGTCGGGGGTGTTGCCGTAGTTACGAGCGTAGAGTGCCAGTTGTAGCGAGCCGTCTTGATGAGCCTTTGGAATCTCTGATGAGTTGGCGACGCTCACCTGTAAGCCCACGCCGATTTTACGCCATTGGTCTTGTAGGGTGGTGGCGATGAGTGGCAGCTCTGGGCGGTCAGAAAAAGTGATGAGCGTTACGCTAAATGGCTTACCGTCTTTTTGTAAAATACCGTCCGCCCCTTCGCTAAATCCATTGGCGAGCAGTTTGGCTTTGATGGCAGGATAATCGGGCGTGGATTTACTCGCCCCTGCTTGCCAAGAGCCGAACATCGGTGGCAACAGCTCGTAGGCAGCCGCATCGCCAATGCGTAGCACCGATTTGGCAATCGCTTCACGGTCGATGGCGTCCGAGAGTGCTTGACGGGTGGTCTTGTCGGCAAAGAGCGGATGGGCGATGTTCATCTTGATGGCGATGGTGCGAGCCAGTGTGGCGGTGGCGACTTGTAGGTCGGTGTTGGCTTGTAGGCGTTTTAGACTGGCGGCATCTAGGGTATAGACCAGATGGTCATCGCCACTTTCGGCAAGCAGGGTGCGTGTCTCGCTGCGAGAGTTGGCAAGATAAGTAATGCGACTGATGTGAGCCTTATCGCCCCAGTAGTTGGCGTAGGCGGACTGCTCCATCTTTTGGGGTGGTTCGATTTTGTCGGCTTGATATGCCCCTGTGGCGATGATGGTTTTGGCGACGCCTTTGTCATCAAAAGAGCTTGGGGCTAGAATGATGGCACTGCTGTGTGCCAGATAGGACGGCAGGGTGGTCAAAGGCTCGGCAAGCACAATCTCAACCGTCTTGTCATCGACAGCCTTAACTAGGCTAATCCCTGCACTTTCTAAGGCGGTGGGCTTATTTAGGGTGTTGGTTAGGCTGTTCACCACTTCTTTGGCGGTCATGGGCGTGCCGTCGTGAAAGGTTACGCCATCACGCAGGGTAAATGTCCAAGTCTTACCGCCATCATTGCTCTGCCAGCTTTGGGCAAGGGCGGGGGCAAGATTGCCCTTATCGTCCACATCGACCAAGGTCTCACCAATGCCCATGCGTTGATACACAAATCCTGATGTGTTGGGGTCGGCATTGGTAATCTCCCAAGGGGTAACGACCGTCAGAGCCTTGTCAGAGATGGCAGGCGTGGCGGTATTGGTGGCGGTGTCGGCAGGCTTGTCATCACCACAAGCGGTCAGGGCAAGGGCGGTGGTCAAGATGGCGGCAGGTCGCCAGAGTGGTTGTGCAAAAATACTCATGAATTATCCTAATAAAAAAGTCAATATTGCTTGTTATTATATAACAACAAAAATGGCAAGTAAACGATATTTATTGGTATCTTGTGCAGATGAGCGATTTTTTTATTAAATCAAAGCAAATTATTGATACAAATTAACTGCTATTTTTGGCAAAAAATGATACACTAGCCAATCATCATAACGCACAAACTCATCAAACCAAATCATAAATATCATTATATTACCCATGAAAACAGCCATTATACTTGTCAATCTAGGCACGCCAGATGAGCCGACCCCGCAGGCGGTGCGTCGCTATCTGCGTGAGTTTTTGTCCGACAAACGAGTGATTGAAATTCCGCCACTGATTTGGCAAATCATTTTAAACTTATTTGTTCTCACCACTCGTCCCAAACGAGTGGCTCACGCTTATGAGAGCGTGTGGACGGCTGACGGCTCGCCCCTACTTGCGATTTTAAAGGCACAGGCAAGACAGCTAGAACAAAAGCTGTCTGACGAAGGCAAATACATCCCTGTATTTGCTGCCACTACCTACGGCAACCCCAACATTAAGGCGGTCATGGCGGATTTGCAAGATAAAGGCTATGATGATTTGATCGTCTTTTCTTTGTATCCGCAGTACTCTGCCACGACCACAGGGGCGGTGTTTGATAAAGTGGCACAGTATTGTATGCGTGAGCGAAATATGCCTGCCGTACAATTCACCAAAGATTATCATGACCACCCTTTGTACATACAAGCACTGGTTGAGAGTATCCAAAGGCACTGGGAGAAGCATGGGCGAGCGGACAGGCTGCTCATGAGTTTTCACGGCATTCCTAAGCCCTATGCGGATAAAGGCGACCCCTATGCTGAGCAATGCCGTCGCACGGCGGTGCTGGTGGCAAGCGAGCTTGGGCTTAATAATGACGAATGGGCGATAAGTTTCCAGTCTCGCTTTGGAGCCCAAGAGTGGCTCAAACCCTACACCGATGAGCTATTGACCGAGTGGGGCAGTCAAGGGTTGTCTGTACAGGTGCTAAGCCCTGCATTTAGTGCCGACTGCCTTGAAACCTTAGAAGAGCTTGCTGTGGAGAATCGTGATAACTTCATGAACGCAGGTGGTAAATCCTATCAGTACATCCCTGCACTTAACACCGATGAGTTGCACATCAAGCTGATGGCAGAAATTGTGGAGCGTTATCTGTGATGGCTTGACGACTAAAAAGCCTGAACCATAAAAAACCTGCCGCATGGGCAGGTTTTTTATCAATGACAACATTTATCAGCTTGGCAATCTGATAAAACCATCAAATCATCGCAGGCGAATGGACGGCAGATGCCAATCAAAACGCACGGCAAGCATTCGCACGCCAAAGATGATGGCTAAGGTGGCGGTATCTTGAATGCTGCTGATGACGCCCAAATGCCCCAAGACAAAGTACACTAGCGAGCCGATGATGCTGGCACTGATGTAGATTTCTTTTTGTAGCACTAGGGGGATTTCATTGCAAATCATGTCTCGCATGATGCCACCTGCGATGCTGGTCAATACCGCCATCATCACCGCAATCAGCGGATGCACACCAAAGGACAGCCCGACTTTCAACCCAATGACACTAAAAGCTGCCAAGCCTATCGCATCAAAGAATCTAAGCGTCCAATCAATCTTTTGATAATAACTAAAAAACACCTGACAGATGAGCGATGTCAGCGTGATGACGACGACATAATTTAAATCCGTCATCCAAAACAGCGGATGGCGGTCAAGCATGACATCACGAATGGTGCCACCACCGATGGCATTGACCATAGACACCAAAATACAGCCAAAAAAGTCAAACTTGCGGTGCAGGGCTAGGGTCGTCCCTGCGATGGAGCAGGCGATGATGCCCACCATGTCAAGCAGGTAAATCATCAATTCTGGGGTTAGTACTGGCATGGGTAAATTTCAAAACAGTTAGGATTGCATACTGGCAAAGCAAATCAAGCCTGCCATCACCATCAATACGCCAATCAGACTGACGGCAGACGGCAAAGGTGAGCCGAGCAGCACCATGCCACCAATGATGGCAAAAATCATCTCGCTGGCTTGTGTGGCATCGATGGCGGCAATCTGACCACCTGTACTGGCTTTGCTGCGAGCAAAGATAAAAATACAAGTGGCAATCATCCCTGACAGCAAGGCCACTAAGAATGTATGAAACATCTGCATCGTGCTTGGTGCTGTCGGTGCGGTGATGATGCCTAGCACGAGCCAAAAAGGCAGTGAGCCTGTGGTCAAAAGCCATACTTTATTCAAGGCACTGCCCATCAAGGCTGATGAGATGTGTGGCATGGTGCGTAATAGAGCGTTATCGCCATTTGGCTTGGCGGTGGCGTACCACACCAGCTGATTGCCAATGGGCAAACAAAACCCTGCAATCAGAGCAGGCAGACCGCCTAATAACAACACTTGTGCGAGCGAAGTGCCATTATCCAACACCCCTTCGCCAAAGCTGGCAACCAGTGTGCCCGTAAAGATAAGCAGACTGGTGGTGATGACTTGTTTGCCCAATTTCTCGCCAAATGCCGTCAGAATAATCAGGCTTGCCACGCTGGTGAACTGAAATGCGGTGGCAATCAGCCAGCCAGGGGCATGGTCTGCTCCAAAACACAGCAATGAATAAAAACCACCAAAGCCGATACCGCCAGCCAACACCCAAAACCGCCAATACGAGTGCAGCAGTCGCACCAAAGCCACAAACTCGCTCATACCGCCTTTTATCAGGATGATGCTACTTAAAATCAGCCAAGCGAACAGGTAACGACCACTTGCCGACCAAAACCAATGACCGCCTTGACTTGCCATCAGCTCATTTAACACAAAGGTGCTACTAAAAAACAGCCCTGCCAACAGCCCCAATAAGACCAGACGCAGCATCAGTCGCCAGACAGTAGGGCGTCGATGAGTGTGCGATGACGGCTTTGCTGTTTGGCGAGTGTCAGTCTGCTTGCGGTGATGATGGCTTGTAGGTCAGATAGTGCCTGATTAAAATCATCATTGATGACCACATAATCAAAGTGATGATAATGCTGCATCTCATGGACAGAGCCTGCCAGTCTGGTGTTGATGACTTCAATGCTGTCTTGCCCACGATTGGACAGGCGAGATTTTAGGGCGTCTTTGCTTGGCGGTAGGATAAAAATCATCACTACTTGTGAAAACTTTTCTTTGACTTGCAATGCCCCTTGCCAATCAATCTCTAAGATGACATCGATGCCTTGATGAAGCAGCTCATCAACCGCTTGTTTGGATGTGCCGTAGTAGTTGCCAAAGACTTCGGCATATTCAAAAAATGCACCATCTTTGATGAGCTGCTCAAAGCTCTCTTTGGTGGTAAAATGATAATGCACACCATCCGTCTCGGCAGGTCTAGGCTCTCGTGTGGTGTGTGAGATGCTGACTTTGAGACTGTCGGTGGTTGCTAATAGCTCTTTGACAAGGCTGGTCTTGCCTGTGCCTGATGCGGCGGTGATGATAAAGAGTGTGCCTTGGGGGGTCGGGGTATTCATGCGTTAATAACCGTCAAAAAAAGAATTAAATAATAAAAAATGATAAAGTCAAATAAATATTATAACACAAGCCCATCACAGGATAAAATCATGCCAGCACTCATGAGCGAGCAAGCCACAGCCGAGCCTTGATAAGCCAAAGTGGAGCAAAGCCTGTAAAGCTTTGCTGGATTTGCCCATCTTTTAAGATGACAAAAGTCGGTACGGCTTTGCCCTGCCAATCAGCAAAGATGTCGCCTGCCAAATCATCAATGACGATAAAATCATACTGATGGGCTTGTAGATAGACATGAAGTGCTTCGGTGCTGTCCGATTTGACCGCCACAGAGACAATGAGTGTGCCTGCTTGATGCAGCCGCTGGATATTAGGCGTGGTAAATTGGCACACACCGCACCAAGTTCCCCAAAAGTAGAGCAGTATCGGCTGTTGATGGCTTTGGGCGATGACATCGACTTTGGCCTGCTCTTGGCTGATGTAGGCGAGCTGTGGTGTCTGTGGCATGACGGGAGCTCGCCAAAAATTAACCACGCCATACACCATCAAAAATACGATGAGATAGCCGCAAAGGCTGATGATGTGTTTTTTCATAAAGGTTTTGTGTCTGATAAACAAAAAATGCCACCCAAGCAGATGGCATTTTTTTATGAAAGATGAACTTACAGCTGTGCGATGATGCGATTGAAAGTCTCGCTTGGACGCATGGCAGCGGTCAGTACATCACGGTCGGCAGCGTAGTAGCCTTTGGTATCAACCGCTTTGCCCTGTACGCCATTGAGCTCATTGACGATGGTGGTTTCGTTTTCTGATAGAGCCTTAGCGATGGGGGCAAATTCTGCTGCCAATGCGGCATCGGTGCTTTGAGCGGCAAGCTCTTCTGCCCAGTATTTTGCCAGATAGTAGTGGCTGCCACGGTTGTCAAGCTCGCCTGCTTTACGCTTTGGCGACTTGTCGTTGAGTAGCAGTTTTTCGGTGGCGGCATCTAGGGTGTCTGCCAATACTTGAGCTTTGGCGTTGCCAGTTTTTTGAGCGGTGTGTTCTAATGATACTGCCAATGCTAAGAACTCACCCAAGCTGTCCCAACGCAGGTGGTTTTCTTCGTTGAACTGCTGAACATGTTTTGGAGCACTACCGCCAGCACCTGTTTCAAACATGCCGCCACCGTTCATCAAAGGTACGATAGACAGCATCTTAGCTGATGTGCCAAGCTCTAGGATTGGGAATAGGTCGGTTAGGTAGTCACGCAGCACATTGCCTGTTACACTGATGGTGTCTTGACCGTTTTTTAGGCGTTCTAGCGTGAACTGTGTGGCATCAGCGATAGATAGAATGCGTAGGTCCAGACCGTCGGTGTCAAGCTCGCCAAGATAGGTGTTTACTTTTTTGATGAGTTCGGCATCGTGGGCACGGTTGGCATCTAGCCAAAATACCGCAGGCGTGTCTGACAGACGGGCACGGTTCACTGCAAGCTGTACCCAGTCTTTGATGGCGGCGTCTTTGGTTTGGCAGGCACGCCAGATGTCGCCGTCTTGTACTTCGTGTGATAGCAGTACATTGCCAGCGTCATCGATGACTTCTACTTTGCCAGCACCTTTGATTTCAAAGGTCTTGTCGTGTGAGCCGTACTCTTCGGCTTTTTGAGCCATAAGACCAACATTTGGTACAGTACCCATGGTGGTTGGGTCGAATGCACCATGCTGCTTGCAGAATGCGACCACAGTCTCATATAGTGGTGCATAGGTGCTGTCAGGAATGGTGATTTTGGTGTCTTGTAGTTCGCCATCGGCATTCCACATACGACCTGATGTGCGAATCATCGCAGGGATAGACGCATCGATGATCACATCGCTTGGTACATGTAGGTTGGTGATGCCCTTGTTAGAATCAACCATCGCAATGCTAGGACCTTCATAGAATGACTTGGCAAGCAAGGTTTCAACATCGGTGCGAGTATTGGTGTCTAGTTTTTCTAGATTGGCAAATAGGTTGCCCAGACCATTATTGACATTGACGCCAACAGCAGTCAGCTCGTTGCCGAACTTTTCAAAGACAGGGGCAAAGAATGCTTTGACTGCATGACCAAAGATGATGGGGTCAGAGACTTTCATCATGGTGGCTTTCATGTGTAGGCTAAACAGTACGCCTTTATCTTTGGCATCTTTGATTTCACGAGCCAAGAATGCAACTAGGGCGTTTTTGTTCATGACGGTGGCGTCAAACACTTCGCCTGCTTGTAGTGCGACTGGCTTGCGTAGCTCGGTGCGGTTGCCAGCGGTGTCGGTAAAGATGATGTTGGCGTTCATCGCAGTAGGTGCGGTGAATGATTTTTCGTTGTGGAAAAAGTCATTGTCTGACATGGTGGCGACATGAGTTTTTGAGTCAGCACCCCATGCACCCATTGAGTGCGGGAATTTTTTGGCGAAGTTTTTCACCGCTTTTGGAGCACGGCGGTCAGAGTTACCTTCACGCAGTACAGGGTTCACCGCTGAGCCTTTAACACGGTCGTAGCGAGCTTGAATGTCTTTTTGTTCATCGGTGGTAGCATCTGCTGGATAGTCAGGCACAGCGTAGCCGTCGCCTTGTAGCTCTTTGATGGTGGCTAGCAGCTGTGGCATGGATGCAGAGATGTTTGGTAGCTTGATGACATTGGCGTCTGGCTGCTTAACCAACTCGCCAAGCTCAGCAAGTGCGTCGGTGGTGCGTTGCTCTGGGTTTAGGTATTCTGGGAACTGAGATAGGATACGAGCAGCAAGTGAGATGTCGCTGGTTACAAAATCAATGTCAGAACTTTTGGTAAAGGCTTGAACGATTGGTAATAAAGAATGGGTTGCCAAGGCAGGGGCTTCATCTGTGTAGGTGTAGATGATGGTAGATTTACTCATAAAAACTCCAATGTATCATGTCGTAGAATAGTGAATGGGGTGGTTGGGATTACAACCGAATGTTTCGCTTCATTGCAAGCGATAGAATTTGCTGCTTGCAACTAAGTCCATTTGTTGCGTTGCTATTATATCATTGATGATGACAAATTAACTATATTGTTTGTGTGATAAAACCAGTATTATCATTTATTTAAAAAATATAACCATTTCGCCAAATTTAGCCCGCAGGTGTTCGTGTGGTGTCGCTTTGGGTGGGTTATTTGGTCTGGGCGGGTTTTTTGATGTCATCGAGCAATGCCAAAAAACCACGCATATACGCCACGCTAAGACTGCTTGACCGCACCGCAGCATACAGCTGACAATGCACTCCATCACCCAAAGGACGACTGACCACCCAGCCTTTTTTCTCGTATTCTGCCGCTACCCAGTCAGGCAGGGCTGCCACCCCCCGTTCGCTAGCGACCAGCTGAATGAGCATGGCGGTCAGCTCGGTGGTGCGAATGCTCTTAGGCTCGATGCCTTGGGGTTCTAGGAATTTGGCGATGACATCTAGGCGTTTTTGTTCGACAGGATAGGCGATTAGGGTTTCTGTTGCTAGGTCGCTTGGGCTGATGGTGCTGTGGCTGGCTAAGCGATGGGCAGGCGAGAGTACCAGTCGGCTTTCATAGGTAAATAGGGGCTGATAATGAATATCATCTATCGGCAAATCGCTTGCCGTGATGAGTAGGTCGATGTCGCCATCGATGAGCATCTGATGCGGCTCTGGCTCAAACCCTGTGGCAAAATCCAGCTCAACATCGCTATACTCTTTACGATAGACATTTAAAATCGGCATCAGCCAATCAAAGCAGCTGTGGCATTCGCTCGCCAGTCTTAGGCTGCCTGCCTGACCGTGTGCCAGCCGCTTGATGTCGGATTTGGTGCGAGCCACTTGGGGGAGAATGTTGTCCGCCAGCTGCAAGATCAGACGACCTGCGGGCGTAAAGCTGACAGGGCGGCTGCGGCGATTGACCAGCGTGATGCCGTAGTAGCTTTCTAGCTCTTTTAACTGATGGCTGATGGCGGATGCGGTCAGGTTGAGCTCATCGGCGGTCGTGGCAAGTGAGCCATGACGAGCCAAAGTGGAGAGCATGTGCAGGTGGCGAAGTTCTAGCATGGTAATGGATGAAAAATTTTTGATGATTTTAGCATAAAATCAAAATATTTTTAGCTAATTTAGCCAAAAATCTAAAACGAAAATGAGTATTGATTGAGAATGAAAGGATAATTTGTTATAGTATTTCTTATAATATGATTTAGGATGACTCATGAAAGGAATTGTAAATATCACCAAAGCACATGCACGCCTTCGCATGGTGGCGACCATCATCATTATGCAGCTTTATATATTGACGATGAATTGTCTAAGAGTGTATTTGGGCAGCTCATCGGCTGTGCTACATAAGGGTGCATGGCAATTTTGGCTGGTTGCAATGTTAACCATGCTACCGTTGTCATTGATGGTGAGTTTTTATGCCAAAAAATACCTAAATAAGCAAAATCAGCACCGCATCGATGCCATCGCCAAATATGTTTGGCTTGTCATTCCTGTGTTTTTGCTGCTGTTGTATTGTCTTGATCGTGTTTTATTAAATGGATGGCAATTTCCATGAAAAACCATCGATATACAAACATTCTCCTGATGCTTCTCATATTCGTTAGCTTTGCTAATGGAGCAATACTTGGGCTACTAAATCGTCATTTTGCTGATGAGTATGCTTTTGGATGATATTTATGAAAAACTGTTTTAAAACAAATTGGCTAAAACAAAACAAAGGCGTTCAAGCAGCAACCACAGCCTTTTGGTTGTTTGGGTTCATCACTGGCTCAAAGGTGGTGTATTATATGACAGATGGTTTGCTCTATCGGGCTTTGTCGTGGGTGGGTGGTTTTGCTTTTTATTTGGGTTGTCATTGGTTGTGGATAGGTTTTTTGCCAGACGGGTCTATGATAAAAACATCCTAAACAAGCTAAATCGGTACGGCTATGCACTGTGGGCGGTATTTGCGATATTGACGCTAGGGGCGATTGCTTGGTTTGAGTGGCGTTAAACACCCTAAAACTTGCCGTCATCATCAACCTGTATTACACTTAGCCCCAAATTTTTGGGATTGTCTTAATGCTAAAACCAGTCTTAATCGCACTTGCCTTGTCGCTCACAGCTTGCACGCATCACATTGTTCAGCCGACCATTCATCCACTGCCTAGTGATAATTTTAGCAGTAGAATTAGTACCATTGTGCTGCATTATACTGCTGAGAATGACGAGCGGTCGATATACCTATTGACCAAAGGGCAGGTCAGCAGTCATTATCTCATCACCGAGCAGGACAGCCGCATCTATCAACTGGTACCTGATGATAAGATGGCGTGGCACGCAGGCGAGAGCCATTGGCGTGGTAGAACGCACCTAAATGACACTGCCATCGGCATCGAAATCGTCAATCAGGGTGTAAAAGACGAGTACAGACAGCACAAAGGCTATCGACCGCCGCATCATTATGTGGCTTATACCGATGAGCAGATAGAGCAGCTGGCACAGCTATTAAGACTGCTGATTGATAAATACGACATCGACCCAAGGAATATCGTCGCTCACGCTGACATCGCCCCGAGTCGCAAGACTGACCCTGGTGCAAAGTTTCCTTGGCGGCTATTGCATGAAAAATACCACATCGGAACATGGTATGACGAGACGGACAAGGCGGCATTCATGACCGACAGTACAGATGGCATACCCATCAAGGACATCAAGGCGAAATTAAGAGACTACGGCTACAATATCAACGACACCGACGAATGGGACAGAGCGAGCCGTGATGTTGTCTATGCCTTTCAGCTGCACTTTAACCCAACCAATGCTACAGGCGAGATGGACACAGAGACCTACGCCATCTTGCAAGCCTTGCACAAAAAATATGTGCAGCGATGAGCAATGTAGGCAATGAAAATCAAGGCTTGATGTGAACGCACTTCAAGCCTGATTGATTGGGGTTAAATTGGGGCTGATAAAGTATCAATAAAAATACCAAGGCGGAAAAAACGGATGATGATAGCCATAGCCATAAGGTCGGCTCAGTCGATGGCTCATCTCATACTGTTCTAGCCCCATCATGTTGGCACGGTGCAGCTCTTCTAGGTTGTCTTCACAGATGCCTGTCAGCTCATAGCCACGGCGACCCAGCTCATAGGCGTTGCTTTTGGTGCAGTAGGTTTTTAGTCCGATTTGCCGACCTTCTTCCCATAATGCACGGTTGGGCGTGATGCCTGCTGTTTGACACGACTTTTGGTGTGTTAGGATTCTTTGGGCGTTATGACCGCCCAGACCATCTTTGATACCGATTTGTCGCCAGTCGGCATCGGCACAGCTACTGGCACTCATCGGAGTGTATGATGATGTGGTGGCACAGCCTGTCATGACGGCAGATAGAGCAAGGATGGTGGTGGGTAAGATGACTTTGGTGCTGGTTTTCATGATGGCATCCCATACGAATTAAGACAATAATAAGATGATAAAGATGACTTATTATAATCCCATTTGTGATAAAGTTGTGTTGCTTTTGTTTTAATGGCTGTTTTGATGATTTGTACTTTAAGGTTGATAAAATTTAAATGGTAAAAAACCCTGCCGTCTGACAGGGTTTTTATTAAAAAGATGGCTAAAAGGATGATTACACATCTTCTTCACGGTATTGTGGCACGGGTTTTTTAAAGCCTGCGGTCTTAATACCAAGCCAGATAAAGCCAAGCGATGCCCAAGCCAAGCCGACTTTTAGAGTTTGGCTATCGACTTCTAGCCACATCAAGAATACACTGATAAAGCCAAGCACAGGCACGATGATGTAGCTTAGGATGTCTTTGGCGGTATTGACTTTCTTATCACGCAAAACATAGCGGAAAATTACCGACAAGTTTACAAAGCTAAATGCGGTCAAGGCACCAAAGCTAATCAAGTTTACCACCGCTTCTAGGCTGATAAAACCAGCAGTTAGAGCGACTGCACCTGCAATTAGGATGTTATTGACTGGTGTAAAGAAGCGTGGGCTGATTTGACCAAAAATCTTGTTGCTAATCACGCCATCACGACCCATCACATACATCAGACGAGACACACCAGCGTGAGCTGAGATACCAGATGCCATCACGGTGATGATTGCAAAGCTCAGCACCCAGCCTTTAAAGGCTGCACCGCCCACCGCTTCTAGGATTTCAGGTTGAGTTTCATCAACCAGCTCAAAGTAAGTGGCAGGGTTGTTTGGGAAGTAGATCTGCATGAAATAGGTACTGATGATGAACACGATGCCTGCAATCAGCGTGGTTAGAATCATCGCTTTTGGCAGAGTGTTCCTGGCATCTTTGGTCTCTTCGGCAAGGTTAGACAGCGAGTCAAAACCTGTGAACGAGAAGCATAGAATGGTCGCACCAGTAATCAATGCACCCACCGAAGTCATGCTGTCCCAAAACGGTGTCATGCTCCACAGCTGGTAGGCGTTCTCTGGACTGATGATGCCATCTGCGTTCGCACCGCCTGCTAGGGCGTCATAGGTCAGATACACAAAGACAGCGATGATACCAAGCTGAATAAAGACAATCCAGCTGTTAAAGTATGCCACTACCTTTGAACCAAAGATGTTAATGCCTGTCATGATGGCGGTCAGACCGATGACCCATACCCAGCTATTGACTTCGGGGAATAGAGCATCTAGGTAGATTTTTGCCAAGATGATGTTTACCATCGGCGACAGTAGGTAGTCAAGCCAGCTTGACCAGCCGACCATAAAGCCCATAGATGGGTTGATGGATTTTTGGGTGTAAGTGTAGGCAGAGCCTGATGAAGGATAGGCACGAATCATATGCCCATAGCTGATGGAAGTCAGCAAGATGGCAATCAAGGCAAAGATGTAAGACATCGGCACATGTCCACCGCTATCACGGGAAACCATGCCAAAAGTATCAAGAAGTGTCATCGGCTGAATGTATGCCAAGCCAATAATGATGACATGCCAGAGTCCAAGATTTCGTTGCAACTTTGCAACATTATTAACAGGTGTACTCAACGGTAGAGTCCTCCAAAAAGTGTGCGTAAACGCAAAACTTCAGAAAAGGCGTTGGGGTGCTAATACTGTTATCAAACTTACTTTTGGCAGATTGCAAATTTAGCAAAGCTAAAAATCTGTTAGCGGGCGTGTTTGAGATTTGATTAAGCTATCAACTCCGAAAATTTTACAAAATAAAACCCAAAAAGCCGAAACGGATAATTTTGGGGTATTTTCAAACGAAAAATAAGAAGCGTATTTTACCGCAAAAATTACCCAATGCCAATAAAATTTTTAACTTTGGGTAAAAATTGGTAAGAATTGAGTAAGGATATCAGCGATGATGGCTATTGTTATGCAATGGTACTCTTTGCGATGGCGATAATCAGCCACCCCTTAGCGTCAAACTTCGCCCACCGTCCACCGCCATCACTTGCCCTGTGATGTAAGGGGCGGTCGCCAAAAACAGCACCGCTTGGGCGATGTCATCTGGCGTGCCGATTCTGCCAAGTGGAATAGACTGGGTAAGAGCGTCTTTGGTTGATGAGTTTAAGGCTGAATTTTGGTCGTCATCGGGGAAAATATTGACCCCGGGAGATACGCCATTGACCCGCACACTTGGTGCAAGCTCTAAGGCAAGCGACTGTACCAGCCCTAAGTGAGCCGATTTTGCCATATTATAAATCGGATAGCCGACAAAGGGCTTATCTCGTGCGTGAATGTCTAGCAGACTGACGATTGCCCCTTGCTGTCTTACAAGTTCGTCTTTAAAGGCAAGGCTTAAAAATAGCGGTGCTTTGGCATTGGTCAAAAACAAATCGTCCCAATGATTTTGCAAAGTTTGCCAGTCGGTATTCATATTAGTTGGATAAAAACTTGATGCGTTATTAACCAGCACATCAAGCCTACCAAATAAACCGATGGCGTGTGTTTTAAACTCATCTAGGGCAGTTTTATCATTAATAATAGACAAATCCGCCCCAATGGTTTTGGCAGAATTGGGGCGAATGGTGTTTAATTTATCTGCCAGCTCCTTTGCCAAATGCTCACTTGTGGCATAATGGATAATAACATCATAGCCATTGGTGTGCAACATCTCACCAATCTTTTCCCCAATGCGTTTTGCTCCGCCTGTGATGAGAGCGACTTTTTGATAATTTTTTGTATTATTCATGATATGCTCCAAAAGTATCATCAATCAAAGCTTGAATTTTTTGTATTCTTAATTTGGTTAATGCCAAGCCAATTTCCCTACCTTTTAAATTTTTATCAATATCATCAATGCCCACCGATTTATAAATGCTAATGGCGTGATTTAAGACATCATTTGCCTGTATTTGATTGATGATTGGGTTTTTATTAATGATAAAAATCGCTGTTAGTACATCATTTAGGGTTTGGGTGTTGCCTTGCTGGGCTTTGGTTTTTTCTATTAATTGGATAATGTCATCGGCACTTGGCATTTGCTTAAAAACTTCATAAAATTCACTCAATAGATTGGCAATATGTACAGGATATTTTGGGGTGTTTAATTGCTGGGCGATATTAGCAATCAAATCTTTATTTAACTTATTATCGCCCATTTTATCATCATTTAAATAACCACTACATAAAATGGTAAATTGCACCGCCATATTATGATTGTTTGCCAATGCCAAATGATGAATGACTTTTTGAAATACCGCTTGATTTTGCCAGCAGTCGTCTAATACTTTTAAAAAATGGGGTAAAATATCAAGCGTTTTTAAATTTTGCCAATAATAATGCCCTGTACCGCTCTCCATTGCTTTAACACTTTCTGCCCATAGGCGTTCACGGCTTAAATGCGACAATTCGCCCGCCTTTGCCATTGTTTGCATTAACTTAACGGTCTCATCAGCGATGACAAAGCCCCTATCCATATAACGAGCCAAAAAACGCACGGTGCGTAAAATGCGTAACGGATCTTCACAAAAGGCAGGGGAAATATGGCGTAAGGTTTTGTGATTTAAATCATTAAGTCCGCCATAAAAATCAATCACTTCGCCCGTTTTTGGTGCGTCATCAAATAATCCCTTGACTTCTATCGCTAGGGCATTGATGGTCAAATCTCGCCTTAATAAATCGTCCGCCAAAGACACGCCAAGAGTTTCGGTAGCAAAGCCCTGATAGCCTGTGCCGTTTTTGCGTTCAATGCGAGCAAGAGCATATTCGTGATGGGTGTGGGGGTGCAAAAACACAGGAAAATCTGCCCCCACCTGATGAAAGCCGTGCGACTTCATCTGATTAAAATCCGCCCCCACCACCACAAAATCCTTGTCAAAGACAGGCAATCCCAAAAGGGCATCTCGCACCGCACCACCAACCAGATAGACTTGCATAAATTTTCCAATATATCATCGTTTTTCTCATTGTATCCTAAATCCATCCATAAAAAAAGCACTCGATGATGAGTGCTTTTTATGATAAGGATAGGCAAAACCGTGGATTATTTTGCCATGTCCTGAGCGTCCGACACCGTCAGAGCCGTCATGTTCACGATACGGCGAGCGGTCGCTGATGGGGTTAGGATATGCACAGGCTTGTCCGCACCCAATAGGATAGGACCTAGTGCTGCCGAGCCTGTGGCGGTTTTTAGTAGGTTAAAGGCGATGTTGGCAGCGTCTAGGGTTGGCATGATGAGTAGATTTGCCGCACCTTTTAGCGTGCTAAATGGATAGCTATGCTCACGCATACGCTCATCTAGGGCGACATCACCGTGCATTTCGCCATCAAACTCAAAGTCCACATTCATCTGGGTTAGTAGGTCATGTACCTTACGCATCTTGATGGCAGACTCTTTGTCTGACGCTCCAAAGTTGGAGTGCGACAGTAGGGCAACTCGTGGCGTAATGCCAAAGCGACGCACGGCAGCGGCTGCCATCACGGTCATCTCGGCAAGCTCTTCGGCAGTGGGGTCTTCGTTGATGTAGGTATCAGCGATGAATAGGTTGCGGTTTTGCATGAGTACGCCACTCATGGCATAGAAGTTGCTCGCGCCGTCTTTTTTGCCGATGACTTGGTTTAGGTAGCGTAGGTGCAGATGGTAGAAGCCAAATGTACCACAGATGAGACCGTCAGCGTCGCCCAACTCAACCATGAGTGAGGCAATCAGCGTGGTCTTACGGCGAACATCACGGCGAGCCAGCTCGATGCTTACGCCATTTCTTTGGTTGGTCTTGTAGAAATAGTCGCAGTAGTCATCATAGCGTGGGTTGTTGTTCGGGTCGATGATGGTGATGTTTTTGCCATCAACCAAACGCAAGCCCAGCGATGCAATCTCTTTGTTAATGACATCAGGGCGACCAATGAGAATCGGTTTGGCGATTTTTTCGTCCACTACGACCTGTACCGCACGCAGGACATTGATGTCTTCGCCTTCGGCATAGACGATGCGTTTGGGGTCGGCTTTTGCCTTGTTAAAGACAGGCTTCATGGCAAGGGCGGTGTTATAGACGAACTCAGAGAGCTTTTGGCGATAAGCATCAAAATCGTCAATCGGCAGGGTTGCCACGCCTGTATCCATGGCAGCACGGGCGACGGCAGGGGCGATTTCTAGGATTAGGTTTGGTTCTAGCGGACCGGGGATAAGGTAATCACGCCCAAAGGACTTGCCTGTCTCGTCTTTTTGGCTGTCGGCAGATGGCGTGGCTTCGGTGTGTGCCATCTTAGCAATGGCGTGTACGCAGGCGAGCTTCATCTCTTCATTGACCACCGTAGCACCCACATCTAATGCCCCACGGAAAATGTAGGGGAAGCACAGGGCGTTATTGACCTGATTGGGGTAGTCCGAGCGACCTGTTGCCATGATAACATCAGAACGCACCGCATGGGCAAGCTCTGGCATGATCTCTGGGGTTGGGTTGGCTAGGGCAAAGATGATGGGGTCTTTTGCCATCGAGCGTACCATATCCTGAGTAACCACGCCCGGACCTGATAGACCTAAGAACACATCAGCACCAACCATAACTTCGGCAAGCGTGGTCTTGTCGGTATCACGGGCAAAGCGGGCTTTGGACTCGTCTAGGTTTTCACGAGCAGTTGTAATCACGCCTTTAGAGTCTAGTACATAGATGTTTTCTTTTTTGACACCCAGTGCGACCGCTAAGTCAAGGCAAGAAATGGCGGCAGCCCCTGCACCCGAGCAGACAAGGGTAATCTCTTCAATTTTTTTACCGTTAATTTGTAGGGCGTTTAGGAGGGCAGCGGCCGAGATGATGGCAGTGCCATGCTGGTCATCATGGAACACAGGAATGTTCATGCGGCGACGCAGCTCTTTCTCGATATAAAAACACTCTGGGGCTTTGATGTCTTCTAGGTTAATGCCGCCAAAGGTTGGCTCCAAGCTTGCTACCGTCTCGATGAATTTGTCAGGGTCGGTCTCGTTAATCTCGATGTCAAACACATCAATGCCAGCGAACTTCTTAAATAGCACGCCTTTACCTTCCATCACAGGCTTTGATGCCAACGCACCGATGTTACCCAAGCCAAGCACGGCTGTACCGTTGGTAATCACGCCAACAAGGTTTGAGCGGGCGGTGTATTTTGAAGCAAGTTTTGGGTCTTTTTCGATTGCCAAGCAAGGCACAGCCACCCCCGGTGAGTAGGCAAGAGCCAAATCTCGCTGGTTGGCGATTTGCTTGGTGGGGGTAACAGAGATTTTACCGGGTCTTGGGTGTTCGTGGTAGTGCAGGGCGTTTTGTTCGAACTGCTGACGCTGTGCGTCGATGTCGCTTTCAAAGGCGGTATCGTCTGTTTTTTGTTGATTTGAAACTTGAGTCATAAGAAGCACCATCAAATAAAATAAGGCTTTGGTGGAGACACCAAAAGTCTTTGACTAAAAAATTATCTTATTCTAACATGATTTTGGGGTCGGTGCCAGGGCTGATTGATGAGTGTTTGTTGTGAATGACCGATAAAAAAGTTGGGAATGTGATAATTAAAAAAACCACCCTTTGGGGGTGGTTTGCCATCACTCATTCATCATGCGAGCTGCTTTTAATGCAAAATAAGTCAAGATACCATCACAGCCCGCTCGGCGAAAGCCCATCAGACTCTCCAAGATGACCTGCTCTGTCAGCCAGCCGTTTTGGATGGCTGCCATGTGCATGGCGTATTCGCCAGAGACCTGATAGGCGAATGTCGGCACGCCAAAGCTGTCTTTGACTTCACGCACCACATCCAGATAAGGCTGACCAGGTTTGACCATCACCATATCCGCCCCCTCATTAATGTCTAGGGCGACTTCGTGCAAGGCTTCGGCACGGTTGGCAGGGTTCATTTGGTATTGTTTTTTGTGTCCTTTTAGGTTGCCTGCACTACCTACTGCATCACGGAATGGCCCATAGTAGGCGGATGCGTATTTGGCAGAATATGCCATGATGGCGGTGTTGTGATGACCGTCTGCTTCTAGGGCTTCACGCATGGCACGAATGCGACCGTCCATCATGTCTGATGGCGAGATGACATCGGTACCTGCGGCGGCGTGAGCAAGGGTTTGTTTAACCAGTGCTTCGGTGGTGATGTCGTTTAGCACATAGCCTGTCTCATCGATGATGCCGTCTTGACCGTGTGTGGTGTAGGGGTCTAGGGCGACATCGGTCATGACCATCATGTCAGGACAAGCGTTCTTAACCGCCTTGACCGCACGCACGGCTAGGGTGTCTGGGTAGTAGGCATTCTCGCCATTGGGCGATTTTAGGGTAGGGTCAATCACAGGGAAAATATCCACCATACGCACGCCTGCATCATAAAGCTGTTTGACATAATCGATGGTCAAATCAATCGATAGGCGTTCGACATCAGGCATGCTGGCGATGCTTTGGCGTTCGTTTTGCCCTTCAATGACAAACAGCGGTGCAATAAGATGGCAAGGCAGTAGGTGCGACTCCTGCACCATCTCACGAATGCCGTCAGTAACACGCAGACGACGCAGGCGAGTTAGGGGAAATTGACGATTAAAAGTGTGGTTGGTCATGGTTATTGCTCTTGGTTGATGATGTATGATGTGGTAATTATTGGTACTTATCTTATCAAAATTTTTGGGAATAAAAAAGCCGACCTAAGCCGACTTTTTTTGGATATGTTTTTGGATAAATGGTGCATATCAAGGGTTGCTAGTGTGAAGTATTGCCAATCAAAACTCAATCTCGGCAAATTGTAGGCACAGTTTGCGGTTTTGGGCGGCAGGATAGCTAGCTGTCCATGCACGCACACTTTGTAGGGCTGCTCGATAATCACGCTGAGTATGTAGGCGACGCATGGTGTCGTTTGGGTTGGCGGATGTGGGCATGAACGAACGCAGCTGCTGATTATAGGCACGAGTGAAGCGAACTCGCTGGTTGTTATTGAGCATGGGCGGGCAGATTTCGGACAGCACCTGCACTAGGGCAAGCTCGTACTCAGATGCGGTAAAATTCGCTCCAGAAGTCTTGTACACCTTGCCCTGTATGGGGCTGGTATAATAGTTGGCATGGCTTGCCTGACTGACGCACAGCAGGGCAATCAATAGCGACAGGCAGGCAGTAGCTTTGACGGTCTTATCAAAAAAACCACCATCAAGCAAGCTGTCAATAACCCAAGTGCTGACTGTCGTTGTTTTGTGTGTCATGTCAAATTCTGCCATATCAAAAAAACACGCCAAATGAATATGTGTATATCATAAATGTTTATGACCAAAAAGTCATACAAAATCCCTGATTAAAGTGTTGTGTTATTGTTCATTTTGCGTGCTTTTTAGCAATAAATGCGTAAATCTGTCAGACTAAAAAATACGCAAAGTATGTGCAAATCATTGATATTTCAATTATTTTTAAAAAACTGCCACAGTTACAATCATTAAGCACGGACATCATGAGTAACGCATGATTACAATCATTCACAATCATGGGCAGGTCGTACAGTCCAAGATGATTGCATCAGACAATACGCCTTGTGGATAAGCGTCCAAAAGTTGGCGACAAAATCACAAAAATCCATTATACTAATCAGATTTTATTGCATCTGTCTGCCAAATTTTGTATTAACAATTTTCATCAACAAAAAACCTACCAAAGCACACAATGAGCCAAAACCGCCTAATCGACCCCAGCCCAAGAAAAGATGATGCCCTTGACCGTGCCATCCGTCCAGCCACCTTGTCCGACTATATCGGACAGCCGAAGGTGCGTGAGCAGATGGAAGTATTCATCACAGCCGCCAGACAACGCAGCGAAGCCTTGGACCATACGCTGATTTTTGGTCCGCCAGGGCTTGGTAAGACTACGCTGGCGAACATCATCGCTCGTGAGATGGGGGGTAATCTGCGTTCGACATCAGGTCCTGTGCTTGAGAGAGCGGGGGATTTGGCGGCAATGCTGACCAACCTTGAAGAAGGCGATGTCTTGTTCATCGATGAGATTCATCGACTAAGCCCTGTGATTGAAGAGATATTATATCCCGCGATGGAAGATTATCAGCTGGATATTATGATTGGTGAGGGTCCTGCGGCACGCTCGATTAAACTTGATTTACCGCCCTTTACGCTGGTGGCGGCGACCACACGAGCAGGGCTATTGACCGCCCCTTTGCGTGATCGATTTGGCATCGTGCAGCGGCTTGAATTTTATAATGTGGCGGATTTGACGACCATCGTTGAGCGTGCGGCACGGCTGATGGGCATCGCCATGGATAGGGGTGGTGCGATAGAAGTGGCTCGTCGCAGTCGTGGTACGCCCCGCATCGCCAACCGTCTGCTTCGTCGTGTGCGAGATTATGCCGAAGTCAAGGGCGATGGCGTGGTGAACGAGCTGATGGCAAGCTCCGCCCTTGATATGCTGTCGGTGGATAAGCAGGGGCTTGACCACCTAGACCGTCGCTATCTGCTCATGCTTGCTGAGCGGTTCGATGGGCGACCTGCTGGTGTAGAAGCAATCGCCGCTGCCATGGCAGAAGACAGGGGGACGCTTGAAGATGTGATTGAGCCGTATCTGATACAGCAAGGCTACATTCAGCGGACACCTAAGGGGCGGGTTTTGCTAGATAAGGCGTTGGGGCTGGATTTGTCTTGATGGCTGTTGGGTTTGCTTGTAGATGGTTGTGTGATTTGTTTTTAAGATTTGTAAATAAAAATATAAAATCGCTGTATTTTAAGATAAAATATCACTTTAATAAAAACGCAGCACAATCAACCAGTGCCAAACCTAAGCTGCTCACATAAACCAAGTTTAATTCAATACCAAATAACAATGCAAAATCAAGTGCGTATGACTTACCGTGTGATGACATGGCTGTTTGTGGTCGTGATGAGCGTGTTGTTGGTGGCAGGGTGCAAGTCGGATAACCAAAAGACCGCTCAAGATGTCCAGCAACAGGCAACAAGCACAAAATCTGGCAGGCGGTGCAATAATGAGCGGATTATTGATGCTTTTAAACAAAGACGCTCTGATGTGCAGGTGCGTGGCTGTGGTACGGTAACTGCCATCTTGCCCGATGACAACAAAGGCTCTCGCCATCAAAAATTCATCGTGCGTCTCTTGGACAGCAGGCACACCGTGCTGATTGCTCATAATATCGACCTAGCCCCACGAGTGCAGGGGCTAAAAAAAGGCGACGAAGTAGGCTTTTATGGCGAATATGAATATGGCGATAAAGGGGGTGTGGTGCATTGGACGCATCATGACCCTGTGGGTCGTCATCAAGGCGGCTACATAGAGCATCAGGGTCGTCGATTTGAGTGAGCTGTGAGCATAATATTTAATAAGAGCATAACTTGCCTGCCGTGTGGTAGGTGTGATTGATGAGCTGTTTGACGATGGATTGTATTTGGTTTTTGTTTTGGTAACTTTGGTGCTGCTTAGTGCCATGTTTTGACTACTCATGCTGGGCATGACGGTCTTTTTTTGATGATGGTTAAAAAGATGTTAAATAAAGTTTTGCAAAAAAGCGTGCTTGGTCTAAGTCTGGGCATCGCCATGACAGCGATGGCAAATGATGTCGCAACTGGTACGACTGATGTGTCCGATGCTACTGTGCTTGATGACAGCAGCTCTGAAATTTTGGTGGAGCGTGTTACTGACACCAAAGAGCCGATTAAATCTCGTGCCGAAGGCGAAGCCTTGTTTTATGACTGTGCGGCGGTGGTGAGCGATGCGGCTCGCTTGGCGTGTTTTGACTCGCTGGCACAAGGTCATGCTCCTGCCGTCCTACAAAAAAAGCAGGCGATTGCTTTGGGTGAGACGGTAAAAAGTGCCGTTACGGGCAATCGTCAAGTGGTCTTTGCCAATAATGAAGCGGTCTATGATGTCGTAGGTGATGACAAAGACGCCATCAATGACAAGGCGGCAGAGCGTTATACGCCGCTGTCTTTGAGCTATGATTTGGATAAGAACAGCGAGCAAGGACTGTGGCGTGTGCGTCCACACAACCCTGTGTATCTGCTGCCCATGTATTTTAATGCCAAACCAAATCGCCACCCAAGCTCGCCAAGCCAAGAAGGGGTCAAATATACGCCCAACGATTATCGAGCCCCTGAATTAAAATTCCAAGTTTCTTTGAAATCTAAAATGATGGAAGATGTGTTTGATACCAATGCTGATTTGTGGTTTGGTTATACGCATTTGGCACATTGGCAGATTTATAATGAAGATAATTCCCGTCCATTTCGAGCCCATGACTATGAGCCTGAGGTATTCTTAACGCAGCCTGTGGCAGCGGATTTGCCTTTTGGGGGCAAACTTCGTATGCTTGGCGTGGGTGCGGTGCATCATTCTAATGGTGAGGACGACCCCATGTCTCGCTCGTGGAATCGTGGTTATGTCATGGCTGGCATGGAGTGGGGTAAGCTGACCGTCATGCCACGCCTGTGGGGTCGCATTCTAAAAGAAGGCGATTCAAGACCTGATGATAACCCAGAAATCCTAGACTACTACGGCTATGGCGATGTGAAGTTTTTGTATCAGCTGGACAATCATAAAAACATCTCGGGCATGGCACGCTTCAATCCAAAAACAGGCAAGGGGGCGTTGCAGCTTGACTATGTACACCCCATCGGTAAGGGCATCAGTGGCTATGTGCAAGTCTTTCAAGGCTATGGGCAGTCGCTCATCGACTATAATCACGAGTCCACTTCCATTGGTGTTGGTGTGATGCTAAACGACTGGATGGGGCTATAAAAGGCTTAAAACATGGGCAAAAACGCACTCAGATGGTGCGTTTTTCGCCTTATTTTTTGGCACAAAAACTACGCCGATGGCACGGTCTTTGTGCCTTATGCCATGAGCCGATACAGCCATATCAAGACAGCTTGAAGTTGCCGATACTTTGTGCCACCTGCCATCATCTGATGAGCTGGCACATTCCGCCCATGCAGTTAGAGCTGGATGTGCCTGCACCGATGGCAAGTACTCATCGCCAATTAGGGCGGTCGTTTTATCTGTACTGTGCCACTTTTTATCAATACCCCATCAACCACGCCATCAATCGATTCAAAGACCATGAAGATTTATCCGCTTTCATGGTACTGCTGCACACCATTCATCAGCTGCCAAAGCCCGTCGGCTGCCATCAACATAACACAGTACTGGTGCCAATACCGACGACAGATAAGCGTCTGATGCGGCGTGGTTTTGACCCTGTGATGATGCTGATTAAGGCATTATCGCATCATTGGGGCTTGCCGATTTGGCAGGGGCTTTACCGAGTAGATGACGCAGGTCATCAGCGGGGGCTAGACAGGCAGTCAAGACTGGACAATATCCAAGATGCGTTCATCATGAATGCTCCGCCGCCTGTGCCGCAGGTCATCTTATTTGATGATGTGGCGACTACAGGGGCGACATTAAAGGCGGCAGCTGCTACAATGTGGGCGTACTCTTTGGATATTAAGCTGTTGGCGGTGTGTGTGGCTCATGGCAGTGCGGATTTTTCACGCATTTGATGTTGATGGCTGGTTTGCGGCGAATCATAAGATGATGGATGATGACAATAAAAGTGGGGCGAGCGTGATTCAACAAGAGCGTGGCTTTGGGCTGATTGAAGTGCTGGTGGCGTTGCTGCTTGTTTCTTTTGTATTTTTTGGCTTTTTGGCGGTGCAGATGCGGGCGTATCACACCAGTCAGGACGCTGTCATACGCACGCACGCCACATCCTTACTTAGCGCCCAAGCCCAAATACTCCAAGGTCATGATGAGTCGGTCAAGCAGTCTTATCAAAGGCTGTTTAACCAGCTCAATCGTTCAGGCAGCAGCGTACAGATGATGGATTATTATCAAAAATCCCTAGCTGCCATTCGGCTAAGCTGCCATCAGCAAGCCTGCACATCAGCAGATGCGGTCAATTACCAAGTCATACAGTCCGCCAAAGTCGCCGCCACACATGGTGTGCGTATGAATGTCGTATCTTGTCCTGCTGGTCGCTGTCTGCTAGCGGCATGGGGCGAGACAAAGGTAGAACAAGGGGAGGGCAGCTGTATCAATCAGGCAGGTGCTATCCATGTGGGGGCAAGGTGTGTGATGATGGTGATGCATTGATGGAAGATGGTCGAGTGCAGATTAGGCTGTGGCATGGGCGACTGGCTGAGTCGGGTGGATTTAGTTTGTTTGAGATGATGGTTGCCTTGTTGATTGGCTCGGTGGTGGTACTGATGGTCGCTCAGGCGTATGTCATGAGCCTGCGTGGCATCACAGCACAAGAGAGCTTGACATACACAATGCAGCATCAGATTTTTGCGGTGCAATCTTTGACGGATAATCTAGCATTGGCAGGGCTTGGCATTAACGATACTGTCCTATCACAGCCCATGCCGCACGGCATACTTATACACACCGAGCAGCTGTCCTACCAAAACCACAGCGTGCCAAACCTTGCGTCCTATCTCACCAAAGCCGACACCCAAGCCAAAAATAACCGTACCACCATGCCCACTCATCAGCTCACCATCATCTACCGTGCCTCACAGGACATGTGGGATTGTGAAGGTGAGATGGTATTAGGACCAAGAAACGCTCGCTTAAAAGGCGGTGCGATGATGCCCATCGATGGGCAGGTGGTGATTGAGCGGTATTTTGTTCAAAATGATGATGGTGTGATGAATCTTCGCTGTGATGCGGCACGCTTTGTCCCAGAGTCCATCACACGGGATGGCACTCGTGATAGACGGCTTGGGCGTGGCTTGTCCGCTCATATCAAAGCCATCATCGATGCAGACTCACCCAACAAAGCCGCCAACGCCATCATCAATCTGGGCGGTCAGGGCGATATTATCGCCAGTCATGTTGAGAGCCTTTGGGTGGAAGTGGGTGTGGCTGATGGCGACGGCATTAGATTCATGCCCATCACAGAGTACACCAACCACGCCAAGCATCAGTCCATCACCATGATGAATGTGGCGTTTTTGGGATATTCGCCCATGCCATCGCTTCGTGATGGTGCTAGGACATTTGAGATTTTTGGCAAAACGGTCGCCCTACACCCAGATGCACCCAGTCACGACAGGCAGCTGTATCATTTTTCCATACCACTAAGAAATGTGTCGATGGATGTGATGAATGCTGATACAGCCGAGCATACCGAGCGTATGGGAGTGTTGCCATGAATGCACAAAAAGGCTATGTGCTGATATTGGTTTTGGTGGCGGTGCTATTGATTGCAGGTTTATCTACTTTAGCGATACGCCAAAGCCTGACCGATGTTCGTCATACCTTTGCCAAAACGACAGCAGACGAGCTGTTTGTGATGGCGGACGCTCCGCTGTCTTTGCTTCGTAAGCCAGCAGTCAAAGAGCGTCTGATGCAAGACGGAGGCATCATCGATGTTTTGATGACACGCCATTACAGCATGGATAATGATAATACAACGCCAAGAACATCGGTGCAGCTGTGCTATGATGCTGGGCAAGGTGTGGATAATTTTGTATCATCTGGCTTGGCTGTGGCAGGACGGACAAGCTGCTCCCATGAGCAGGCGTGGCTGTGGCTGTCCGTGCAACCAATACAGCCATCAGATGCACCAAGTGTCACCAAAGAGCCGTCAAACACATACAGAATAGCTGTTCATTCGCTCGCCACCGAGCAGATGACAGGCTGCTTAGGTACGCCTGAGACGGTCATGGCGTGCCTTGATAAACAAGGGATTGCCCATCAGATGCTCGTACAAGAGTATGTCTATCAAAGGATCAAAACCATCCAAGATGATACCAATCATACACCACAGCCGCCAAACACGCCAATCGATGCCATCGATGGCACACACCAGAACACCCAATATCATCAGCCATCAGAGAGGCTGATATTTGACAGATGGTACGATGTCAGAAATGTCGGTCAAGGCGACGATGAATGAGATCGACCGAATCAATCCAAGAGTTTGACCAATGGGTGCATGAAAATCATGAAATCAAGGTGATGTTGTGCTATAATGCACCGCTTGTCTGTGAGTGGCTTGTTGGATTAGACCATTTTATCAGGCTTGGTTTTGTACATTTTGTGTAAGTCAGACATCTTTTGTTACAGATATAACAGCAGTTGTGATGATATTTCTACAAACTGATACAAAAATCGTCAAATCGCAGGTGGACAAAGCGATGAAAATCGTTTTTAATAAACCTACGAACAACACAGACTTTATTGAGATGAGTTTTTTGGCTCAATTAAGTTTGTCATTTTTTAGGAGAAAAACCCATGAAAACCATGAAATTATCATTGATTGGTGCCGCTGTTCTACTATCTACCAGTGCAATGGCAAATGTCGTAACTGACGCTGGTGCGGTAGTTGTTACTGGTGCTAAAAATACCACCGTTGCTGTTGTTGATGGCACCAAAACACTATTTAAAACCGCAGCTAAGCCAGCAGCAGTAAGTGTTGAAGCTGGTTCACTGGGCTATGGTGCGAATATCGCTTGGTCAGTAAACGACCGTGTTGAACTACAAGCTGGTTGGGCTGGTGGCGACATCGCTGAAGCCATCAACGACAACTTTGACGCTGACGGTGTAAACTACCAACTAGAAACTGATTTTTCTAACCCATACCTAGGTGTACAACTTCGCCCAGCAGCGAACTGGTTCACTATAGGTGCTGGCGTTATCGTTCCTGACAACGACATCAAAGTAAAAGCAAACCGTGGCGGCAGCAACGCTGATTCTTACACCATCAAAGGTACTGAATACTCATTCGCTGATGTTGGTACTCTTGAAGGTACGCTTGAGCACCGCAACAAGCTAGCTCCTTACTTGACCGTTGGTTTCCGTCCTAACATCGGCAACAACTGGGGTGTATTTGGTGAAGTAGGTGCAACTTACCTAGGTGAAGCAACTGCAAACATCAAATCTACTGGTGGTGCAAACGCTGCTAAAGCTGCAGAAGCTGTAGAAGCTGCTAAAACCAGCATCGAAGGTAAAGACTATGCAGAATGGTTCCCAATCGTAAAAGTTGGTGCAACTTACCGCTTCTAATCAATCTTTGATTGATGATAATAACCCTGCCTTTGGTGGGGTTATTTTTTTATCTGAATTTGGCTGGGTACCAAGTATTTTATTTGAAAAAGCTGTAATAAAAACCCCAAGTTTTGCTTGGGGTTTGGGCTGTCTTGAGGTGTTAAATTTAGTAAGACAGTTCGGCACGGCGGTTTTGCGACCAGTTGGCTTCGCCAGAGCCAAGCACGGCAGGTCGCTCTTCGCCAAAGCTGATAATCTCAATGTTTGTAACGCTCACGCCTTGATTGGCAAGATAGGCACGCACGGCAGCAGCACGGCGTTCACCTAAAGAGATGTTATACTCTCGTGAGCCACGCTCATCAGTATGACCTGCCACCAGAACTTTGGCGGTTTGATTGGCTTTTAGGAAGTTGGCTTGGGTGTCTAGCACTTGCATGGCTTCTGGCTTGATGACATCAGAGTCAAAATCAAAAAACACAACGCTTGGCAGGTTGGCGGCAGCGGCTTTGATTTGCTCGCTGTTATTGATGAGCTGACCGCCTTGATAAGCAGGTCCTTGATAGCCAGTGATGCCCATCGGAGCGACCAGAACTTGCTGGTTGCTTGGTTTGGTGGTGCAGCCTGTGGCAAAAATGGCAAGGGTGATGCCTGCTAAAGTGAGTTTGGTGCGTGTTAGCATGATGACTCCAAATGTTTCTGATGTTATAGAAATGTTGGGTGTATGATGACAAAGTTAGCGGCATTTTACAAGCAATTTTTTAAGAAAGGTTGGCTCAGGGGGTGTTAAGGGGGTAGATTGTGCTGGTAAGGGGTGTTGAAAGGTAAGCCTGCAAAAATATCAGCAATGATGATTGGTATTCTTGAAGTGATAGTTGATTAAAAATAAAGTAAGCAAGGCTTTTTTTATGACAAAAATTTTGGTAGTATGATGCGTTTATTTTATGAATCATGGAGTAGTTATGAGCAATCAAGCCCCGAGCAAAGTTTATTTAAAAGACTATACGCCGCCTGCTTATCAGGTGAGCCAAATTCATCTTGATATTGGACTGTTTGATGACCATGCCCAAGTATCATCGACCTTGACGGTGCGTCGCCAGCACGAAGGCGAGTTTGTGCTATTGGGGCGTGAGCTTAAATTACAGTCGATTACTGTCAATGATGTGGTGTTGTCCGATGGCGATTATACTTTGGATGATGAGACGCTTACCGTCCATAATATGCCTGATGAAGCGGTGGTGCGTACCTGCGTAACCATCCATCCGCAGACCAATACCGCACTAGAAGGGCTGTATCAGGCAGGCAAGGGCGATGATACCATGTTTGTAACGCAGTGTGAGCCAGAAGGGTTTAGAAAAATCACTTTTTATCCTGACCGCCCTGATGTGCTGGCTGAGTTCACCACTCGCATCGAAGCAGATAAAAAATACAAAACCTTGCTCGCTAATGGCAATCTCATCGAGACGGGTGATTTGGGTGAGCGTCATTTTGCGGTGTGGCATGACCCTACCTTAAAACCAAGCTATCTGTTTGCTTGTGTAATTGCCAACCTTGATGTCATGCAGGACAACTTCACCACCAGTGAGGGGCGTGAGGTTCTGCTAGAAATCTATGCCACCAGGCAGGATTTGGACAAATGTCATGTCGCCATGCAAGCTCTAAAAGATGCGATGAAATGGGACGAGGACAATTACGGCTGTGCCTATGACCTAGACCGCTATATGATTGTGGCGACAGGGCATTTTAACATGGGGGCGATGGAAAATAAGGGCTTAAACATCTTTAATACTTCATGCGTATTGGCAAGTCCAGAGACCACCACCGATGAAGGCAGCTTTCGGGTCAAAGCGGTGGTTGCTCATGAGTATTTTCACAACTGGACGGGTAACCGAGTTACCTGTCGAGACTGGTTTCAATTAAGTCTAAAAGAGGGCTTGACGGTATTTAGAGACCAGAGTTTTTCTGGCGATTTTCGCTCCAAGGCGGTGCAGCGTATCGAAGATGTGGCGTTCTTAAGGGCTCATCAGTTCGTGGAAGACGCAGGTCCTTTGGCACACTGCGTACGCCCTGAGAGCTTTGTAGAGATTAACAATTTCTACACCATGACCATCTATGAAAAAGGGGCGGAGATTGTCCGTATGATTGCCAATTTCCTTGGCAAGGACAAATATCGCCAAGGCACAGATGAGTATTTTCGCCGTCATGATGGGCAGGCGGTTACCATTGAAGATTTCTTGTCTGCCATGTCGGTGGGCGATGAGCGAGTGATGGACTTTTTGAAATGGTATAATCAGCCAGGCACGCCAGAGCTGTCGGGCGATTTTGAATTTACTGACGACCAAGTAACCGTTCATCTATCACAAAAAACCCGCCATGTGGCAGGCTTTGATGCTCCTGTCGCCTTGCCTATTCCTGTGGATACCGCCATTTTTGATGGCAATACAGGTGAGATGCTGGCTCAAAAAATGCTGCTATTGACCGAGGATAAAGACAGCTTTGTCTTCGATGACATTCGCCTGTCTGCTGGGGCAAAGCCGATTGTCTCGGTACTGCGTAATTTCTCCGCCCCTGTGAAAATCGACTTTGAATACAGCGATGCGGATTTGATGAAATTGGTCGCCTTTGAAAGCGAAGGCTTTAACCGTTGGCAAGCGATTCAAACGCTGGTCAATCGCCTGCTATTGGGCAAATCCGACCAAGTCGCTTTACTGACCGATACCCTGCGTACGGTTGTGCCAAAGCTGATGACGACAGACCCCATGCTGACCGCCAGACTCTTTGATGTGCCAAGCGAAGCGGAGCTTGCGATGGCGTATGATGACAACTACGACCCCCAAGCCATCAAGCAAGTGCGTGATGAGCTACAGCAAAAAATCGCCCACGCCCTAAAAGACGAAGCGAGCGACTGGTATCGTCTGCTACCGATTGAGCCTTATGAAGATACGCCTGATGCACGGGGACGCCGCCTACTGCGTAATGTGCTATTAAAGCTGCTGCTCTTGGCAAAAGTGCCAGAAGCGACAGCATGGGCAAGACAGCAATATGACAAGGCAAGCTGCATGAGCGAGCGACAAGGGGCATTATCGGCGATGATCGCTTTTGATTTGCCTTTTGCTGATGAGTATGTTGCTGACTTTTATGAGCGATTCAAGGGTGAAGAGCTGGTGATTGATGATTGGTTCTTGATTCAGGCACGAGCGGACAGTCGTGATGTGGCGTTTGTGCAGTCGCTCATGAACCGTGCTGATTATGATTGGACGGTGCCAAATCGTGTGCGTACGACGCTGGGCGGTCTGGCTGCCAAGCCTGTGCAGCTGTGGAGTGAAGCAGGTCTGACCCTGTATCTTGATGCCATCACCAAGCTCGACGACATCAACCCTGCGGTGGCATCACGCATGCTGGCTCGATTGGGTCGCTGGTACACGCTTAAAGGCGATAGCAAGGCGTATGCTAAGAGCAGACTGCTTGAGTTACAAAAAACCGCCAAATCAAAAAATGTCCTTGAATTCATCAATAATATGCTAAGCGCTTGATGCGTGATTGATATTTTTTGAGCATACGGCAGGCGATGGCTTGCCGTATTTTTTTGATTCTTTTACAATATGACATCGCCAATAAACATCAAAAGTCATGAAACCACCCATTTATTATCCCATCGCCATCCGCCTTGCCATGCCGATATATCGCTACATGGTACACAAAAAATCACAGCATCTGCCGACCTATGCTCGAGAAGTCAATGAGCGGTTTGGGCGAGTTTATTTGCCTGTGCCAAGTGCTGTGCATAGTCCTGTGGATAACTTACAAAATCCAAGCAATAATCACGCTCATCATGGCAAGGTCATCTGGTGTCATGCGGTGAGCTTAGGCGAGTTAAATACGGCTTACCCCATGATAAAAATCCTATTAAATCAAGGGTTTAACCTATGGATTACCAGCACCACACAGACAGGGTTTAACCGTGTGTCTGTGCTGTTTGGCTCGCTTTTAGGGCGGCGGGTCAATCACAGTTTCGTCCCTGTGGATAACTTAAAAATCATACAGGCATTCATCGCTCATGTGCGTCCTGTGATGGCACTATTTATTGAGACAGAATTATGGGCGACCACCTTGCATGAGCTGTGCCGTCAGGGCATTCCTGCGGTGATGGTCAATGCTCGCTTGACTGACAAATCCTACCAGTCTTATGCCAGATTTGCCAGACTAAGCAGCAGCATGATGGATAACTTGACCGCCATCATCGCCCAAGATGAGACATCGGCAGACAGGTTTATCCAGTTGGGTGCTGATGAAAATAAAGTGGTGGTGATGGATTCATTAAAATGGTCGAGTGTCAATCAGCTGAATGTGCACAATCAAAGACTTATCCAGCAGGTACAGGCATGGCAAGATGACAGCCGTCCGATATGGCTCTTTGGTAGCACGCATAATGGTGAAGAGACGCTTGCCATACAGACGCATCAAAGGCTACTAGAACATGACCCGACCGTTCTACTTATCCTAGTGCCACGCCATCCTGAGCGGTTTGATGAAGTGGCATCTTTGTGCCAGTCATCAGACCTGATTACGCATCGCCGCTCACAGGGTGAGCAGATTTACTCTGATACTCAAATCTATCTGGCAGACAGCATGGGCGAGCTTTTGGCGTGGTATGCGGTGTGTGATGTGGCGGTGGTTGGCGGGTCGTTTGTTGATGTCGGTGGGCATAACCCGATTGAGCCTGCGGCACTTGCCAAGCCTGTCATCATGGGCAAGTTTATCAAAAACTGCGAAGAGCTGGTCAAGGGTCTATCACAAGTATCAGCACTGACCCAAGCAGACAGCACGCCACAGAGCTTGTCTGCTGCACTGGCAGTTTGGCTGTTTGATAAAGCCGCCGCCCATCAAGCAGGCATGGCGGGCAGGCAGCTGGTGAATGCCAAGCAGCACGCCGCCGCCCATCAAGCTGCCCAATTATTAACCTATCTGCCCACGCATCAAGCCATATCAATGACAGATGTTTGATTTGTCAGCTTAGCCATCAGTCCAGTATCATTATGAATATCATCTTATTAAAACAGCACCGCGCCGACGCCAAAGGACGACTCATCATCGATGAACCAAGACAAATCCAGCATATCACAGCCGTACTACAAGCACAAGTGGGCGACACCCTAAAACTGGGTGTGTCAGGTGGTCTGTTGGGTGTGGGAAAGATTGCCTCAATGGACGATGAGCAGGTGCTGCTTGATGAAGTGCGGCTAGATAAAGCACCACCTGATAAGCTGCCCGTTACCATCATGCTCGCCTTGCCACGCCCAAAGGTGCTACGCCGCCTGATGATGGACATGACGGCAATCGGTGTGGCACACATCATCTTAATCAACAGCTACCGCACGGATAAGAGCTACTGGGGTTCGCCCATGCTTGCTCGCATTGATGAGTTCATCACCGAAGGGCTTGAACAGGGTGTTGATACCATACCGCCCAAGATTACGCTTGTCAAACGCTTTAAACCCTTTGTGCAAGATGAGCTGCCAGCTTTGATACAGGCAGGGCGAGCGGTGGTGTTTCATCCTTATGATTCAGAAGACTTTGGTGGATTTTGTCTGCGTCAGGGAATGCCGACGCTGATAGCGATTGGGGCAGAAGGCGGCTTTGTTCCTTATGAAATAGAGCTTTTGCGGTCGGTTGGGGTGTCTGCGGTGGGCTTAGGCAGTCGTATTTTGCGTACCGAGAGTGCGGTCAATGCCGTGCTTGGTCGTTATCTTTTGTGATGGTTGTATGCTTAAAAGGCTAATAGCCGCATAACAATGAATAACAACGCTGACCTTAGCCACTCTTTTTTGCCACAATGTGCAAATATCGCCCCATCAAGCGAAACGGCATCTTTCGAGAATATCGCAGCTCCATCGCAATAACATCATCAGGATGATTCAGACCGCCACGCTTCATCGGTGCATAATCAGAAAACACCCGAATACCTGAGCGAATCAATATTTCATAATGATGTGATGTCAGCCAGTCTTCCACTTCGTCATTATCAACAGGGCTGTTGGGGGTTAGGCTTTTGTTGTCAGCAGGCTTTGGCTTATCCAGCTGATAAAAATTGCCCATCACCAAATTACGATAAATTAGGCTGGCAGGATTATAAAAACAAAGCGACAGCATACCATCGGTCGCCAAAAACTCATCAAAAAAATCCATGATGCGTGCAGGCTCGGCAAGCCATTCAAGCACCGCATGACACAAAATCAAGTCAAATTTTTCGCCTTGAATGTGCTTGCCAAGCTCTTGATAAGGGCAAATGATGAATTTAATATCGCCAAGCCCTTGTTGCTCTGCCACCGCTTTGGCTTTATCCATCATGTTTGTCGAGATGTCGCTGATGGTGCAGTGATGCTCTTTGGCAAGCATCAGGCTAATCTGTGCCAGACCCGCTCCCACATCAAGCACCTTTAAGGGTCGCCCAAGTTTTGCCGTGAGTGTCTGGACGACTTCTTTGATGTCTTGTTCTAAGACGGCAAGGCGGATGGCACCTTTTAGACCGCCATAGACTTTTTTGGCGAAGTGGTCAGCGATGGGGTCAAAATTTCGGTCGCTTGGGATGGTGGTATCGGTGTGGTCTTGTGCTGGGGTGTGCTGGGTCATGTTTTGTAGTATTTTGTAAAAATCAAGAAAAAGTAAGCAAATACAGGCGCTAACAAAGGTGCTTTGGTGGTGTAGACGGCTTAAAAAGTTAATCAAGCTGTGATATAATGCGTCAATTTATTATAAAATCCATTCATTAAATTTCACAGCTGGTCTTTGGTATTTTATCATAAAACCATCGCCAATTCGTCTGTGGTTATTTTATCATACAAAATAGGTATTTAAGATGACAAAACAAAATGCACTAAAATTGGCAGCGACTGTTGCGATGGGTGTATCAATCGTAATGCTGACTGCCTGTGAAAAAAAACAAGAACAGCCAGTCGAAGCCGAAATTAAGGTGGTTGAACCTGTCGTCCAAGAGATTGAAGCGGTGTGTGATGAACCTAGCTTGCGTAATCGCTTGGTTGATGCCATCCAAGCAGGACTGCTAGACAGTGCCTTGTTGTCTATCCAAAACTATGACGATGCCACTCGTCTGGGACTAGAGCAGCAGGTACGCCAAAAACTTGGCGAGATTGACATCGACCTACAAAATGTCGCCGCATCTGGGGCAACTTGCCGTGCGGATGTGCATATCACTTTGCCAGCACAAGACATCGCCTATGCCAACAAGACCTTTGAGCTGACCAATCAGCTTGCCCTTGATGAGCAAGCGGCAGAAGCAGGGGCGGCATTGGTGGGTGGTAATCGCCTGATGAGTAAAGGCTTTGCCTACACCATTGACAACAACAAAGCCATCATCGGTACAGATAACGCCATCGTCAATCTGGTGGCAAATACGCTGGTGGCATCAACACACAGCATGGCAGGCGAATCACGCACCAACGCCCAAAATGCCCCAACGGTACGCCTAGAACCAACACAGCCAATCGCTGCACCACGCATTCAGCCCCGCCATGAAGAGCAGCCTACTCGCCAAGCACCTGAGCCTGTGCGTACAGATGCTGCCACACACCCTGCCGAGCGTATAGAGCCTGTCAGACGACCAGAGCCGCTGCCGCGTCCAAGCGAGACTGCCAAGCCAAAAGCTGAGCAACCAAAACAGCAAACTCCAAAAGAACAAGCACCACGAGCAGAAGCACCCAAGCCAAAGGCACAGCCACAGCCTGCCGCCAAGCCTGCTGAAAGTACCCCTGCACCAAAACCTGTGGCGGACGACAATGTGGAGCTGACCATTGTTGAGAGTAACGATACCTACTAAGTGGTATTAGGCTTGTCAATCTGTTTAAGACTTAAAAAATTCCAAACGATGTGTTGGGGTTTTTATTTTGGGTGGTGGGGTGGAATTTTTGTCGGTCGATGGTTGGCTTGTCTTTGTCGGTTTTGGCAAATATCAATCTGCTTGGCATAAAAAAGTTTTTGCCCAAGTTATCAAACGCCAGCTGATGTGGTACAATGGCGGTCTGTCCTAACAATTCGTATTAGCACAACGGAACCTAACATAGTGTCGAATTCATCACCTGATGAATTCCTTTTGGAGAAAAAGATGCAATTTATCTACCCTTTAAAACTGTCTGCCGCAGCTTTGGCTTTGGCTGCTTTGGTCGGCTGCAATCAAGACAAAGCCCAAGAACCAAAAGCAGCAGAACCTGCCACAGAAACCACAGCCAAAGAAGCCAAGACCATCGCGATTAGTGCCATCGTTGAGCATCCATCGCTAGACGACATCCGTCGTGGCGTCATCGCAGGGCTTGGCGACTTGGGTTATAAAGATGGTCAGAACCTGACGGTCAATTTCCAATCGGCACAGGGCAACATGGCAACCGCAGGACAAATCGCCAAGCAGTTCGCCGCTGACAACCCTGATGCGATTGTCGCCATCTCAACCCCGACCGCCCAAAGTCTGGCATCTGCCACACAGACCATTCCGCTCATCTATACGGCGGTGTCCGACCCTGTGGCTGCCAAGCTGATTGACAACAATAACACCGCTGCCCAAGCCAACATCACAGGTCTGTCAAGCCAGCTGCCGCTTGAACCGCAGATTGAGCTATTCACCAAGGTCAAGCCAGACGCCAAGCGTATCGGCTTTGTATATAGCCCTGGCGAAGCCAACTCGGTATCATTAAAAGAACGCCTACAAGAAGTACTGCCAAAATACGGCATGATGCTGGTAGACGTCCCTGCCAACCGCTCGGCAGATGTGGCGGCAGCGACTCGTGCTTTGGACGGTCGTGCTGATTTGATTTATACTTCGCTGGACAACAATGTGGCGGCAGCGATGGAAGCGATGGTCAATGTGGCGAACGAACTTGATTTGCCCATCATTGCGTCAGATGAATTTTCGGTGCGTCGTGGTGCAGCGGCGGCATTGGGCGTGAACGACTTTGATTTTGGTGTGGCAACCGCACAGATGGTCGCTCAGGTACTAGATGGTAAAAAACCTGCCGACATCAAACCGCAAGTCATGAATACCCTAACCCTATACATCAGCCCAAAACACGCAGCAGAGCAGGGTGTAACTTTAAACGATGAAGTCAAAAAAGACGCCATCGATGTCGATGCCACACCCAGAAAATAACCACTTGGTTCATCCATGAATAAAACCCCTAATCACGGTCGTGATTGGGGTTTTTTTCATGGGTTGGTGGCAAAAACGCATTTGGCTTATTTTTGTCCAATCATGGTGGTTTTTATCATAGAGCCTTAATCTTGGGCTAATTTTGATGTATTATTGAACATCATTGCTCTAAGACTACAATTTTTTGTCATGTTTTTATCATCAATGATTGAAATTTGATGGTAATTTGTTTATGATAAATCATTTTTTGATGATTTACCCCAATGTATGGGACGACAATTTTGGAGATGATTATGTTTAACCCAAATCGCATGAATGGACTGTCTAAATTAATGGGTGTAACGCTACTAAGTGCCGCATTGTTCGGCTGTGGCGGTGAAGACAAGGCGGCAGCACCTGCTGCTGCCAAGGCAGAGACGAAAACTGTCGCCATCACTGCCATCGTAGAGCATCCAGCACTTGATGAAGTGCGTCAAGGTGCGATTGAAGAGCTGGGCAATGCAGGCTATAAACAAGGCGAAAACCTAACGGTGAATTTCCAATCGGCACAGGGCAATACCGCCACCGCAGGACAAATCGCCAAGCAGTTCGCCGCTGATAATCCTGATGCCATCATCGCCATCGCCACGCCATCGGCTCAGTCCATCGTCGCTGCGACCAATACCATTCCTGTGATATTTTCAGCCGTTACCGACCCTGTGGAAGCTAAATTGGTAGGCAGTCTCGACGGCTCTGGAACCAATGTAACGGGTGCATCTGATGTGCTGCCACTTGAACCGCAGATTGAGCTGATTAAAGAGCTTGTGCCGAATGTGAAGAATATCGGCTTTGTGTATAGCCCTGGCGAAGTAAATTCAGCCGTTACCCTAAAAAAACTCAAAGAAATCGTTGCTCCGCTGGGTCTAAACATCGTTGAAGCCCCTGCCCAAAAAGCAAGCGACATCGCCATGGCTGCCCAAAGCCTTATTGGTCGTGTGGATGTCATCTACACCCCAACGGATAATAATGTACTAAGCTCTTATGAAGCACTTGCCAAAGTTGCCAAAGAAGCCAAGCTGCCTTTGATTGGTTCAAACACCGACACAGTAGCACGCGGTGCCATCGCAGCCCTTGGCGTGAACTATCATGAGTTGGGTATCCAAACAGGTAAAATCACCGCTCGCATCCTAAAAGGTGAGAAACCAGGCGACATCGCTATCTATCGTGCCAGCGAGCTTGACTTGCATGTCAGTCCTAAGCACGCAGCAGAGCAAGGTGTAACCCTGCCACAGAGCATTCTAGACAAAGCCAAAAAAGTGGTTGAATAATACACCAAGACAACGCCCCCACTTTTGGGTGGGGGTTTTGTCGTTTTTTATGACTTGTGCTGTTTTATCATTCTGCCATAGTCATGCCGATACCAATTAACACACAAAAAGAGTTAAAATTATGTCGTTACTTGCCTTTTTTGGGGCGTTGGAGCATGGTCTCATCTATGCGTTGATGGCACTGGGTGTGCTGATTTCCTTTCGTATTTTGGACTTTCCAGATTTGACAGCAGATGGCAGCTTTCCGCTCGGTGGGGCGGTGGCAGCGGTCGCCATTTTGTCAGGCTTTAACCCTTGGTTGGCTTGTCTTTTTGGGATGTTTGCTGGCATGGCGGCAGGCGTGGTTACGGCATTTTTGAATGTTCGCTTGGGCATTTTGCATCTGCTTGCAGGCATTTTGGTCATGACTGCCCTGTGGTCGATTAACCTGCGTATCATGGGCACATCCAACCTAGGGATATTGGGCGAAGAGACGGTATTTAGTGCGGTCAGTAGCACCGCCAATGGCACTTGGCTGCGTGTGCTTGTTGTCTTGGGTGTGGTGGTGCTTGCCAAGCTGTTTTTGGATTGGTTTTTTAGTACGCAGACAGGTCTTGCCATGCGTGCCACAGGCTCAAACCTAAAAATGGCACAGGCACAAGGCATCAATACTTCGCTCATGATTGTGCTTGGCATGGCGATCAGTAATGGTCTGATTGCTCTGTCGGGGGCGTTGTTCATTCAGACCCAAGGGGCAGCGGACATCTCCATCGGTATCGGTACGATTGTCATCGGTCTGGCGGCAGTCATTATCGGTGAGACGGTACTGACCGCCAAGCGGATGTTTTGGATTACGCTGTCGGTGGTCATCGGTGCAGTGCTGTATAAGCTGTTCATTCAGATTGCCCTGTCAAATCAGACCCTGCGTAGCATTGGCTTTGGGGCTCAGGATTTGAACTTGGTAACGGCTCTGCTCGTGGTGTCTGTATTGATGCTGCCAAGATTTCGCAGCAGATTGACGGCAAAATTTAACAAAAAATCAGTGAATGGCTAACGGAGAGACGGACTTATGATGATTGCAAAAGACCTGCGTTTGACATTCAACAAAGGCACCCCCATTGAAAATCCTGCCTTACAGGGCGTAAGCCTGCACATCAAAGAAGGCGAGTTTGTTACCGTCATCGGCACAAACGGTGCGGGCAAATCCACTTTTTTGAACACCATCAGCGGAGCCTTGCACCCTGATACTGGCTCGGTGGTGATTAACGGCAAAGATGTTACTAGGCTGCCTACGCACAAACGCAGTCATCTGGTGGCACGAGTATTCCAAGACCCGATGGCAGGCACTTGCGAAGCTCTGACCATCGAAGAGAACATGGCATTGGCGTTTAAGCGTGGTGGCATAAGAAGTCTGGCATCGGCATTAAACGGCAAAAACCGTGAGATTTTCCGTGAAAAACTTGCCATCTTAAAACTGGGATTAGAAAACCGCCTAACCGACCGCATGGGGCTGCTCTCTGGCGGTCAGCGTCAGGCGGTCAGCCTACTGATGGCAAGTCTGCAACCATCCAAGATTTTGTTGCTTGATGAACATACCGCTGCCCTAGACCCCAAGACAGCCGCTTTTGTACTGGAATTGACGGACAAAATCGTCCAAGAAGGCAGCTTGACCACGATGATGGTAACGCACTCCATGCAGCAGGCACTCACGCACGGCACTCGCACGGTGATGCTACATCAAGGTCGTGTGGTGCTTGATGTATCAGGCGATGAGCGGCATGGCATGACGGTGCAGGATTTGCTAGACATGTTTGAGCGGACTCGTGGCGAGAAAGTCGCTGATGATGCGTTATTGTTGGGCTAAGGTGGTGTGATGAATAAGCGACTGGCAAATGTACTGTCTTTGACCCTGTTTTTTGTGGGGGTGATGGCAGTGGCAATCAGCATCACCAAGAACAATGGCTACGCCTATCACGCATTCGCCCTGTGTGCGGTGCTGTCGGTGCTTGCTGATGCCATCAGCATCAAGGCGGGCAACAAGATGGCGAGTGCCACAGCAGGACAAAAACGCTTTGTGCTGATTTTTCAGGCGGTGGTGTGGGCGATTGGCTTGGTGTTGATTTATCATTTTAAGCTGTTTCATCCAAGCTGATGAGCGATAAACCGTGTGCGTTGTCATAAAATTGGGCTTGGCTATCCGAGCCTAATTTTATGATAATAATTAAAAATTCAAACAACAACATATATCAATCATAAAGGTAATAAATATGACCAATCATGCTCACTCTGATGATAATTTGGCACGACTGTTGGTAACTTGTGAAGACCGCTCGGGCATTGTGCAGGCGGTTTCTGGCTTTTTGTTTCATCATGGGGCGAACATCATTTCACTCGACCAGCACACCACCGAAGCCTATGGCGGCAAGTATTTTATGCGTGTGGAATTTCATCTAGAAGACTTGGCTAACAAAAAAGCCGTGCTGTCAAAGACCTTTGCCGAAAATGTCGCCAAGCCCTATCAGATGAATTGGCGACTGTCTTGCAGTCATGATATCAAAAAAGTCGCCATCTTGGTCTCTAAAGAAGATCATGCCATGCTCGATTTGCTGTGGCGTTATAGCCGTGGGGCGTTGCCTTGTCAAATTACCAAAGTGCTGTCTAACCACGAAGAGCTGCGTGAGTCTGCCGAGCAATTTGGCGTGCCTTTTGTGCATGTGGCAGTCAATAAAGACGATAAAGAAGCAGCTTATGATCAGATGAATGAGTTGCTACAAGACAATGATTTGTTGGTGCTGGCACGCTATATGCAGATTTTAAGCCCAAAATTCGTCGATGCTTGGCAAAGCAAAATCATCAACATTCACCATTCGTTTTTGCCAGCCTTTGTGGGGGCAAACCCATACAAGCAGGCGTTTGATAAAGGCGTCAAGCTCATCGGAGCGACCGCCCATTATGTAACCAGCGAGCTGGACGAAGGTCCCATCATTGAGCAGGGTGTGGAGCGTGTCAGCCATGCCCACAGCGTACCAGAGCTTAGAGAGATTGGACGAGACATCGAGCGAGATGTGCTGGCACGAGCGGTTAAATGGCACCTAGAAGACAGAATCATCATCGATGGCAATAAGACTGTGGTTTTTGATGGATGATTGTTGAATAAAAAACCTGCTGATAAAGCAGGTTTTTTGTTTTTTATCAAATACATCAAAGAGCCAATCAGCGATTTGGTCCAAAAGCGGCAAGCTCTGGGTTAATGTCGGTCTTAGCCACAGTATTGGCGTAGTTGCATAGGGTAGATAGTGCCACACCCATGATGACATCTAGGACATTTTGGTCGTTATAACCTGCTGATTTAAAGGCGTCCAGCTCCTCATCAGAGACCTGACCACGCTTGTCAATGAGTGCCATCGTAAACTGGGCAAGTGCTTGATATTTGGCGTTTTCGTCAATGTTTGTGCGAGTGCGTAGAGCCTCGACGACCGCAGGCGACATTTTTAGGCGAACTTCGGCAATCTTGGTGTGTCCTGCCACACAAAAATCACAGCCATTATGCACAGCAGCGGTGATTTGCACAACCTCAATCTCCTCAGGGGTCAGCGAGTTTTTGCTGTTTAATTTGCTGACTTCTTGATACATTTCAAGAGCTTGGGGCGAGTTGGCAAGCACACCGATGAGATTTGGGATAAAGCCGTTGGCTTTTTGCACCGCCTCAACACGCTCTTTGGCTTTTTCAGGGGCGGTGTCTAGGGTGTGTAGGGTAAGGCGAGTCATGATAGGTCTCCTAATGGTTAAAAGGTAAATTCTATATGGGAATAAGTGTCAAAATTACAAGAGTATTTTAAAAATTTATAAATTTATATAAAAATCAAATACTTATAAAAATTTTATGGCTCATCAAATTTTTGGTTATTGAAAATTTTGTATTTGTCAAGCATATATTTGACAACCAAACTAAAAAAGTGAGCAATCATGAACTTTGATAAATATACCCAAAAACTCCAAAAGACCCTACAATCGGCTCAGTCTTTGGCAGTCGCTCGCAGTCATACCGCCATCTTTGCCGTGCACGCCCTAGCCGTGCTAAACCAAGATGAGGCGTATCGCACCATGCTGACCCAAGCTGGGGCGGATTTGGTCGCACTACAAGGCGAGCTTGATAGAAAATTAGACGCTTTGGCAACCTTATCCACGCCCACAGGTCAAGCCAATCTTGCCCCTGATTTGGTGCAGGTTTTAAACTTGACCGAAAAATTTGCAAACGAGGCAGGCGATGACTTTGTGGCAAGCGAATGGCTACTGTTTGCCCTAAGTCAGACTTCCGACACCAAAACAATCCTAGAAAAATCAGGGCTAAATACCCAAAAACTACAAGCCATTATCAATCACATCAGAGGAGGCGACACCGTGAACAGTCCCAATGCCGAAGAAACTCGTAACGCCCTAGAAAAATACACCATCAATCTCACCGACAGAGCTCGTGAGGGCAAACTTGACCCTGTCATCGGACGAGATGATGAGATTCGCCGTACCGTGCAAGTGCTATCCAGACGCACCAAAAATAACCCAGTACTCATCGGCGAGCCGGGTGTGGGTAAGACCGCCATCGTGGAGGGCTTGGCAAGCCGTATCGTTAATGGCGAAGTACCAGAGAGCCTAAAAAACAAAGAAGTCTTATCGCTTGACATGGGGTCGCTCATCGCTGGGGCAAAATATCATGGCGAATTTGAAGAGCGTCTAAAAGGCGTGCTAAATGACCTTGCCAAGCAAGATGGCAACATTATCCTATTTATTGATGAATTGCACACGATGGTCGGTGCTGGCAAGACAAGTGGTGCGATGGACGCTGGCAACATGCTAAAACCTGCCCTAGCTCGTGGCGAGTTACGCTGTGTGGGGGCAACCACTTTGGACGAATACCGCCAATACATTGAAAAAGACCCAGCGTTGGAGAGACGTTTTCAAAAGGTGCTGGTTGATGAGCCAAGCGTGGAGGACGCCATTGCCATTTTGCGTGGACTCAAAGAACGCTATGAGCTTCATCACGGAGTCAA
>JAUNDZ010000004.1 GCA_030525825.1 Moraxella sp.
GCGACCTACTGATTACAAGTCAGTTGCTCTACCAACTGAGCTAAGCCGGCGGTGTTTCCTAAGTGGTGCGTATAATAACACAGTTTTGAGATTGTGCAAGTGGTTTTTTTATTTTTTTGGAAATAATTTTTTAAGTGGTTGATTTCTATTGTATTTTATTTATTAATAAAAATCAACTTTTGTCAAACCACCAACCCTCCGCACGCCATCTCCACCGCCTTGACAATGGCGAGAGCCTTTTTGTTGGTCTCATCCCATTCCGCCACAGGGTCGGAGTCTGCCACCACGCCTGCTCCTGCTTGGATATGGACTTGTCCGTCTTTTAGTACAGCGGTGCGAATGGCGATGGCGGTATCCATGTTACCCGACCAGCCTAAGTAGCCCACCGCCCCACCGAACACGCTACGACGAACAGGCTCGACCTCATCGATGATTTGCATGGCACGGATTTTTGGGGCACCCGAGAGCGTGCCTGCTGGGAAAGTGGCACAGAACACATCTAGGGCGTCTTTGTCTGCTGACACCACACCCTCGACATTACTGGCGATGTGCATGACCTGCGAGTAGCGTTCGATGAACATCTTGTCGGTAACTCTGACCGTACCAATGTCGCAGACCTTGCCGATGTCGTTACGCCCCAAATCAATAAGCATGAGATGCTCGGCAATCTCTTTTTGGTCTGCAAGCAGTTCTGCTTCTAATGCCAAATCTTCTGCCACATCCACCCCACGGCGGCGAGTGCCTGCCAGTGGTCGCACCGTAACTTTACGCTCATCGCCCACTATCTCAATGCGTGATAAAATCTCAGGGGATGCCCCCACGATACCAAACGGCTCATCATCACTGGTTTGAGCTTGTATCAAAAATAAATAAGGCGATGGATTTAGATAACGCAAAGCACGATATACAGCAAGCGGATCGCCATCATATTCGCCTGACAGACGCTGGGCAGGCACGACCTGCATGACATCGCCCGCCTTGATGTATTCTTTGATGCGGTTTACATCGGTGCAGAATTTATTTTGTCCTGTCTGTGAGACAAAATGCGGCAAGGGCTGTTTTTTGACCGACAAATCAGGCCTATGCGAGAGCAAGTTTTCGATGATGTCCATCTGTCTTAGGGCTTTTTTGTAGCCGTCTTTGGCACTCACATCGGCATAGACCACGATGGATAAGGTCTGCTCTAGGTTATCAAACACCACCACCGATGACGACAAGGTCAGCCACATATCAGGCAGCCTTAAGGGGTTTGGGGCGTGCGATACTCCCACAGACGGCTCAATCACTCGTATCATGTCATAGCCAAAATAACCCACCAATCCACCACTAAACGCAGGCAGCTCGGGCAGCTCATCTTGACTTGGCGTCTGATAATTCACCATAAAATTGCGAATAAAGTCAAAGGGGTCATCATCGTGTGTGCTGACGGTGTCGGTGCGAGAGTCCTTAAACACCACTTTACCATCATGATACTCAATGATGATGTCCGAGCCCAGCCCAATCATCGAGTATCTTGCCCAGCGTTCGCCGCCCACCACCGACTCAAACAAATATGCCGAGCTAAAAAACTTACGCAGATTGGCAAAAACCGAGACAGGCGTGGCATCATCGGTCAGGCGTTTTTTGACAAGGGGGATGTGCGTGTAGCCCTGCTCGGCTAGGCGGTCAAACTCGTGCTTACTAATCATGATGAATCCTTGTGATTATTTTTTGCTTGTTAATCGCATATTGAATGTGCTGCTATTTTATCATAAGTCGATGCGTTTGCGTGTTCGGTCAATAAAAAAAGCCCTATTTGTCAATAAGGCTTTTTTTTGATGGTTGGCATCATGCTTTGATTTCAGACGACAGGGTCATCTCAACATTGCCCGCAATCGCCTTAGAATAAGGACAGATCTGATGGGTTTTTTCAACAATGCTTGCCAAGGTGTCGGCATCGATGTCGGTGTTGCTGGCAATCACATGAATGTTGCCTGACAAGAAAAAGTTGGCATCGCCTGCTTTGTTAAGATTGACCATTACCTGCACTTCGCTGTCAAAGTTCGCACCTTCGGCTTTTTTGACCAAGCCCAACGCCCCATCAAAGCACGCACCATAGCCCACCGCAAACAGCTGCTCTGGATTCACACCGTCTTTGCCCGAACCTGGTGAAGTTAGATTAAAGGTCTGGGCAGAATCGGACAGTTTGCCTGTGCCGTTTCTTGCACCGATGACGCTTGAAGTGGTGCTGTATAGCTGTGTCATATTCATCTCCTACAATAAAAGGGGTTGGTGTGATATTAGCCCATTTGTGGAATGCTCGTCAAGTTTTTATTACCCAAAACGGTCAATGATAACGATTGAGCATATCAATCAATGAGCCTTATCCCAGTTCTCCCCCACGCCTATCTCCACCACAAGTGGCACAGCAAAATCCACCGTCCAGCCAAGCGTTTTGGCGGTATCACGAAGTACATTTTGCATTGCCGTTTTGATAAGCTCGCCAATCTCGTCCGCCTTGTCCTCGTCCACCTCAAACACCAGCTCATCATGCACCTGTAAAAGTAGTTTGGCACTGTCTTTTGGCAAAACCTTATCCACCGCAATCATTGCAAGTTTAATAATCTCCGCCGCCGAGCCTTGTAGTGGGGCATTGATACTGGCTCGCTCTGAGGCTTGCCTTATCATGGCGTTTGATGAGTTAATATCAGGGGCGTAGAGCTTTCGCCCCAAAATGGTCGTTACATAGCCTTGTGTCTTGGCTTGTGTTTTGGTGTTTTCCATGTAGTCGTGGATACTAGGATAGCGGGCAAAGTAGCGTTTGATGTAGTCTTTGGCGACATCGTTCGCCACGCCCAGCTGTTTGGCAAGCCCAAACACACCCATGCCATACAGTAGCCCAAAGTTTACCGCCTTAGCCGAGCGTCTCTCGCTTGCTGTTACTTCGTGCAACTCTTTACCCATAATCTCGGCGGCGGTGGCGGTGTGAATGTCTAGGTTATTATTAAAGGCATTGATAAGACCCTCATCACCGCTAAAATGTGCCATCAGGCGTAGCTCAATCTGCGAATAATCCGCCGCCAGTATCACTCGCCCCTTTGGTGCGATAAAGGCCTCACGAATGAGCCTGCCTGTGTCGGTGCGAATCGGAATGTTCTGTAAGTTGGGGTCTGATGATGACAGTCGCCCTGTGCTGGTCAGTGCCTGATGGTAGCTCGTATGCACCCGCCCTGCCTTATCGCACGCTTTGATGAGTGCGTCGGTGTAGGTGCTTTTGAGTTTGGAGAGACTTCTGTGTTCTAGTACGACTTCAACAAGCGGGTGGTCAATCTTGGCAAGAGTCGCCTCCGATGTCGAGTATTGCCCTGTCTTGGTTTTTTTGCCGCCAGATATGCCCAATTTACCAAACAAAATCTCGCCAAGCTGTTTGGGGCTTGCCACATTAAAACTCTCGCCTGCGATTTGATGAGCCTGCTGTTCTAGGGTGTGGATTTGATTGTCAAAAAGCTGTGATAATTGACCGAGTCGCTCTGTATCAATCAATATCCCATCACGCTCCATCTGGGCTAGGATTTGGGCGGTAGGGAGTTCTAGTTTTTCTAGTAGCTGTTTGGCATTAGCATCTTGATTAAAATACTCATCAAACACACTAAATAGGCGATAAGTGATGTCGGCATCTTCGCAAGCATAATGACTTGCCTTATCCATCTCCACTTTATCAAAGGTGATTTGTTTTGCCCCTTTGCCAGCCACTTCCTCAAACGATGTAGTCGTTACGCCCAAATAATGACTTGCCAAATCGTCCATGTTGTGTCGTGTCGCAACGGCATTTATCACATAACTGGCGAGCATGGTGTCCATTTGCCAATTCACAATATCAATGCCGTACTTTTTAAAAATATGACGGTCGTATTTCATGTGCTGACCGATTTTACCGATATTCGGGTTTTCTAAAATCGGCTTTAATTCGCCCAGTACAAAATCCCTATCAAGCTGATTATCCAGCAAAATATCAAAATCGCCCGTATGCCCCACAGGAATATAATAGCCGTTGTAGTTATACAGGGCAATGCTAATACCGACCAAGTCCGCCTGTTGCCAGTCTAGGCTCGTGGTCTCGGTATCGATGGCAAAATGCGGGCTGTTTTTTAAATGATGAATCAAATTTAAAAAGTCGTCTTTATTATCAATGGTGTGATAATCGGTTGGCTTGATGGGCAAGGGTTTGACGCTTAATTCATCATTTGATGGCTTGTTATTTGGTAGCTCGTTATCTGATAAGTCGTTGCCAGATGGATTGTCATCTAATTGATCATTGGCAAATAAATCATCAGTAATAGGCACATCGGCTGATTTTAACAGTGCCGACTGCTCTGCCATTTCTTTTTTAAATTCTAATTCGTTAAATAATTGATAAAGCTCTTTGGCTCGTCTGATGGCTGCTGCTTGGCTGTTATCCAATGTCAATTCATCAAACGACATAGGCAAATCAAGGTTAGTAACGATGGTTGCCAGCGTGCGATTTAGGGGAATGGTGTGGGCGTGTTCGGTTAAGTTTTTACCAACCACCCCTTTGATGTCAGCTAGGTTTGCCAAAATGCCATCGATGTCGCCATAGTCGGTGAGTAGCTTGGCGGCGGTTTTTGCTCCTACCTTAGGAATGCCAGCAATGCCATCAGACGCATCGCCCATGAGCGTAAGATAATCGGCGATTTGGGTGTTGTGTACGCCAAATTTCTCAAACACGCCTGCCATGTCGGTGATTTTATCCTTAAAACTGTCCTCCAAAATCACAGAGTCATTCACCAGCTGTGCCATGTCCTTATCGCCTGTGGAGATGACCACAGGATAACCCTGCTGACAGGCACTATGGGCAAGCGTGCCGATGATGTCGTCCGCCTCATAGCCGTCAATCTTGATGAGTGGTATGCCCAATTTTTCAATCATCTGATGAATGTAGGGAATCTGCACCCTTAGGTCATCGTCCATCGGTGGGCGATGGGCTTTATAGGCGTCCGATAATTCATGGCGAAAGGTGGGGGCTTTGGTATCAAAGGCGACCGCCATGTGGGTGGGGTTGTATTTTTTGATGAGTTTGTTTAAGGCATTTAGCACGCCACGCGTGGCATTGGTAGGCAAGCCGTCTTTGTTGGATAATGGGGGCAAGCCATGAAAACAGCGAAACAGATAATACGAGCCGTCCACGAGAACGACAGGCGAACGAGAGCGGTCAATATTAGTGGTGTCAAAGGTGGCTAGGTTTGGGATGGCGTTATAGACATTTAGGTCAGTCATGATGAGAAACTTATTTAAAAATTTATTCTATTATAACCAAAAATCAGCCCCATAGGGAATGTTTTAAAAATCATCATCCCCATGCTAGTCAAACCCATCATCAACAAATATCACAAGAAGTCTATTTTTGGTACAGATGTTGACAAATCCAAGGGGAGGGGTATAATGTTACTGATTAAAAACCATTTATCTGTTTTTGAAGATTTGGTATTTTTAATCTCAAATCTATAGCATTGTCATACGAGGAATTTTTTATGAACCTTAAAAAATTTGCTTTATCCCTTGTGCTTATTGCGATCTCTAGCACTGCTTTCGCTGGCACCTATCAGTGCTATATCGATCGTGGTGGTCGCACAGCTGAAGTATCAATCACAGCAAGCTCTTCTTCTGAAGCCAAAGACATCTACTGGAATGCAATCAAAAATGATGAACTTTTTAGGCTTGCCAGTGTCACAAAATCAGAAGTGGTATGCAGATAATATCGGTCACACCACAACAGTTCAGATAAAAAATCCTCCGATCACATTGGGGGATTTTTTGTAACTTCATAAAAAATTTGCTAAAATAATCAAAGTTGTATTATCAAAGACATATTTATTATGAGTTTACAAGACCAAATCCAAAAACGCCGCACCTTCGCCATCATCTCCCACCCTGACGCAGGTAAGACCACAATGACCGAAAAGCTCCTATTGTGGGGCAAAGCAATCCTGACCGCAGGCGAGGTTAAGTCTCGTAAAACCGACAAACACGCCACCTCCGACTGGATGAGTATGGAGCAAGAGCGGGGCATTTCTATTACAACATCAGTAATGCAGTTTCCCTATGGCGAGTGTGTGGTAAACCTACTTGACACCCCTGGACACGCCGACTTTTCAGAAGACACTTATCGCACTTTGACCGCCGTTGATAGTGCCTTGATGGTGATTGATGGGGCAAAAGGCGTGGAAGAGCGGACGATTAAACTGATGGAAGTCTGCCGTATGCGAGACACGCCCATTATCAGTTTTGTCAATAAACTTGACCGTGAAATCCAAAATCCCCTTGCTCTTTTAGATGAAATTGAAAGCGTGCTAAAAATCAAATGCGTGCCGTTTTGTTATCCCATTGGAATGGGGCAGGATTTTGTGGGGGTGTATAACTTTTTTGATAACAAAACTTATCTTTATAAAAAGGGCTTTGGCACACAATTAACCGACATTGAAACCCTAGACGGCTACGACCACGATGAGATTAAGGGGCGACTTGGCGAGCTACTTTGGAATGAGTTTTTGGAAGGGGTGGAGCTTGCTGAAATGGCGTTTGGCGATTGGGACAAGGACGAGTTTTTGGCAGGTCGTCAAACGCCCGTGCTGTTTGGCACGGCACTTGGCAACTTTGGTGTCAATATGGTGCTAGACACCTTAACCCAATACGCCCCCGCCCCCAAAGACCACAATGCGGTGGAGCGGGTGGTCAAAGCGGACGAGTCTGCCTTTACAGGTTTTGTCTTTAAAATCCAAGCCAATATGGACCCCAAGCACCGAGACCGTGTCGCCTTTATGCGGATTTGTTCGGGCAAATACGAACGGGGAATGAAAATGAACCACATTCGTATTGGCAAAGAAGTCAGAGTTTCGGACGCACTGATGTTTCTAGCGGGCGACCGTGAAAGCACTGATGAAGCCTACGCTGGCGACATCATCGGCTTGCACAATCACGGCACGATTCAGATTGGCGATAGTTTTACCAGTGGCGAAACCCTAAATTTTACAGGCATTCCGCATTTTGCCCCAGAACTGTTTCGCCGTGTGGTGCTAAAAGACCCCTTAAAATCCAAGCAATTACAAAAAGGCTTACAACAGCTTAGCGAAGAAGGGGCAACCCAAGTCTTTATGCCCCAAATCAATAACGATTTGATTTTGGGGGCGGTGGGCGTACTGCAATTTGAAGTCGTGGCACATCGCCTGCTAGAAGAATATAAAGTGCAATGCACCTTTGAGCCGATTAGTATTGCAACCGTGCGTTGGGTACATTGTGATGATAAAGTCGCCTTTGAAAAATTTAAGAAAAAAGCCCACGACCAGCTATCGCTTGATGGCGGTGGTTATCTGACCTATCTTGCCCCAAGCCGTGTCAATTTGCAGTTAATGCAAGAGCGGTATCCAGAGGTGGAGTTTAGAAGTACAAGGGAGCATTGATATTTGGGTGGGTAGTATGAAAATTAAAAGTGTCATTCGTGGTGTTTTTACGACTGCTGTTTTGGCTTTTATGTTGCCCATCATGATTTATTCTTGGGTGGATAGGCTTAAAAACCCTGAATTTCATAAGCCTATCAAATTGGATTATGATAAAAAGCAAGCCGAATTACAACACATATTAGACACTATTACCATTGGCTTGCCCCAATTTGATAAACGAGAAGACCATAAACGCACTGACGCACAATCCATTAGCATTTCCTACCATTATCATAATCCCAAAGCCAGCGATATTGAAATATTGCTAGAAAATATTCAAAAAATTGCTGATGTTGAATTGAATTATTATGACACTTCTAGTCATTCTTTTGCTAGAAGGTTCTGTATTGGTGAAAATGCAATATCGGTGGGTGATTATAATTTTGACAATTTATATCATATAAGGTTGTATGTCAGTTTTTATAAATATGATGATTGTCGGCGCTTTGTGTATGAGAGGAATCGTTAAGAGATGCGACTTTCCAGATTCATGAGTATATTAACTTTTTTGACTTCTAAATAATCAAGCCATGCTCACCTGCCCCATCTGCCACACCGTCCTGACCCTGCAAGGCAAAACCTACACCTGCCAAAACCGCCACAGTTATGACATTAGCAAAGACGGCTATGTTAATCTACATGTCGTCCAGCACAAAAAGAGCCACACCGCAGGCGACACACCAACATCAGTACAGGCTCGCAGACGCTTTTTGGCGGGCGGATTTTATGAGCCACTTCGTGCCAAAATCAGCCAAGTGATTGCTGACCTATCGCCCAAAGCAATATTAGACATCGGCTGTGGCGAAGGCTATTATACCAGCGAGCTTGCCAAAACCGCCCCTGTTGTTGGGCTTGACATCGCCAAACCTGCTATCATCACTGCATCAAAAACCTATAAAAATCAAGAAGTTGGTAAAAATATTGCTTGGGTGGTTGGCACAGGCTCGGTGCTACCTGTGGCGGATAATAGCGTGGATATTTGCACGAGCTTTTTTAGCCCCTTGCCAAAGGGTGAGATGTCAAGGGTGTTAAAACAAGGTGGGTCTTTACTGGTTGCCACGCCTGCCTCACGCCATCTGTACGCCATGCGAGCAAGGCTATTTGATAGCGTCAAAGAACACGACCCCGCCAAGTTCATCACAGAGCTTGCCCCAGAATTTAGATTGATTGATGAATGGCAAATAGATGCCCCAATGGTGCTAGATAGCCAAAATCTTAGCGATTTGATTGACATGACCCCTTATACCTATAAGGCACGCCTTGATAATAAAACCACTTTAAAGGCAGAAAATCACTTTGAAGTAACGGCATCATTTTGTTTGTATCTGTTTAAAAAATCCTAATTGGGCATTATTAAAATATAGCAAATTCAATTCAAAATGAAACAACAGGTATGTAGGGGCAAATGGCAATTTGCCCAAAGTTATCCGTAGGGGTGTATTGCCATACGCCCCTACCAAATTTGTGGTATTTTGAAGTGAATGGAGTATAGTTTACTATAAATAAAATAAGGCAGTCATCACAACTGCCTTATTTGTTATCCCATTACTTGCCAAATGGATTTGGTTTTGGCGTGCTTGGGTTAGATGGTGGTAGCACGGGGTGCTGGAATTTAGGCTGCTCGCCTGTTAGGGTTTTTAAGAATGCCACGATGTCGGCAGTCTCAGCATCGCTAAATTCTTTATTAAGCTGGATTTTACCCATGATTTTCACCGCTTCTTCTAGGGAATTGACTTGACCGTCATGGAAGTACGGATAGGTCAGCTCAATGTTACGAAGGGTTGGCACTTTAAACTTCATCTTGTCATCAGGGTTGCCTGTTACGCCATAGCGACCTTCGGCAAGGTTTTTGGTGGTGTATTGCTCAAAGACACCGAATTTTTGGAATGAAGTACCGCCTAAAAGCTCGCCATTATGACACGCCACACAGCCTGATGTTTTAAATAGCTGATAACCACGCAGCTCTTGCTCATTAATGGCATTGTCATCGCCCGCCAGCCACTTATCAAAACGGCTGCTTGGCGTAACCAGCGTATCTTCAAAGGTAGCCAGTGCCTTTGTAACTTGCTCGATGGTGATGCCGTCTTTATAATCGCTAAATGTTGCCTTAAACTCTTCTTGGTAGGCAGGGATACTGTTTAGCACCTGCACCACATGCTCGTGGGTGGACGCCATTTCAAGTGGGTTTTCAATCGGACCGCCTGCCTGTTCTTGTAGGGTTTTGGCTCGACCGTCCCAAAACTGAGCAAGGGCAAGACCGCTGTTTAGCACGGTAGGTGAGTTAATCGGACCTTCTGCCCATTTATGACCGATAGAAGTCGGCATATTGTCCGAGCCGCCCATCGCAAGGTTGTGGCAAGAGTTACAAGACAGACCACCAGACTTAGACAGACGAGTATCAAACCACAGTTTTTGACCCAGTGCGACCGCTTTTGGGTTATCAATGGCGGGAATGGCAATCGGCTTAATCGGCTCATCAGGGCGTTTGCTTTCAAGTGGTGTCATGGCAGCCAGACTTGCCGCAGTCGTAGCAAATGCCGCATCGCTACTTTTTTCGGTCTGCTCAGCTGATTGGGCGGCAAGCTCCGCTTGGCTAGGCACACGAGCAATCTCAGTCAAAGCAAGCAACGCAAAAAAGATGACCGCCAATACGACCAATAAACACGAGACGGTAATCATTGAAAAACCTAATTTTTTCATGGCTATCCCCTAGGATTGGCTTTTTTATGTGTGATTTGTTGCGATTGTGTCCAAAGGCACAATTTATTTATGGATTTAATATAGTTTTATTTTTCATAATTGTATATTAGATAAAATCAATCATTACCATGAAATAAATTTATAACCGACTGCGATACTCAGAATTCATTAAAAGTTTTGTGGAATTGAATGTTATAACCATTCATTCGTCATTCAATCTTATCGCTATTTTTGCGATTGATTATATTTTTGTGCATTTAGATGGATTTGACTGTTATTTCTACCGAAAAGTATTATGATAATGCTGATTTTATTGTCATAAAAAAGAGCAACTTATGTCCAAATCCACCCAATCCACCGTCCTACGCTGTGCTGTCATGGCTGTATGCCTAGGGCTGACCGCTTGTGCAAGCATCAGTCCCACGCACAGCAGCCAGACCGCCCAATCCACCGCCCAGACAGCCGCTCTGCCCAACGAGCTTCGCTTTGACCCCAATCACTATCAGCCCATCACCATCGATGTGGATGGACAGACCATCCATGTGCGTGCTTATGAGCATATTGCCTATGCCATGCACCCTACCGAGCCTGATTATCAGGTGATGAACATCTACATTCCTGAGTCGTATTTTGCCGGACAAAGCGTGAACGACTACACCAAAGACACCGCTCCGATATTCTTTGCCAACAGCGTCGGTGGCTACATGCCCGCCAAGCCAGTCGCCCCAAGTCTTGACAAAGACGGCAAGCCAAACAGCCTAGCCACTGCCCTATCTCGGGGATATGTAGCAGTCAGCAGCGGTGCTCGTGGGCGTACCATGAACACAGGCAAAGCCCATGCTGCCATTGTGGATTTAAAAGCCGCCATTCGCTATCTAAAAGCCAATGACGCTCTCATGGCAGGTCGTGCCGACCGCATCATCAGTAATGGCACATCGGCAGGCGGTGCGATGTCGCTACTGCTTGGGGCAAGTGGTGGCAGTCATGATTATGATGACAAGCTCGCCAAGCTCGGTGCCATCATGCAGTTGGGCGATGCCCCCATCGACGATGCCGTCTTTGCTGTCTCTGCCTACGCTCCCATCACTCACCTAGAACACGCTGATGCCGCCTATGAATGGCAGTTTCATGGCGTTGATAAATATCAAAAAATGAGCATCTCCATGCTTGATTATCACATCAAGCGTGAACGCACAAAAGCCGTGCTAAGCGATGATGAAAAACAATGGTCAGCCCAGCTAAAACAAAACTTCCCAAACCACATCAACAGCCTAAATCTCATCGGACATGATGGGCAAGCCCTACGCTTAAATGCAGATGGCAACGGCTCATTTAAAGATGAAGTACTTTATTATCTTAATCGCTCGGCAAACACCGCCTTTAAACAAGGCGTGAATTTAAATGACCTAGATTTTTTGGCACAAAGCAAATCCAAAAACCCCTATTACATCGCAGACTTTGACGGCTTTATCCGCCACATGGGGCGTGGTAAGGGCGTGCCTGCTTTTGATGCCATCGACTTATCCAGCGGTGAAAACGAACTGTTTGGCAGCACGACCACCGCCCGTCGGCACTTCACCGACTTTGCCAAGCAGTACGGACAAGGCGTGATGGCAGACGCTGCCACCATCAGACTGATGAATCCCATGAATTATCTGGCAGACAGCCCCACCCAATACTGGCGAATCCGTCATGGCACCAAGGATAACGACACTTCGCTCGCCATCCCTGTCATCTTGGCGACCAGTCTGTCTAATCACGGCAAGCAAGTTGATTTTGCTCTGCCTTGGGGTGTGGAGCATCGTGGCGATTATGATTTGGTAGAGCTGTTTGACTGGATAGATCATATCGTCAAACAGCAGGATAAACCCTAAACCAAACCACAACAAATAAACGCCGCAACAAATAAAAAATCCAATCAATAACGATTGGATTTTTTATGGCTTGGTAGTTTTGCAAAACAAAAATCGCTTAGCAATCTGACTGATTGACAATCATGAATAGACAATCATCACTGAAAAATTATCCATCAATTGGCAATCAAGTCAAACGCCTGCCAAGCTACTCTTGCACCCATTTGCCATCACGCCATACTAGGGCAAAGCGGGTTGCCTTGCCGTCTTTTTCTGAGCCGATGTATTGCTCGGCATTTTTGCGAGACCATCGCAAAATCGTTGGGTTGCCTGCATCATCGACATCAGGAGCATCAAACAGATAAGCAAATTTTGGTTCAAGCTCATCTTTGATGGGGCGAAGTTCGCTCAGCTTCGGTGGGCGAGTTTCTCGGATTTTTGGAAATTTGCTTGCCGCCAAGAACAGCCCTGCTGCCCCTTCACGCAGTACATAATGGTCATCAAACTTCTGCGAACGCAGATTCGGCAAGCTGATGGCTGTCATGCGTGGCGGTGCTGCTTCACCGTTTTTAAGCACTTTTCTGGTGTTGTCGCATTGATTACAGGCAAAGTACGCCCCAAAACGCCCGGTCTTTAAGCTCATCTGTCCGCTGCATTTATCACAGTCGATGGTCGGTGCGTCGTTGCTGTTGTCCGCTCCCGCCACTTCAAAGACACCTTGCTCAATGGTATAGCCATCACAGTCAGGGTTATTGCCACAGATGTGCAATTTGCGTCCGCCATCAACAATGTAGCTCTCCATCGCTGCATTGCATTTTGGACAGCGTTTTTTCTCCATTAGGGCGTTGACTTCTGCCGAGTCATCATCAGCATCAAAGGCGAGTGCTGATGCTGGCATGAGATTTTTTGTGCCTTTGCAGCGTTCTTTGGGTGGCAGATTGTAGCCTGTACAGCCCAAAAACACCCCCGTTGAGCCTGTACGAATCTGCATGGGACGACTGCACAAATCACAATGTATGTCAGGAATATTGGTCGGGTCGTTTGGACGCATGCCGTCCTTGCCTTTGGCGGTGTCCAGCTTGCCCTTAAAATCGCCATAAAACGCATCAAGCACGACTTTCCAGTCTTGATGACCTTGTGCCACTTCGTCAAGCTTATCTTCTAGCCCTGCGGTGAACGCATAATCCATCAAATCAGGAAAGCTCTCAATCAGTCGCTCGGTAACGATGTCGCCCATTTTTTCGGCATACAAGCGTTTGTTTTCTAGGCGGACATAGCCACGCTCTTGAATGGTGGAGATGATGGACGCATAGGTGGACGGTCGCCCAATACCACGACTTTCAAGCTCTTTGACCAAACTGGCTTCGCTGTATCTGGCAGGTGGCTTGGTAAAGTGCTGTGTTGGCTCGATGTTAATGAGCGGCAGAGCTTGCCCCACCTGCACATTCGGCAGCAGCACATCATCGCTCTTGGCAGGGGGCTGTACTTTGGTGTAGCCATCAAAGACGAGCGTTCGCCCTTTGGCTTTTAATTCAACACCGCCAGCATCCACCAACAGATTCACCGAACGATAACGGGCAGGCGTCATCTGACACGCCACAAACTGTCGCCAAATCAGCTCATACAGACGCTGGGCATCTCGCTCCATGGCGGTAAGCTGGCTTGATTTGATGGCGACATTCGACGGGCGAATCGCTTCGTGTGCTTCTTGGGCGTTTTGTTTATTGCCATAAAAGCTGGGCTTTTCTGGCAGATAGTTTGCCCCAAAATTCTCTTGAATATAGCCACGCACCGCCGTCAAAGCATCTTGGCTTAAAAAGGTCGAATCGGTACGCATATAAGTGATGAAACCCGCTTCATACAGACGCTGAGCCAAAATCATGGTTTTTTTGACGCTAAATCCCAAGCGAGTGCTTGCCGCCTGCTGCAAAGTCGATGTGATGAACGGTGCCGATGCCTTTGACTGCGTGGGTTTTTCTTCGATGGCAGACACGATGAAGTTGGCATTTGACAGCAGATTGACGATGGCGGCAGCTTCGTCTTGATTGCCAAGTTTTAGGGTTTTGCCTTGATGCTTGGTCGCTTCTAGTCGCACATTCTCTCCACCTGCTTGGTTATTGGTATGAATCTCCCAATACTCCACAGGGACAAAGGAGCGAATCTCTCGTTCTCGCTCGACCACCAGACGAGTCGCCACGCTCTGCACTCGCCCTGCCGACAGTCCACGAGCCACCTTTGCCCACAGCAGCGGCGACACCATAAAGCCGACCACACGGTCTAAGAATCGGCGTGCCTGCTGAGCATTGACACGGTCGATGTTGAGCTTGGCAGGGTGTTCAAAGGCGTTTTGTACGGCAGTTTTGGTGATTTCGTTGAACACCACACGGCTATATTTATCATCACTGCCGCCGATGACTTCTTTTAGATGCCACGCAATCGCTTCCCCTTCTCTGTCCAAGTCGGTCGCCAGATAGATGGTGTCTGCGTCTTTGGCAAGTGCTTTTAGCTCTTTGATGACCTTGGTCTTATTGGGCAAAATCTCATACACCGCCGCCCAGTCATGCTCTGGGTCCACACCCATGCGTCTGACCAACGCCCTTTGGGCTTTTTCTTCACGAGACAATCCTGTCTCATCGCCTTTGGCTTTGGTCTTGTCCGTGCCACTAACAGGCAAATCTCGCACATGACCCACGCTCGAACGCACGATGAAGTCATTGCCCAGATATTTGTTAATCGTTTTGGCTTTGGCAGGCGACTCCACGATGACCAGCGATTTTCCTTTGGCGGACGCTTTTGGGGCGGCTTGGCTGGATTTGGTGGTTTTTTTGGTGCTTGTTGCCATGAGTTACCTTTTTTTAAATTTAAGTTCTTTTCATAAAATAAACCAAGCCATCTTGGCTTGATTGTTTTAAAGTGTTGATGATTGGCTGATGCCTAAGCGTTTTTCGTTTTTTATAAAATAACACACAATTCCCCATCATGACAAGATGGCAGCTTGATTTGTATCACTCATCAGCCAATTTTGTTTTTTTTGGTTGCTGTTTATGACTGCTGATTGAGCCCGTACCCAAAATCCATCAAGGCTTGTTTGAGTGCTTGCAAGTCAGCTTGGGCGGCATCGGCATCCAGTTTCTGCATTCCTTTTGATGACTGATAGCGAACATCCTGCCAGTACAGCACGATGCTGTTTGCTTTGGCTTGCAGTCCTAAGGCATAATTTGCCATCTCATCTGGCAGCTTGATGGCTGTGTCAGCAGGCTTGGAATCGGCATCTGCCACACACCACACGCCATCTTTGACCACAAGTCGCAACAAAGGCAGTCGCCATTCATCGCAGATGACGCCATAACTTGCCACGAAGTCATTTTTTGGGGCGTGGTGGTTGTGCTGATTGGTTTTGGCAGGCAGCCATGACGGGCGGGGAATCAGCTTGGGGTTAAAACCGTGCTTGCGTGCCAACAGGCGAAAATCCGCCACTCGCACTTCATTTGCCTTTGGTTTTAGGGCAAACATATTACCCAATAAAAACCCCGCCACGCCCAGCACCACAATGAGCGGTAGATAACCTTGCAAATCCATCGTTATTCCAAGATTGATAATGAATGAAAATCCTATTGACCACATCAGATGGGTCTTGTACCACAAAACCCATCTATGGTGGCTGCCACAAGATACATCAAGTGCTACATGAGAATTTGGCGTTTGCCGTTATTGTCTTGGGCAGAGACAATGCCACGCTCTTCCATCATGTCCACGATGCGAGCGGCACGGTTATAGCCGATGCTAAATTTACGCTGCAATGCCGAGATGGATACCTTGCGAGTCTCCAAAATGTACGACACCGCCAAGTCAAAATATTCATCATCACTGCCAGCCCCCGTATCGCCACTGCCTTCGCCTTCAAAGGTGTAACTTTCGGTCAAATCAATATAATCAGGACTGCCACGCTCACGCCACGCATCAGTTACACGGTTGACTTCATCGTCCTTGACATACGCCCCATGCACACGCTCGATCTCAATCGCCCCTGGTGCTAGGAACATCATATCGCCATGCCCCAGCATATTCTCCGCACCAGACTCTTCGATGATGATGCGGCTGTCAGTGGCTGAGTTCACACGCAGAGCGACACGAGATGGAATGTTGGATTTAATCAAACCTGTTACCACATTCGCCACAGGTCGCTGCGTGGCTAATATCAAGTGAATGCCTGCGGCACGAGATTTTTGGGCAAGGCGGACAATCGGCTCTTCGGCAGTCTTGCCCAGCTGCATGATCATGTCAGCAAATTCGTCCGCCACGACGACGATTTTTGGTAGTGGTTTTTGTTGTGGGATGCGGTCGCCCACATGGTCGGACGCACTCCACATCGGGTCTAAGATGGGTTCGCCACGCTCATTAGCTTCGATGACTTTTTGGTTAAAGGCAGCGATGTTACGCACACGCAGCTTGCTCATGAGCAGGTAGCGGCGTTCCATCTCGGTAACGCACCAGTTGAGTGCGGCGGTTGCTTCTGTCATGTCGGTGATGACAGGAGTCAATAGATGTGGAATGTCGCCATAGTTGGCAAGTTCCAGCTGTTTTGGGTCAATCAGCACCAGTCTTAGCTCATCAGGTGTATATTTAAGCAGCATAGACATCAAAAAGGAATTGACCAGCACCGATTTACCCGAGCCTGTCGTACCAGCGACCAGCATGTGCGGTGCTTTGGCAAGGTCAGCAATGACGGGCTTACCACTGATGTCAGCACCGATGGCGATGCTGATGCCTGCATTTGGGTCTTGATAATCGGCGGTGTCTAATAGCTCAATTAGGCTGACGATTTGGCGTTTTTTGTTCGGCACTTCGATGCCAATGTAGGATTTGCCTGCAATCACAGGAATGACACGCAAAGAAGTCATACGCATGGAGCGTGCCAAATCCTGTGAAATTTTAATCACACGGCTTGCCTTCACCCCTGCTGCCAAATCCACTTCAAAGCGAGTAACCACAGGACCGACCATCGCTGAGATAACCTGAGCCTTAATGTTGAACTCTTGGAGTTTGATTTCAAGCAACTCAGAGAGCTGTTCTAGCTCCTGTGGTGTATAGGTAACAATTTTGGTAGGTTTTGGGTCTAGGATGTCAAGCGGCGGCACAGGGCTTAGACTCATGCGGTATTCAAGCGTACTCATGGCGTGCGACTTAGGACGCACCGTGCCTGATGCCACGCCTGCCATCTTATCTACTACAGGGGCGACAGGCTTTGGCTTATCCTGCACGCCCAAAGACGCCATGTCCACCCCACCAAAGGCAACCGACTCATCGCCCATCTCATCTGCCTGTCGCCATTGCTTAGATGGCGTATCATCCGCCACCACATCAGCAGGCTCGTCCCAATGGCTGTTGCCGATGTCAGACGCTGTGTTTGCCCCATCATCGCCATACTGGGTTTGATAATCGTCTTGGTAGTCGCTGTATTCGTCTTGATGGCTGTCTAAATAGTCGCTTTGATGGTCGCCCTGATAATTGTCCTGATAACTGCTTTGATGGTCGGTATCCGTACTGCCATGATGTACCGCTGACACCCCTTGATGGACATCATCAGCCATCGCATCGATGTCTTGTGCGACTTCATCGCTGTCATCTTGTATGATAATCCGAGCTTGCTTTTGGGCTTCTTGTCTTTGGGCCTCTTCTTCGGCTTGTTTTTTTGCCAAAAACTCATCACGCAGCCCAGAGTTTACCAAGAAACTCTCCAACGCCCCTTCGTGATTGTGCGGCTGATATGATGGTGTTTTTGGCTTGATTTGACTGATAATCAGCTCATCATCAGTCAAATCATCATCCCACTCATCGTCCACCTGTGGCTGCATCTCCTCTGTCGTATCATCATCGCTTGGCGTGCTGCGAAACTGCCGCCATACAGACAGCCAGCGAATATCAAAGGTTAAAGTCGCCACAATCAGCCCTATCAGCACCAAAAAAGCCACCGAAGCCGCCACGCCCAGCACCCCTGACAGCGATGTCATGAACTCATAGCCAAGTACACCGCCAAAGTCCGCCGCCCCGTCTTGCCACCACGCCCCCAGCTGTGCTGCGATGCCGCTGATGCACGCCAACAAGAACGCATAAGCCAGCACCCGCAAGACCCACACAATCGAAGTGCGACCCCACCACAGCTTGACCAACTCATAAGCCAGCACCAACAGCAAAAACCATGCCCCAAAACCAAAAAACGACAGCAAAATATCGGACAGCCATGCCCCCAAGCGACCGCCCACATTGCTAATCTCTTGGCTGCTGCCCACATGCGACCATGCAGGATCAGCAGGATTATAGGACAATAGCGAGATGAACAAAAATGCCAAGATTGCCACGCCAACCACGCTAAACAGCAGACGCTGCACCAAAGGCAACCTGCCTAAGAGTTGATTGACGGACTCGTTTTGTAACAGCTGATTTATTTTCATGGCAAACAGTGATGATGAATGAACAAACCCTACATTATATAGGATAACTGCTTGATACCGCAAAATATTTTGTAGCATTTTACAAATTTACACAGGTGTTTGGCATCTTTTTTTATACAGTCTAATTGTTCATGTAGCCCAATTCCGTGATTTTTTGCCCAATTTGTTCACACCAAACGATAAACCAAACGATAAATTGGCAAATTTTATGCTTTTGTCTTGCTTTTTTTGGCATATCTCCCATATACTTTGACAAACTGCTTATTAACTGGACTGACATGTCCCGTATTCTTTAATTATCCTTTACTCATTTGGAATCATCATGGCACATCACAAACTCATCATTTTAGGTTCTGGTCCTGCTGGCTATTCGGCAGCCGTCTATGCCGCTCGTGCAAATCTGAATCCTGTCATCATCACAGGTCTGACGGTGGGCGGACAGCTGACTACCACCACCGAGATTGACAACTGGCCAGGCGGTCGTCATGGTCTGACAGGCACGGCATTGGTCGAAGAGATGAAAGAGCATGCCGAACGCTTTGGCACCCAGCTCATCTATGACCACATTCATGGTGTGGATTTGGGCAACCGTCCGTTCACACTGCATGGCGACAGCGGCAGCTACACCTGCGACGCACTCATCATCGCCACAGGGGCAACCGCTCAATACCTAGGACTAGACAGCGAAGCAAAATTCATGGGACAGGGGGTCTCTGCCTGTGCCACTTGTGATGGGTTTTTCTATAAAAATCAAAAAGTGGTCGTCATCGGTGGGGGCAATACCGCCGTTGAAGAAGCTCTGTATCTGTCTAACATCGCCAGTCATGTAACGCTCGTGCATCGCCGTGATTCGCTGCGTGCCGAAAAAATCATGCAAGACCAGCTCTTTGATAAAGTGGCTAATGGCAATGTCTCTATCGAATGGAACAGCACCGTCAAAGAAGTCGTGGGCGATGAAATGGGCGTAACAGGCGTCATCATCGAGAACACCGATGGCACGACCAAGCAGCTTGATGCGATGGGTATGTTTGTCGCCATCGGACACACGCCAAATACTGCCATGTTTGCCGGTCAGCTTGCCATGAAAGACGGCTACATCGTGGTAAAAAGCGGATTGGATGGCAATGCCACCGCCACCAGCGTGGCAGGCGTGTTTGCCGCAGGTGATGTCGCTGACCACATCTATCGCCAAGCCATCACATCGGCAGGCACCGGCTGTATGGCAGCCCTTGATGCCGAAAAATACCTAGATGCTCTATAAGACCTAGTGTCAATGAGCAATCAAAAAAGGCGTGTGGCATCACTCGCCTTTTTTTGCATTTTTAACACCTTTGATGTCAAATACGCCAATTTTGTGTTATTATTTTAAGAATTATTCTCATATCCTTCTTATACAGCCAATCAGACTTACGCCACCATGACCGCCCTAAACCTGTTAAATCTTGCCGACCTACACGCCATCGCTGACCGCTCTGCTTTTGATTTTTTTGGGGTGGTGGACATGGCAGATGAAGACGGTTTTATTGGGGCAGGAGCAGACTTATCCACCGCCACGCTACTAAACGCCTATCGCACTGGGGTGTTTCCTTGGTATTCAGCTGGCGAGCCGATTTGTTGGTGGTGTCCACCTATGCGGTGCGTGCTACGCCCAGATGATTTTCGCCCTGCCAAATCGCTCATCCGCACCGCCAAAAAGAGCAACTGGCACATCAGCACAAGCCTTGCCTTTCATCAGGTGATGCACTCCTGTGCCGCCCCTAGAAGCTATACTGATGACACTTGGATAAACGATGAGATGATGGATGCCTACACACGCCTGCACGAGCTTGGTGTGGCGATGAGTGTGGAAGTTTGGGCAGATATGCCACAGAACAGCGAGCTGATTGGTGGGCTGTATGGCTTGCAGCTTGGGGCGGTGTTCTGTGGCGAGAGTATGTTTCATGCTCGCACGGACGCATCAAAGATTGCCTTTTGGGCGATGACGGTGCTGGCACGGCAGGCGGGCATTAAGCTCATTGATTGCCAGCTTGAAAATCCGCACCTGATGAGCCTTGGGGCGACACTCATGCCAAAACAAGACTTTCTTAATGAGCTTAGCGTACTAAACCGTACCGACACGCCACGCATGGCAGGGTGTATGGCGGTCAATGATTTGGCAGAGTTTGTCCATCACGCATAGCAAGAGCAAGGCTACCAATTCACCCCAATCGCCTCGCTACACGCATAGGCACTCGCCCACGCCCACGCAAAGTTAAAGCCGCCCAGATGCCCTGTTACATCCAGCACCTCACCAATAAAATACAGCCTAGGGCAGAGCTTACTCTCCATCGTCTTGCCCTTGACTTCATCGGTATTCACCCCGCCACGAGTTACCTCCGCCACACGGTAGCCCTCCGTGCCTGACGGCTTGATTTGCCATGCGTTCATACTCTCGCCAATATCGATAAGCTGCCTATCTTTGATGTTAGCAAGCTCGATGTCGCTACATTGCCCCCAAAAGATGTCTTGCAGCACCAGCAGCAGTTTTTTTGGAAAATGTGGGGCAAGCACGGTGCGAATGTGCTGCCTTGGGTGTGTCTTTTTGGCGGTGATGAGTAGCTCGCCCACATCAAAAGACGGCAGCAAATTGATACAAATCGTCTCGCCAAGCCGCCAATAATTAGACAACTGCAACATCGCAGGTCCTGACAGCCCACGATGGGTGAACAGCATGGGCAAATGAAAACTCGCCCTGTCATTAAAAGCGACCACATCAAGGCTAAGCCCCGCCAATGATTTCATCAACTCGCCCAGCTTATCGGTAAAAGTAAACGGCACCAGCGACGCTTCGGTGGGGACAATCGTATGCCCAAATTGCATGGCAACTTGATAACCAAAACCGCTCACCCCCAAAGTCGGAATTGACAATCCACCTGTAGCGACCACCAGATGACGACAACCAAGCTCATAAGCCTTGCCATCTTTTGGCACAACCGTCAGACGAAATTCATCTGTATCTGTCTGCTTAGTTATCGTCTGTATCGCTGTATTTAGGCGAATCTCCACGCCTGCCGTCTGACACTCGCTAAGCAGCAGATTTAAAATGTCCTTGGACGAGTCATCACAAAACAACTCGCCACGCCCCTTGTCATGATAGGCGATGCCATGCGTCTCGACCAATTTGATGAAATCATCGCTGGTGTAGCGGCTTAGGGCAGATTTGACAAAATGGCGATTTTGGCTAATGAATTCATTGGCAGACACATGGCGATTGATGAAGTTGCACCGCCCGCCACCTGACATGAGAATCTTTTTGCCTGCCTTATTGGCATGATCTAGCACCAAGACCGACTTGCCATATAGGGCGGTTTGAAATGCACAAAACAGCCCTGACGCCCCCGCCCCGATGATAACGACATCGACCCATTCATAAGGCAGCTTAGTCATGCGATGTACCATCCGTGGTGCGTGTCAGCGTACCGTATTTGGCATCGTATTCTGCCTTTTCACGGCGATAAATCTCAAACACGCACATCTCTTCGCAGCCGCTGTCGCAGCATTCATAGTCTTCTGGTGGCTCTGGTGGTGGCGGAATGTCGATAAAGTCTGTCATAAGATACCTTTTGAAAGTCGTTAGAAGTTTTGTGCTTTTTTGTAGCAGGTGCTTGTATTTTAGTTGGCATTTATTATAATTGAATTGGCATAAAAACACACCCATTGTCTTTTGTTATGAGATAACACATGAAACACACAAAAAAATTCCTAACCACCGCCCTGCTAGGAGCAAGCATATCTTTGACGATGGTTGGCTGTTCTAGCACGACCGACAGCGGTGTCGTTGGTGCCGACCGCAAGCAGCTGCTACTGGTTTCTAGCAACGAAGTCATGCAGTTATCTAGCCAAGCCTACCACCAGACGGTGGCACAGGCTCGAGCCCAAGGCAAGCTAGACACCAATGCCGCTCAGGTGGCACGCCTACGCCGCATCGCTAATAATCTCATCGCTCACACCAATGTCTATCGTGCAGACGCCCAAGGCTGGCAATGGGAAGTGCATACCATCGCTTCTAACGACATCAACGCCTATGTCATGCCAGGTGGCAAAATTGTCTTTTATACAGGCATCATCGACCGTCTAAATCTTACCGATGCTGAGATTGCTGCCATCATGGGGCATGAGATGGCACACGCCCTGCGTGAGCATACTCGTGAAAAAATGAGCCGCAGCGTCGCCACATCTGGCGTCCTGTCCATCGCTTCTGCCGCACTTGGGCTGTCATCAGGTCAACAGGAGCTGGCAGGTCTGGCAAGTCAGCTGGGGTTAAATCTACCGCACTCACGCACCCAAGAAGCCGAAGCGGATAAAATCGGTCTAGAGCTCATGGCTCGTGCAGGCTACAACCCAAATGCTGCCGTCAGCCTATGGCAAAAAATGCAGTCGGCAGGTGGTAGCTCAACACCGCAGTTTTTAAGCACACACCCAAGCAGCAGCAATCGCATCGCTGCCATGCAGACGCTCATTCCGACCGTCATGCCCCTATATCAGTCATCAAACAGACGCTAAGGGACAAACGATGAACACACCCACCCAAGACGCCATCATACAGGCTGTGCAGTCGCTTGTGCCGACACATCTGTCGCTTGACAATGAAAGCCACAAGCACGCAGGGTATTTTGAAGGCAAAGAAAGTCATTTTAAATTGGTCATCGTCAGTCAAGCCTTTACCGACAAACGCTTGGTGGCAAGACATCAGATGGTCTATGCAGCCGTCAGCCCACTCATGACGGCAAATGGCGGCAGCATTCACGCACTCGCCATTCATGCCTACACCCCTGATGAATGGGCAACCTTAGGGCAAGCCCCTAACAGCCCCAACTGTGCAGGGCAAAACACACACTAAGCTCAAACTCACCATTACCAACCAGCAGCTACGCCATCACGCCTGATGGTTGGTAATGGTTGGCGTGCCAATAAGGGTTTTATCAATACATCAACGAGTGCGTCTTACGCATTGATTGGTCAGTTTTTTATCTTTATCCTTTGGTCAAACAGACCACCAACACGAGAGTACACCATGAAAAAAACACTCATCGCCCTAACCGCTGCCGCATTGACCTTGACAGGCTGTGCCACCACTGGCAACATCGCCCCACAATATGTCAGTCCAAATAACTACGCCGCCCACGATTGTGCCTACCTACAAAGTGAAGTGGCAAGAGTCAGCACACTTGCCGAAAAAACCCAAAACCAGCAGGCTTCATTGTCATCAACAGGTCTTGGCATTGGCATCGCTGGCGGTCGTGGCGGCATCTATCCGACCATCAGCTTTGGTGTTGGTTCTGGCTCATCGACCCGTGCCGCACGCACCAACACCCTAGCCAAGCTGTATGGCGAACATGATGCGATGGTCATCGCCGCTCGTCAAAAGAACTGTGCTTTTGCCCAAAACATCAAAATCTATGGCGAAAAATAACAAAACACCGCACAAATCAAGAAATTTTTGACAAGTGCGTCAAAATCCCCCAAAATAAGCCGCATTTCACGGCTTATTTTTTTATTTCATGTCTATCATTCCTACTTGGTTTAGCACCCTAAAACAACGCCCAGAGCTTATCAGTAATGACCTTGTGGCAGGTCTGATGATGGCGGTGCTCGTCATCCCCCAAAGTCTGGGTTATGCCACTTTGGCAGGTCTACCGCCCATCATGGGGCTGTATGCGTCCATCGTGCCGACTTTGGTCTATGCCTACATCGGTTCTAGCAGCGTCAGTGCGGTCGGTCCTGTGGCGGTAACTGCCATCATGACCGCCAGTGCCTTATCAGGCTACACCCCAAACACGAGCGAATATCTGGTACTGTCCATCGCTTTGGCGATGATGGTTGGGGTGATTTTGTGCCTTGCCAGCTTGTTTCGGATTGGCTGGATCATGCAGTTCGTCAGCCGTGGCGTATCCAGCGGCTTTGTCAGTGCGGCAGCGGTGCTTATCATCATCAGCCAGCTAAAAAACATCACAGGACTGCCCATCATCGGTGGCAGCTTGATTGACATCATCGGCAATCTTAAAGGGGCGGATTTTAGCATCAAGACCAGCACCGCCTTGCTTGGGATTGGCACGCTCATCATCTTACTGGCGAACCGCTATGTCAGCATACTGTGGGCGTGGCTGTCCAAGTCCCAAGCCGACTTCGCCAAGCGGCTTATGGTCTTTGTCATCACCGTGCTGTCCATCATACTGGCGAATCAATTCAACTGGCAGGCACTGGATTTACGACTGTTAGAGCCGCTGCCCACAGGACTGCCCAAACTTGGTATGCCTATCCTGTCTGTCAGCACTTTTATTGACCTATTGCCATCGGCTCTGCTCATCGCATTGGTGGCGTTTATTTCAAGTTCGGCGGTCGCCAGCAACTATGCTCGCATTCACTCACAGCCCTTTGATAACAACAAAGAGCTGCTTGGGCTTGGCTTTGCCAACATCGCCAGTAGCGTCTCGGGCGGCTTTACGGTGGCAGGTGGCATCTCTCGCACCAGTCTTAACATTGGTCTTGGGGCAAAGACCCCGTTTGCATCGGTAGTGTGTGCGATTGGCATTTTGCTGATTTTGGTATTTTTTGGGCAGTATCTGACAGGCTTACCCTATGCGGTGCTGTCTGCCATCATCGTCAGCTCCGTCATCTCAATGGTGGACATCGACACCCTAAAATCCGCCCTAAGACACGATAAGGCAGATGCGATTTGTTTTGTGCTGTGCTTTTTTGCGGCGATTATTTTTGGGCTAAATATCGGGCTGATTGCTGGTCTGTTGATGAGCTTTATTTTAATGATTTACCGCTCGCATCGTGTGAATATTGCCATCATTGGGCAGATTGGCGACAGCGGTCATTTTCGAGACATCGCTCGTCATAAGGCAACCACTTTTGATGATTTGCTGATGGTGCGTATCGACGAGAGCCTGTATTTTGGCAATGCCATCACCATTCACGACACCCTGCGTAAGCTCTACTACGAACACCCAAACTGCCGTGATGTTATCATCATCATGACCGCCGTCAATCATATCGACCTGACCGCCCAAGAGATGCTGCTGTCATTCAACCAAGAAGTGATGAGCCAAGGCAAACGCCTGCACTTTGCCGAAGTCAAAGGACCCATCATGGACATTCTAAAAGACAGCGAACTGCTCAACAAACTGTCTGGTCAGGTATTTTTGAGTACCAAACTTGCCTTTGACACCCTAAAATACAAAGGCGACGACTGGGGTGGTATGTGATGGCAGAGCGATGACTGCTGGTTTTGTTATTCCTGATTGATAGAATTTTTGGCGATTTTTATTTTTTTGGAATAATCTTATGCCCAATCAACATTGAATCATGACAAAAATTTCGCTAAGATAAGCACATCTTTTAACCATTTGTACTCATACTTAGACGGATAATAACATGAACACCAGCACCATCACCCTATACAAGCAAATCCACCCTTGTCAATGCCAAACCATCGCCAATCTTGGCTTTAAAAGCATCGTCAATCTACGCTTTGATGACGAATGCGACAACCAGCCCAAGGCAGATGAGCTTGGCAAAAGTGCGAGCAGCACAGGGCTAGAATACCGCCACCTGCCTGTCGATGGCGACAGCCTGTCTTTTGATGTGGTGGCACAGTTTGCCAAGACATTGAGCGAGCTGCCCAGTCCTGTGATGGTCTTTTGTGGCACAGGCAGCCGTGCCAAACGACTGTATCAAAGTGCGGTGGTCAGCGGTCTTTTATAAATCAGCTCATCTCAACCCACAAAAAATCCCACAATCAAAAATCATGTTTGTGGGATTTTTATTTTGAGTCCATCTAAAACGGCACTTCGCTTTGCCAGTTCATCCACGCCCCATGTGCTGGGTGTTTCAGGCGAAGTTTGTGGGCGTGCAAGTTTAGGCGTGGGGCAAGCTCCAAGGCGACGCCATCGGCATAAATGGGGTCGCCAATCATCACATGACCGATATGCACCATGTGTACTCGCAGCTGATGACTACGCCCTGTGATGGGTTTTAGGGCGAGTCGTGTAACAGGGTGCGTGCTGCCCTGAGCGTCGGTACGCAGCTCATGGTGCAGCACTTCATAGTGCGTCAGGGCATTTTTTGACCATGTGGTATCGACGATGTGGCGTGGCCTGGTGCTTGGTTCATAACGCACAGGCACATCAATCACGCCTTTTTTGTCGTCCAAAAGCACCGTCCCAAACACCACCGCCTGATATTCTTTGGTGGGAATGCGGTCGATGAACTGCTTTGAGATGTGGCTTTGGGCGTGTTCATGTTTGGCAAAGATGATGAGCCCTGATGTGTCCATGTCTAGCCGATGAATCAGCTTGATGTTTGGATAGACCCGAAGCAGCCGTGATTGCAAACTTACCTTCAGCACCCGCCCATCAACACTAAGTAGCCCCGCTGGCTTATCCCCCACCCAGATGTCATCGTCTTCATAGACGGTGATAGATTTGATGAATGCGTTAAAAAATTCATCGTCAAGGCTCATCTCGTGGGCATTCATGGCAGCGATTTTATCATCGCTTAGACGGTCGTGTCGTTCGGCAGACTGGTTCATTGTTGGTATTTATGGCTTGTTTGATGGAGTTAATCTGGATTATTGGCAAATTTAATGACATAAATCCTGCCTTTTTGGCAGAATTTTGTTATTATAGCATACTTAGGCTCAACCTTAGCTCCCAACTAAGTCATCAGCCGACCGATTTGTTAATCATTTGCAAATTTGACAATCCCTAACCTTGAAAAATTTGCCACGCATACCATTTAATACCTAAATTCACCAAAAAAAGGTCATAACCATGTCTATCATCAACACCACCGATGCCACTTTTGCCCAAGATGTACTTGAATCTGATAAGCCTGTACTTGTGGACTTTTGGGCGGCTTGGTGCGGTCCATGTAAAGCCATCGCCCCAGCCCTAGAAGAGTTGGCGGCAGATTACGAAGGTCGTGCCAGCATCGTTAAAGTCAATGTCGATGACAACCCAGAGACCGCTGCACGCTTTGGCATTCGTAGCATTCCAACACTCTTTGTCTTTAAAAATGGCGAAAAAGTGGACACCATCGTCGGTAGCCGTCCAAAATCAGAATTCGCTGCCCTGCTTGATAAGCATCTATAAAACTACAAAGAAAAGGCTTGCTTTTGCAAGTCTTTTTTTATTCGCCCCTTGATTTTATACCAAAAAACTCGTATCATTACGCACCTGCCGCACGCATCTAGCGGCATTCTCTATACTTTTTTGTATTTCTGATTCACAGTCGTCCATTGACCGACCGTCTCTTTTATGACAAACCCCCAAAAGACCTACCCATGAACCTAACCGAACTTAAAAGAAAGTCCGTTGCCGAGCTATTAGCCATTGCCGAGCAAATGGGGCTTGAAAACATGGCACGCAGCCGCAAACAAGACATCATTTTTGCCATCTTAAAGACCCACGCCCGTAATGGCGAACCCATCTATGGCGATGGCGTGTTAGAGATTTTACCTGATGGGTTTGGTTTTTTGCGGTCATCGGAAGGCTCTTATTTGGCAGGTCCTGATGACATCTATGTCAGCCCAAGCCAAATTCGCCGTTTCAATCTACAAACGGGCGATTCCATCGCAGGGCAAATCCGTCCACCCAAAGAACAAGAACGCTACTTCGCCCTATTAAAAGTGAGCGAGATTAACTTTGATACGCCAGACCGCAGCCGTCATAAGCTCATCTTTGAAAACCTAACCCCCCTATTCCCCACCCAGCAGCTCACGCTAGAACAAGGCAACGGCACGACAGAAGATTTGACAGGTCGTGTGATTGACCTCATCGCTCCCATCGGTAAGGGTCAGCGTTCCATCATCGTCGCCCCACCTAAGGCAGGTAAAACGGTACTACTTCAAAACATCGCCCAAGCCATCGCCAAAAACCACCCAGAATGCTATCTCATCGTACTGCTCATTGACGAACGCCCAGAAGAAGTTACCGAAATGCAGCGTACCGTGCGTGGCGAAGTGGTCGCATCCACCTTTGATGAGCCGCCACAACGCCACATCCAAGTCGCCGAGATGGTCATCGAAAAAGCCAAACGACTGGTTGAGCATAAACAAGATGTGGTCATCCTACTAGACAGCATCACCCGCCTTGCTCGTGCTTATAATACCGTCATTCCATCTAGCGGTAAAGTGCTGACTGGTGGTGTGGACGCCAACGCCCTAGAACGCCCAAAACGCTTCTTTGGTGCAGCTCGCAATGTCGAAGAAGGTGGCAGTCTAACCATCATCTCCACCGCCTTGATTGATACAGGCTCAAAGATGGATGGCGTTATTTTTGAAGAATTTAAAGGTACAGGCAACCAAGAAATTACCTTGGAGCGAGACCTTGCCGAACGCCGCATTTTCCCAGCGATTAACATCAAAAAATCATCGACTCGCCGTGAAGAGCGACTGCTGGACGAAGAGACGCTAAGACGAGTGTGGGTACTTAGAAAGCTACTACAACCCATGGACGACTCGCAAGCGACTGAATTTTTGCTCGACCGTCTAAAAGACTCCAAGACCAACGACGAGTTTTTTAGCAACATGACCAAAAAAGCATCAAGCTAAACTCACAGGCATTCTTTTTGGCAAAATTGCCATACCAAATACCCAATAAGCACATAGTATTTGCGATTGGGTATTTTTTATGCTATGATAGAACGATATTTTGACATCTGTTTATGCAATAAAACAGTTGCTTATATGGTGGTTTTACTCACTTAATGAGAGACAATCGCCTTTGCGTAATGGTTTTGAAATATTTTGTTACATTTTTGCAACCATACTCAAAAAATATTGTTTTTTATTTGTGCAAAATTACTATATAATTTGCTTTGCAGTAAAGTATGCTAAGATATACAGAGTAAGGCAAGTGTATTTGCACTTGCCTAGATTTTTCTAAATATCCGATACATACGATTTGCTAACTTACTTACCTATGGAGACTACCATGAAAACTAAACTAGTTCTATCTGCTCTAATCGCTTCTCTAGCTCTAACTGCTTGCTCAAAGCCTGCTGAAGAAGCTCCTAAAGCTGCTGACGCTGCAAAAGACGCTGCTGTAGAAGCTAAAGACGCTGCCGCTGCTGCTCCTGCTGACGCTGCTGCACAACAAGCTGCTGAAACTGCAGAAAAAGCTGCTGACACCGCTGCTACTGCTGCTGCTAACGCACAAGCTACTACTGGTGCTGCTGCTGAGCAAGCTGAAGCTACTGCTGAAAACGCACAAGCTGCTGCTGAGCAAGCTGCTGACGCTTCTAAAGAAGCTGCTGAAAAGCCAGCAGAAGCTACTGCTACTACCGAAGAAAAGAAATAATTTCTTTTTCTCGACAAAAAAAGAGTCTGATTTTAGGCTCTTTTTTTATGTTCACAATCCAATATTCAAATCAACCCCATCATATAAAATTAAAAACCGCCTATCAATCGACAAGCGGCTACTTATCCTTTAATGAATTAATGATTATTGGGCAGACTCTGGCGGAATCTCATTATCCACCGACTCGATGATTTCTTCTTCTGTTTCGCTTTCTGGAACAGATGTTAATGCCTGACCGTTATCATCGGTCGCACTTTGAGCATCGGCAGCAGGCGTCGCATCAACAGGCTCAATCACTGCCGCATCACCGTCATCAACAGGTCGTGCGGTCGGCTCGGCAGGCTCGGCCGACATCGGCACACTCTCTGCTTCCTGTGCCTTTTCGATGGGCGACTCTTCTTTTTTTGAACAGGCACTTGCCATGAGTGCCAAACTTAATGCCACACAAACGGACTTTTTCATCATCATCTCCAAAATTAGCCAAACCCACACTTCGTGCTTGTCATGATGTGCCGTATTTTTTGTAATAATCCCAGCACAACATGAATGATAGTTTTTATCATTTGGCTTAGTATAGCACAAAAAAAATAAAAAATAGACAGGCAATCCCTGTCTATTCATAAATATCTGCAAAATGAGCAGTCGTGCACAATCTGTCATTTGCCGTTAAGCAATCTTGCCATGACATTGCTTGTATTTTAGACCGCTGCCACACGGACAGGGGGCATTACGGTTTAAGTTTGGCGGAATGATGACATCTTCGTCCGCCATACGCTCGGCTTGTGCTTCATCGATGGCATTTGGCGTGCGTGTGAAAGTGATGTTTTGAGCAAAGACAGACTGTCTTTCGTTAGGGGCATTATGTGCTGTCTCGTCAGAGCCGCCTGCCGCTTCATGCTCAAACTGCATACGCATCTGTTCTACTTGTAAGCGGCGTTCTTCTTCTAGGGCAGCCAGCTCTTCTGGGGTCGGCACATGAATGCGAGCCAAGTCCTGCACCACATCTGATTTAATCGCCCCAAGCATGGACTGGAACAGCTCAAACGACTCACGCTTATACTCTTGCTCTGGGTTCTTTTGGGCATAACTACGCAGATGGATGCCCTTACGCAGCTGGTCCATCTGGGTCAGATGCTCTTTCCAGTGGCGGTCCAGACTTTGGAGCATAAAATGTCTTTCAAGCTGAGCAGCACTCTCTTCACCCATCTGAGCCCGTCTGTCTTCATAGCGAGCGATGGCAGTATCCACCACTTTTTGACGCAAACCCTCTTCATCAAGACGACGGTCAGCATCCAACCAATCGTTGATCGGCATATAAAAACGAAACGCATCTTCAATCTCGTCTTCTAGCCCATCAATATTCCATTGGTCATCGACCGAGCCTGGTGGTACAAACTGCGTAATCAGGGCGTTGTACACCTCGTGGTGCATTTCTTTGATGGATTCTTGTAGATTGGCTTGACCAAGCAAATCATCACGCTGTGAGTAGATGACCTTTCGTTGTTCGTTCGCCACATCGTCATATTTGAGCAGATTTTTACGAGCGTCAAAGTCTCGTGCCTCAACCTTGCCCTGAGCACCCTCGATGGAGCGAGAAACCATCTTATGCTCAATCGCCTCATCTTCTTTTAGACCCATCGCACGGAACATATTCACCACACGCTCGCCTGCAAAGATACGCATCAAATCATCTTCTAATGACAAGAAAAATCTGGACTGCCCAGGGTCGCCTTGACGACCAGCACGACCACGCAGCTGGTTATCGATACGACGAGACTCGTGGCGTTCAGAGCCGATGATGTGCAGACCACCTGCCGCCTTGACTTGCTCATTTTTGATTTGCCAATCGGCTTGTAGGTCAGCTCTTTGTTCTTCGGTCAGCTCGTGCAAATTCTCAATCTGTGCTTGCCAGTTACCCCCCAAGATGATATCCGTACCACGACCTGCCATGTTGGTAGCGATGGTAACGGCACGGGGTCTGCCTGCCTGAGCGATGATTTCTGCTTCTCGCTCATGCTGCTTGGCATTTAGGACATTGTGGCTGATGCCTGCTTGGTCGAGCAGATACGACAGCTCTTCTGACGCCTCAATGGTCGCTGTACCCACAAGGACAGGAGCCCCCTTGGCAGTGATTTGCTCAATCTCTTTGATGATGCCTTGATACTTGCCCAGCTTGGTCAAGAAAATCTGATCATCCATGTCAATACGGGCAATCGGACGGTGGGTTGGAATGATGACCACATCCAGATCATAGGTGGACTTAAACTCCGCCGCTTCGGTGTCTGCCGTACCTGTCATGCCAGAGAGCTTGTCATACAGGCGGAAGTAGTTTTGGAAAGTGGTGGTCGCCATCGTTTGGTTTTCGGCTTGGATTTCTACGCCTTCTTTGGCTTCTACCGCTTGGTGCAGACCTTCACTCCAGCGACGCCCCGGCATGGTACGACCCGTGTTCTCATCGACGATGATGACCTCGCCTTCATGGACGATGTAGTGGACATTTTTGATGAAAATATGGTGTGCTCTGATGGCAGCTTGCACATGAGCCAATAGTGGCAGACGAGCAGGACTATACAGACTTTCTTTTTCGCCCAGCTCGCCCACTTCTATCAAGAATTTTTCAATCTTTTCATAGCCTTTTTCGCTAATCTCGATGGCACGGTTTTTCTCATCAATCCAAAAGTCACCATCTTTATTGTCCTTATTCGCTTCTTCGTCCTCTGAACGAATCAGGCGTGGCACGATGGTGTTGATGAGTGCGTACAGCTCGGCAGAGTCCTCTGCCTGACCTGAGATGATGAGCGGCGTACGAGCCTCGTCAATCAAGATACTGTCAATCTCATCAATGATACAGTAATTCAGCGGTCGCTGCTTTTTTTCCTCCAAACTAAAGACCATGTTATCACGCAGATAATCAAAGCCGTATTCGTTGTTCGTGCCATAAGTAATGTCAGCACGATATGCATCAAACTTCTCATGTGGTGACTGCTGACTATAAATCACCCCTACCGTCAAACCCAAAAAGTTGAATAAAGGACGGTTCAACTCGGCATCACGGCTGGCTAGGTAATCATTGACCGTAACAACATGCACGCCTTTGCCGCTGATGGCATTGATGTACATGGCAAGTGTACCCATCAAGGTCTTACCCTCACCTGTTTTCATCTCGGCGATTTTGCCCTCATGCAAGGTGATACCACCGATGAGCTGCACATCATAATGACGCATACCGTTCACACGCTTTGACGCTTCACGGCACACCGCAAACGCCTCTGGCAACAGCTTATCTAGACTCTCGCCTGCCGCATGACGCTCTTTGAACTCGGTGGTTTTTTGGCGTAATTCATCGTCAGATAAGGCAGAAATGCTCGGTTCTAAGGCGTTGATTTTCGCCACGACCTTACGCATACGCTTCAACTCTCGTTCATTTTTTGTGCCGATGACACTGCCAATAATTTTACTTAACATGATGATATTTCCAAATCGCACAGGGCAAAATTCTAAATAATAGGATTTAATGGTAATCAATTTTTAAAAATCAAGAGAGCTTGCACACCCATCAAATGCAAGCACCCTTATTTCATTTAGGCAAATAGGCTCATGCCAACTCGCCAAACGCCTTATCCGCACAGTCAATGGTCTTATCCAAATCTGCATAAGTGTGGGCAGACGACATGAATGACGCTTCAAAGGCCGATGGAGCAAGGTAGATGCCCTGTCTTAGCATGGCGTGGAAAAAGGCATTGAATCGCTTGGCGTCCGCTGCCGCCACATCGCCGAAATTCTGCGGCAAAGTATCATTAAAGAACAGCCCAAACATACCGCCCACAAAGCAGGTGGTAAAGGCGATGCCGTGCTTATCGGCTTTTTGTTGTAAGCCTTTTAATAGATATTCAGTCTTAGCGGTCAAGTCTTCATAAAAGCCATCTTTGGTCAGCTCATCAAACATCGCCTTGCCCGCTCGCATTGCCAAAGGGTTGCCAGAGAGTGTGCCAGCTTGATACACACCGCCCAATGGGGCAATATGCTCCATAATCTCTCGTTTGCCACCAAACGCCCCCACAGGCAAACCTGCACCGATAATCTTACCAAAAGTGGTCAAATCTGGCGTAATGCCAAAATGATGGCTCGCCCCTTTTAGCCCCACACGAAAACCTGTCATCACTTCATCAAAAATCAGCACCACGCCATGCTCATCACACAGCTGACGCAAGGTGTTGTGGAACTCTTGGGACGGAATCACCATGTTCATGTTGCCTGCAATCGGCTCTAAGATGACACAGGCAAACTCACTGCCAAACTTAGCAAAAGCGGATTTTAGTGCTTCGATGTCATTATAAGGCAAAGTAACGGTGTGCTTGGCAAAGTCGGCAGGCACGCCCTTACTGGTCGGCTCGCCAATGTCCAACATGCCAGAGCCAGCTTTGACAAGCAGACTGTCGCTATGACCGTGATAGCAGCCTTCGAATTTGACGATTTTGTCTCGTCCTGTATAGCCACGAGCCAGACGAATGGCACTCATGGTCGCTTCTGTGCCTGATGAGACCATACGGATGAGCTCAATGTGTGGCAATAAATCACAAATCAAATCCGCCATTGTCGTCTCAAAAGGCGTGGGAGCCCCAAAAGACAAGCCATCATCGGCAGCCGTCTTGACCGCATCAATGACCGCATCATGAGCATGACCCAAAATCATCGGTCCCCATGAGCCGACATAATCGATGTAGAGGCGGTTTTCGGTGTCATAGATATACGCACCCTTAGCTTTACTTACAAAAACTGGCGTACCACCCACGCCAGCAAAGGCACGCACAGGGGAGTTAACACCCCCTGGAATGTGGCGTTTGGCTTTTTCAAATAGGACTTGGTCGGCGGTTAGGGTTGTCATGATTAATCCTTTTGCTATTTTTACTATCTATGGTTTTTTAATATTGGTTGCCATCCACTAGCCATTAAGATGGATGACCGATGGCATCACGCCTTTTTGACGACAGACGATTTTAATTTCATCGCCCCAAAACCATCAATCTTACAATCGATGTCGTGGTCGTCAGGGGCGTCATAAATCAGGCGGATGGATTTGACCTTGGTGCCGACCTTAATGGGCGTGGACGAGCCCTTGACTTTTAAATCCTTAATCACGGTAACGCTGTCGCCATCTGCCAAGACATTGCCCACCGCATCTTTGATGATGGGTGTATCATCACTCGTCTCGCCTGCCGTCCATTCATGGCTACACATGGGGCAGATTAGCAAATCGCCATCGGCATAGGTATAATCTTCGTTGCATTTTGGGCAAGCAGGTAGGCTCATCGTCATTCCTAAAATCATCATACAAAATAATCGTTTAGTATAGCAGATTTTGGCGGTTTTTTGTTGATACAAAATGTTAATCTTGGCTTGAAAATGCTACAATGATGACCATAAAACCCTTGATTTGCCCATTTTTAAATTTTTATCACAGAAACAAAACCATGACAAGCACACATTTTTATGCCATCACTTTAACAGGTCAAGATGCCGCCAAGTTCCTACAAGGTCAGCTCACCGTCAATATCGACAAACTTAACACCACCTACCAAGCCTGTGCCATCAGTGATTTAAAGGGGCGAGTACAGTTTGGGCTGTGGGTCGCTCGCAGTGGTGATGACAGCTTCACACTCATCACCGCCGCCGACTGCATGGATGGTTTGACCGCCCACATCAAAAAGTACGGAGCATTCTCCAAATTCACCACCAGCGAGCCTGTCGCCATCTATCCTACCGTCATCGATGGCTTGCCTACTTTTACTGATAATCTGGACGCTGCTGATGCAACCACTTGGGCAAGCCTTAGCATACAGATGGGCAATTATTGGATTACATCTGCCACCCAAGGACTGTTTCAGCCCCAAGAGCTTCGATTGCACCAGCGTGGTGGCGTGGACTATGACAAAGGCTGCTATTTGGGTCAAGAAATCATCGCAAGGCTGTATTTTAAGGCAAGCCCAAAGGCATATCTGCACCGTGTTTTGTTGGATAATGCCGTTCAAGATGGCGAAAAATTAGACAAAATCCAAATCGTCAACAGCACAGCCACCCAAGACGGCTATGACTGCCTAGTCATCGGCACGCCTGATGATGTCGCCCAAGCAGGGCAGCTGCTCGCCCTACCGCCATCACTGACAGGCGGTGTCGCTCGTGGCTGATGAGACCACCAGACCCAGCGTAACGGTACTAGGAGCAGGCGTCGTCGGTGTCGCCACAGCGTGGTATCTGTCAGAAGTAGGCTTTGATGTTACAGTCATCGACCGCCAAAGCCGCCCTGCGATGGAGACGAGCTTTGCCAATGGCGGGCAGATTTCGGTGTGTCATGCGACCCCTTGGGCGAATCCTGCCACACCCATCAAGGCATTAAAATGGCTCAGCCAGCCAGACGCTCCGCTACTATATCGGTTAAACACCAACATCGAGCAGATACGCTTTATTTGGCGATTTTTAAAGGAATGTCGTGCCAGTCGTGCTGATGCCAACTTAGAGCAGATGGTTAATTTGGGGCTGTATTCTCGTCATACACTAAAACAGCTGATGACAAGTCTGCCGATGAGCTTTGAGCAGCGGCTACAAGGCATCATGCACTTTTATACCAGTACAGACGAATACAAAGCCGCCATCACTCCCACCAAGCGTATGCAGACGCTCGGCTGTCATCGCACGCTCATCTCGCCCGACCAAGCCATCGCCCTAGAACCTGCCTTGTCCGCCTTAGGGGGTGCACTCGTTGGGGCGACTTATACCGATGCCGACCTGTCTGCCAATGCTCATCTGTTTAGCAATGAGCTTGCCAAGCATTGTCAGACTCGTGGTGTTATTTTCATGTACGACACCCACATCGATGACATCGCCACAGATGGCAAGCGTATCAGCCACATCACCATTCGCCAAAGCGGACAGGGTGGGCAACGCACCCATCAAAGCGACCATTATGTCGTCTGTCTGGCAAGCTATGGCAAACGCCTACTTGACCCCATCGGCGTGCATCTGCCCATCTTTCCTGCCAAGGGGTATTCAGCGACTTATGCCGTGCGTGATGGCAGCCGAGTGCCACAGGTCAGCCTGATTGATGATGAATATAAGCTAGTAATGAGTCGCTTTACGACCGACGGTCGTGATGTGCTGCGTGTGGCAGGTACGGCAGAATTTAACGGCTATAATACCAATCTTGACCCCACTCGCTGTCAGGCATTGACCCGACGAGTACAGGCATTGTTTGGCGATGCACTCGACTATGACGAGCCGAATTACTGGACAGGACTTCGTCCGATGACCCCATCGAATGTGCCGCTCATTGGGCGTGCTTATCTGGGCAATGTCTGGCATGGGGGCAGCTCTGATGACTTATTGGACAATCTGTGGCTAAACACAGGGCATGGTACGCTTGGCTTTACTCATGCGTGTGGCTCAGCCAAGGCGTTATCACAGCTCATGACAGGGCAGATGCCGCCTGTGGATTTTGCCTTTATTGGTCGCTAATAGCGTCCAAGACGACAGACAGACCGCCCAGCCTAATCACACTTCCAAAATAAAATTAATCGGACCGTCATTGACCGAGCTGACCGCCATCATCGCCCCAAACTCGCCTGTTTGTACATTGGGATACACCGATTCGGCATAATTTACCAATCTGTCAAACAAAATGCGTGCGTCAGTTGGGGGCATGGCAGGGGCAAAGTCAGGACGGCGACCCTTATCCGTCTTTGCCATCAAGGTAAACTGCGACACAAGGAGCAGACTGCCACCGACATCGGATACCGACTTGTCCATTTTGCCAAGTTTATCAACATCAGTTGTGTTTTCAAAAATACGATAAGTCAAAATTTTATCAATGAGTTTGCACGCATTTTCATAATCGTCATCTTTGCCAATGCCGATATAGGCAAGCACGCCCATGCCAATCTCGCCCACCGTTTGATCGTCCACTACCACGCTGGCAGAATGCACTCGCTGAATCAGAGCTTTCATGCTTTATCCTTTAAAATCAATCAATTATTGTTAAATTTGCCAAAAACCCAAAACCGCACCCAGTCATACACCCAGTTAAACAGCAGGGTATAAACCCCAATCATCGCCACCACACCAATATCCATGACCAAAGCCGTCCACAGCGACACCCCCAGCACCCATGCAATCAGTGGCACGGTGATGACAAACAGCACCCCTTCAAATACCGCCATGTGCAAAAGTCGCACCCCAAGCGTACGACCCAGTCGCTCACCTGTAAAGAGCTTATCAAACAGCCAATTAAACAGCATATTCCAAACGACCGCAATCAGCGAGATGGCGACCGCCAAGCCTGTGGCGTGGGTAGGATTATGATTGTCGCCAAATAGGGCAAAGACCGCCACCGTCAAGCCAATCGCCCCAAGCTCAAAGAGTATGGCATGAAACAGGCGTTCTTTGATGTTCATGGGGACGCTCTTGGGGGCAGGCGTGGCGTTTGACATAAAATTTAGCAAAAATAAAACGCTTATTATAGCAAATATCGGTTAAAATAACGCTTTTAAATACGGAAAAACCCCATGAACCTATTTACGCTCGCCCAAAACATCGTCCCGCAGCAGACCCTATCAGAGATGGCAGGCTACCTTGCCAAAAGCGACAATCCTATCATCAAAAAAGCCTTTGTACATGGCTTTGCTCGTGCCTATGGCATTGATTTGGCAGAATATCAGCGTGGCAATTTGGACGATTATGACAGCTTTAACGACTTTTTTACTCGTGAATTAAAAGACGGCTCTCGCCCCATCGATGACACGCCAAACGGCATCGCCAGTCCTGCTGATGGCAAAATCAGCCAAATCGGGGCAATCACGCACGGTCAGCTCATCCAAGCCAAAGGGCGTGAGTATGATGTGGGGCAACTACTGGCGGATTTTGAGCTGGGTAAGGCATTTAGCGATGGCTCGTTTGCCACCATCTACCTTGCTCCGACCAACTACCACCGTGTGCATATGCCCTTTGATGGCACGCTGGTCGCCACTCGCTATGTGCCAGGCACGCTATTTTCGGTCAATAATACCACCGCAGAGCATGTGCCAGACCTGTTTGCTCGTAATGAACGCTTGGTGTGCGAATTTGATACTAAGTGGGGCAAGGCGTGCGTGGTCTTGGTGGGGGCGATGATTGTGGCAGGGATTAGTTCGGTTGCCACAGGCGACATCAAACGCACGCCCTACATTCAGCACCGCACGCATGACATCACGCTCAATAAAGGCGATGAGCTTGGGCGGTTTTATCTGGGCTCAACTGCCATCATCGTGTTGCCAAAATCGGCAGGCGTGGCATGGAGCGATGAGTTTGTGCATGGAAAAGTGGTAAAAATGGGTGAGCGGATTGGGCAGGCAGGCTGATGAAAGTTTAACATCGACCAATTCGCTGCCAAAATTCACATCAAACGCCCATCAAAAAAGCACAAGACCAATCTTGTGCTTTTTGCTTTTTTAATACAGATGTCCGTCCTACCGCTTATCTTAGCTTTAAGGTCATCAGCCCAAGCACCACCAAGATGATGCACACGATATAAAATCTGGCGACAACTTTGGTTTCTTTTAAGCCCATTTCTTCAAAATGATGGTGCAAAGGTGCCATCAAAAAAATGCGTTTTTTGCGAAGTTTGTATGAGCCGACCTGCAAAATCACCGACAGAGCTTCTGCCACAAAGATACCGCCCATGATGACAAAGGCAAGCTCTTGACGAGTCATGACCGCCATTGTGCCAAGCATACCGCCCAGCGACAACGCCCCCACATCGCCCATAAACACATCGGCAGGGGCGGCGTTATACCACAAAAAGCCAAGCCCCGCCCCAATCATGGCGGCACAGACGATGGTAACTTCGGCATTATAAGCGATATAAGGCACATGCATATAAGCGGCATAATTCATCGACCCTGAGATGTAAGCGAACACCCCAAGACCTGCCGCCACCAGCACCACAGGCAAAATCACCAAGCCGTCCAAACCATCGGTTAGGTTTACCGCATTGGATGAGCCATTGATGGTGAAGTAAGTCAAGATGATGAAACCAAGCCCAAACGGAATCGCCGACAGCGGAATGACCCAGTTTTTAAATACAGGCACCAGCACATCCTGCATGGCGGCTGCGGTGGCAGCATCTTGCTGCGCGGCGATATAATACAAAGAAATACCAGCAAACAGCGAACCCACCGACAGCCAAAAGTATTTTTTGCGAGCGATGAGACCTTGTGGGTTTTTGTGCTTAATTTTTAGCCAGTCATCTGCCCAGCCAACCGCACCAAAGATGATCATCACCACCATCAAAATCCACACATAAGGATTTGATAAGTCCGCCCATGCCAAAGTCGCAATACCAATCGCCACCAAAATCAGCACGCCACCCATTGTCGGCGTACCTTGTTTGACAAGGTGTGTTTTTGGACCGTCATCACGCACCGCCTGACCGTACTTTAAAGTACGCAGATAGCTGATGACAGGCTTACCTGCACCAATGACGATGAGCAATGCGGTAATCACCGCAAGCAACGCCCGCAGCGTCAAAGACGAGATGGCGATGTCGCTATGCTGAAACAACCAATAGAGCATAATCAAACCCTTGTAGCATTCTTATTTATCAAAAATTTTGTCTAAAATCGTAAAATCTATACAGCCAAGCTCGCCCTACTCACCCATCAACTCATGAATGAGTGTCTCCATCTTCATGCCACGAGACCCCTTAAACAGCACGGTCGTTGCACCATCTTGCAGGCGAAGTTTTAGGGCATCAAGCAAGGACGCCTTATCATTAAAGTGTGTGGCTATTGGACGAGACTCATTGACCGCACGCACCATCTGTTCCATATGCTCACCGATGGCAAAAATAGCGTCCAAAGCAAGCGGTGCAATGTTCTGCCCCAGCTGATAATGCTCATCGTCTGCTGCGTCGCCCAACTCAAAAATATCGCCCAGCACCAAGATTTTGGTATTGTCTTCTTGTTCTAGCACTTTGGCGGCAGCGAGCATGGAAGTTGGATTGGCATTATAAGTATCATCGATGAGTACATGCTCGCCAAACGCCATACGAGTCAGCCTGCCTTGTGGTGCGACGGCAGATTCTAGCCCACGCACGATGTCATGCAGTGGCACGCCTAAAGCATAGGCACACGCTGCCGCTGCCAGTGCATTACTGACATTATGCTCACCAATGAATGGCAGATGTACAGGCAGACTTTCAATCTCGTCAATCTCAAAATTGGTATTGAGACTAAAAGTGCTGTGCGTGGTCGCTGCATCAATATCATCAGCGAACAAATCACCCATCATCAGCACCGAAGTAACGCCCTGCTCGGATAACATCTGTATGTCATCATCAGACAGCTGTGCCTGCGACAGCGGAACATTCTGCTCACCAAAGGTCAATATCTTGTCGGTGAACTCGCTGGCAGATTGATTAAGTAAAGTAAAAAATTCATCACCAAACGGTACAATCGCTACACCATCTTGGCTTAGTGCTGAATAAATTTCCGCCTTGGCACGGGCGATATTTGCACGCCCACCAAACTCGCCCAAATGAGCCGTACCAATGTTCAGTACGCACGCCACATCAGGACGAACCAGCCCTGCGGTATAAGCAATCTCACCCACATGATTCGCCCCAAGCTCCATCACAGCAAATCGATGTTCATCGGTTAATTCAAGCAGCATCATCGGCACGCCCAAATCATTGTTCAGATTGCCACGAGTGATTAAAGTCGGTGCAAGCTGCCCCAAGATATGTCCTATCATCTCTTTGGTGGTGGTTTTGCCTGATGAGCCTGTCAAAGCGACCACAGTCAAATCAGGATGAGCGTCTCGGCGGTATTTGCCAAGCAGTCCTAAGGCTTTTTTTGTGTCGGTGGTGATGAGCTGCGGCAAATCGCTTACCACTTTTTCATTGACGATGGCAAGCACCGCCCCTTTTTCTTTGGCAATCTCCACATAATCATGCCCATCAAAATTCTCACCTTTGATGGCAAGAAAAATATCGCCCTGCTCGATTTTGCGAGTGTCGGTTATGATGCGGCTGCTTTGGGCGGCAAACTCGCCTGCCCATGTGCCACCCGTGGCGGCTTGTAGATTGTCTTTGTGCCAAAAATAAGGTGTATGCGTTGTCATCTGGTTATCCTGCTTTTGTTTGTTTTATTTGTTGAATGCGTCAATGAATTCACCAACCACCGCCACATCATCAAAATCATGGCGAACACCGTTAATCTCTTGATAGGTCTCATGACCCTTGCCCAGTATCACGACGATGTCGTCAGCCCCTGCCATCGCCACCGCTTCTTTGATGGCAAGTCGTCTGTCAGGCTCGATGATGACCTTATAATGTGCCTCACAGTCAAGCTGTGCTTGCATGTCTTTTAAAATTGCATTTGGGTCTTCAGAACGGGGATTGTCTGCCGTCAATATCACCACATCAGCATGACGCACGCCCACACTCGCCATGATGGGTCGCTTGCTCTTGTCTCTGTCGCCCCCACAGCCAAACACCGCAATGAGTCTGCCTGTGCAGTGCTTTTGTAGGCTAATCAATACCTGCTCGATGGCATCAGGCGTGTGGGCATAATCCACGATGAATGAGCCTTGGCGTGACGGCACTCGCTGCATTCTACCACGAGCCCCATGTAGCTGGGCGATGAGTGCTGGCAGATTGCTCTTTTGATGGGGATATAACGCCAAAAATGCCGCCACCGCCGCCATCAAATTATCCACATTAAACAGTCCTAACAGCGGACTGTGCAGATGAACTGTCTCGCCTTGTGCCAAAAGCTCAATCTGCACCCCATCAAGGCTTGGCATGATGCTCTTGGCAAAATAATCTGCCGTCTCATCTTGACACGCATAGCCAAGCAGCTGATATGACTGCACGCCATGCTTATCAAGCAGCGGATAAGTGGCGTCCCGATTGATGATGCCGTGCGTCAGCGTATTAAAATACTGCTCGTCAAACAATCTTGCCTTAGCCGCACGATAATCCTCCATGTCGGCATGATAATCCAAGTGGTCATGCGATAGATTGGTATAAATCGCCACCGAGACAGGCACGCCTTGGAGTCGGTGCTGGTGCAAACCGTGGCTACTGGCTTCTAGTGCCACCACTTCAACGCCATCGAGTGCCATCTGATACAAAAACTCATGCACCGCCAGCACATCGCCTGTGGTATTTGCTGACTGCACCAGTCGCCCCAGTCTGCCATTACCTGCCGTCCCCATGATGGCAGATGGCACGCCTGACAGCTCGCACAGCTGAGCGACAAGCTGACTGACGGTAGTCTTGCCGTTCGTGCCTGTTACCGCCACCACCGTCGGTAGCTTAGCAGGCTGATTTGCTTGAAATCTGGCAGCAATCAAATCTCCCAGATAATAACGAATGGTCGGCAGATACACGATAGGAATAGACAGCGTTGATGTGTCCAGCTCTTTTGGGTCAATTTGCGACAGGATGAATGCCGCCTTGTCGTTTACCGATTTTAGGTATTCATTGGCACGCACCAGACTCTGCTGACCACCGCCCACGCTTGATAGCAATATAAAAGCATCGCCATCATTGATGCGGCGGCTGTCCAGACAGAACCGCCCAAAAGGCAAGTCTGCCACCGTCTTGATGACATCATCGAGCATGTGCAGATTGATTGCATCAAATAAAGTAGCAAGGGTGGTCGGCTTCATGGCAAATTCCTTATGTAACTTTATCAATATCTGGTTTATTGAGCCTTAGGCAGGCTCTTGGCATCGGCTTGTAGCGGCTTATCAAAAGGCACATTATACAGACGCAATGCTTCTTTCATGACATTATGAAAGACAGGGGCAGCGACCACACCACCATAATACTGGCGGCGTGGATCTTCTACCAAAATCGCAATGGCAAATCTTGGGTTGGATGCTGGGGCGATGCCTGCAAATGCCGTACGATACTGGTCGGTATAGTAGCCACCTTCGGGCTTAGCACGACGGCTCGTACCTGACTTGCCTGCCACACGATAGCCATTGATGGCGGCAGCTCGTGCCGTACCCCCTGGCTCTGTTACCAGCTCCATCATCTTGACAATCGCTTCGGCGTGCTGTGGCTTGATGACTTGGGTAGGCTCTGGATTTGGCTGATTTTTTACCAGACGCAAAGGACGCAGCTCACCATGATTTGCCAAGGCAGCGTACGCTTGGGCAACTTGGGCAAGGGTTACGCTTTGTCCATAGCCATAACTGAGCGTAGCACGACGAGCGACATCTTTTTCGCTCGGGTCTTTGACGCTGCCTGCGGCTTCGGCAGGGAAATTTAGAGCGGTTTTTTGCCCAAAGCCAAAGCGTCTTTGAATGTCGGCGATGGCATTGCTCGGCAGATTCAGGGCGATTTTGGCTGAGCCGACATTACTGGATTTTTGAATAAGTCTGGCTAGGGTAATTGCACCATAATTACCACTATCGCGTATAGTGTAGCCACCGACATACATATTGCCCGGTGCGGTGTTGATGAGTGAGCTTGTGGTGTATTTCCCCGACTCTAAAGCGGCTGCTACCGTGAACGGCTTCATCACCGAACCTGGTTCAAAGGTATCAAGTACAGGTCTATTACGCTCGTTCGCCCCTGTTCGCTCAGACAGATTATTGGCATTAAAAGACGGCCACGAACCTAATGCCAGCACATCGCCTGTCAGCACATCGACCACGATGCCCGAGCTAGAACGAGCCGACTGAACCCGACCTACTTGTTCTAGCTCTTTATATAGCACATATTGCAAACGAGAATCGATGGTCAGCTCAATATTCTCACCTTCGACCTTCGGCTTGATTTCTTTAATCTCTTTGATGGCAGATTGTCGTGCGTCTTTTAGAACCAGCACCTGCCCACGCTCGCCTGCCAGCTGCTTTTCATACTGTGCTTCGATGCCTGCACGACCGACATAGCCGCCATTTTTCTCGTCGTTGGACTGTGCCATGTAGCCTAGAATCTGTGCGTTTGGCTCGGCTTGTAGATAATATCTTTGAAAGAATTTTTCTTCGCTGACGCCCACAAAGTCCAGCTTCACCACAGGCTCGACCACTTCCGGCGACTCTTTGGCAAGCAAAATCATGCGACGAGAGCCAGCACCTTTTGGCAGTGCTTTGTTGATGGCATTATCATCGGTATAATCAATGGTGTTGTTAATCGCTACTGCTTTTTGTAGCTTTTCTAGTGGGAAGTTTGCCACCGCTGCCAGCTTTGCCAAATCCATCTCGGCAAGCTCTTTGGCAGCCTTAGCACGAGTATTGGCATTGGTGGTTGTCTTGATGGTTTTATCCAAATTATAGTATTTGTCCGCATAATCATAGGGGCTAAAGACCACCGTCGATAGCGGGGCATTTGCCGCCAGTGGTGCTCCGTTGGTATCGGTAATCATGCCACGATACACGGGCACAGTGCGTTTTGCGGTGATGAGTTTTTCGCCTTGACCAATCAAAAAAGACGAATTGATGATTTGCAGATAAAACGCTCGACCAAACAACGCTACAAAAGCAATCGCCATGATGACCCACACCACACGATAACGGTCAGCATCGTGCAACCCACCCAGCATGGTCGCTTGGCGGCGTTGGTTTTTTTTGCCAAACATACCAAACAAGGACGGCATACCGAACGAACGCTGCTTGTCTTTGTTGGTGTGGTTGTTATTTGGGGTGGTTTTTTTACGCAGCGGTGGCGTAACTTTTGATGCAGCCCCTTGTTTTTGTGTTGGTTTTTTCATTATTGGGCGGTCTCTGCTGCGTTGGCTTGAGTGCTGTTAGGATTACTTGGTGCGATGACTCGGCGGTGATTGCCAGTTGGGAAAAACATACCCAGCTCACTCACTGCACGGCGTGCCACCTGTGGCGTGGCACTAAAAGTCTGCTGCTCAATGAGCAATCGCTGCTCTTCAACTTGCATGGCGGTCAGCTCACTTTTGAGCTGCTGTAATTGGCGATAGGTGGCATGATGCTCTTGGGTCTGCGTAGCAATGCTCACTCCTGTCCACATGATAGCGACCAACAGCACGCCCAAAATCAAACGATACAGCCCCACCATACTGACCACATCGTCCGTATTGGCTGTTGATTGGGTAAAATGGGCAAGTTTACTATTCATGGCATCTATCGGGTTTAATAAAATAAGATTAATGGCTCAAAAGTTGTTCAGAGATTTGCAGGAATTTTGCACCAATCAGCCCATGAAGGCAACATCTCGACGCACCGCCCCACGCAACCACGCACTTCTGGCACGGGGATTTTGTCTGACTTCATCATCGCTTGGGGCGACACGCATCGGCTTGTCAAAATATTTTTCTCGCTTGGGCGGCATGAGTAGCTGATCATCGCCTTCATGACGACCACGACTGTGATTGTTCAAAAACTGCTTGATGCGTCTGTCTTCTAGTGAATGAAAGCTAATCACCGCCAGACGACCGCCCGCCTTTAATACACTAAGGCTTTGGGCTAAAAAATCATCAATATCGCCAAGCTCATTGTTAATAAAAATTCTAAGTGCCTGAAAGCTCTGCGTGGCTGGGTGCTTGCCTTTTTGCCATGCTGGGTGTGCCGCCTTGATAGTCTCTGCTAGTGCCAAAGTCGAATCATAGCCATCCATCGCCTTGATGGCACGAGCAATCTTGCGACTGTGTCGCTCTTCGCCATATTCATACAGCACATCTGCCAGCGTATCGACATCCACACGAGCCAGCCAAGCTCCGACAGGCTCGCCACGGGTCGTATCCATACGCATGTCCACCGCCCCATCACGCATAAAGCTAAATCCACGCTCGCCATCATCAAACTGGGGGCTAGATACGCCCAAATCTGCCATCAGCCCATCCACCTGCCCCACGCCAAGCTCGGACAGCTTTTGGCTTAATTGGGCAAAACTGTCATGAATGACCTGCACTCGCCCATCATCTTTGGCAAGCTGATTGGCGACTTGTATCGCTTGTATGTCCTTATCAAACACCAGCAGTCTGGCATCATCGCTTAAATATTCTAACAATAGCCGACTGTGTCCGCCACGCCCAAAGGTCGCATCGACATACACCCCATCGACCGAGCCTTTTGGCAGTGTTGATAAATCCTGCACGCCAAGCACCATCGCCACGGTCTCATGCAGTAGCACAGTTTGATGAGTGAAATGTTGCTCGCCGTTCATGATGATTGTTCCAGTCAATGTTGATGCGGTTTTTAAGCGTCTGATTTTTAAGTGCTAAGATAAAGCGGTTAATTTGGCATTTGTTATGTCAAATTTGGCACATTCATCAATGAACAAAAACACCCACTCGCCCAAGCCGCATCATCAAACTTAGGCAAAGCCAAATGCACACAAATTTTTAGATGCGTATTATCGCAAGCCCTGTGGCATAGTCAAGCCATTTATGCGGTTTTGTCGCCGAAATCAATAAAAATTCACACCAAAACCGCCAATCACGACCAATACACCGCCAAAATACGCCAAATTTTATTTAACTGCTTATTCTATCAAGGAATTTTTGGATAATCCAATCTGTTTTTGTGTGTAATTGTTGCTAAAACCTTAGTTATCCGCTTGCCTGCACTTTTTGCTACAAAAACCAAGCATATTTTGGTATCATAGATGTCATATTTGCTTGAAATAGTTATTGCGTGGCGACGGACACAAGCTTCGTTTTGCCGTTATTATTTTTTTAAGACCATAAGAGAATTTTCATGCCTTTTACCAAAGTTCGTACTCGTATCGCCCCATCTCCCACAGGCTTTCCCCATGTTGGTACTGCCTATATCGCCCTGTTTAATATGGTCTTTGCCAAATCCATGGGCGGCGAGTTTATCCTACGCATCGAAGACACCGACCAAGTCCGCTCCACCGCCCAATCCGAGCAGATGATTTTGGACGCCCTACGCTGGGCAGGGCTAGAATGGTCGGAAGGTCCTGATGTCAGTGGTCAGTTCGCCCCGTATCGTCAGTCCGAGCGTTCGGAGATTTATCAAAAGTACGCTAACGAGCTACTGGATAAAGGACACGCCTTTCGCTGTTTTTGTACGCCTGATGAGCTTGATGCCATGCGTCGTGAGCAAGAAGCGAACGGTCAGCCCATTCGTTATGACGGCAGATACGCCAATTTGAGTCGTGAAGAGAGCGACCGCCTTGCGATGAGCGGCAAGCCCTTTGTCATTCGTATGCGAGTGCCGACCGAAGGCGACTGCGTGTTTCATGACATGCTGCGTGGCGAGATTAGCATTCCTTGGGAGACGGTGGATATGCAGGTCTTGTTAAAGACAGACGGCTTACCCACTTATCATCTTGCCAATGTCGTGGATGATCATCTCATGCAAATCAGCCATGTGATTCGTGGCGAGGAGTGGATTAACTCCGCTCCTAAGCACAAGCTATTATACGAGTATTTTGGCTGGGAGATGCCCACCCTGTGCCATATGCCCCTACTGCGTAACCCTGATAAATCCAAGCTCTCTAAGCGGAAAAACCCAACTTCCATCACCTACTACCGTGATGCAGGGGTATTGCCAGAAGTGTTGCTCAACTATCTGGGGCGTATGGGTTATAGCCTACCAAACGAAGCCGAAGTATTTAGCCTTAATGAGATGATTGAGAGCTTTGATATTAAGCGAGTATCACTTGGTGGTCCTGTGTTTGATATTGAAAAACTCTACTGGCTCAACGGCGAATACCTGCGTGCGATGAGTGCGGACGAGCTAAAAACTCGCATTTTAACTTGGGCATTTGATGATGACAAGCTGACCGCCATCGCCAAAGCCATTCAGCCACGCATTAACACTCTCACCGATACGGTGAACTGGGCAGGCTTTTATTTTCAAAACTTGCCAAGCGTTACACCTGACGACTTCGCCCATAAGACGCTTGATAATGAAAAACTGCTTGAAATCCTACAAATCGCCACTTGGCAACTAGAAGCCCTGCCTGTATGGAGCGAAGAGAACATTTATCAGACCCTAAAAGGCTTGGCGTCTCATTTTGAGATTAAATTAAAAGACTTTATGCAGCCTTTTTTTGTGGCGATTGCAGGTTCTACCAGCTCCACGCCTGTAATGAACTCGATGTACATCATTGGGGCGGATATGACTTTGGCAAGATTACGCCACGCCATCGAAGTGCTTGGCGGACTGGGCAAGAAAAAGCTCAAAAAGCTAGAAGAAGTCAATAAGAGTTTACCAAACTTTCTAAGCCAAGAATAAACCATTCAAAAACCCAAAAAAGCCACAAATAAAAAAATCGATAACTTTCAATGAGTTATCGATTTTTTTTAAAATTTTATAAATTTTTTGAAAAAAGTATTTGACACAGCCCAAAACCTGCCCTATAATACGCCCACCTTAACAAAGGGGCTATAGCTCAGTTGGTAGAGCACTTGCATGGCATGCAAGGGGTCAGCGGTTCGACTCCGCTTAGCTCCACCAAATTTGTTAATGCGAAATGTAAGCACCTAGGCAATCATCTTACATTTCAAAAGTTGTAAAAACTTTTTTCTTGTGCTCCATTCGTCTAGAGGCCTAGGACACCGCCCTTTCACGGCGGTAACAGGGGTTCGAATCCCCTATGGAGTGCCAATATTCCAAAAAAGCCAGTCTTAATACAGACTGGCTTTTTTATTTCCTATTGTCATGATTTGCACAACTTTTGCGATTTTATCTTAAAAAAATCATCATTTTCTGTTATCATAGCACTTATTTTTTGATAAGAATCTACCACATGACCAATCAAGCCCACACCCAATTTTTAAGCGAGCTTGCCGCCACGCTAGATAACAGCCAAATCAAAACCGACGCAGATAGCCTAGACAACTGGGGCAAAGACTGGACAAAACACTTCGCCCCTGCCCCATCCGCCATCGTCTTTCCACGCACCACCGAAGAAGTCGCTGCCATCGTCCGCCTTGCCAATGAACACAAAGTACACCTTGTGCCTTCTGGCGGTCGTACAGGGCTGTCTGCTGGGGCGGTAGCCAGTAATGGCGAGGTGGTGGTGAGCTTTGATAAGATGAACACCATCGGCACTTTTTATGAAGCTGACCGCATGGTGGAGGTTGAGGCAGGTGTCATCACCAAGACCTTACAAGAGTTTGCTGAGAGCAAGGGTTTATACTATGGCGTGGACTTTGCATCCAGCGGTTCTAGCCAAATCGGTGGCAACATTGGTACTAACGCAGGTGGCATCAAGGTCATTCGCTATGGCATGACCCGTAACCAAATCTTGGGTCTTACGGTCGTTACAGGCAAAGGCGATATTTTGGAACTCAATGGCGGTATGCTAAAAAACGCCACAGGCTATGATTTTCGCCATCTGTTCATCGGAGCAGAAGGTACGCTTGGCTTTGTAACCAAGGCACTCATCAAACTAGAAAAACAGTCTGTAAACCTGACCGCAATGGTGCTTGGCGTGCCTGACTTTGTCTCGGTGGTGGGACTGCTTGATAAGTTTAATAAGGCGTTAAACTTGACTGCCTTTGAGTTCTTTGACAGCGTCGCTATTGATAAAGTCTTATCGGCAGGACACGCCAAAGAGCCGTTTGAGAGCCGTACGCCTTTTTATGTGTTATTAGAATTTGAAGCCATCTCTGATGAAGTCTTGGATACCGCCATGAGCGTGTTTGAGACGGCGATGGAAGCTGGTTTGATTGTCGATGGCGTGATGAGTCAAAGCGTGGGGCAGCTTGGCGAGCTGTGGAAGCTGCGTGAGAGTATCTCGGAGACCATTTCGGTATTTACCCCTTATAAGAACGATGTGTCGGTGCTGATTACCCATCTGGGCGACTTTATTACTGATATTGATAAGATTGTTAAGGACAATTATCCTGACTTTGAGATTTGCTGGTTTGGGCATATTGGCGATGGCAATTTGCATTTAAACATCCTAAAACCTGACAATTTATCCAAGGACGAGTTTTTTGCCAAATGCCAAGTGGTTAATAAATATGTCTTTGAAACCGTACAAAAATACAAAGGCTCTATCAGTGCCGAGCATGGCGTGGGCATGACCAAAAAGCCGTATTTAGACTATACTCGCTCGCCTGCCGAGATTGAGTACATGAAAGCGGTCAAGGCGGTGTTTGACCCCAATGGCATCATCAATCGTGGCAAGATTTTTGATGTGTAATTAGACATTCACTCTTGACTATTTTTAAAAATTTTAAAAAAATGCACGCCTGCTTTGGGGTGCATTTTTCTTATCAGTTGGACCATAAAGCAGTATGGCAAATTTTCGTACGCACCTTAGTGTCGCAGCCGTCGTCAGTGGTGGGTTGGCGACAGTTGGTGTTCATTTTAAACTGTTTGGGCTGACAACCGCCCTTTTGTGTGCCATCATCGGCACCATTGGCGGACTGTTGCCTGACATTGACCTTGAACATTCTGAACCTGCTCGGCGTGGTTTTTTCTTGGGCAGTTTGATTGCATCCATGCTCATCACCATCTTATATGCCAACAGTTATCGCCAAGATGAGCTGATTTTGCACTCGCTCATCGTGTGGGCGTTGAGTTTTGTCGTCATTCGCTTTGGGGTGATTGAGCTGTTTTGTCGGCTGACGGTGCATCGTGGCATGGTGCATTCGGTGCCATATATGGCGGTGTTTGGGCTGTTGGTGGTGCATGGGGTGTTTTATGGGCTACAAATGACTACCTTTGTCAGCTGGGTGTTTGGGGTGTTTTTGTTCATCGGCAGTCTTGTTCATCTGCTGCTTGATGAGATTTATAGTGTCAATGCACTGGGGCTGCGACTTAAACAATCGGCAGGTACAGCATTTAAGTTTGTTGAACTTAAAAAACCACTGCAATATTTGGTACTGTATGCAGTGGCTGCTGGGTTGTTTTTTACCGCACCATCGCACCAAGAAGTATGGCGGTTGGTGGTGAGACAGATGGGGATGGTGTTAAAATAAAAAACCAGCTCTAAGACTGGTTTTTTATTCATCACCTACTTGTCAAAGACAGGACGACTGCCCGGTGTTTCACGGTTGATGTGCAAAAATGAGCGATGTCGTTCGTACTTATCCAAGATATCGTTAATTACTTGCTCTTTGCCGTATCCCGACAAATCATTGCCCTGCAAGCCATCAAACAGCAAGGTCTCCAAACGATAATACTCATCCTGACTGTCTGGCACAATGGGGTGCGGTGGCACAGGATAGGCGACGGGATGGATGCCATAGATGAAGTTAAGTTCTTTTTCGTAGGCGATTTCTATGAGCAATACTAACAACAAAAAAGCCCAAACCTTTTGATTTGAGCTTTTAAAATTTGGAGCGGGAAACGAGATTCGAACTCGCGACCCCAACCTTGGCAAGGTTGTGCTCTACCAACTGAGCTATTCCCGCATGAGATGAAATTTTTGCAATTTGGAGCGGGAAACGAGATTCGAACTCGCGACCCCAACCTTGGCAAGGTTGTGCTCTACCAACTGAGCTATTCCCGCAATTTAGTTTAACAAAGTGTTAAATCTATAAATCATTGCATGGGTGCGTATTATATAGATTTTTATTTTGTTGTCAATATATTTTTTAAAAAATATTTAAATTTTTCAAAAAATATTCATCGCTTGTACAATTTTTCGGCAAATATTTGTTCATCATATAAAAACCGCCCCGCTCCACGCCACACACCCACCAAAAAAGCAGTAATTTCACCAAAATACACAAATAATTCGCCAAAAATGGTAGAAATTAAGGTATCATAAGCCACCAAAATAACCGCACAGCCAGTCTTAGCCAAGAGAAGTCTATGACCGACCATCGCCAGCCTAAAAACACCATTTTTAACCTGCCAAACAACCTAACCATTGCTCGCATTGTCATGATTCCGCTGTTCATTGCCATTGCTTATTGGCCGCCTGCACTTGGCATCGGTGTCCCTGCCATCACCAATAACGCCATTGCACGGCTTGGTATGCTTGAATATAGCGACAGCATGCTTCGCCATTTTTTATTAACCTTTGTGTTCATTTTAGCGGCAATTACTGATTGGCTTGATGGGTATTTGGCACGCAAGATGAACATCACTTCTGCCTTTGGGCGGTTTTTGGACCCTGTGGCAGATAAGCTCATGGTGGCGGCTGCCTTGGTGATTTTGGTGCAGTGGCACGCCAACATCGTCATGGCGGCTTGTGCGATTGTCATCATCTCTCGTGAGATTGCAGTGTCGGCACTGCGTGAGTGGATGGCAGAGCTTGGGGCAAGAACGAGCGTTGCGGTGTCTTATGTGGGCAAATTAAAGACAACCTTTCAGATGATTGCCATTTCGGTATTACTGCTCAACTGGCAAAGTCTTGAACTGGTCGGTTATACGCTCATGGTCATCGCTGTCGTCTTGACCTTGTGGTCGATGATGATTTATTTAAAGGCGGCATGGCCTTATCTAAAACAGCCTTAACTTCTTTTTGACAGTTTCTTATGGCAAATCATGACACCAAGCATCTTTGGGAATGATGACAGACTTTGCTATTAAAATGCAAGGGGCGAAACATTTTCGCCCCGATTTGCTTATGATAAAGATTGACTGCGTGATATAAACCTAAGATTTTTTGACAAAATTCATCGCCACCCAAGCAGGACCGATGAGTAGGAATTGCAAATCTTCAAAAAATGACGGCTTCGCTCCTTCAATCTTATGTCCAACAAACTGCCCAATCCAAGCAAGCACAAAAATACCCAACCAAACACCCCAATGCCAATTGACCAAATAAACAAAGCCCACACAAAGGGCGATGAAAGCCGCCATCGCAAGGAATAACGGCACGGACAGTCTAAGATAAAACCATAGCACGCCCACAGCGACCACCACCATCAAGATGGGGCTGATGCTCATGATGAGTGCCACAATGGTAAGGAAAATCACAGGCACGCAGATGTTGTGAATGCTTTTATTGGTATGGTTTTGATGGCTGACAGCATATTCAGACAGCCAAGAATGAAGCGATTTTTCACTGACGAATAATGACATAAGAAACTCCTTTTTGCTTATTAAACATCTTTTGAAAGCCTAATCTCTTAGATATTTACAATACCAAGACATCACTCAAAATACAAATCAATCAAGGGGACAGACTTTCACTACGATGCCAGCCATACAGCCCAACGATGGCATTTACTTGATAAATCATCGTCTGAATGGCAAAGATGATGTTGCCCGACATGACATTGACAATCAACCACACAACATTCACCAAAATCCACAGCCACCAGTTAAATGAGTAGCGTAAAATCATCGTAACCTGTGCCGTGATGGACAGCACAAAGGCGACCACATTAATCCAAAAAAAGCTAATCACACCCAAAAACTTACTGCCATCATCTGCAATAACGCCATAGCCTTGGGCGATGAGCCATTCATTGATGATGGGAAACAGTGCCAAGCCTGCGGCGATAAATACCACCGTTACGCTCCAAATGTATTTGTTGGCAGCTTTAGGAATCATATCGCCATCGTTGTCGGTATGTGCTCGCCAATTCATCATGCCATAAACATGGGTAAAAAAATTGAACATCGGTGCCAGCATTAAGCCCACCGCCCCTGATGTCGCCTGTACCACCACTTCCCCTGCGGTGGCAAGCACGCCCAAGCCATTGCCCACCAAGTTTTTGCGAAATGATAAGCCCACCACACACAAAAGCCCAATGACAGACACGCCCAAATAGAACCAATCCAAACCAGCCCGCTCTGTCGTCAGCCAAAATCCTGTAAATAACGCACACACCCCACAGATGAACCACGCCACCACCCACTGAGCCGTCCAGTCCTTTTTACCAAATCCTGTAATATTATCCAAAAATGCAATTTTCATTGTGTCATTTAACCTTGTAATTTTACCCATCTAAGCCCGTCAGCTCATCAAACTTGGTCAATCTGCATCATCCATGCCAAGCACCTGTTTATCGATGATGGCGACCGCCTGTCGGTAGCGTTCGTGATAATCTGCATCATCAATCATCACAACATCAATCTGATGTCGAGCAAGCACCGACAACAGCCGAGTGGCAAAAGCAAAACGCTGTTTTTCGCTGCCCAAGCGACGCATACCGTCCGCCACCCACTTGACATTATTATCCAAATAGATGGTAAAATCCATGCGAATCTCATCCGCCATGCTTGCCACCAGCGGATGCGTCCGCCCTTCATACGCTTCACAAAATGCCTGCGTGGTCGCAAAATCGGTATCCACCAGCACAATCGGTGCGATGGCGTGTTTTTTTGCCTCAAAAATCGCTTTGGCGTGATTGATGGCAATCGGTGCATAGTCGCTGTATTGCAGCCCAAGCTCCGTGCCGCCTAAGTCGCTGTGCGTGTACAACCTGCCCATTTCAAGTGCGATGCTCGCCCCATAATGGTTCGCCAATTTATGTACCAAAGTCGTCTTACCAGAACTCTCACCACCGACGATGCACACCGTCTGGGTATAGTCTAGCTTAGCAGATGGGGCAATCTTATCAAAAAACATTGCAGGGTTTTGATAAATGGCATCATCATCGCAGTCATGATTTGACAGCAGTCTTGTGGGATAATCACTATCTGTCATCACGCCTTGTTTGGCAAAGACAGTCAGCTCCCCTGCCCACGCTTGCTGTAACGACTGCCACGCCCCATCAGCAAAGGACAGCTTACTGGCATAGTCGCCTGCCACCTGCACGCCCAAACTCTCAGGCGTATGCACTTCAATAAAATCAAAATGTTGGCACGCCACCTGTACCCAGCGAACTTTATCTTGCATCGTTGGTCGAAAACGGCTGTCGCCTGCTCTTGGCGTGATGATGATGTGCAAGCGTTGGCATTGTCCTGCCGCTTCGTTGATGTCTTGTAGATGTCCTAAATGCAGCGGCTCAAAATGCCCAATCAAAAGCCCAGCCGTCATAATCGTCCTTATGTTGTGTCGAAAAACCTGTCTATTATAGCAAATTTTTTAGCCAATCATCACAAACCATGCCATAAAGCGGTCATTTTTGCACATTTACATAACTTGACATAGCTTGCCAACACTCAAATGAATGTAGTGCTTTGGTAACGGCTGCTGATTTTTGATTGAATTTTGCCATCAGCACCCTTAAATTAAAGGTAGGTTTAAAAACTAATGCCTAAGTAATTAGCCAATTAGCACAGCAACTCACCTAATAACACCTAATAAGGATTTGATATGGCAAAAATGATAAAACTCCACCGCTCCACCAAGCATCGCCTATTGGCAGGTGTGCTTGGCGGTATTGCAGAATATTTGGGCTGGTCGCCGACGATGGTACGCATCTTATTCTGGGCAGTGATTGTGTTTAGTGCTGGCGTTACCCTGCCCATCGCTACTCTAGCTTACTTTGTGATGTGGCTGGTCATGCCCGAAGCGACTGCCAGCTCCTACGCCATAGAGCATCAGCCTTATTGATGCTTGATCAAATAAAAAAGTTGCCCTATCATAAGGCAACTTCTTTATTGATAATATCATTCCCAAAACTATTCGGGTCTTTTAATTTTCAGCGTCCAAATATGATTGCCAAAAGCACTAAATGCCACCAAAACCGCCATACCAATAGCGAACAAGGCAACAAGAAAAGTATCAGAAATGCTTGTAATCCCCAGAATTCTTAAAATCAGCCTTACCAACAGCGACACACCTGCAAAGTAAGCAAAACTTCGCCAAATTGAAAATTTAGATTCGCAAGTTGGACAGCTAAAAATGGCGTATTTACCAATGCTTAGATGGTAATCACATTGGCTTTGACATTCATGGCACTGATGCTTGGGTGGATTTATTAGTAGATTGCTCACAATCATTCCTCCTGCATTGCTTATCTTGACATTAAGTTGGTTGCGTTTCATGGCTATCTAAATAGACCGTTTTCCATATATTCTATCCTAGGCGGAATTTGGCATCCTGTCCGACATTCTCTACGCCATTCCTTATATTGTTGCTCACTGTCTCTAATCTTTCTCTCTTCTTTTTGCTCATCCCATCTTTCTTTTTGTCGCTCAACAAAATGCTTGCCAACTCCATAGGTAGTATCTACAATTTCATAACCCTACCAAAATGCCTTATTAGCTGTCCAACACCAGCAGCTTGGTGGGTTCTTGATAACCGACTACCCCGCTCACCCTCTCTCTTGCAAACGCATCGTTACCCTCACCGAAAAATCGGTCGTTATAACCTCCAATATTTTGAACGCCACCAATACCCAATGGTATGTTATCTGATGCAAATGGGATTGTCAAAGATGAGATGGTAGTACTTGAATTATCGCTCAAGACAGAAGAGTCCGCATAAGATGTATTATAAAACAACATGCCAAATAGAGCGATTGAAACCAAACTTAATGTTTTTTCATATCTTCTCCTTTGATAAAAACATTAGCTTATAACAGCAAATTTTAGTTTGCTAAGCAAACAAGGTTGTATTTGCAGTACCTAAAAAATCCATTTGTCTGTTCAATAATAATACCTACCAATAAAAAAATCAATCAAATTTTTAGAGATTTTCAGCATCATCCAAACAGCCTCATTTACCAAAAAGCGGTTGCTAATTTTATCACTTTTGTGTAGAGTAATAAGTTTTTTAACAAATCAGTTTTTAGGCATTATTTCTCATGACTTTTCAGCAAATTATCCTAACTCTCCAAAACTACTGGGCAGAAAAAGGCTGTGTGATTTTACAGCCTTATGATATGGAAATGGGGGCAGGGACTTTTCATACCGCCACTTTTTTAAGAGCCTTAACCCCCGAAAAATGGAACGCTGCCTATGTGCAGCCGTCTCGCCGTCCGACCGATGGACGATATGGCGAAAACCCTAACCGCTTGCAACACTACTACCAATTCCAAGTGGTGCTAAAACCAAACCCTGCCAATATCCAAGAGCTGTATTTGGGTTCTTTGCAGGCTTTAGGCATTGACACTTTGACCCACGATGTGCGTTTTGTGGAAGATAACTGGGAGAGTCCGACTTTGGGGGCGTGGGGCTTGGGCTGGGAAGTGTGGCTAAATGGTATGGAAGTTACCCAGTTTACCTATTTTCAGCAGGTCGGGGGCATTGAGTGCTTCCCTGTAACAGGCGAGATTACTTATGGACTAGAACGCCTTGCAATGTACATTCAGGGCGTGGACAGCGTTTATGACCTTGTTTGGACGGATGGTGAGTTTGGGCGAGTCACTTATGGCGATGTCTTTCATCAAAATGAAGTGGAGCAGTCCACCTATAACTTTGAATATGCCGATGTGGACAAACTCTTTGATTTGTTTGACTTTTATGAAAAAGAGGCTGACCGCTTGGTGGGGGTTAATTTGCCCTTGCCAGCTTATGAAATGGTGTTAAAGGCAAGTCATAGCTTTAATTTGCTTGACGCTCGTGGGGCAATCAGTGTTACCGAACGCCAAAGATTTATCCTGCGTGTGCGAACACTAGCACGAAAAGTGGCAGAAAGCTATACCATCGCTCGTGCCAAACTTGGTTTTCCACTCGCTGATGAAGCTCATAAAAAGGACGCTTTGGAGAAGTGGTTGCCCAAAAAAACGGACAGCGACAACTAATCTCAGCCCAAAACTTTTAAACACCAGCTTATCAACAAAATACGAGAGATTACCCCATGAAACATTTACTTCTAATTGCCGTATTTAGCACCCTGCTAACCGCCTGTGGTCTGGTCGGTGGCAACGACAGCGAACAAGAAAACGACCGCACCGAACAGTCCGACCGCAATGACAATGACCGCAGCGATAACGACAGCGGCAATGACGACGACGATGAGCGTGATGACAAGCGTAGCGATGGCGACAATGACAACGACCGCCGTGATAATAAAGATGGCGACCGTGATGGTGATGACGACGACAAAGACGACAAGTAAACAACCAAGCAAACAACCTTATGAACACAATCCTATTTGAACTTGGCACCGAAGAGCTGCCACCAAAGTCCCTAAAAACCCTAAAAAACGCCCTAGAAGACAGTGTAACTAAGTCTTTGACCGAGCAAAACATCGCTTTTGACGGTATCAAAAGTTATGCCGCCCCACGCCGTTTGGCGGTGCAGATTTTGGGGGTTGCCACAACCACGCCTGACCGCACCGAGACCAAAAAAGGACCGAATGTCAAGGCAAGTTTTGATGCGGACGGTAATTTAACCAAAGCAGGACAAGGCTTTTTGCAAGGGCTTAATGCAAATGGTTTAAACCTAACCAAAGACGATTTAATCACCGTGTCCGACAAAAAAGGCGAGTATATCGGCTATGAGCTTACCATTCAAGGCGAAAAAGTGGACAATTTATTGCCACGCCTTATCCAAAAAGCCTTAGATGAGCTACCAATTGCCAAGCGAATGCGTTCTGGGGCGAGCAAAGATGAGTTTGTCCGCCCTGTCAAATGGGTGGTGCTAATGCGTGATGATGCGGTCATTTCTGCGACCATTCAAGGACACCAAGCAGGCAACCAAACCTGTGGACACCGTTTTCACGCCCCTGATTTTGTGGCGATTTCCCACGCCAATGATTACGAAAGCGTGCTTGAACAGGCTTATGTCATCGCTGACTTTGCCAAACGCCAAGCGTTGATACAAGAGCAAGTCGCCAAATTATCCGATGAAGTCGGTGCGACCGCCATTGTCCCTAGCGACCTTTTGGACGAAGTTACCGCCCTTGTGGATTATCCTGTTGCCCTAAGAGCGAGCTTTGAAGAGCGATTCTTAGCCGTGCCACAAGAAGCCTTGATTAGCACAATGCAAGCCGATCAAAAGTATTTTTGTTTAACCAAAGATGGCAAATTACAGCCTTATTTTATCTTTATTAGTAACATTGACAGCACCGACAAGCAGGCGGTGATTGCAGGCAACGAAAAAGTGGTACGCCCCCGTCTGGCGGACGCTGAATTTTTCTTTTTACAAGACCAAAAACAGCCCCTATTTGCCCTATCGGAAAACCTAAAAAACCGTATTTTCCAAGACAAACTTGGCACAATTTGGGAAAAATCTGAACGCATTGCCAAACTCTCTGCCTTTATCGCCACCCAAACCCACGCGAATGTAGATAACGCCACCCGTGCAGGGCTACTATCAAAGTGCGACCTAGCCAGTACGCTGGTGGGCGAGTTCCCAGAATTACAAGGCATTGCAGGGACTTATTATGCCCGTCTTAACAATGAACCAAGTGAGGTTGCCGAGAGTATTGCCGAGCAGTATTTGCCTAAATTTGCAGGCGATGAGTTGCCAAAAACCAACATTGGCGTGTGTCTTGCCCTTGCTGACCGTCTTGATACGATGGTGGGGATTTTTGGGATTAACCAAGCACCGACAGGCTCCAAAGACCCATTTAGCCTAAGACGAGCCAGCATTGGCGTTTTAAGAATTTTGATTGAGAAAAAATTGCCCCTGAACCTTGTGGCACTCATTGAACAGGCGATTTTGGGTTATGGCAATAAGCTTGACAACCTTGCCAAAACTTTCACCGATGTGATGGAATTTATCCACGCTCGCTACCGCCCGATGTACGAAGATAAAGGCGTGAGCGTGGATACGATTTTGGCGGTAAGTGCGATAAATCCGCATATGCCCCTTGATTTTGATGAGCGGATTTGGGCGGTAGAGAAGTTTCGCAGTGAGCCTGTTGCCAAAACGCTGGCTCAAAATAATAAACGAGTGGCAAACATTCTTGCCAAAGCAGATGGCGAGATTAATGCCGATATTAATGAAAATTTACTCACCGAGACGGCTGAAAAATCCTTATTTACCGCTCTTATTAATGCCCAAAATGCTTGTAAGCCTTTGCTTGAAAAAGCCGATTATCAAGGGATTTTGACAACTTTGGTAAGCCTTGATACGCCCTTGACCGAGTTTTTTGATAATGTTATGGTCAATGCCGATGATGTCAAGCTTAAAAACAACCGTTTGGCACTGTTAAAACAAGTACGAGAGCTGTTTTTGAGTGTGGCGGATATTGGCGAGCTTGCGGTTTAAGTTGCCCAAATAGACCAAAACAAAAAAAGCCTTGCTTCATGGCAGGGCTTTTTTGTTTAGGCGGATTTTAAGACAGTTTTTTGATGGTAAAGCCAAGTGCCATCATCTGTGCTTCTTGTTCAAGCGGAGCAAGACTTGCTTTGGTGTGCGGCTTGTCTTTTAGATAGGTGCGAGCCACTCGTTTTAAATCATCGATACTGACCGCCAAAATCTTGGCACGCAGCTGCTGCTGATAGTCCTTACCTCGACCGTGCAAGGCAGCAAAGCAAGATTTGACCGCCTCGCCTGCTGGCGAACCTGGCTTGTCCATGCCTGCAATGATGCCCAAAATCGCTTCTTCTAGCTGCTCGGCATGATGTTCGTTGTCCAAAAGCCAATCGACGCTTTTGGTGAAATGCTCAAAGGTCGCTGCACAGTTTGGGTCTCGATAACTAAAAAACTTAAACGCCGCAGCATTGCCATCAAAGCTCGCCCCACCACCGTATGCACCGCCCTTCTCACGGATGGCAGCGTGCAGATAGCCATTACGCAAGAACAATGCCAACACCATGAGTGCAGCCGCATCAGGGCTGTCGGAAGTGGTTGCAGCATAGGCGGCGGCGTTGTGATAGACATTGGTCGAGATGAGCCAAGCGGTGTCATCGTCATCGCCTTGCTTGACGATGTCTGTCAGCTCATCAAAGACAAGCGGCGATAAATCTGGCACAGACGCTGGTGGTACTGTACGCAGTGTACTGGCGACTTTATCCTTTAAGGTGTCCGACATTTCAGGTTCACAGACCAAAATCACATCTTTGGGCAGAGCAGTGATGCGTGCGTGCAGTGCCGCCAAGCGTGCCGACAATTTCTCCCATTTTTCATCACTCTCGTGTGCCAAAAATGCCTTTAATGCCGACAATGCAGGCAGACCAGAATAAGCATACTCAATCTTGGCAAGTCGGCTCATGTTGCGACTGGCAGTTTGCATCGCATAGGCATGCCCCGCCCCTGTTAGGCGAGATTGCCAGCTGGTTTGTTTTTGTTGTAGCAGTTCACGGATGCGTTCGGTCTCGCTAAAAATCGTCTCATCAAGCACCTGACTGACCAAGTCAATCGCTTCTGGCTTGCGATTTAACGCTCGGGTCGCCACCACAAAATAACTGCTCATCTTATCCTTATCCGCCACATCCGTCCGCTGGCTGATGCGTGCCGTTACCCCTGATGAGTGAGCCGCCTGCACCGCTTGAAAGGCTCTGGCATCATGCTTAGTCGTACCCACTTCGGACAACAAAGTCAAATAAATCGGCAGCAGCGGATTATCCAAAATCTCATTAGCGTACTCGCCAAGCTCTGATACCACCTGATAATAATACAGCCCATTCGTGCCTGCATGATATTCGTACAAGGTGCGTTGTCTGCCGTCTAGTGTGATGGGCTGCTTATTGGCATGGACAAAGGCGATGTCGCTTGGCACATCGGACAGCCCCACTTTTGGCAGGACATTCACATCATCCGCTGTCGCCTGACGAGCCTGCAAGTCCGCCATGTGCTGACGGATATTCGCTCTGTCTGTATCGGTCAATGACTGTTCTAGCTCATCTAAGGTGACTTGTTCTTTTTCGATGAGTGCTTGTGCCTTATCCTTATCAGGTAATAGGGTCAGACGCACTCGGTGGGGGTTGTCGATTAGGTGTTTTTGGATGAGCGATGGCACAAAACTTGGGTCGCTCGCCTGCTGTCTTAACCAGTTTAGATGCTCATCAATCTGCCAAACATCGAGCGGATTACCATCATGCACCACCGTGCTGAACGCTTCTAGCATGAGCGTCAGCCCATAAGGCATGCTGTCGCCACCGATGTGGCGTTGATCAAGCTCTATCTGGTGTAGCACCGTCTCAATCGTCTCGCCATCTACGCCGTCGGATACCACCTGCTGTAGCAGATTTAGGATGCCCGTCTCCACATCATCAGCGTATTCGACATCCGAGCCACGCACCCCTGCATAAAACACCATCTCATGATGACTGTCATCCAACCCAAGCAGCGGACTGGGTGCGGTCGCATTGGCGTAGCTTTCTAGATAAGCACGCAAGGGCGAGCCTGAATGCTCGGCAAGTACCCCTTCCATCAGACGCAGTGCCAAGCGTTCTTTTGGGTCTTTGATGCTCGGTAGCAGCCACGACAGCACATGATGGGTTTTTTGTTTGCCGTTGTCGTCAGCGGTATAAGTGTCGAAAGCTCGTACTGGCTTAGCCAGTCGTTTTTCAAGCACAGAGACAAACTTTTTGCCCACCTTAGGGCGATTGACATCATCAAATCGCACCAGCACCTGCTCTTGTAGCTGCTCTTGGATTTCGCTCGCCTTAATATCGCCAAAGCTCATCACGATGGCATTGGATGGATGATAATGTGCCTGATGAAACTTCACCAAATCCGCATGGGTGAGCTTAATGATATGCTCAGGGTCGCCCCCTGAGTTGTAGTGATAGGTGGTCGTTGGGAACAGGTGTGGTGTCAAGGCATAATACAGCTGGTCAATCTCGCCACTCATTGCCCCTTTCATCTCATTAAAGACGATGCCGTGATACTCTGGCTTGCCATCATCATTCAGCTCAACACGAATGCCTTCTTGAGCAAAATCAAGCTCATGAATGTTCGGAAAAAAGCACGCATCAGCATAGACGGATAACAGATTAAAAAAATCATTCTTGTTTTGGGTGGCAAATGGATACACCGTCCAATCCGCTGCCGTCATCGCATTCATAAAAGTCTGCAAAGACCGCTTAATCATACTAAAAAACGGGTCTCTGACAGGGTATTTTTCACTGCCGCACAGCACCACATGCTCTAAGATATGAGCTTCGCCACGAGAAGTCATTGGCTGCGTGGCAAAGCCAATCATCAACGCATTTTCATCATTATTGCACGCCAGATGATAATGAATCAGTCCCGTATCACGATGGCGATAATGCTCAACATCGATATTCAAGGCTTCAATCGTGGTCGTGCTTAGCCATTCAAAGGCTGGGTTTGGATGAGCGGTGTCTTTGTTGGTGTTTGTCATGAATTATTCCTATTTATTGTCTTAAATCTTAAAAAATCAATCGTCAAAACCAGTCATCAATCAGCCATCAGACCCCATCAACGAAAGATGAAAAAGCCATAGTGTAACATAATTTGACCCAAAAAATGAATGATGGTACGGCTTTTATCCACACAAAAGTCAATAATGTCGCCTTTTAAAAAATCAATAATCCAGCACAAATAAAAACCGCAAGCCAAAGACTTACGGTTTTTATCGCATTGTATTGTAATGACGCCTTTGGTCATCGACAATCAGTCATCAAGTTCGCTTTTTAGTACCTTACCCGACTTAGCGTCCACGCTCACATCATAGTCGCCTTGTGCGGTGGCAACATCGACATCAAAGTGAGCCCCATAGGTGCTGTCGTGGTCAAATTTGACTTGCTTGACGGCACTGCCCTTGACATGAGCTTTGGCAATTTCGCCTGCTTTGGCAAGTGAGATGTATTGGGCTTTGTTTTGTTCATAGATGCGTTGGTCGTCATCGGCTGATGCACTCATGGCAAAAGTCATGGCGGTGGCTGATAGTACCAAGGTTGTTAAAATGCGTTTCATTGATTACTCTCTTTATTAACTTTAACTGAAATCACTTTAATTCGTGCAGCTACAATAACAGCTTATCCTGCCAAAGTCTATCATTTTTGGCGGTATTTTCGCCCCATTAACAATTTACCGCAGTTGTGCAATATTTCAAACACTTGTTTGCTAAGCCATAAAAAAACCGCCAAGCTCTTGCCCAAGCGGTTTTTTATGATTGTTAAGTTTTAGCGGACTTTGGCAAACAATACATCTTTTAACTCGGTGTCGCTTTTTTTGTACAAATCCGCTCGTCTGATGACATAAAACAGCACCCCAAGCAGCACCCACACCACCAAGGCGTATCGTGATGGCAGGCTTAATGCACCGACCGAATTTGGCAACAGCAGCAGCAATAAAAACCCCACCGAGATCATCATGCCTAACATACCAATGATGCTTTGAGTACTGTTCTTGTCTTGAACACCCATGCCAAACACCGCCCCATCACGACCCAGCTTATAAGCACAGGCACAAGTATAAAAAAAGGTAACGGCAATGCCCACGCTGGTCATGTCTACAATCCATAGCAATGCCGCACGACCAAACCAAGGGCTAATCAAGCACACCGCCATCACCGCATAAAATGCACGAGACGGCGTGCCATGCACAGGGTGCAATTTGCCAAAAGATGTAGGCAACATCTGACTGCGACTTAAAGTCAAAATCACTCGACTTGCCGCCACATAAAAGCCGTTAAGCCCTGTCAAAACCCCCATACTGACCGCCACAACCATCAGCACCAAGCCAAACTTACCCATCACCGATGAGATGGCAGAGCCTGTCTCCCATGAGCTGCTGGCAAATGACGCCATTTGGTCGCCAAAGGCAAACGCCGCCGACAAGATGACCGCCACATACAAAAAGCTGGCACTGACGATACTGCCTATGAGCAGCTTCATGATTTTGTTGGCAGAAAAACGAAACTCGCCTGCCAACTGCGGAATGCCATCAAAGCCCACATACGCCCACGGTGCAAAGGCAACAATCGCCCCCACTGCCGACCAAAAGCCCACGCCATCTGGCGGAAGTAGTGGCAAAGCTGCTTGATGCGTAGCGTAATGAATGCCCGTGCCAAACAGCACGCTCGCCACCGCCAAGAGCATCAACACCACCGCCAAAAACTGCACTCGTCCTGAGATGGCGGTGTTTTTTGCATTTAAATAAGCAAAAGCCACCAAAAACAGCGACGCCACGAATACTTCGGGAGCATACACTGTCCAACCTGAAATCTCATACAACGCACCTTGCATCATGATTTCAGGAATGATGAGCCTTAGCACCAGAGTAACTGCCGACGCATTTAAAGCGATGATGCCTGCATAGCCAAGCATCAAAGCCCACCCTGCGATAAAGCCATGCGTTCGTCCAAAGGTCGCCAAAGCAAAAGCAATGCCGCCTCCTGTTACAGGCAGCGACTTGGTGGCATAGCCGTAGTTCATGGCAATCACGCCGACAAGCAGCGTGCCAATCACAAAGCCCGTTACCACCGCAAGCAGCCCAGATGACGACAGCCATTCATAAGGCAATACAAACGCACCCCAACCAACCGCAGAACCCACCGCCATGGCATAGACCCAGCTGGCTTTAAATCCTTGATTTGACGGGCTGTTAGGTTGGCTAGAGTTACTCATCGCTTGTCCTTGTGTATTTATCTGATTGACTGGCGATTAGCTGGCGGCGTAGTATGGCTCATCGCCATTGACGGTGGCACGGTGCATGATGCGATGTGCATCGCCATAGTCGAACAGAGCTTTATGCTGTGTGCAGCGATTGTCCCAGATGGCGACATCGCCTTCTTGCCATTGCCAACGCAGATGAAAATCTTCTTTGACAGCGTGCTGAGTTAGAAAATCAAGCAGCTCTTTGCCTTCTTCTTCGGGCAAATCTTCAATCTTAGAAGTAAAACCTTCACTCACGAACAAAATCGGCTTGCCTGTATCAGGATGCGTACGCACCACAGGGTGTGGTACAGGCGGGTTTTTGCGATAAATCTCTTCTAGGCGAGCTTTTTCTTCATCGCTTACGCCACCAAAACGCTCTTCGGGGAATGACAGACGAATGTCATGCAGAGCAGTCAGACCTTTGATTTTTTCTTGGGTGTCTTTGTCTAGGGCTTCAAATGCTGCCGTGCCACTTGCCCACAGAGTGTCGCCGCCTGATGGTGGAATTTTTACCGCACGCAGTACGCAGCCTAGTGGTGGTGTTTTGCTAAAAGTAACATCGGTATGCCACAGCTCGTTGTCTCGTAGGTCAGTCTGATGGCTGTCTAGCACAATGACTTCTGGCACATTCGGCACGGTTGGGAATACTGGGTGAATGTGTAGGCTGCCGAACGACTTGGCAAGGTTCACTTGTGCTGCCGTTTGTAGGTCTTGGTTGCGAAAGAAAATCACCTGATGATCAAGCAAGGCTTGCTTAATCTCGCCAAGCATCTCATCGGTCAGCTCGTTTAGGTTCACACCTTCGATGATGGCACCGATGGTCTCTTTGATGGGTTTGATGGTTAAGGTTTGTGCTGTCATATGAAATCCTTGTGGGTCTTGCCCAAATGATGGCATGGATTTAAAATCTGCTAAATTTTATAAGAAATAACAAAGTGCCACTATGTTAGTGATAAATCATCAAAATTTAAAACACCAAAAAAGAATTAGTTAAGTAATTATCAGCATATAGAACAACAACAAGCCCAACAATCAGCAAAAAATACCGACTTTGGCAGAAATTTAGCTGACGGTGCTTAGGTTTTTTGTTATACTAAAATTGTACTAATAAGCTGTATCACCAATTGACGATAAAAATTCATTGAGCATCTGCTCATCAACCACAGGAGAGTCGTACAATGTATCAACATGTTTTATTGGTAACCGATTTAAGAGACGATACGGATTTGGTCGCCGCCAAAGCAAAATGGATTTTGGACGCATCACCCAACGCTCAGCTGTCTGTGCTGCACATCGTCGAAGAGACCATGCTCGGCTTTGGCTATGAGCTGATTCCAGCAGCATCGCTGCACGAAGAAATTGACAACGAACGCTGCCAAGAAGCACGCATTCGCCTTGCCCAAGTGCTGGCTAGAAACAGCTTACAAGCCCATAATGTCAAAATCAAAACCGCCATTTCAGGGCGTAAAGGCATCGTGGATTACTGCAAAAATCACGCCATTGACCTTGTGGTTATCGGTCGTCATAAACGCACAGGACTGTCGGCATGGCTGGCAGGGGCGACGGCTGATAGCATCTTGCCTGATGTTGATAGCGATTTATTGGTGGTGCAATTAGCCGCTGAGTAATGTCCAGTAAAAACTGCCCATCTAGGATGACCGTCCTAGATGGGTCGTCTATTAGGCGGTATTGGGCAGTTTTGCCCTGTTTTTATTGATAAATCATTTAACTTACTTTAATTTAAACTTAGGAATACCATGTTTGATATTGTTGCCATCGGCAATGCCCTAGTGGACACCGAATTTAAAATCAGCGATGAGACTTTGACCGCCACCAACCTAACCCGTGGCAACATGACACTTGCCGAGCCAGATGCCCAAAACGCCCTATTTGCCACACTTGCCCAAGCAGGCGACCACCCTGCCAAGCAAGCAGGCGGCGGCTCAGCGGCCAATAGCGTGGTGGCGTTTGCATCTTTGGGCGGTCGTGCGTTTTATAATTGCCGAGTGGGCGGTGATGACATGGGCGATTTTTATTTATCCGACCTAGAACGCTCAGGCGTTACCACCGATGCTGATGTCGCCATTGATGCCGATGGCACGACAGGCTCATGTGTGGTCTTGGTTACGCCAGATGGCGAACGCACCATGCAAACACACCTAGGCACCAGCAGCCAAATCAATGAACGCAACATCAACTTTGACACCCTGCAAGGGGCGAAATGGCTCTACCTAGAAGGCTATCTTGCCATGTCGCCATCCATCACAGATGGTATCGCCCAGTTACGCCAAAAGGCGAGCGAACAAGGTGTAAAAGTTGCTGTCAGCTTTGCCGACCCTGCAGTAGTCAAATTCGCCAAAGACGGGCTGGACACCATGCTGTCAGGTGGTGTGGATGCCATCTTTTGTAACTGCGAAGAAGCCATGCTCTATACGGGGGCAGACAGCCATGAGACAGCTGTACAAGCCTTAGGCGAGTTTGCCGAGTTGGTGGTGGTTACCAACAGCGACAAGCCCACACTCATCGCCCAAGCAGGCACACTCATCAGCGTGCCATCATTGCCGATTGACAAGCCCATCGATACCAATGGGGCTGGCGACAACTACGCAGGGGCATTTTTATACGCCCTAAGCACCAACCATTCACTACAACAATGCGGGCAGCTTGCCGCCCATGTCGCAGGTCGCATTGTCATGCAGTTCGGTCCACGCTTATCCACCCAAGACTATCAAACCATCAAAACCCAAGTGCTGGACTAACAACCATGTACAAATACAAAAAAATCGCTCAATACTTGGGCGATTTTTTGTTGTGGAAAGAAAGACAAAAATAGGGGCGATATTTTGCCCCTATTGATGGATATGCTGCTGAATTATTAACAATTTAGCCACTCACAGCTCAACTAATTTCACAGCTTAAATCATTGCAAATTACTTGTAATAAGCATTGTCCGAGATGCTGTGGTCGGTATCGTCCACCACTTGAGTCAGCTCTGGGATGGATTGTTTTAGCTGTACTTCCACGCCCTGACGCAAGGTAACATCCACCGCCGAGCAGCCTTGACAACCACCGCCGAATTTTAGCACCGCTGTCAAACCTGCTTCATCTTCAATCAAATCTATCAGCTCCACCATGCCACCATGACTGGCAAGATTTGGGTTAATCTCTGATTGCAATACATAATTGATACGCTCTTCGACACTGGCATCAGCACCAACTTGTGGTACTTTGGAGTTGGGAGCACGGAAAGTCAGCTGACCACCGAAACGGTCTTTGTTATAGTCAATCACCGCATCGTGCAGATAAGGAATGCTCGGTGCGTCAATGTGAGCGACGAACGCTTCAAATGGAATCTGCAAATCCGATTCATCAATCTCATCAGGCTGGCAGTAGCTCATGCAGCACTCAGCACGGGGCGTGCCAGGGTACTCGACAAAGATACGCACACCAATGCCTTCGACTTCCTGCTTGGCGAGCAGCTCGGCAAGGTAGCCTTGTGCTGATGGCGTGATGATGATGTTACTGCTTAATGGAGCGTCTTGATTGGCTTCTTGGGCGGTGTCTTGCACGGTGTCTTGGGTGTCGCTCATGGCTACTCTCTTTTTTGATATGAATAAGATAAATAGGTCAAAATGATTGGCAAGCTCACAATGAACAATCATCCATCATGACAATCTTGACCAAATCAGTTGGTTTATTTCTCTATATGGTAACATGAAATGCGTTTATCAAGGCAATTTAAGAAACTTTTTCTCACTTTATGGATTTTTCTGCTATCATTGAGCAGTTTTATTGATTTTATGGACTTAGCATGACCAGTGCAGCTTATGAATTTGACCATTTGGTATTTATTGGGCGATTTCAGCCTTTTCATCACGGACATGAATTCGTCGTCAAAGAAGCCTTAAAACAGGCTGGGCAAGTCATCCTGCTCATCGGCTCTGCCAACAGCCCACGCACCATCAAAAACCCCTTTAATTTTGAAGAACGCCGCCAGATGATACTGGGGGCATTTGGTGAAGATGAACGCACCAAAATCCACTGCCTACCCATCGATGACACGCTGTACAACGACCACCAATGGCTACAAAACATCCAGTCCACCATCGCACGCATCGCACCGCCAGATGCACGCATTGGCATCATCGGACACACCAAAGACGACAGCTCGTACTATCTGTCGCTGTTCCCAAATTGGGGGGCGATTGAGCTGCCCAGCTTTGACAATCTGTCCGCCACACCGCTAAGAAAGCAGTATTTTACCGATGGCATCATTGATGAGCGGATGTCGATGGCGTCGCAGGCGTTTTTGGCACAGTTTTTGCACACGCCTGACTATGCTCGGCTGCGTGATGAGTATCGCCACATCCAAGCCTTTAAAGACGAGTGGCGTACCGCCCCTTATCCGCCCATCTTTGCCACCACGGACGCACTGGTCGTGCAGTCAGGGCATATTCTACTGATTGAGCGGGGCGGTGAGTATGGGCATGGGCTGTGGGCGTTACCAGGGGGATTTTTGGATGTGGATGAAAGTCTGCTTGGCTGTGTGCTGCGTGAGTTGCACGAAGAAACTGGGCTTAATATCGATAAACACACCCTAAAATCACGCCACACATTTGACGCCCCTGACCGCTCGCCACGGGGTCGCACAATTACTACCGTGTTTCATTTTGAATTAACAGGCGAGAGCCTACCTACCGTGCAAGCAGGCGATGATGCTAAAGTGGTGTTTTGGCTGCCTTTGTACGCCTTGGACGGCAAGCGAATGTTTGAAGACCATTACAGCATCATCACGAAGATTTTGGGGATTTAAACTTCTTTACAAGCAACTTTACATAGCCAAACAAATGATAAAACAATTTTTCACCAAAAAACGAGATTATCTGCTCGCTCCTTTGTACTATTGGCAGGCTTATAAAGTTGCCAAACACCTAATCAGACTGCCCGAACCGACAGGGATTCGCCATCATCAAGACGGCACGCCCACCATCGCCATCTTTGGTGACTCGGCAGCGGCAGGCGTTGGCGTGGATAGTCAAACGGATGCTCCACTGGGTCGCATCATGCACCATCTGAGCAGTCAAGGCTTCCACCCAACCTATCATCTATACGCCACCAGCGGTCATGACAGCTTTGATTTATTAACCAATCTGTACGCCCTACCAGCACACCCCATTGATATTGCCATCATCAGTATCGGTGTCAATGATGTCATCAAACGCACCACCGATAATGCTTGGCAATACAACCTACACCACGCCATCAGACTGCTGACGACCAAATTTCACGCCACAGACATCATCTTTTTAGGTCTGCCGCCCATGCAGCTGGCAACAGGTTTGCCAAAGCCACTTGGCGGACTCATCGGCAGACGAGCGGCGGCATTAAGCGAGCTTTTGCGTGCGGTATGCCGCCAATATGAACAAGTGCATTATGTACGAGATGAGTTTCGTCAAGCAAATCTGTCGCCCAAACTCATGTTCGCCAAAGACGGCTTTCATCCAAGCGCCATCACTTATGACATTTGGTCAAAAACACTCAGCCGCCATGTGGCAAAATGCCTAAATCAATACAGCTCTCCCTGCCCTGACGCTTAATCACCACCCTTTTAAATACATTTTAAATAAAAAAAGGCGGAAAAAATCCACCTTTTTAATCTTACCAAGCCATCATATCAGACAACACCTAAAACACCATCTCCACACGCCCAAACACACCGAGATGATGGTCTTTGTTCTCGGATTTATTATTATAGTAGCTGACATCGCCTTGTAAGAACAGCCACTCACGCCACACAGGCTGACGATAGCTGACATAAGGACCGTAGATGTTCAGATTGGCTTTTTTGTCTTCAATGTCGCCGCCTGCATAGATGCCATAGCTAAATTCACGCTGACCGTGCTTGGCTTGCCAATAGTGCTGCTGATACAAGCTGTTCGCCCAATTGAGATGCTCGGTGTCCTTGTGGGTATAGTGTAGATGCGTGCGATTGATGAGTGTGCGACTGCTTGACTGCGGCTGACTAAATTCTAAGGTGGTCAGGGCATAATGCTCACTTTTTGAGCCGTATCGGTACATCTGCTCCACATACGCATTCACATCTTTGGGCAGCTCCCAGCGTTTGCCTGCACGCATTTTTAGGTAAATGTCGTCAGAGCGCACGCCCAAATCCACATCGGTCTCGATGTTTTTGTTTTCTTGGAATCTTGACCATCTAAGCCCAAGCGATGAGTTCTCTTGGCGGCTTTGTCGTCTGTCAAATCGACGCTCAGTACGAATGACTGCACGCTCGTCGTTATGTATGCCGCCTGCGTTATCACTATCTAGGTCATCATCACCAAAGACGACGCTCAGCCGATTTTCTAGGGTGGGCAGTTTGAGCTTACCACGCACACGGGGCTTGATGGTCGTGCCGTCATACTCATTCCAATGCACATCGGTCATGATGCGTAAGGACGCATGAGCAGGGTCGCTTGGGTCAGTTTTACCAAACCACTTATCCATATGGTGAGCGGCTTTGTTCAGATAATCTTTGGCATTGTAGCGTTTGTTATCCAGCCATGTCGTCTGCGTCTCATCTCGTGGCACAGGTGGCATACCCATCTCTTCTGTCTCGTCCGCAGTCTGAGCATGAGCAGTCCCTACCAGCCCCACCATCGCACACAGCGTGTATTTCATCAGATGTTTCATTGTTGTTGGCTCTGTATTGGCTCTTTGAGATGGATTGTAGCACATTCAATTTTAAAAACAAATACAAAAAAAGCCCTATACAAAGCAGGACTTTTATTATCATGATGGCGATAGAGCTGATTACATGAATGGCAGTTTGGTAAACACCTGCAACACGATGGCGTTCACGATGTCCACAAAGAACGCACCCACCATCGGCACAATCAAAAACGCCTTGTGCGATGGCAAATAGCGGTCAGTAATCGCCTGCATATTGGCGATGGCGGTCGGCGTCGCCCCCATACCAAAGCCGCAATGACCTGCCGCAAGCACCGCCGCATCATAATCACGACCCATCACATTAAAGGTAACAAACACCGCATACAGCACCATCACCACCGTCTGAATAACCAAGATGATGAAAATCGGCAAACCAAGACCCGCCAGCTCCCACAGTTTTAATGATAACAATGCCATCGCCAAAAACAGCGACAAAGCAGCGTTGCCAAACACATCGATGGCACGGTCAAACATATCAAAGTTAAACAGCGAAGTTAAGACATTACGCAGCACCACACCACCGAACAACGCCCAAACGAAAGTCGGTAGCTCAAACCAAGTATCTTTTGCAATACCTGTCATAATATCAGCGAATGCCAAGCACGCAGCAAACAGAGCCAAAGTCTCAATCGCAGAAGTGGCGGTAATCAGACGAGTGTTGTCCGAACGCTCAAAAATCACTTCGATGGCATCGCCGTCATCGTCTGCCACTTTTTTGTTGGTAGCATCATCCTGCATGGCATTTTTTTGGGTCAAATCTTTTGGCTTGGTACCGAGTCGATTGATGAGACGCTGTGCTACAGGTCCGCCAATCACACCACCTGCCACCAGACCATAGGTCGCACAGGCAATGCCCAGCGTGGTCGCTGCCGCCACACCATAGGTCTGTTCAAGCGTTGCACCCCATGCACCTGCCGTGCCATGACCGCCCGTCAATGAGATGGAGCCTGCCACCAGACCCAACATTGGGTCAATACCAAGTGCCATCGCCGAACCCACGCCAACAGCATTTTGGATAATGATGAACACCGACACCAAAGCCGACAGCACGAGCAGTGGCATACCGCCTGCTCTTAGGCGGCTAAAATCAGCCGACAGACCGATGGACGCAAAGAACATCAGCATACAGGCGGTTTGTAGTTCTTTTTGAAAGGCAAAAGAATAACCAAAAACAGCGTGTAGCGTATAGATGACAGCTGCCGCTACCAAGCCACCTGCCACAGGCTCAGGAATATTAAAATGCTCCAAAAATTTAATTTTTTTGACCAGCACCTTACCAAGTAGCAGCACCAGCGTGGCTAAAATCAAAGTGTAGTAGCCATTTAACACAATTTCCATAACAACTCCAACAATCAAAGCAGCACCGCCACTTCGCAATTTAAACAATCAAATCAATCGTTAAAATCGGCATTTTAAAAATATCAAATAAAGCAATTAAAAACGGTCGTAATAACCAGATTTAAAAACAACATCAAAACACAGCAAATACAGCCATACTGATGACAATCATCAAAACGCTCGTTTTCGCATGGGTCTGTGCTTTTTTAGGGTGCGTATTGTAACAAGTTTGCCTTGCAATTGCAAAATACTTACCCAAAACCCCACCAATCACAGCAAAACCCCAAATAAAAAACGAACCCCCTAAGGCGTTCGTTTTTTGGTTCATTTAGCCAGAATTAACGCAAGAATGCACGAGCGTTACGGAACAGACGCATCCACGCACCGTCATTGGTCCACTCATCAGGCTTCCACGAGTGATTCACCGCACGCAGCGTACGCTCTGGGTGTGGCATCATCAAAGTAACACGCCCATCGGTGCTACACACGCCTGTGATGCCTTGTGGCGAGCCATTGGGGTTCAGCGGATAATGCTCCGTCGGACGACCTTGCGAATCCACATAGCGTAGGGCAATCTGACCATGTCGAGCCAGCTCATTCATCGACGCTTCGCTCATCTGTGCATAGCCTTCGCCATGTGCCACCGCAATCGGCAGAATGCTGTCTTGCATGCCTTTTAGTAGTACCGATTTGGTGCGTTCTACTCGCACATTGACCGTGCGTGCTTCAAAGCGTGCTGATTTATTAAAGGTAAAGCGTGGGAAATGCTCTGCACCGACCATCAGCTCTTTTAATTGACTCATCATCTGACAGCCGTTACACACCCCTAGGGCAAAAGTCTCTGGACGGTGGAAAAATCTAGCAAACTGCATACGCAGCTCGTCATGGAACAGCACCGAATTCGCCCAGCCAGAGCCTGCACCCAGCACATCGCCATAACTGAATCCACCACACGCCACCAAACCTTCAAAATCTCTTAGGTTGATGCGTCCGCTCATCAAGTCGCTCATGTGGACATCAATCGCTTCAAAGCCTGCACGCACAAAGCCTGCCGCCATTTCTAAATGACCGTTTACGCCCTGCTCACGCAAGATGGCGACTTTTGGCTGACTGGTGCGACTGTTCACATAAGGGGCTTCTACTGCCAAATCCAGCTCAAAGTTGGCATCGGCAATCAGACCGTGATGGTTGGCATCGCCAATCAAGGCGAACTCTTGGTCAGCACACTCAGGATTATCACGCATGGATGCGATGGCGTGGCTGACTTTCGTCCATTCTTGTTGTAGCTCACTACGAGCAAAGCTCAGCGACTGGCTTGGCGTTGTGATGTCAAGCGTGTCTTGATTTGCCCCGCCTGCTGGCGTAACAAAGGTGCTACCGATGACGCTTAGCATCGGCTCTACTTGATGTGCTTTGGCAAGCTCGGCTAGGTGTGCTTCGTCTTGTGGCAGCACTTGGATGACCGCACCCAGCTCTTCGGCAAACAGCTGACCAAGCAGATTGTCATCGCCAAGCTCTAATGAGACTTTTAGACGGCTGGCGAACTGCATCTCAGCAACGGTGGCAATCATACCGCCATCGCCGATGTCATGATAAGCACGAATCACGCCTGCTTCGTTCGCCGCTTGGATAAAGGCAAAGAAGTTGGCAAGGTCGGCAGGCTGCTCCACATCAGGGCAGTCATCGCCCAGCTGACTTAAAGTCTGAGCAAAGATAGACGCACCCAAGCGAAGTTTGCCCGCTGATAAATCCAAACGATACAGACGAGCATCAGCATTGATAAGCTCAGGCGTGATGGTCTTAGCGACATCTTGAACAGGGGCGAACGCTGTGATGATTAGGCTCATCGGCGAGCTGACCGACTTATCCACGCCATCATCGCTCCAATGAGCTTTCATGGATAAGCTGTCCTTACCCACAGGGATGGTGATGCCCAAGGCAGGGCATAGCTCTTCACCGATGGCGTGCACTGCATCAAACAATGCTGCATCTTCTTTATCATCGCCACACGCCGCCATCCAGTTGGCAGATAGGGTAACTTGTGAGACTTGGCTGATGCGTGCTGATGCAATGTTGGTCAATGCTTCGCCCACCGCCAGTCGGGCAGATGCTTTTGGATTGATGAGTGCCGCAGGCGTACGCTCGCCCATCGCCATCGCTTCACCAGTATCGGCAAGCAGCCCTGTCATCGTTACCGCACAGTCCGCCACAGGCACTTGATAGCGACCGACATACTGGTCTTGGGTTACCATGCCTGTGATGGAGCGGTCGCCAATGCTGATTAGGAATGATTTGCTGGCAACGGTTGGGTGACGAAGCACATCTTTGATGCTCTCACGCACATCGACGCCTGACACATCAAGTGGGCGTAGTTCGCTATTTGTGCGGTTAAAGCTGCGTTTCATGCGTGGCGTACCACCGAGCAGTACCTGCATTGGCATATCCACAGGCTGCTCTGGCAGTAGGCTGTCATCAACTTTTAATTCACGCACGGCAGTTGCCACACCCAAGATGGCGTATGGGCAACGCTCTCTGGCACAAATGTCATCAAAGAGTTTTTCGCTCTGTGGCGAGATGGCAAGCACATAGCGTTCTTGGGCTTCGTTCGACCAGATTGCCATCGGCGACATGCCTTTTTCTAGTGATGGCACTTTTCTTAGGTTTAGATGAGCTCCTAGCTCGTGGTCATCGACCAGCTCTGGCATGGCATTCGACAGACCGCCTGCACCCACATCGTGAATGGAGATGATAGGGTTGTTATCTTCGCCATCTTTTGCCATCGCCCAGCACGCATCGATGACTTCTTGGCAACGACGCTCCATCTCGGCATTGTCTCGCTGCACCGATGCAAAGTCTAGCCCTTCATCCAGCTCGCCGCTGTCCACCGAGCTGGCTGCACCGCCGCCCAAGCCAATCTGCATGGCAGGTCCACCCAAAACGATGAGCAAATCACCTTCACGGATGGCGTTTTTTTGTACCAAATTGCGTTTGATGTTGCCATAACCACCCGCAATCATGATGGGCTTATGATAGCCGCGCATCTGACTGCCGTCCTGCTCGGCAGAAGTGTCCAGCTGAAATGTACGGAAATAGCCGTTTAGGTTCGGGCGACCGAACTCGTTGGCAAAGGCGGCACTGCCCAACGGACCGTCAATCATGATGTCAAGAGCAGATGCCATACGTTCAGGCTTGCCATAGTCTTTGGCAGAGACCTTGCCTGATATTTCCCATTTTTCAGGCATATTGGGTAGGTGTAGGTGTGATACACTAAATCCTGCCAAGCCTGCTTTTGGCTTACCGCCACGACCTGTCGCCCCTTCATCACGAATCTCGCCACCTGCCCCAGTCGCCGCCCCTGCAAATGGTGCGATGGCGGTTGGGTGGTTGTGCGTCTCAACTTTCATCAAGATGTCAATTTGCTCATCATGAAAGCCGTATTGCGACTCGCCTGCTGCGTTTTTGGTGGGATAAAAACGGGGCGTGGCAAAGCCTGCCATCACCGCTGCGTTGTCTTTGTAGGCGGATAAGATGCCGTCAGAGTTCTGCTCGTGCGTGTTTTTAATCATCTTAAACAGTGATTTTGGCTGCACTTGACCATCAATCGTCCACTCGGCATTAAAAATCTTATGACGGCAATGCTCCGAGTTGGCTTGGGCGAACATCATCAGCTCAACATCGGTCGGATTGCGTCCAAGTTCGGTGAAATTCTCCACCAAATAATCAATGTCTTCTTCGGACAATGCAAAACCAAACTCAACATTCGCACGCACCAGTGCATCACGACCTTGACCCATGATGTCCACATATTCTAGGTGGGCAGGCTCGCCATCGATGAACAGTGCTGCGACATCATCTAGGTCGTACACCAGACTTTGAGTCATGCGGTCGTGTAGGATATTCTCGGCGGCACTGGGCAGCTTGGCAGGCAACTCTTCGCCTGATAAAGTGAACACAACCACTCGCTCAATTCGATTGACTTTTAGACCACAGTTATTAAAAATATCGGTCGCCTTTGACGCCCAAGGGCTAATCGTGCCAAAGCGTGGCGACACCACCACTTGAATTTGACCTGCTTGGGCGGTTGTTAGGGCGACTTCTTCGCCTTGATTGAGTAGGTTGATGGCTTTTTTGCGGTCAGCACCATCGATGACGCCATCAAAAACATAAACCTGCTGACTGTCTACCGCACTAATTTTCAGCCCTGCTTTTTGTTCAAGTTGCGTTGCCAATTTTTTGGCTTGAAAATCCGTTAAAAAACGATGCCCTGCGATGGTGCTAGTCATGAACGATACCCTTATCGAATGATGAAAAATAAATGCCATTATTATAACAGATAATCCAAGATATAACAGACAATATGTGGCAGACAATCACCGATTTTTTATCCGCAATCATGACAGCTTTTTATTCATATCAAAAAGACGCCATGATAGACCGCCCGTTTGTCAAACTTGATTTTGCTTTGTTATCACTTGTCGGGCAAATTATTATTTGCCCCAATTGTTTTATTGGGCGAAAAATTTACCCCGCCACTCAACATCCAATCTAATTTGTGGCAATATTAAAGTTCGGCAGATAGCTCATCATCAGCTCATCAGCCCAAAAAAATGGATGCTTTATCATCAAGCACCCATTTTGTCGCCAATCACACAGCCTAGCAGGCTACATTTTCCAATTCATCTTGCTCTCATCGAGCGTCTGCTTGGCAAGCACGGCTTTTAAATCCACCGCTCCCAGCTCGTCCAACGAATCAATCAAGGCACGATAGCTAGGACGCATACTCACAAAATGACTGGCACCCACTTCTGTGATGTCGGCTCGGCAGCGGCTCTCAAAGTCTTCTGCCATCTGACGCAGTCTTGGCACGCCTGTATAGCGTGATGCTCCGACCATGCGATGAGCCAGCTCGGCAAGCATCTTTCTGTCTCTGTCTGCCCACGCCCTCTCGAGCGACTGTTTTTCTTGTTCGGCATTATCAATCATCATAGCAAGCAGTTTTTCGGCAAGCTCAGCTTTATTTGCTGCACGGCTTAGGGCGTCCTGCCAGTCGATGTTTGGCAGCACTAAGGTGTCTTGTGGTACGGCTTTTGTTAGGGTTGTCTGATGGGTCTTGTGGGCGGCAGTATCCATCTGACCTGATGTCTTATCATCAAAAGATGGCAACTCATCAAATGATATTTCATCAGCATGGCTATCAAGCAGCACTGTCTTATCCACATCGTCATGCCCAAGCCAACGCTGCAAAGTCTGTAACAGCTGCTGATGACCGATAGGCTTGCCCACATAGTCATTGAGTCCTGCGGCGACCAGCCTGTCTTTTTCATCAGACAGTCCGTGTGCGGTCAGGGCGATGATTGGCACAGGCTTTGCCAGATGAGCTTCTTCGATTTTGCGAATCTCGATGCTGGCTTCTAGCCCTGACATTCTGGGCATCTGCACATCCATAAAAATCAAATCAATCGGCAAGCCCTGACCTGTTATCGTCTTGGTCATGATTTCGATGGCATCAAAGCCGCTGCCTGCCATGACCACTTCCACCCCAAGCTCGCCAAGCAAGGCTTCAAGCACCAAAAGGTTCGGCAGATGGTCATCTACCGCCAGCACCCGAGTCCCTGTAAATCGCTGCTGCCTGATGGGTCTTGTGGCAATCTGATTAGGCTGATTGGATAACAGTTCATACAGCTGTCGTCTGTCCATCGGCTCATACAGAGCGTTGGCATGATACCGCTCAAGTAGCGATGCGTCCATACCCACCTGATAGCCGTATGTCATCAGCCTGCCTTGATAGCGAAGGCGAATCTGTCTTAAAATCGCTCCGATGTCGTCTTGGGCGGCATCTTGACCGAAATTATCAACAATCACCCAATCAAACTCATGCTCGCCGTCCAACTGTTCGAGCAAATCCGCCAAACCGATGGCTTCTGTGATGGCAGCCCCTGTTCCTGCAAGGCTTGCTTTTAATACTTGCAAGGCAGGAGCATGGTTAATCCATACCAAGATATTGGCTTGAATGTTTGGCTTAACCATCATCGTCTCGGTATCTGGTTCATCAGGCGTACTCATGTTGATGGGCATCTCAAACCAAAAAGTCGCCCCTGTGGGTGCGATGTTTTCGCTGTTGTTATCAAAAAACCCAATGTCGCCACCCATCATCATCGTCAGCTGCTTAGAAATCACCAAGCCAAGCCCTGTGCCACCATAGCGACGAGTTACCGACAGATCGCCTTGGCTAAAACTCTTAAACAGCTGTGCCTTATCCGCTTCGCTCACGCCCTTGCCTGTGTCTTCGACAGCGATATTTAGATAGCCGTCTTTGACATCCGACAAGCCAACTCGCACCACCACGCCGCCTGTGTCGGTAAACTTAATCGCATTGCCCACCAGATTGGTCAAAATCTGCTTTACTCGTAGGCTGTCGCCCACCACTTTGGTCGGCACATCATGATAAAACAGCACCGCCAATCGCAGATGCTTTTCTAGTCCTGCTGGCGACAGCATATCCACCACATCATAAATCGTAGCATACAGGTCAAACTCGTGATGTTCAAGCACAAGTTTGCCCGCTTCAATCTTAGAAAAATCAAGCACATCATTGACCAATGCCAACAGGTGTGCGGATGATTTTTTGATGGTTTGCACATACAGGTTTTGTTCGCCAGTCAGCCCTTCTTTGCGAGCCAGCAGATTGATGAAGCCATCAATGCTGTTGAGTGGCGTTCTTAGCTCATGGCTGATGTTCGCCAAAAATGCCGATTTGGCTTGGCTGGCAGACACCGCCGCATCACGAGCGTTACGAATGGAGATGTTTTGCATTTCCATCTCATCAAACGCCTGCTGCAAATCTCGCTCGGTCTCTTCGGCGTGGTTTTTTAGCTCATTAAAGCTGCCATCTAGCCGCTTTAACGCCCTTAAAAAATCTCGCTGCAATAAGGAAAACTCGCCTTCGACCTTGACCGAAGTGGGGTTAGATAAGTTTGAGACATCCAGCCGTTGCAAATACAGCCGCATCTCATAAATCGGTGCAATCCAGCGTTTTGAGTAGCTGTTTAAAATCAGCAAAAGCAGCAAAATCGTCATCAGCCCCGTGATGGACAAGGCAAGCAACACATGATAATAAGTCAAAGTCAAAGGCTTGGCATCCATCTCAACAAACAGCCAATACCGCTCGCCATTTATGGTCAAAGGGTTGCCATATGCCACACCTTGGGTGGTTTTTAGTCTTAGGATGTGCGGTGCTGATAAATCAAAAGTTGCCCAAGCGGCATTGGCATTCATGCCAGATGAGTGCAAAACTTCCCCTTTGGCATTCATAATGGCAAGACGCTGCACCCGCTGCTGTCGCATTTGGTTTAGGCTTTGTAAAGCACCACTTAATGCAGCGGTATTTTGATGGTTTTGGGCGTCATAAGACAGCACCGAATGGACAAATTCATCATCAAAAAATGCCGCCGCTTCTGCCACGCCATACCGTTCTAATCTGGGGCGTGCTGCCGTCTCATAGCGAAGCAGTGCCGACTGTGCCAGCACATCTTGCTCGGACAACACCGCCCGACGCACTTCGCTAAACACCAAATAGCCACCGACCATCGCCAGCACCGCAATGGGCAAAAACACCAACAAAATCAGCTGCCCATAGGCACTTTTTAGACCAAAACGCACTTTATTCATAATCGCCCATCATCTGCCAAACCACAGGTTCACTGTGCCGTAGTTTAGCACGCTTTTGGCGTATTTTTGAAAAAAAGAGTGTGCTATAATGGGCAAATTTTTCGACCGATGCGTTTTTTTATGTCGGCATTGGCACAAACAACAGGATTTTTTATGAGTAATTTTATTACCCAGACGACCGTTTTGGCGGATTGCGTGGGTCAGACCCCCTTAGTACAATTACACCGCCTAGCCAAGGACACTCGTGCGACCTTGCTTGCCAAATTAGAAGGCAACAACCCCGCAGGCTCTGTCAAAGACCGCCCTGCTTTTAATATGATTGACCAAGCCGAAAAGCGTGGCGACATCAAGGCAGGCGACACGCTCATCGAAGCAACAAGCGGCAACACGGGCATTGCCCTTGCCATGGTCGCTGCCATGAAAGGCTACAAGATGACCCTAATCATGCCAAAAAACTCCACCCAAGAACGAAAAGACGCCATGACCGCCTATGGGGCGACCTTAATTGAAGTGGAGCAAGGCATGGAAGAAGCCCGAGATTTGGCACTGCAAATGCAGGCAGATGGGCTTGGCATCGTGCTTGACCAATTTAATAATAACGACAACAAACAAGCTCACTACCTGACCACAGGTCCTGAAATTTGGGCACAGACAGGCGGCAAGATTACGCATTTTGTCAGCTCGATGGGCACGACTGGCACCATCATGGGCGTGAGTAAGTTTTTAAAAGAACAAAACCCTGCCGTACAAATCATCGGCTTACAGCCTGATGAGCATTCTAGCATCGCAGGGATTCGCAGATGGCCTGCCGAATACCTACCAGGGATTTTTGATGCGTCTTTGGTGGATGTGGTGATGGATGTCAATCAAAAAGACGCTGAAATCTACATGCGTAAACTTGCCAAAGAAGAAGGGGTGTTTTGTGGCGTATCGTCAGGCGGTGCGGCATGGGCAGCCCACCAAATCGCCAAGGACAACCCAGATGCCGTGATTGCCTTCATCGTCTGCGACCGTGGCGACCGCTATCTATCAACTGGTCTGTTTGGCGTGATTGACGACTAAACCCACGCAATCGCAATCTAGTACCCAACAATCAAGTATAAGGCAGATTATGAACTTAAACAACCCTGTTTTGGTCTTTGACATTGAGACCATTCCTGATGTTGAGACAGGCAGACGACTATATCCTGAGCTACAAGGACTGGACGATGATGATGCCTTGACCGCACTCATTGCCCTACGCCATGCCGAAGCAGGCAATGATTTTATGCGTCTGCCTTTACATAAGATTGCTTGCTTGTCGTTTTTGTGGGTGGAGCATGGAAATTTTGTCTTAAAATCCCTATCCTTAGACAACAAAGATGAACAAGAGATTTTGACGAGCTTTTTCCGTGCCTTTGGCAAAAAGCCCACTTTGGTCAGCTGGAACGGCTCAGGCTTTGACATTCCTGTGCTGCTGTATCGTGCCTTACATCATGGCATCAGTGCCCCTGAGCTGTTCAATCCTGACAAAAAACCCGACTATCTGTATCGCTACGGCGAGATGCACATCGACCTGATGGACAAAATGTCGCTGTACAACGGCTACAACAAACAAAAACTCGACACCATCGCTGCCTTATGCGGCTTTGCTGGCAAAGGCGACATCGATGGCTCGCAAGTTGTGCCGATGGTGCAACAAGGCGAGTGGCAAAAGCTGACCACCTACTGTGAGTCTGATGTGCTGAACACTTGGCTGATTTACCTTCGTTGGCTTATCTTGACAGGCAAAGCGGATGCGTCGCTGTGTCAGAATTTCAGCGAGCAGACGCATGAGTTTGTGGCAAATATCACCAATGATGACGGCACAAAACGCCATGAGCGGTTTTTGCAGGCATGGCAAATCAAATAGCACAAATAAAGCAGGTTTTTCGCCTGCTTTATTATATTATCTATTGATGACCCAGAAACCATCAAAACACGCCCAATTTATCCACATTATCCCAAATAATCTTGATGGCGATGGCGGTCAAAAGCCACAGCAAAGCGGCTTTTAGCCATGCCATCGGCAGTCGATTGCGTAGCTTGACCCCTGCCCACGACCCCAAAGATGCCGATACCGCCATCAGCACAATCATCTGCCAATATTCAATAAAACTAAATCCCAAAAGAACATAGACGGTCAGTTTAAAAATATGCACAAAAGTCATCATGAGTGAGCCGACCGTTACGATGACATTATTATCTTCATATTTTTTCATCAGTAGCGGCATATGCAGTGGACCGGGGGCTCCAACAAACAGTCCGATGCCTGTCTGCAAAAAACCAATGAGATAGAAATTTTCTAGGCTTTTTAATAAGCGATTGACCGTGTCAGACCACTGCGTCAGTAGGATATAAAAGGCGATGAATAGGGGGATTAAGTCTAATTTGACAAATTTTACCGCCGTGCCAAAAAACAGCATGCCCACCACCGCCCCTATGATGAACGGACGAAAATAGGTAAAATCCACATCACGCCTGCCAAGCCACACACGACTGACATTGCTTGATAACTGAGCAGCACCATGCACAGGGATGATGGCAGCGGCTGGCAAAAACATCGGCATCAGCCCAAGCAAAATCGCCCCACCCCCAAGACCTGTAATGCCTGCTAGGGCGGAAGTAAAAAAATTGATGATGCCTAAAATGAGATGATCTAGCATGGCGAACGCACCGATGATGGGGAAAATAATGTAGCAATATTCTTAGAAAAATACAAGCAAAGAGCCATCAAACCCATCAAAATACCGATAATAATGCCATGAAATGTATCGATTGATAACATCATAACATTTCTTTTTTGGCACTTTGCATGATTTGAATCTATTCAGAATCTTGAATTTGCTCAATTTTACCCAAAATATGACAAATTTATAAAAATATTTTTTATTTTGTAATTACAAACCTACTTTTTTTCTACCATAATACACATCAGTTTCAAAAAAAAGACTAAAACGACTTTTTTAAAGTCTCATTGGACACTTCCCAATAGAGCCGATAAAACAGGTTTTATTGGGGATTTTTATACCTTAATATCTGGAGTTGATATTATGAAACTGTTGAAGTACAGTGCAATCACCCTATCTATCCTTGCCCTAACGGCGTGTGGTGGCGACAAAAAACAGACCGCCACAGAGACCAAAGCTGATGGTGCTGACGCAGCTGTGGCAGGCGAAGCTCCAAAACGCCCAGAGTGTATTGCCCCTGCCAAACCCGGTGGCGGTTTTGACTTAACTTGTAAACTTGCCCAATCAGGCTTACAAGACTTGGGACTCATTGATAAGCCCATGCGTGTTACCTATATGCCAGGTGGTGTTGGTGCGGTGGCTTATAACAAAGTGGTTGCCAATGACCGCAAAAACGGCGATGCGATTGTGGCGTTCTCTACTGGCTCCATCCTGAATCTATCACAAGGTAAATTCGGTCAATTCACCGAAAAAGATGTCAAATGGTTGGCAGCAGTTGGCACCGACTATGGTATGGTGGCGGTCAATGCTAACTCGCCTTATAAAACCTTGGGTGACCTTGTCGAAGCCCTCAAAAAAGACCCCAAATCCGTCTCCTTTGGTGCTGGTGGTAGCGTGGGCGGTCAAGACTGGATGCAAACAGCACTGCTTGCCAAAGCCGCAGGCATTGACCCCAATACCATGGGCTATGTGGCGATGGAAGGTGGCGGCGAGGCGGTAACTGCCGTGCTTGGCAATCATATCCAAGTGGTGTCAGCAGGCTTAGCTGAGGTCATGCCGCATGTCAAAGCAGGCAAACTGCGTGTGCTTGGCGTGTTCGCCCCACAGCGTTTGGAGGGTGAGGGCTTTAAGGACATTCCAACCGCCAAAGAACAAGGCTTTGACATCGAGTGGCCTGTGATTCGTGGTTACTACATGGCACCAGAGGCGTCCGATGCGTCCTACAACTGGTGGAAAGGTCAATTTGACAAAATGCTTGCCGATCCTAAGTTTGCAGAACTTCGTACCAACCGTGAGCTTTTGCCTTTTGCCATGACAGGCGATGAGCTGACCCAGTATGTTTATAAGCAAACTGAGGAGCTAAGAAAGCTGTCATCAGACTTTAATTTGGTAGAAGGTGGGGCGACCCCTGCAAGCTCTACCAATCCTGCCCCTGCGGACAAACCTGCTGATGCACCAAACGCCACTGAAAAACCTGCCGATGCTCCTGCCGACACGCCAAAGGCTGATGAACCAACAGCACAAGAGAGCAAACCTGCCGAGACAAAATAATCGGTAGTTTATCACAAAAACCAATCCTTTGGGATTGGTTTTTTAAAGAGGAAATGTTATGGTAGATCGTTTATTTTCAGGTCTCATGCTGGTGGTGTCGCTCATCTTGCTCATCATGGCATGGGGATATACCGCACCGATTTCTTATGACCCCATCGGGCCTCGCCCTTATCCTGTCATACTGCTTGTGCTACTTGCGGTATTGTCGGGTGTCATTGCGTTTCGTCCTGCCAGACTTGCCGAAAAAATTGAGCTGGGTCTGACCAAGCCCATCATCAAAAATTTAGCCCTATGCACGCTTGCCATGTCGCTGTATGCTGTGCTGTTTGAGACACTCGGCTACATCGTGGCGACCACACTCATGGCGTGGGGGATAGGCGTGCTGTTTGATGGCAAGTGGCATAAGACACTCATCGCCTCTGTGGTGATGGCGGTGGGGACTTATTATTTGTTTAATGGTCCACTAGAAGTTAGCTTGCCTGCGGGCATTTTAGAGCCAATTTTGGGGTAAATCATGGATACTTTAAATTTTTTAATGCAAGGCTTTGCCGTTGCGACCACATCCCAAAACTTACTCATCGCACTCGTTGGGGCATTTATCGGTACGATTGTGGGTATGCTCCCGGGGCTTGGACCGATTAACGGTGTGGCAATCCTACTGCCGATTGCTTATGCGATGGGTCTGCCCCCTGAAAGTGCGTTAATTCTTTTGGCAGCTGTTTACTTAGGTTGTGAGTATGGTGGTCGTATCTCAGCCATCTTAATCAATGTCCCCGGAGATGCAGCGGCGATTATGTCCACCTTAGACGGCTATCCGCTCGCCAAACAAGGCAAAGCAGGGATTGCCCTATCGCTGTCTGCCCTAAGCTCATTCATCGGCTCAATGATTGCCATCACAGGGGTTGTGCTATTTGCACCACTACTTGCCAACTGGGCAATCAGCTTTGGACCTGCTGAGTATTTTGCACTCATGGTCTTTGCCTTGACCTGCCTTAGTGGTTTGGTGGGGGACGCTCCCTTAAAAACAGGCATTGCTGCCATCATCGGATTGCTACTTGCCACCGTTGGGGTGGACGCTGTTACTGGGGTGTATCGCTTTACCTTTGGGTCGGTGAACCTATCTGATGGCATTGCCTTTACCACCATCGTCATCGGTTTTTTTAGCGTGAGTGAAATTTTAATCATGCTTGAAAAGACCAGCGTGGGTCAAAAAGCCTTAGAACAAGGCAAGCGTGGCATGGTCAATGTCAAAGAGTTCATGTCAGCTGTTGGGGCGATTGTGCGTAGTGGTTTGACAGGCTTTGTGGTTGGGGTATTGCCAGGTGCTGGGGCGACCATTGCTTCGGCGATGACGTATTCTAATGAGCGTAAAATTGCAGGAGCCAGCGGTAAGTTTGGCGATGGTGATTTGCGTGGTATTGCCGCTCCTGAGGCTGCCAATAACGCCTCTGCCTGTGGTTCATTCATTCCCATGCTAACACTCGGTGTCCCTGGTTCTGGCACGACAGCGGTGATGATGGGGGCTTTGACGCTCTATAACATCACGCCCGGCCCTCAGCTTTTTGCTGAGCAACCTGACATTGTGTGGGGTCTGATTGCTTCCTTATTTATCGGCAACATTATCCTACTGGCTTTAAACTTGCCACTGGTGAAATTCTTTGCCAAGCTCTTAGACATTCCCAACTATATCTTAATACCAGCCATCGCTGCGGTGAGTTTTGTGGGCGTGTACTCAATCCACAGTACCACCTTTGACCTCATGCTGATGATTGGGCTTGGGGCATTTGGCTACTTTTTGCGTAAGCTAAACTTCCCACTGTCAGCACTCATTTTGGGCTATGTGCTTGGACATCTCATGGAATCTAACCTACGCCGTGCCTTGTCCATCTCGCAAGGTGATTTGGGAATTTTGTGGCAAAGTGGCATTTCGATGACGCTTTGGGTGCTTGCCATCATCATGGTGATTTTGCCGATCTATCGTGCGATTAAGGGTAAAAAAGTGAAAAAAATTCACTGATTGCCTGATTGCCAATAAAATCCGTCCGATGGGGCGGATTTTTTTATTGATGCCATATGCTAGGCATCATAGCCGTGCATGATGATTGCACATCGTGTTTTCATGCTATAATACCCCCAACCCATCAACCACCCAAGCAACATGACCAAGCACCGACCCGCCCGCCAACATCAAAAAACCCAACCACAAACCATCACCACCCTAAACATCCACGCCTTAACGCATGATGGGCGTGGCATCGGTAGCTATGATGACACGCATGGCGACAAAAGCGGCAAAAAAATCTTTGTTGATTACGCCCTGCCGAACGAGACGGTAAAAGTCGCTATCACAGGCAACAAAAAATCCTTTGATGAAGGCAAAACCCTAGAAGTACTCATACCCAGCGACCACAGACAGACGCCTTTTTGTCCGCATTTTGGGGTATGTGGCGGTTGTAGCTTGCAGCATCTGCATGCCGATGAGCAGTTAAAGCACAAGCAAGCCACCCTTGCCAACCATCTCACCCATCATGCCAAGACCGCCCCAGAGCATTGGCTGCCGCCCGTGGTGGGCGAGCGTATCGGCTATCGCACCAAAGCTCGGCTTGGTGTTCGGTATTTGCCCAAGTGTGGGCTGATTGTCGGTTTTCGTGAAAAAAACAGCAACTTTCTGACCGATATTGCGAATTGCCCCATCCTAGATGACCGCATCAACCATCATCTAAACACACTTAAAGCCACGCTCATTCGTCTTGATGCGATTAACGGCATTACGCACCTTGAATTTGCCACAGGCGATTCGTCATCACAGGTGGCGATGATGGTCAGACACACCAAAAGGCTGGGCAAGCAAGACCAGCAGACACTCATCAAGTTCTGCCAAGACAGAGACTGGCAGCTGTATTTACAGCCACAAGGGACAGACAGCGTACACCGCATAGATGGCAATGAACCGCCCAGCACCCAGACCACACCACCAACAGGCGGGCTATTTTATCAGCTGCCGCAGTTTGACATACGCCTAGAATACTCGCCGCTAGATTTTACGCAGGTCAATCTTTCGGTAAATACGCAGATGGTCGCTCTCGCCTGTGATTTGCTCGATTTACAAAAAGGCGAGACGGTGCTGGATTTGTTCTGTGGTTTGGGTAATTTTAGTCTGCCTTTGGCTCGCTGTGTGGGCGATACAGGTCGTGTGATTGGCATTGAAGGCAGTGCTAAGATGGTAGAGCGTGCCACCATGAATGCGGCACAAAACGGCATTCAACACGCCACATTCTACACCCAAGATTTAAACCAAGATTTCTCAGACCAGCCTTGGGCAAAGCAAGTCGATGCCCTACTCATCGACCCACCCCGCACAGGGGCGGCTACCGTCATGGGCTACTTGGGCAACTTTCATGCCAAACGCATCGTCTATGTCTCTTGCGACCCTGCCACACTCGCCAGAGACACCGCCGCCATCATCGCACAAGGCTATCGCCTGACGCACGCAGGTGTGATGGACATGTTTTGTCATACGGGTCATGTTGAGAGCATTGCCCGCTTTGAAAAAATCTAACACACGCCTGCCTGCCCAAAAACCCACAAAAAAGCACACCAGTCGGCGTGCTTTTTTTGGTTCAATGGTCTAGTCCACTTGCCCAAAGCGGCGTTTTGGTGCCTTGTCTTGACGCTTGGAAAAGAACACTTCTTCGACTACTTTTGGTTTTTTTACACCTTGCTTGGTCGCCTTATATGGCTTGGCTGGCTTGGTCTGTCTGCGGTCTTTGTATTCTTTATGCTCATGACGCTCGCTACGGTACTCGTCTCGTCTGTCTTGACGGTATTCTTGGCGATGGCTGCTGCGATGGTCGCTTTGATATTCACGCCCTTGCTCATCAAAACGACGCTTGGGGCGTGTGTCATCATAATCATACGCATAAAGACCATCATGGCGTGGTCGTGCGTAGCGACGCTCTTGATGATAGCGATGCTCTGGACGATATTCCGTTTGAAGCTCTGGGTGATGTTCTTGGCGATAGTAGCCACGCTGATTGTCAAACTCATGACCCACAAAAGAACGCTCACGATTGACCACTCTGTCCTGACGCTCACGGTCGTATCTGCGGTCTTGGCGTTCTGGACGCTCGCTGCGGTATGGGCGAGCATCTCGTGCCTGACGCTCTTGGCGGTAGCCCTGCTCGCTGCGTCTGCCGTGAGAGTAGCGATTATCCTTGCGGTCTCGACCATGCTTATTTCGGCGTTCTTCTTGCTCAAATGGGGCTCGCTTAGGCTCCAAGCCTTCGATGACCGCTTCGCTCATGGTGCGTTTTAGATAGCGGTTGATGTGTCTTAATTGCCCACGGTCATCAAAGCTACACAGGTTCATCGCCACCCCCGTTCGCCCTGCACGCCCACAGCGTCCGATGCGATGCACATAGTCTTCAACTTGGCGTGGCAAATCATAATTCACCACATGGCTAATGGCAGAGATGTCAATACCCCGTGCCGCCACATCGGTCGCCACCAAAAAGTCGCATTTGCCATTTTTGACATCACTGATGATGCGGTTTCGCTTACCCTGTGGCAAATCGCCATGTAGATAGCGTGCCTTTAAGCCTGCTTCGGTCAGTGTCTCGGTCAGCTGCTCAGTGCTGCGTTTGGTGGCGGCAAAAATCACCGCTTGATTGATTTCTTGATTGCTTAAAAGTTCAAGCAAAATCTTGTTTTTGTGGTGAAAATCATCACAAAAATACACCGACTCTTCGATATGACCGCTCTCAACCTTGATGGAGACTTTCTCAGGATTATTGGTAAAGCTCTCGGCAATCTTACCGACCGCACCGTCCCAAGTCGCTGACGACATGACCGTCTGGCGAGACTCTGGGGCGTTTTGTAAGATGGTCTGAATGTCATCAGCAAAACCCATGTCAAGCATACGGTCAGCTTCGTCAAGCACCAGCACTTCTAGTTTGGACAAATCCACACGACCTTCATTCATATGGTCAATCAGACGACCAGGGGTGGCGATGACGACCTGCACGCCCTTACGCAAGGCACGAATCTGACCGCCATAAGGCGAGCCACCCACCAAAGGAATGCTGTACATTCCACGCAGATTCGCTCCATATCGACGAACATTGTCATGCACCTGCTGAGCCAGCTCACGAGTCGGTGTCAAAATCAGTGCATAGATATGCTTATCAAGGCGGCTTTGACGGCTGAGCTTATCTAAAATCGGCAGTACAAATGCCGCTGTCTTGCCTGAACCTGTCTGTGCTGAGAGCAACAAATCACGCCCAGCCAGTGCATGGGGAATCGCCCCTGCTTGAATGGGTGTTGGGCTCGTGTAGCCGCTTTTTACAAGGGCTTTTAGAATGGGTTTATTTAAAGACAGCTCTTCAAAAGTCGTCTGCTGACTGTCTTGACTGGTATTTTCAAGGACAGCGACATCAGGCAGCGTGCCAGTTGCACCTGCATCATTTATTTGGGGCATAAATAACCTTTATGTTCTTGTATTAATCAAACCACGAGATGAGAAAAAACATCACACCACCAAATCAATGGCGAGTTTAAGGCGGAATATTTTGGCATTTTGTCGGGGTGGGAATTGAGCATCAGCTCATCAAAATCATCGCGAATCAGAAAGGTATTTTTGCCACACGGCAGACATAAGCGTGCTTTTTTGATGGCTTATTAAAGAGCAACCATCCAAGCACCAAACATACAAACTCAAAAAATGCGATGTCATCAATGTATCTTGCCACATCAAGCCTTAGGCTAATCAGTTGGCAATCTGTCAATTATAACACGAAAACAAGCAACTTAGAAGTGATATTTTTTAGGGTGTATTGATGAATATTTAATAAGAATTTGGCAAATAAATGCGTGCCATTTTGTCGGATTTTACTTTCAAAAAGACCCAGAAAATGCCATAATATCCCCATTCATATTTCAACCAAGCAAATAGCACACTCCCCATTATTTTTTATGTAAGCTAAGATTAACATCAGCCAAAAATACAACCAAAAGGACACGACCGTGGTACAAATTCGTGAAGGCTTACCACTGCTCAGCGGCGACAGTAGCGACACCGACAGTGCGACATTGGCAGCAAGTCTGGTCGCCAAAGAGCTGCACCCAGACTTTAAGGCACAGCTGGCACACCCAAAACTAAAAACCGCCCTAGACCACTCCGAACAGACACAAACCCCTGCCACCATCAGCGAATCCGACATTGATGTCGATACTTGGCTGACCAGCGTTGCCGCCCGCATTGGCAAGGATGATTTGCCGCTGCTGCGTCGTGCCTGCGACTTTGTCAAGATACAAGCAAGCAAACCCCACGCCAGCCGCTCTGGGGCTTATGCCACAGGCATCGGCATGGCGGACATCTTGGCATATCTGTTTCAAGATGAAAATGCCTTAGTCGCTGCCATGCTATATCGCACCGCACGCCGAGAGCTGGTCAGTCTTGACACCATCAGGCATAATTTTGGTGAAGACATCGCCCATCTGGTCGAAGACACACTGGCGATGGGGCGACTGTCCGAGAGTATCGAAGAAAATAAACGCCTAGAAGATTATTTTGAAAGTGGGCAACGAGACCAACTCTCGACCATTTATAGTATGCTCATTAGCACCACCAACGATGTGCGTGCCGTACTCATCAAACTGGCTGAACGCACCTTTGCCATGCGTGAGCTGTCTTTTGCCCCGCCTGACCGCCAAAAGCGAGTCGCTCGTGAAGTGATGACCATCTATGCACCGCTGGCACACCGCTTATCCATCGCTCAGCTTAAATGGGAGCTAGAAGACTTGGCGTTTCGCTATCTTGCCCCTGATGAATACAAAAAAATCGCTAGCCTACTCTCCGAAAAACGCAGCGAGCGAGAGTCCTACATCGAGACCGTGCAAGCCGATTTGAGCGACGCTCTTGCCAAAGCAGGCATTAAGGCGGAAGTCTCTGGGCGGGTCAAGCATTTTTACTCCATCTGGCGTAAGATGAAAAAGAAAAACCTATCCTTTGACCAGCTCTATGACATCCGTGCCTTGCGAGTGCTGGTTAATACCAATGCTGAATGCTATCACACCTTAGGGATTGTGCATGGGCTGTGGCGGCACATTCCAGAGCAGTTTGATGACTACATCACCAATCCCAAGCCCAATGGCTACAAGTCGCTCCACACCGCCGTCATCGCCAATGGGCGTACGCTAGAAGTGCAGATTCGCACCTTTGACATGCACTTTGAAGCAGAGCTTGGCAAGGCGGCTCATGTCAATTATAAAGAAGGCTTAAAAGCCAAAAAAGACGACTATCTGACCCAAAAAATCAGTTCGCTACGCCAGCTGCTTGGCAATGATAAATTAGAAAACTTCGAATCTGATGACGAGCTTGACCTAGAAGATAACGAGCGCATCTATGTGTTTAGTCGTGATGGCGACATCACCGAGCTGCCCAAAGGGGCGACCGTGCTAGATTTCGCCTACTATGTACACACCGAAGTCGGCAACCGAGCTCAAGGAGCTAGGGTCAATGGACGCTATGTGCCGCTCACGCACCAGCCCAAGACAGGCGACCAAGTCGAAATCATCACCAAGTCCACCCGAGAGCCCAACCGTGATTGGCTGGTGGCATCACTGGGCTACATTCACACCAACCGTGCCAAGTCCAAGCTCCGCCAATGGTTTAATAAACAAGACCGAGACAAAAACATCGAAGTGGGTCGTGCCATGTTCCTGCGTGAGCTGGACAGATTCTCTATCAGCCCAAATCAGGTGGAGCTTGGCGACTATCTAGAAGAATTTAATGCCAAAAACGAAGATGAGCTGTTCATCTCGCTGGTGATGGGCGATGTGGGCGTGGTACAGCTGGTCGGTCGAATCAGCCACCGCCTAAATCTCAACACCCCACCTGTTGATGAAGACAGCATCGAGATTAAGACACCATCTCGTCCCAACAAATACCAAATCGACCTACAAGGGTTAGATAATGTCGAAATTCATCTGGCAGGCTGCTGTACGCCTGTGCATGGCGAGCCGATTGCAGGTTTTGTTACCGTATCGCATGGGGTCAGCATTCACCACGCCAACTGCCTAGAATACCTAAGACTCATCGAAAAAGAACCCGAACGCCATGTCAGTGCCGACTGGCAGACGCACTTTGGACGCTATCAGCCTGTAACTGTCCATGTTGAAGCCCAAAACCGAAAAGGGCTGCTGCGTGATTTGGTGAACATCATTGACAAAGAAAAAGTCAATATCCACCGTGCCGAGACCATCTCATCTGATGAGGCAGTCAGCCACATGAAATTTTATGTTGAAGTAGCAGGATTGGCACATTTATCACGCCTGCTTGCCAAGATTGAACAGCAGCCTGATGTGCTACACGCCAGACGCAGCAGCAACTGATAACGATTGATATGCCAGAATTACCCGAAGTTGAAACCACCAAAAAAAGCCTAGAACCCCTACTAGGTCAGACCATCACCGCCGTTCATGTGCATCAGCCCAAGCTACGCTACATGATGCCGCACGACTTGGACAGCTTGGTCGGCTTTTGTTTGTCATCGGTGGAACGCCGAGCCAAATACCTGCTGTTGCACTTTTATCATGCCAAGGACAACAGTCGCAAGGTGCTGCTTGTCCACTTAGGTATGTCTGGCAGCTTACAGCAGCACCCCATCAGCGATGATACACCTGCCGCTAGAAAGCACGACCATCTCATCATCAGCTTTGGTGCGGTGGCTCTACATTACCACGACCCCCGTCGCTTTGGTATTATCCTTTGGGCGGATAATGACGCACACATCGATGACAAGGACAATGCCAAAGACAGGTTTTTAACTCATTTGGGCGTTGAACCTTTGGACGATGCCTTTAATGGCGATTATCTGTATGGGCACATTCATCGCACGCCCACATCAGGTAAAGCCGCCAAAGCCATCAGCAAGCCCATCAAGACACTCATCATGGATCAGGCAGTCGTGGTGGGTGTGGGCAATATTTATGCCGCCGAAAGCCTGTTTTTGTCAGGCATTCACCCTGCCAAACCCGCCAATCAAGTGAGCAAAGAGCAGATTGATGATTTGGTCAAGCACATCAAACACATCCTAGCCAAAGCCATCGAAAAAGGCGGTTCAACCTTGCGTGATTTTACGGTGGGTGGTGGCAAAACAGGCTATTTCCAGCAAACTTTGCTCGCCTACGGCAATCACGGCAAACCCTGTACCGTCTGCGGCACAACACTAGAAAACCAAAAAATCGGTGGACGAGCCAGTGTCTATTGTCCACATTGCCAGCCGATATAGCCAAATGCACAAAAAAACACCTGACCATAAACGGCAGGTGTTTTTTTATTGGCTAAAACCGATTATTGACGCTCGCCAAGTTTGGCACTGATTTCACGCAGTAGCAACACTTCTTCTGATGGTGCTTCTGGCTCGGTAGGAGCAGCTTCTTCTGATTGACGGCGAAGTCTGTTCATGGCTTTCACCATCATAAAGACGATGAACGCTAGGATAATGAAGTTGATGACGATTGTGATGAAGTTACCATAGGCAAGCATTGCTACGCCTGCTTCTTTTAAAGCGGCATAACTGGTCGCATCCACACCTTCTGGCACACTGCCCAAAATCACAAACATGTTTGAAAAATCAATATCACCAACAATCGCCCCAATAACGGGCATGATGATGTCTTCAACCAATGAAGTGGTAATCTTGCCAAAGGCACCGCCGATGATGACACCGATGGCTAGATCCATCACATTGCCTTTGACGGCAAATTCTTTAAACTCTTGAATGATACTCATGATAACATCTCTTTTTATCTAACGAGAAAATATAAAAACAGACCCATAAAACGGGTCTGTATAAATGGCTTTATTCATTATAACAATACCGCCTTAAAAAAGTTGTTTTTTTATACAGCGGCATTGTTACAGATTGTAAGCCTTAGTCTTTTTTGCGACCCAGACGCTTGCGTTCGTTCTCGGTCAGATAACGCTTGCGGATACGGATGGATTTTGGCGTTACTTCAACCAGCTCATCATCTTCGATGAATTCTAGTGCCTGTTCCAGCGTGTATTCTAGTGCAGGGGTTAGGATAATCGCATCATCCGAGCCAGACGCACGAATGTTGGTCAGCTGCTTGGCTTTGGTTGGGTTCACCACCATGTCGTCAGAACGAGAGTTGATGCCCACAATCATGCCTTCATAGACTTCAAGCTGTGGCTTGGCGAACAGACGACCACGCTCTTGTAGGCTGAACAGGGCATACCCTAAGCAAGTACCTGTTACCATAGATACCAGCACACCGTTTTGGCGTTTTGCCACCGCACCTTCTTTGGCAGGACCATAGTGGCTAAAACTGGAAGTCATGATGCCCGTGCCTGATGTCATGGTCAAAAATGCCGAACGAAAACCAATCAAACCACGAGACGGCACAGTCGCTTCAATACGGATACGACCTTTGCCATCAACTTCCATATTGGTCAGCTCGCCCTTGCGTTCGCCCATCTCTTGCATGACCGCACCTTGATGCTGCTCTTCGACATCAAAAGTAACATTCTCATAAGGCTCGCACATCACGCCATCAATCTCTTTCATGATGACCTGCGGACGAGATACGCCCAGCTCAAAGCCTTCACGACGCATGTTCTCAATCAGTACAGACAAATGCAACTCGCCACGACCCGACACCTTGAATTTCTCTGGGCTGTCGGTATCTTCAACACGCAAAGCGACATTATGAATCAGCTCACGGTCAAGTCGCTCACGGATATTACGAGAAGTAACAAACTTACCTTCTTTACCTGCAAATGGTGAGTCGTTGACTTGGAAAGTCATCGATACGGTCGGCTCATCAACCGACAACGCAGGCAATGCTTCAACATTCGCAGGGTCGCAGATGGTGTCTGAGATGTTTAGGCTGTCTAGACCTGTAACACAGACAATATCGCCCGCCTGTGCAAAATCAACATCAACACGCTCCAGCCCATGATAACCCATGATTTTTAGGATACGACCATTACGCTTATTGCCATCTTTATCAATCACGGTAACAGGCGTGTTGGTCTTTACCGAACCACGCTGAATGCGACCCACACCAATCACACCCACAAAGCTGTTATAGTCTAGGCTTGAGATTTGCATTTGGAATGGACCATCAACATCGACCTTTGGCGGCTCGACGATGTCCACGATGGTCTCAAACAGCGGTGTCATGTCGCTGGCAAGATTATCTGGTTCAAGACCTGCGATGCCATTGATGCCTGATGCATAGACGATGGGGAAATCAAGCTGCTCATCGGTCGCACCTAGGCTGTCAAACAGGTCAAACACTTGGTCAATCACCCAGTCAGCACGGGCGGCAGGCTTGTCAATTTTATTGATGATGACAATCGGTTTTAGCCCACGAGCGAACGCTTTTTGTGTAACAAAACGAGTCTGTGGCATCGGACCTTCTTGGCTATCAACCAACAGCAGCACGCAGTCCACCATCGACATCACACGCTCCACTTCACCACCAAAGTCGGCGTGACCGGGGGTGTCCACGATGTTGATGCGGTACTCAGTGCCTGTGCGATCATCGGTCCAACGAATGGCGGTGTTTTTTGCCAAGATGGTGATACCCCTTTCGCTTTCTAGGGCGTTAGAGTCCATCACTCGCTCAATCTCGCCTGAACGCTCGCCTAAGGCACCAGATTGTTGCAATAGTTTATCAACCAAAGTCGTTTTACCGTGGTCAACGTGGGCAATGATTGCGATGTTACGCAAATGCTTAATGTCGTCTGCCATAAATACTCGTATAAATAAGGATTGCTAATGTTAGCAAAGAATAAATAGAATGGGCATTCACCCAAAAAGACGGATTTTCTTATAAGTTAACACAATAAGAAAAGTCAATCATTATAACATGATTTTACCTGCAGTAAAAGCCAAGCAAGCAAATAAAAAGAACCGCCACTAGGACGGTTCTTTTTACTACTTAATCATCAAAGATTGATTATTGAACAACCATGTCTTTGGTTTGCTCTACAGTAGTAGATTTGTTGCCAGTAATCACAGCAATTACACGACGGTTCAATGCACGACCTTCGTCAGTGGTGTTTGGAGCGATTGGTTGGTCGAAACCATAGCCAACAGCACTTAGGCGGTTAGGTGCAATGCCGAACTCGTTAGATAGCATTGCTTTAACAGCGTTCGCACGAGCTTCTGATAGACGCTGGTTGTACTTAGCACTTGAACGGTTGCTGTCTTTAGATGCATGACCTTCGATGACAGCAGTAGCGTTCGGGAACTCTCTCATAGACTGTGCAACCTTTGCAACTTCTTCACGGAATTGTGGTTTGATTACAGACTGGTCACGGTCAAAGAATACGCGTAGTTCACGGCGTAGTTTCTCATCTACAGTCACGAGTTGTGGGCAGCCGCGTGCATCAACAACAACATTGCGTGGCGTACCTGGGCAAGCGTCTAGATGGTTTGGAACACCGTCAAGGTCGTCATCAGCAATCTTATCTTCAACAATTGCTGATTGATCAATTGATGGCTGTTCAGGCTGTTCAACTTTAGGCTCTACAGGAGTCGGTGCTTCTACAACAGCAGCTGGTGCTAGGCGACCACCTAGGGTTACTTCAAGACCCGCTAGAGCTAGACCTTCCCACCATTTGTTGTCGAAGTTATGGATACCACGAACCTCACCACGAAGTGCTAGTGCGTCGTTCACTAGGTAGCGAGCACCCAGACCGATGTTGCCGATGGTATCTTTTGAGCTGGTAACTTTTGTGCCAGCGGCAACATTTTGACCTGCTTTGATGTCACCATAAGGAGCGTTTGCTGCGTCGGCAGTATAAGCAACTTGATTCTCAATCTTAGTTTTTTGTTGACCAGCACCAATTAGGGCGTATGGCTTGAATTTGCTGTTAGATTCACCTAGACCGATTAGAAAGTTACCGCTGATAGTTTGTTGTTCGGAGTCAAAACGGTTGGCAGGCGTTTCTGCCGATTTATCAGATGCTTGAGCATCTGCACTAGATACGCCGTATTCTACTTGTAGTTGAGTAGATGGGGTTAGCTCCACACCAAGTGCAGCACCTACCCAAAGATCGCTCTCAAGAGCAACACCATCGGTAGGTTTTTGTTGAGCATCAAGGGTCTTACCAGTACGAAGTACTTCGCGTTGTTTGTCGTGAGCTTCATCGTTGTAGTGATAGCCTAGTAGTAGTGGGCTCACAGTTACGCCAGCAGAAGCTGCGGTCGCTGCAGTAGCAAGTACTGCTAGAGCGATTTTATTGAATTTCATAACTTCCTCCAAAGGAATGGTTGGTTTTAAAAAATTATGTAACATAACATTACCATGTCTTATTCTACCATTAAGTTACCGCCATGCCAACAGTTAATTTCGGCACACAGCCCCTCAATTTAATGAATAGATGTGCTTAGCCTAGCAGCAAGAAAAGAATTTTACAACCCTTTTCCAATTATTGTTACATAACATTACATTAAAATGCTGATTATTTACAATACTGCTTAAATTTTAAACAACCACCCATCAAAAAAATAAGCAAATATTAATCAGTACCCCATTGTAGCATACTTTATGATTTGGCGGTAGGCTTTTGAATAAAAGCCGCTTTCATTTCTTTGACTGCTCGGTCAAGCCCCATGAACACCGCATCGGCAATCAGTGAATGACCGATATTAAGCTCATGAATGCCATCAATACCAGCAATGTCCGCCACATTTTCTCGCGTCAGCCCATGTCCTGCATTGATTAGCAGGACATTGCTTTGCTCTTTGGCGTATTGCACCGCCTGTTTGATGCGATTTAGCTCATCGCTGACAAGCTCAATATCACCTGACAGCCCTGCTTCGGCATACGCCCCTGTGTGCAGCTCGACGGCATCAGCACCACAGGCGATGGCAGCGTCTATCTGATGAGCGTCTGGGTCGATGAATAAAGACACCAAGATGCCTGCTGCTTGTAATTTTTTGGCAAAATCGGGCAGACTGCTTAGATTTGCCACATCAAGCCCGCCTTCGGTGGTAACTTCTTGGCGTTTTTCAGGCACCAGACACACCCAAGTCGGCTTGACATCCAAGGCGATGGCAAGCATCTCATCAGTTACCGCCATTTCAAGGTTCATGCGAGTGGCAAGCTGCTCTTTCATGGCATAGACATCAGCATCCTTGATGTGTCTGCGGTCTTCTCGCAGGTGTAGCGTGATGCCGTCCGCCCCCGCCTGCTCACAGATGAGTGCCGCTTGTATCGGGCAAGGATAGGCAACCCCTCGTGCATTGCGAAGTGTCGCCACATGGTCGATATTAACCCCCAAAAGTGGTAAATTTGACATAAAAATCCCCTTATGACTTAATTTATTAACAAAACATCCGCTTCGCTATGACGACTGCTGATACAGCAGGCTTTGTTGCCATAGCTTTCGGCTGTGCAGCGGCTTATAATCCAGCAAGTAATTCATGACATCTCGCTGTAGCTGTCCGAACGCTTCTAGCTTTTGATGATAGATTTGCTTATCATCTTCTGCCTGACCCATGAGCAGCAAATCACGCCCCAAATAAGACAGTCGGCTCACCCTTTTACCCTCACTTTGTGCCTGATGAATGACTGATGATGTCGTTGGGATAAAGCCCATCTGTGGCACAAAACGATAATAAACCGCATCATCAATGGGGCTACCTGTACCATCATACATAAAATCAACACTCGCCCCAAGCTCATCAAACAACGCTCGCTCAAAGTGTCGCAAGCATACCTTTAAATGCCGAATGTCGTCTGTTGCCCCAAGATTGCCCAAGGATTGTAGCGTCATCATCTCTTCATGATAGACTTGCCAAAGCGTCGGACAGGCACTCTCCAAAGCCAACAGGCGGCTTAGCACCTCATTCATATATAAGAGTGCGTACTGCACCTGCCCTGTGATGGGTCGTAGTACCGACTGTGCCGACAGCTGCATCTGAGAGAGAGATTTTAGTTCATTTTTGCCGCCAGCGAACATCTCTAGCAGCACAAAAGACGGCATACCACGCACACCCACGCCATGCACCAGCCCAAATTCACGACTAAACAACTGATAAATGGCTCGTTTTTCTTGATAAGGTCGAGCGTGCAGAACATAGGCGGTCAGCGGCTGATTTTTCATGAATATCTAAACTTACTGAGTTGCTGTCTAACAATGACCAAAAGCCACTTAGTAACCCAAACTGCTCAATGCTCGCTCGTCATCTGACCAGCCTTTTTTGACTTTCACCCACAGCGTCAGCATGATTTTACGGTCAAACAGCACTTCCATGTCCTTGCGAGCATCGATGCCTACTTGCTTGATGCGACTGCCTTTATCGCCGATGATGATGGTTTTTTGACCTGCTCGCTCGACGAATATGGTCGCATCAATGAAGGTCATCGCCTTTCGCCATTTGCCCGTCTCTGGGTCTTTGTGTGCTGGCTCGTCTTTGAAGGTGTCAATCTGCACCGTCAAATCATACGGCACTTCATCGCCTGATTGACGCATGATTTTTTCTCGGATGATTTCACTCGCCAAAAAACGCTCGGAGCGGTCGGTGATTTGCTCGGCATCAAAGATGGGCGGACGAACAGGCAAAAACTTGCCAATCACTTCTTTTAAGCGTGGCAAATTATGCCCACGCAATGCCGAGACTGGCACAATGTCCGCAAAATCAAAACTCTCATTAAAGCTGTCAATCACAGGCAGCATCTGCGACTTATCCTTGATGGTATCAGCCTTGTTGATGACCAGCACCACAGGCAAGCTGGTCGCCGAGAGTTTTTCTAAGGTCAAGAGGTCATCTTCTCGCCACTGCAAACCATCCACCACAAACAGTACCAAATCCACATCAGACAAGGCAGACACCGCCGCTTTATTCATGCGTTCGTTAATCGCCTTGACTTCTTTGGCATGGATACCGGGGGTATCGACAAAGACAATCTGCGTATTTTCATCGGTCAAAATGCCGTGAATGCGGTGGCGAGTGGTCTGCGGCTTACGACTGGTGATGGAGAGCTTTTGTCCAAGCAGATGATTCATCAGCGTGGATTTGCCGACATTAGGACGACCCACAATCGCCACAAAACCCGCCTTAAAGCCGTCTAGGTTTAGCGTCAGCTCGTCTTTACTGTCTTCAAAAAATGCCGAAATCACATCATCATTATCGGCAGGTGAATGGTTGTCAGTCATGTGTTTCCTTATTGGTTTCAATTCGTGTCATGCGTTGGTACAGCCTATCATAAATACCATAAATCCATGCTATTAAAGCACAAAACCGCCCAATTTAAAAGGCGGATTTGGCAATCTCATCAAGTTTGGGCGATGGGCTGGCTTGATTTAGGGGTTTTGCGTTTTGTTCAGCTGATTAATCATAAGCTCCGCACACTTTTGTTCAGCGATGCGACGAGACTCCCCTGTCTGTGTGATGGGCTTGATGCCATCGATATTCACACGACAAGTAACGACAAATACCTGATTGGGAGCATTGCCGATAATCTCATCAAGCTCATAAGTCGGCAGGGTCATGCGATTGCCTTGCAGCCACTCTTGTAGGCGAGATTTGGCGTCTTTGAGTACTTTTTCTTCACCCACTTCTAAGATGAGCGATTCGTACCAAGTTTTCACCAAATTTTTGATAAAACCAATGTCGCCGCTGTCAAGATAGACTGCTGCAACGATGGCTTCCACCGCATCTGCCAAGATGGACGCACGATGACGACCGCCGCCCTTTCGCTCGCCCACACCCAAAATCAGATGTCTGGACAATTCAAGCTGCTCGGCAATCTGCACCAAAGTCTCTTGACGGACTAAGGTTGCACGCATGCGGGTCAATTTGCCTTCATCATGGCGTGGAAAATGCAAAAACAACGCTTCAGCAATCATCATGCCAAGCAGTGCATCGCCCAAGAATTCTAGCCGCTCATAGCTTTCTTTGGGGTTGTATGAGCGGTGCGTCAAGGCTCGTCTTAAAAGACTTGGGTCGCTAAACTGATAGCCCAGTTTTTCGCACAAGATGGGCAGCCCTTGTTCAAAATTGGCAAAATGCGTCAATTTATCCAGCGAAGTTGGCTTGCGTCCTTGAGCCATATTTTTATCTGCTTGGTTCATCTGTTGTCCTAACAATCCCTATCAATCAATCGCACCTGCTCGACTAAAGCTCGGTAAATTCAAGCCCGGTTTTTTGTGCATCCAAATATAAGTCGCCTTGCCCGACAGATTTGCTTCTGGCACAAACCCCCAATAGCGAGAATCTTGACTGCTGTCTCGGTTGTCGCCCAGCACAAAATACTGATTCTCTGGCACTTTAATCGACCATTCTCTGCCTTCTGAAGTGATGACTTCAGGCGATAAATCTCTTAAAAATTCTCCTTGCACTGACGAGTTTAAATCACCCAAATAACGCACCAAATAGCGATGCTCGCCCAAAGTCTCTTGATAATAATGAGCAAATGTCTCTTCTTCACGCCCCAATCTGGCACGCTCATCATCGCTTAGCACATGGTTTTGGATTTGCTTGGGTATCAAGATGTCCAGCAACTCGCCATCAATGGTATGATCAACTTTTTGGGTCGCTACCTGCTCGCCATTGACGGATAAAACGCCATCTTTATAAGACACGGTATCGCCTGGTATGCCAATCACTCGCTTGATGAAGTACAAGTCTGGGTTCAAAGGATAGCGGAACACCGCCACATCGCCACGCTCTGGGCTGCCCGTATCTAGGATTTTGGTGTGGGTGAGCGGCAGACGAAGTCCATAGGAAGTCTTATCCACCAACACAAAATCACCTGTGTGCAAAGTCGGCACCATTGAGCTTGATGGAATGGTGAACGGCTCAATCACAAAAGACCGCACCAACACGATGAACAGCAATATCGGCAAATACTCATACGCCCAACGCACCAAAAAACTCTCAGGCTGCCCGTCTTTATCTACTTGGGCAAGCAAAAGTTCTTGTTTGGCACGCTGATGGTTTTCATGTGCTTGCACCACTTCATGATGCACATCGGCAGCCGGTATAAACGCATCAACATCATCGGTCAAACCGTGCTGTTTTAGGCGGCTTTGCAGCTCTTGATGGGTCTTATCGACCTGTTTTTGTGCCAGTTTGAGCTTTTTATTGGACAGCTTGACAGCTCGGTGTTGTTTTAGGGCAAATTTATCCACCAACCACACGAGCAAAAAAACAAGGGTTACTGGCACCAGTATTAAGTTGATGTCAAAGTTCACAAATCATACCCCAAATCTTTATAAAATCCAAATTGATACCCAAAAATCAGCTATCGACCTTTAACACCGCCAAGAACGCTTCTTGCGGAATTTCTACCGAGCCGACTTGCTTCATGCGTTTTTTACCTGCTTTTTGTTTTTCAAGCAGTTTTTTCTTACGGCTCACATCACCACCATAACACTTGGCAAGCACATCTTTACGCATCGCCTTGACGGTTGAACGAGCGATGATCTGACTGCCAATGGCGGCTTGGATTGCCACATCGAACATCTGGCGTGGAATCAGCTCTTTCATTTTTTCAACCAGCTGACCGCCACGACGACGAGCGTGCTCTTGATGGCAAATCATGGCAAGGGCATCGACTTTTTCGCCATTAATCAGCACATCAACACGAGACAGCTTGTCCGCTTGATAACGCTCAAAGCCATAATCAAGCGACGCAAAACCACGAGACGCTGATTTTAGCTTATCAAAGAAATCCATCACCACTTCGCCCATCGGAATGTCAAAGACCACCTGCACTTGGCGAGCCATAAACTTCATGTCCACCTGCACGCCACGGCGTTCGATGGCAAGAGTGATGACATTGCCCAGATACTCTTGTGGCACTAGGATATGACAGCGGGCAATCGGCTCACGAAACTCGGCAATCACACCCACATCAGGCAGACGAGATGGGTTGTCCACATAGACGATGTCGCCATTTTTCTTAACCACTTCATAGATGACCGACGGTGCGGTCGTAATCAAATCAAGGTCGTATTCTCGCTCCAATCGCTCTTGGATAATCTCCATGTGTAGCATGCCAAGAAAACCGCAGCGAAAACCAAAACCAAGAGCATCCGAAGTATCAGGCTCAAAAAACAGTGCCGCATCATTGATTTGTAGCTTTTGCAATGCTTCACGGAATTTTTCAAAATCACCAGAGTCAATCGGGAACATCCCTGCATATACTTGTGGCGTTACCTTTTGAAAACCAGGAATGTTCTCCACTTCTGGTGTCTTGGCAAGCGTGATGGTATCACCCACAGGAGCCCCTTGAATGTCCTTAATGCCTGCAATCACAAAGCCGACTTCGCCTGCTTGCAACACGCCTGTTTCTAGGCGTTTTGGCGTAAACACACCGATGGAAGTTACCAGATGGCTCTCGCCCGTTGATTTGACAAAAATACGGTCGCCTGTACGCACTTGCCCTTCACGCACACGCACTAAAGACACCACGCCTAGATAATTATCAAACCAAGAGTCGATAATCAACGCTTGTAGCGGTGCGTCTCTGTCGCCTGTCGGTGCAGGAATTTTTTCTACCAAAGTTTGCAAAAGCTCATCAATACCAAGACCTGTTTTGGCTGACACTCGTGGAGCTTCTACCGCTTCGATGCCGATGATGTCTTCAATCTCTTCAATCACTCGCTCAGGCTCAACTTGCGGCAAGTCAATTTTGTTCAAAACAGGCAAAACTTCAAGCCCCTGCTCAACCGCCGTATAACAGTTCGCCACACTCTGTGCTTCAACGCCTTGGGCAGCATCCACGACCAGCAACGCCCCTTCACACGCAGCCAGTGAGCGAGACACTTCATAACTAAAATCCACATGCCCTGGGGTATCGATGAAGTTTAATTGATATTTTTCGCCGTTTGGATGATTATAATACAGCGTTACCGACTGTGCCTTGATGGTGATGCCCCGTTCACGCTCAATGTCCATGCTATCTAGGACTTGAGCCTGCATTTCTCTGTCAGAAAGTCCACCGCACACCTGAATAAAACGGTCAGCAAGTGTACTTTTGCCGTGGTCGATGTGAGCAATGATTGAAAAATTACGAATGTGAGTAAGGTCTGTCATGAGTAAGATGAATCACAAAAGAAAATAATAACAGGATATTGTAGCAGTTTTTATTCAAAAAAGCACAAGTAATTTAAGAATAAAAAAGAAAGTTATCAAGGTTTTTATCCAATCTCACGAATATTGATAGAATTAAACCAAAACCCATCCGAATATTTTTAGCCAATAAATCCTTAGCTTTAGCTTTCCTAAACGGCAATGAAACTTTGGTCGTAGATAGCCTAAGTTATCAGTATTT
>JAUNDZ010000021.1 GCA_030525825.1 Moraxella sp.
GCGTTTTGAATAATTTTTTTTTAGATTTTTAAAAGGAAACCCTTATGAAACACATCGCAATCCTAAATGGCGACGGTATTGGGCCTGAAATTGTCGCCCAAGCCGTTAAAGTTTTGGATAAACTGATTGAACAAGGCTTAGAGGTCTCTTATGAATACGCCAAGTTGGGCGGAGAGGCTTATGATGCTTATGGTGTGCCATATCCAAAAGAGACCCAAGAGATTGTACGAAAAGCCGATGCGGTGCTACTTGGGGCGGTGGGCTCACCACAATATGACAATTTGGATAGACCGCTTAGACCAGAGCGGGGTCTTTTGGCAATTCGTAAGGATTTAAATTTATTTGCCAATTTGCGTCCTGCGATTTTGTATAAAGAACTTGCTAATGCCTCTACCTTAAAACCAGAGGTGGTATCAGGGCTTGATATTTTAATTGTGCGAGAACTCACAGGCGATATTTATTTTGGTGAACCTCGTGGTATTATTACCAATGATAAAGGCGAGCGTGAGGGCTTTAATACAATGCGATATAGCGAGAGCGAAATCCGCCGTATTGCCAAAGTGTCATTTGAAGCCGCCCAAAAACGAAATAAAAAATTGTGCAGTGTGGATAAAGCCAATGTTTTAGAAACCACTGAACTTTGGAAAGAGATTTTTACAGAAGTTAGCAAAGACTATCCAGAGGTTGAGCTTAGCCATATGTATGTGGATAATGCGGCAATGCAACTGGTTAAAAACCCCAAGCAATTTGATGTGGTGGCAACAGGCAATATCTTTGGCGATATTTTATCCGACCAAGCCTCAATGCTGACAGGCTCTATCGGTATGCTTCCATCGGCAAGCCTTGATGAAAACGGCAAGGGGCTATATGAGCCTTCACACGGCTCTGCTCCTGATATAGCGGGGCAAGATAAGGCAAATCCTTTAGCGACCATTTTGTCTTTGGCAATGCTTTTGCGGTACAGTGTGGGCGATGAAACTCGTGCGGTGCAAGTAGAGCAGGCAGTGCAAAAGGTGCTGGCGGACGGACTGCGTACGGCGGATATTTATGAAGACGGCACCCAGCTTGTGAGTTGTAGCGAGATGGGGCAGGCGGTAATAAACGCACTATAAGCTCATGAATGCAATAAAAGCGGAGGAGTTCTCCGCTTTTTTATGATATTTTTTTATTTGCAAACTATTCTCATTATGCTATAATAGGTATTCTTAGGTGAAAAGATAAACCAATTAAACTTTCAGAATGCCGTTCATTTATCGGTATATTATATCATAAAGCAGTGGGCTAACATGAGTGATGTCAATTCTACTTCTAAAAATAACATTAAATTGATTGCCATTGGAGTGGCACTTGCTTTGCATGGCTTGGCAGGTGTGGGTTTGGCAAGGATGGAATTACCTGAGCTAAAAACATTAAAAATCACGCCGCCCATCACGGTGGAGATTATTGAGCCTATCAAAGAAATCAAAATTGAGCAAGTGGTGGATGAGGTTATCCCCACACCACAGCCCATCAAACCCATCACCGCCCCAAAAGTCGAGAAAAATCCCGACCCACGCCCAGCAGCTGCCAAACCAAAGGTTGAACCAGTCAAAGAGCAACCCAAGCCAAAACCACAACCAATAACCCAAAGCGAACCGAAACCGCCAGTACCGAGCCAGCCGAAAACTCAGCAGCCACCACAACAAAATCAACAAGAAGCCAATCGACAAGCTGAAATCTTAGCAAAACAGCAAGCCGAAGCACAAGCAAGATGGGAGGCGGAGCAAAGGGCGGAGGCTGAGAGACGCAGACAAGAAAAAGCCGCTGCCGACGCAGCCAGACAAAAAGCGGAGGCGGAGGCAAGAGCCAAAGCTCAAGCCGAAGCGGATGCTCGTGCCAAAGCTGAGGCAGATGCTAAGGCAAGAGCGGCAGCACAAGCAAGAGCTGACGCTGAAGCAGCTGCCGCCAAAGCAAAAAATACAGGCGGCAACACAAATAATCAAGGTAGTGGTCGTGGCACAGGCAACAAAATTGGTGAAATTACCATTTCCGCCGCCAAAGCCAATGCCAGCTGGCGTAATCAGCCCAACTTTTCCAATGTTGAAGTGGACGAGAATACGAAGGTGCAAACCGTGTCATTTACTGTTCAATTAAAAATTGATGAAAGGGGTAGAATTACCAGTGCGACCGGTGTCAATACTGGCTTGGGTAAAAATGTGGATAATCAGATTGCCAAAGCCATCAGAGCAGCATCGTTTAATCCATTTAAAGATGAGCAGGGCAATCCCGCTCGAGGTACGGCAACCTTGCCAATGAGTTTTAAAATTCGTTAAGTAAATGAGCGTTTGTTAATAACAAATTAGATTTTGTGAGGAAATTTTATGGATTTTGCATTTTATTGGGGTCATACCGACGCTGTCAGTAAAACCCTGTTCTTTATCCTATTTGCCCTATCTATCGTTTCATGGGTGGTGGGCATCGTGCGTGTGGCACAGTCATGCCGCCTAAATGGCAGCATTGGCGACGACCTAAGACAGTCTGTGTTATCAAGCACGGATGTGGCTGGCTTAGAGTTTAGTCAAAGAAAGATGGTGATTGAGCAAAAACTATTGCAAAAAATCGCCAGCTACCGTTTTGAGATGGAAAAAGGTCTACCCATCCTAGGTACGACTGCTGCCATTGCACCGTTCATCGGTCTGTTCGGTACGGTTTGGGGTATTTTTCATGCCTTGCACAGCGTGGCTAAAAGCGGGCAGGCTGGCTTGGCACAGGTGGCAGGTCCTGTGGGCGAAGCTCTTATCATGACAGGCTTGGGTTTGGCAGTCGCCATCCCTGCGGTGGTGTTTTATAATATCGCCACTCGCATGAACCGCCGTGCCATTCATGCCGCCACCGACACCGCACATCAAATCTTGGCAGAGACCGCCAAATAAGGAGTAAGCGATGGCTTTTGAACTGGGCGACGACGACAATAACGGCATGAATGAGATGAATCTCATTCCGCTCATTGACATCATGCTGGTACTCATGATTATCTTTTTGGTAACAGCAACGGTATTAAATCCAACCGTACCGCTAGACTTACCAAAAACCACCGCCACCGTCAATGAGCAGCCACCCCAAGTGCTACAAGTCAGCATTGACAGTAACAGCGACATCTATTGGGACAGCGAGAAAATCACGCTTGCCGAGCTAGAACAACGCTTTGGCAATGAAGTCGCTAAAGGCAACGACCCGCAAGTACACCTGCGTGCCGACCGTGAAGGCAAATATGACATGGTCGCACAAGTACTGGCAACGGCAAGCAGTGCAGGACTGTCTAAGATTGCTTTTGTGAATGAATGATGCTGGTTGAGCCAAGCATATAAAAAAACATAAAAAAATAAGCCTTGTGGGAGCAGGGCTTATTTTTTTGTGGGTGATTTTCATGGATGCGTTTTTGTATTACTTAAACGACAGTAATGCCAAGCTCGGCTAATCTTTGTTGCCATGCGTGATGATGGCTGTTCTGGGCGTCGTCTATCCCCGCCAAGCGAACCACCAAGCCTGCCTGTGCCAATGCCGATACCTGTCGCATCACGCCACGGTCAGGCAAGATGTGTGCATCGATGATGAGATAAATCAGAGCGTTCGCCTGTTTTGCGGTGTCGATGGCACGAGCTAGGCTGTCTTTATCGTTAATCACGCCAAACTCGTGGCAGATATTCACAGGCTTGCTTGCCACATCGATGGCATCATGTAAGGGGTATTCTAGCACCGCCAAGACGAACGATTTGCCCTGCACATCGATGGCAGGCTGAGCGGTGGGCGTGGTGGGCTGATAGTCATCTTGGTCGATGATACGCTGGCTAAACTGATGAATCAGATTGGCATAATAATAAGACTTGGCGTCAATCTCAAAACAAGTAGCACTCTTTATCACGCACACCACATACGCCACCAATCTGGGCAAGATGCCATATAGAGCGATACACAGCATGATGAGCCACGCAAAACGGGCGTTCTGCTCGCTCTTGGTCATGCTCACATCAGGCAGCTCAAAGCCAAGCAAAGCAGGCAAAGCCCCAAACAGATTCATGACTTGGGTAAAATGCGTGTCGGTCAATAAAGTGGACTCCCACACAAAGTCATAACGACGGAACAAAAACAAACACACCAATGCCACCAAAGTCCCCAAGAGCGATGCCAGCCATGCCTGATGGATGACTTTGCCGACATACCATCTTTGGATGGGGTGGTGAATGTCGGATTGTAGGGCGAAGGCGTGTTCAAGTACGGCAGGATTGTCTGGGCTGATGAGCTTATATAGCAAAGGTTTTTTTAGGGTAAGTCGCTCAAACACACTCCCAAAGAATGATTCATCTTGTCTTAATAAGCCAAATAGCCACCAAAGCAGCGACAAAGTATGCCAGCCCAATATCGCCAGTACCACATAAAAGAAATTTACCACCTGTGAGCCAAGCAGCCCAAACACCCCAACAAAACCAAGCAGAAAATATCCAATGCTTAGCAGCTGCGATGAGCCTTTGATGAGTCGTTTGGATTGGGCTAGGGTGTTTGCGATTTTGCCATCGCTGTCAATCTTGTACGCTCTGGTTAGGATTTTGTCCATGGGCGTGCCATCATCTGCCTTGACGGCATCTGTGATGGTCTTTGGGTGCTGAGCAAAGATAAAGCGACTTTCTTCAAGTCTGCGTACCAAATCGGCATGCTCGTGGCTTGGGGCGTGTGTCATGACATCACCTGCTTAATGCTAAAAAGTGGTTGTAAATGATTGGGCTGATGGCTCATAAAATTACTATCTATTTAAGCCATTTAATCCTATCTAAGCTCAATCAGCCATTTTCTAATGCGTGTAGTTGCTCGGCTAATTGTGCTAACTTTGTGCGTACTTCGTCATTGTCCGATATAGACAGTTGTTTGTTGAGTTTTTTGATTTGGGTTCTAAGTTTGGCGGCGGCGATGGTGTTTTTTGCCACAGTTTGGTCGATGCTGGGCATGGTGGTATGCTCTTTGGCGATGCTAAGGACATTTGCCATCGCTGATTCGACCGTGCTTACCACAGGTTTTGTGCCTTGTTTGATGGTATTTTCGACACGGTTTAGGTGCTGATGGTAGCGGTGTCTTAGGTGGTTTTGCTCTTGGGTGCGAGCATCGTCATCGAGTGTGCGTGCATAGGCAACCAAATCAATGCAGTCCACAGGGCAGGGGGCAAGGCACAGCTCACAGCCTGTACACAGCTCGGTGATGATGCTGTGCATGTGCTTAGCAGTGCCGATGATGGCATCTACAGGGCAGGCAGGGATGCACTTGGTGCAGCCGATACAGTCCGCTTCTTGTATGATGGCTCGCACTTCGCTAGGGCGGCTGGTTGTCGGGTCGGTTTGCCATTTGCTGGGGGCGGCAGGCATGGGCGACACACCCAAAATCCGTGCGATGCCATCAGCGACCACTTGACCACCTGGTACGCATAGACTGGGCGGCTCGTGGTTTATGACGATGCCATGAGCATAGGGCAGACAGCCATCATGATGTCCGCATTGCCCACATTGGGTCTGTGGTAAGATGGCATCTATCTGGGCGATGGCGATGCGTCTGCTTTCATCAAACTCATCTAGGCGTAGTGGTGAGAATAGTACAGGGAGCTTGTCTAGTCGGTTGGTGATGTTCATGCGTAATCGGTTTAAATGGCAGGCTTAGCTTTGGCTGATGACTGCTTGGATTAGGTCGTGGGCGATTGTGCCTTTGTTGGGTGTTTTTGGCAGATGGTCGATGTCAAAAAACTGAGCATCGGCCAGCTCGTTTTCTTGTAGGCGAATCTCGCCACCTGCATAATCAGCAACAAAGCCAAGCATGAGATTGCTCGGATACGGCCAAGGCTGACTGCCCATATATCTGACATTCTTGATGCTTAGTCCCACTTCTTCTTGTACTTCACGAGCCACCGCCGCTTCTAGCGACTCGCCTGCTTCGACAAAGCCTGCAATGAGACCATACATACCCGTCTCTTTGTGTCGATGATGGTGGGCGAGCAGTATCTGACGGCGATGAGTGTCAGGATGGGTGCAGGTGATGGCGACAATCACGCACGGCTGTACTCTTGGGTAGGCTCGGTGGCGACAATGATGGCACACCATCGCATTTTCGTGTGGGTGGGGGCGGGTATTCTTGCCGCAGCGAGAACAAAAGCGATGGTCGCTTTGCCACAGCACAAGCTGTATGGCACGGCTGATGGTCTGTGCCGTCTGTGCATCTAGCAGCCCTACAATATTGCGATAAGACATCAAGTGCAGCGACTTATGCTCAGTATGAATGAAGGTATCGCCATACGCTCCGATGAGTTTGGCGGTCATGGCATCGTCCTTTGAGATGGCAAACAGCCCTGCGTCTGTACCGCTACTCTCATCGCCATGCACTTCCCCAAATGACAGCGACACCATCGCATCATGACGCTGTCCTGATAGGCGTACAGGGCGAGCAGTCTCATCGCACAGTACACTGTCTTTATCAATCACAAAATAATAGACGCTCATGACAGCACCGATGCACGCCATGCTTGGTCGGATGCTTCATCGCTGACCGATACTTTGAGCAGATTGGCAAACTCTGCAAGACTGGTAAAACCTGATGCGTCTGCCAAACCAGAACCATCATCATCTGCATACTCCATGTGCATAGCAATCTGCCCGCCCGTCATGGCAAGATACACTTCCGCCAAAATCTCGGAGTCAAGCAAAGCCCCGTGGAAAGTACGGTCTTGCTTACCGACATCTAGGCGACGCACCAGAGCATCCAGCGAGTTTTTTTGTCCAGGGTAGAGTTCTTTGGCGATGGCAAGTGAGTCGGTTACTCGGACACGCTCATGAAAGTCGCCCAAGCCCACTTTGGCAAATTCCATGTTCAAAAACCGCATATCAAACGACGCATTATGTGCCACAATCTCACTATCCACCATGAATTCATAAATGGCATGAGCCACATCGGCAAACTTTGGCTTATCTACCAAAAATTCATTAGAGATACCGTGTACTCGGATGACTTCTTCATCCATCACTTTGTCAGGGTTGATATAGACATGCAGTTTGTTGCCAGTAAAGCGGCGACCAACCATCTCAACGATACCCACTTCCACGATGCGGTCGCCCCCTTGGTCATCAAAGCCTGTGGTCTCCGTATCCATGATGAGCTGACGGTTGCCATGACCCCGATTGACAGGCTTGGGCAATATCGCCCAAAAATCAGGATTAACACGGCGAGTGTTGCCGTCATAACGGGGGTTTTGGTTGTCATCTGGACTGATGGCAAAGCCTGCCGAAGCGTTCTTATTGGCATCATCGGCACCGCTTTGGCTGGCATCATCACTGATGGCATCCCTATCATGATTGGCATGATTGGCATCATCACCATCATGAGCGATGAATTCTTCGCCCATGCCCAGTACGCCTTGATTGGCTAGACTGTCCGCCATCTCATTGCCCGCATGACCTGCATGACCCTTAATCCATTGCCAGTCGATATTGCGACCTTGCGTCAATCGGTCCAGCTCTTGCCACAACTCGACATTAAGTACAGGTTTTTTATCGGCTTTTTTCCAGCCGTTATTTTTCCAGCCAAAAATCCATTGGGTGATACCGTCTTTGACATAGCCAGAATCCGTCCAAATCTGTATCGGCAGCTCAAAGGGTGTACGCTGTAAAGCGACGATTGCCGCCATCAGCTCCATGCGATTATTGGTAGTGTCGCTCTCGCCACCCCATACATTGAGTATATCGCCATTAGGATATAAAATGTGTGCCCCAAAGCCACCTGCTGACGCACCTTGCTTGCCGTTGCCTTTGCAAGCCCCATCTGTATAAGCAATAATAAAATCTTTCATAAACCAACCACCAAAGATGAATGACGGATTATTATAAATCATCATGCTTGTTTTGTCATTTTAAAGGCAAAATTAACCGCGAAATTCGCAGATTTGTGCGGTTTTTTGTGCCAAATTTGCTATAATAACGATTTATCATCATTCTATTAGCCAATCAACGCCATGACCGAATTATCCCACCGCTTTGAACGCCAATTTCGCACCGATGCTGTTTTTGCCCCAAAAGACACCGCACCTGTCTCGACCAGCCGCCCACTATTCTTAGAGATTGGGGCCGGCAAGGGCAAGCACGCCTTGTTATTTGCCAAGCAAAATCCAGACAAACACCTAATTGCCATCGAACGCACCCAAGAGAAGTTTTTGGCATTCAAAAAACAAGCCGACAGCGAAAATCTTGACAACCTAACCGCCATTCATGCCGATGCCATCGCCTATGCCGCTCATCACATCCAGCCCAATTCATTAGATGGCGTGTTTATCCTATATCCCAATCCAGAGCCTGCCAATAAAAATCAGCGGTGGCTGAATATGCCGTTTTTTGAATTTTTGGTTTCACGGCTAAAAGCAGGGGCGACCATTACCATCGCCAGTAACATCGGCGAGTACATTGATGAAGCCCAAAAACTGCTCGATGAAGCGTGGCTACTGCCTTATGAACGCTTCGTGATTGATGCTGATTCGGCTCGTACGCATTTTGAGATAAAATACCTAGCACGGGGCGAGACCTGCCAAGAGCTGACCATCTTAAAGCCCAACTACTACCAGACTCGTTTTGATACCCCCGATGCCCCAAAAGCCAATGACGCACAAGCCAACCATGATGCCACAGACGCATAAACACTCGCCAAGCGTCGCCATCATTGGAGCAGGGGCATCAGGTCTGATGGCGGCAGAAGTGCTGTCTGCATCAGGCGTGAGCGTGCAAGTCTATGAGCAGATGCCGACCGCTGGTAGAAAGATACTCATGGCAGGCAAGACAGGGCTGAACATCTCACACAGCGAACCACTAGATACATTCATCACTCGCTATGATGATGAGCGTGTCGGTAGATGGGTAGAGCAGTTTTGTGCCGATGACATTCGAGCGTGGATGAGCGGACTTGGTATCGACAGTTATGTCGGTTCGAGCGGACGGATTTTTCCCACACAGATGAAAGCAACAACCCTGCTAAGAGCATGGTTGCACCGATTGCATGAGCAGGGTGTGCACATCCATTATCGGCATCGCTGTACCGATGTGCGTGATGATACGGCGACTTTTAGTGTACAGGATAAAGACGGTCGGACAATCAATGAATTTAGCCAGTCTTTTGATGTCATCATCTTGGCGTGTGGTGGCGGCTCTTATGCTCGTTTAGGCAGTGATGGGGCGTGGCAAAAATGGTTTTCCCTTGATGAGCTAACCCCGCTTTATGCCAGTAATGTCGGCATCGTACGCACATGGTCGCCTTTTATGGCGGACTTTTTTGGGCAGGCATTAAAGCGAGTAACGGCAAGCGTTGGGCAGCATACAGGGCATGGCGACATCGTCATCAGTCATTATGGCATGGAGAGCGGTCTCATCTATAAGCTAAACCACGCCATGAAAGATGAGTTGGATAGACAAGGTAAAATCCGTTTGGTGCTTGATTTGCTGCCCAACAAATCCCCAAAAGCCATCGCTAGCACCTTTGCCCAAAGCAAAAAACAATCCTTAAACAACCTTTGCCGAAAAGTTGGGCTAAGCCCCATCAAAATCGCCTTATTAAGAGAATGCACCAACAAGACCAACTGGTCGGACTTTGATAAGATGGCAGGACTGATTAAAGCATTGCCCATTTATTTTGATGGCTTTCGCCCCATGGATGAAGCCATCAGTACAGGGGGTGGCGTGAAGCTGTCGGCATTGACCGATACACTACAATCACGCCACAACCCCCATCTGTTCGTGATTGGGGAGATGATGGACTGGAATGCCCCCACAGGCGGCTATCTATTGACCGCCTGCCTTGCGATGGGTCAGGTGGTTGGGCATCATGTCGCCAAGCTATTGACAGACACCGCACACGGTAGCAACCAAGATAGACTGCCAATAGGTAGAGACGGTTTGTCTTGATATTTATCCAAAAAATTTAGCGAAAAACGCCAATTATCACGCACAATCTGCTACAATACTGCCAACCAATGATGAAAGATGGCAGCTGCCATCGTATTTGCTTACCCATAGGAATTTTTTTATGAATCGTCTTGCTAATTTCTGTGCAGGTCCTGCATCCATGCCGACCGCTGTTCTTCAAAAAGCCCAAGCTGAGCTATTAGACTGGCGTGGCACCGGGGCTTCGGTGATGGAGATTAGCCACAGAAGTGCCGATTATATCGAGATTGCCACCAAAGCCGAGCAGGATTTACGCAAGCTGATGAACATCAGCGACGATTATGCAGTGCTGTTTTTGCAAGGCGGGGCGGCATTGCAGTTTTCGGCAATCCCGCTAAACCTACTTAATGGCGGTACGGCAGACTATCTAACCACAGGCACTTGGTCAGAAAAGGCGTATAAAGAAGCCAAACGCTACGATGCCTTGGGACTTGGCAAAATCAACCTTGTTGCCCAAGGTGATGGCACTGATGTACCGAGCATGGATACTTGGCAGCTCACCGATGGTGCAAGCTATTTTCATTATTGCCCAAATGAGACCATTCATGGGGTGCAGATTTTTGAAACACCCAAGGTGGATGCTCCCATCGTGGCAGACTTTTCATCGTGCATCTTATCTGAACCCATCAATGTCAATGACTTTGGTGTGATTTATGCAGGGGCTCAAAAGAACATCGGACCTGCGGGCTTGACGCTGGTCATCATCCGTAAAGATTTGTTGGAACAAGCGTCTGCATGGTGTCCAAATATCATGAACTACAAAAATCAGTTGGATAATGACAGCATGCTAAACACGCCATCAACCTACGCATGGTATCTGTCTGGCTTGGTGTTTGAATGGCTTTTGGATAATGGTGGCGTGGAGGCGATTGCCAAGATTAACCGTGCAAAAGCTGAGCTTTTGTATCGCACCATCGATGAGAGTGATTTTTATGCCAATAAGGTCAATCCAAAGCACCGCTCCATCATGAATGTGCCATTCCAGCTGGCAGACACCAACCTTGACAAACTGTTCCTAGAAGAAAGCAAAAAAGCAGGTCTGCTAAACCTAAAAGGTCATCGTGTGGTTGGTGGTATGCGTGCAAGTATCTACAACGCCATTACATTAGAGCAAGTGCAAGCGTTGGTGGACTTCATGAAAGACTTTGAGCAAAAGCACGCTTAATCAAGATTTTTTTATCCCAAAAACCATGCCTAGAGATACCATCTTGTGCGTGGTTTTTTTGGCTTAATAAAAACCAATTTTTACAAAATTTCATTTTGCAAATATCAACATAAGCGGTTAAAATACACCCACAAAAACAGCTTTAAACCACTAAAAATACTGAACAAAACCATAAAAAAACTAGGAATATCCATGCCCACCATCACCGCCATAAAAGCACTAAGCGATAACTACATCTGGGTAATCAAACAGGGCAATCACGCCATCATCATCGACCCAGGCGAAGCAACACCTGTCATCGAGCATCTGAGCGAGCAAGGGCTGACTCCGATTGCCATACTCATCACACATCATCATCATGACCACATCGGTGGTGTCGATGCCCTAAAAGACACCTACCCAGACATACAGCTCATCGCTCATCGTGAACATGGTGTAGGTGGGAGATTTGTCGATGAAGGCGATGAATTTGAACTGATGGGCATCAACTTTAAGGTTTGGCAAAGTGCAGGGCATACCGATACGCATTTGTCTTATCTATGTCAAGCCGATGGCAGAACGCTCGTATTCTGCGGCGATACTTTATTTAGCGGTGGCTGTGGTCGGGCGTTTACAGGGACGATAAAGCAGCTGTATGACAGCATGACACGATTTAACGAATTGCCAGCAGACACGCTGTTTTATCCTGCCCACGAATATACGCTGTCCAACCTAAAATTTGGGCTGTCGGTATGCACCGATGAGCATAAAGATGACATTAACAATGCCATCACGCTCACCCAAGACAAGCTCTCACAAGGGCAGATATCGCTACCGACCACGCTAGACCACGAGCGACGCATCAATGTCTTTTTGCATACCTATCAAGACGCATTGTATGACAATGTCAGCAAAATCCACCCCCTAAAAGACAACTCGCCTTTGGCAGTATTTGCCGCTTTGCGTGAACTAAAAAACAATTTTAGCGGTTAATATCCATCATGAGTATCATCTCTCTTGTCGCTTTGTCTTTTGGCATGTCCATGGACGCATTCGCCAGTGCGATTGCCAAAGGGGCGACCGAGCGTCATACCACCTTGGTACAAGCCTTTAAAGCAGGGCTTGTGTTTGGCGTGATTGAAGGTATTGCCCCCATCATCGGTTGGCTGATTGGCGAAGTGGCGAATCAATGGTTGTCTTATATTGACCATTGGATTGCTTTTGGCTTACTGCTACTGCTTGGGCTGCGGTTCATTTATGAAGCCATCACTCAGACAGGCGACAAGCCAGCTGACGCACCAAGCAAAAGCAGCCAAAACGGCTTTGGTCTCATGCTCATCACCGCCATCGCCACGAGCATTGATTCTTTGGTGGTGGGCGTGTCGTTAGCGTTTTTAGAAGCAAACATCTTTTTGGCGGCGATACTCATTGGCATCGCCACGACCATCATGGCAACGCTTGGGCTGTATCTGGGCAACCGCTTGGGACTTCGCTTTGGTAGAGCAGCGATGTTCATCGGTGGGGTGGTATTGCTTGGTATCGGCAGCACCATCTTATATAGCCATTTGACAAACCCAATATGATGTATCTGTCATCATAAACCATCTTGGATTGCTCTTAGATAACTCGCTGCATGACTGCTTTGATGGTTCAACCGCTCAAAGCATCAAACCTAGCTTTGACCAAAAACCGCTCACCATTTTATTTGATTGACTGCCCTGCCAGCTTAGATGCAACAGTCCAAGCCAGCTGCCATCTAGAAAAATTACCAAAATCATGCTATGATGGCAAGTTTATAAGCGTTCATACTGCTTAACAAATCCAATTTTAACAAAAAACTAAAAACCGATGCGACATATCCCCAAAACCCCCCAAGAAGCCCGCCACGCCCCAAGAAAACGCTTTGGGCAAAACTTTCTGCACGACACCAGCGTGATACAGCAAATCGTCGCCAGCATTCGCTTGTCTAGGTCGGATAATTTATTAGAAATCGGTCCAGGGCTTGGGGCATTGACCGAGCCGCTGTTGGCAGAAGTGGACGGCATGACGGTCATCGAGCTGGACCGTGATTTAGCAGCCCAACTAAAAATCAACATCGGTGCCAACAGCCACCCTGATTTTACCATCATCAATGACAACGCCATGCACATTGATTATCGAGAGCTGGCAGCACAGATTGGTAAAGGGGCGTTTCGTGTGGTGGGTAATTTGCCCTATAACATCTCCACACCGATTCTGTTTCGTCTGCTTGAATTTAGCGATATCATCACCGACATGCACTTTATGCTCCAAAAAGAAGTGGTGGATCGCATCACCGCTGAGCCAAACAGCAAAGAATACGGACGACTGTCTGTCATCATGCAATACTACTGCACAGCAGACTATCTACTGACCGTGCCAAAAGGGGCGTTCAACCCACCACCCAAGGTAACTTCGGCGGTGTTTCGTCTAACCCCATTTCAGCAAAAACCGCATACCGCCCAAGATGAGACGCTGTTTGCCACCATCGTGCGAGAGACTTTCAATCATCGCAGAAAGACCTTGCGAGCCATTTTTAAATCAGTCTCGCTACTGCCCATGCTAGAAGAAGCCGACTTTGACAGCATCGATATTAGCCCGCAGGCACGCCCAGAGTCGCTGTCAGTGGCTGATTTTGTGCGTCTGTCGGATTTGGCAGCCCAAAAACTGGCACAAGGATAAAGCATGGCACACGAAAGAACCTACCGCCATCAGTATGTCATTGGAGATTTGCAAGGCTGTTTTGGGGCATTTTCACGCCTGCTTAAAGAGCTGGATTTTGATGAGACCCAAGACAAAATCTGGCTGGCTGGCGACATCGTGGCACGGGGCGAAGACTCATTAACCGCCCTAAGAGAAGTCAAACGGCTCTCTGACATCGGAGCATTAACCACCGTGCTGGGCAATCACGACATCACACTCATTGCGGTATGGCGTGGCATCATGCCGCCCAAGCCCAAGGATAAGACCGCTCCCATCTTTGCCGCCCCTGACTGCGATGAGCTATTAAATTGGCTACGCACACAGCCGCTGCTCGTCTTTCCTGATGATAAGACGGTTCTGACACACGCAGGCATACCACCCAACTGGTCTATTGATGACGCTGACCGCTACGCCAAAGAACTGCAAGCCGCCCTAAGTGGCGATTTGCCAAACCTAGACAAGCTACTGCCAAAGCTGTACAGCAAAAAAATCGAGCCGTGGCGTGATGACCTACAAGGGGCAAAACGCCTACGACTGATTGCCAATTATCTGACCCGAATGCGTCTTTGTGATAAAGATGGCACGCTTGAATTTAGCTTCAAAGAAAGCCTGCTTGATAAGATGCCAGACGGCTATCGTCCTTGGTTCATTTGGCACGCACCCAGAACAAGACGAGTGCTGTTCGGGCATTGGGCGGCACTGCAAGCAAAAGTCGCAAGCGATGATGTACGCTCGCTGGATGGGGGCTGTGTGTGGGGCGGTGATTTGGTGGCTTATCGCTTAGCCGATAGGAAGGTCATCAGATTGTCCGCCAGCGATATTTGATACTATGATGACACCAAAACACCCATACTTTAAATACTTCACCAATAAAAAAAGACCTTACAAGAAGGTCTTTTTTTATGTCAGCAATTAGGCTTGTAGTGCTTTGATTGCTTTGTTTAGGCGGCTCTTATGACGAGCTGCTTTATTCTTGTGAATAACGCCTTTGTCAGCCATACGGTCAATCACAGGAACAGCTTTTTTGTATGCTTCGGTAGCCAATTCGTATGATTTTGCTTCGATGGCTGCGTTGACACGCTTGATGAAAGTACGCACCATTGAACGCTGAGAAGCAAGTTGTTGGCGACGCTTGGTGTTTTGACGAGCGCGTTTGCGAGCTTGGGCTGAGTTTGCCATGTTGTATCCTTGGATAAAATGTTAATGTGAAATTGTAAATATGCTAAGCGTGATAACTCTGGCAGCCACCGAATTATCATTTTTAAGGACTTAAAAACCCCTAAAATAGACACGATGCCTAACATAAAAGTATGATTTTATCAAAATCTTAAAAAATACTCAATAAAAATCAATACTTATCTGAGGATGGGCATATTTTACGGTATTTTTGGGTCATTTGGCAAGGCTTTTGCAGATGATAAAGATAAATTGGGTCATTTTATGCTAAAATAGGGCGGTTATTATGGTTTTTTTGGACTTATGAAAAGAAAAGCGATTTTAATTGGTGGCTCAAATCGGGTCGGTCAGGCACTCATGCGAGAGCTTGGGGCGTTGTATGATACTTTGATTGTCATCACTCGTACGCCGCCACACAGCATCAGCGAAAACATGCACATCTACCATGTGCAAAACTTCGACAACCTAGCGGGCATCATCGCCAGTATGCCAATTGGTGCTGATACCGATGCTTTTAGCTGCCTTGACATGGACAAAAAGGACGCTGCCAGCCTTGATGAATTTTACCAAGTCAATGTCTTGTTTAACCTAGATTTTGCCAAAAGCTGCCTAGAAAAGGGTGTTACTCGGCTGTTTTATTTATCACAAGCAGGGGTTAATGCCCCCACCAAAGACCAAAAACTCATCGCCAAAGCCGATGTCGAATATCATCTGCAATCGCTTGGCTTTGATGAGCTTGTGGTGTTCAGACCGTATAGACTTACTCCACCAAAAACCCAGTTTTCCCTAAAAAATGCCAAAAACCTAAGCCTACATACAGGACTTGACTTTGGTCTAAAACTTGCCAAAAATACCATCGAAAATACCGTGGGCAACTTGGGTCATCTCATTTCGCTTGACAAAAAACCACCCATCAGCCCCAAGCGAGTCGCTGCGGCGATGTCGCTGACGGCATACCGCCTACACAAAGACAATAAGCACCGCAAACACTCGCCCAATTTTTTGGCACTAAGCCATGATGACATGCTTGCCATGACTGAGATGGATGGGCATTAGCACTTTGTTTTTTGATGATTTTATGAGCAAGTAGAGCCTGATTATTAGGCTTTTTTGTGTTATTTTTTGTGCGTTTATGATAAAATAGACGCTTGATTTTAAAACGAAAAAAGGTTTTTTTATGACCGATAGCGTAACCCCCGTTGGTATTGTTGATGAATTAAAGCAGTCTTATCTTGACTACGCCATGAGCGTGATTGTCTCTCGTGCCTTGCCTGATGTGCGAGACGGCTTAAAGCCTGTGCACCGCCGTGTGATGTACGCCATGCACGAACTGTCAAACGACTACAACAAACCCTACAAAAAGTCTGCCCGTGTTGTGGGCGATGTTATCGGTAAATACCACCCGCATGGCGATACTGCCGTCTATGATGCCATCGTGCGTCTGGCACAGCCATTCTCCATGCGTTATATGATGGTGGACGGTCAAGGTAACTTCGGCTCGGTCGATGGCGACCCACCTGCCGCCATGCGTTATACCGAAGTGCGCATGCAAAAACTCACCCACCAGATGCTTGCCGACCTTGACAAAGATACGGTGGACTGGGAAGACAACTACGATGGCTCAGAGAAAATGCCATCTGTCTTGCCCGCTCGTGTGCCAAACTTGCTCGTCAATGGGGCAACAGGCATCGCTGTCGGTATGGCGACGAACATGGCACCGCATAACCTGACCGAAGTGATTAACGCCTGTCTTGCCTATGCCGATAATCCCATGATTGGTGCCGATGAACTGGCAAGTCACATCACAGGTCCTGACTTTCCCACAGGCGGCATCATTCATGGTCGTAGCGGTATCCGTGATGCCTACATGACGGGCAAGGGGCGTGTGCATATTCGTGGGCGTTATGTCATTGAGAACATGGATGGGGCGTCCAAAGACCGTGAACGCATCGTCTTTACCGAAATTCCTTATCAAGTCAATAAAGCCAAGCTCATCGAACAAATCGCCGCCTTAGTCAATGACAAAAAAATCGACGGCATCTCCGCCATTCGTGATGAATCGGACAAAGAGGGTATGCGTATCGCCATCGACCTAAAACGAGGCGAGAACAGCGAAGTGGTGGTCAATAACCTGTTTAATCAGACGCCATTAGAGTCAAGTTTTAGCATTAACATGGTCGCCCTTGATAATGGGCAGCCACGCTTGATGACCTTGCATGATTTAATCGCGGCTTTCATTCGCCATCGCCAAGAGGTCGTTACTCGTCGCACCATCTTTGAGCTCAATAAAGCCAAAGCTCGTGGGCATCTGCTAGAGGGTTTGACCATCGCCCTTGCCAATATTGATGAGATTATCGAGACCATCAAGCAGTCTGCCAACCGAGCCGAAGCTCGTGAAAACCTACTGTCTCGCATCTGGCAGTCTGGCGGCGTGGTCGCCATGCTGCAAGCGGCAGGGGCGTCATCGGTGCGTCCCGACATCATCGAGGGCGAGGACTTAAACGCACCGTTTGGACTCATTAATAATAACAAAGAGTACCGCCTATCGCCCGACCAAGTAAATGCCATCTTGGACATGCAGCTGCACCGCCTGACAGGCTTGGAGCAGGACAAATTATCCAATGAATACCAAGAAATCTTGGGCGAGATTGCTCGTTTACAGCTGATTTTGGCGGATTTTGATGTTTTGATGAATTTGATTAAAACCGAGCTGGTGCAGATTCGTGATGACTATGGTGATGAGCGTAAGACCGACATCGTGGACGCACGAGCTGATTTTAGCCGTGAAGACCTAATTCCAGAGCAGACGGTGGTCATGACTGTATCGCACACAGGTTATGCCAAGACCCAGCCGATTGGCGACTACCAAGCCCAAAAACGGGGCGGTAAAGGCAAATCCGCCACCGCCATGAAAGAAGACGATGTCATCGAACATCTGCTCGTTACCAGTACGCACGCCCACATCCTATGCTTTACCAATACAGGACGAGTGTTTGGCTTGCGTGGCTTTGAAGTGCCGATTGCAAGCCGAGGTTCAAAAGGGCGACCGCTGGTCAATCTCATCAACATGGATGCGGACGAGAGCGTAACCGCCATTTTACCTGTGGATGACCTAAAAGCAGATGACAAGTTTGTCTTTTTTGCCACCGCCAGCGGTACGGTCAAGCGAGTGGCACTCTCACAGTTCGCCAACCTGCGTGCCAATGGTCTAAGAGCCATCGACCTAGTAGATGGCGACAGTCTGGTCGGCGTGGCAATCACCGATGGCGAGCAAGAGATCATGCTGTTCTCCAACCAAGGTAAAGCCATTCGCTTTAAAGAATCCACCATCCGAGCGATGGGGCGTACTGCTAAGGGCGTGCGTGGCATCCGTGTCAATCTCTTAGCGAGTCTCGGCTTAGACGATGATGAGCCGACCGATGATGAGAGCGATGATACTGATAATGACAGCGTGGTGTCGGTCAGTCGTGTGGTGTCGCTCGTGGTCGCCCCGCAGGCAGGTGAGATTTTGACTGCGTGCGAAAACGGCTATGGCAAACGCACCCCGATTGACGACTACCCCACCAAAGGTCGTGGCGGTCAAGGCGTGATTGCCATCAAAACCAGCGAGCGTAACGGTCAGCTGGTCAAGGCAGTTGCCGTTACAGGCGATGAAGATGTCATTCTCATCTCTGACAAAGGCACGCTCGTGCGTACGCCTGTCGCTCAAATCGCCACCGCAGGACGAAATGCCCAAGGGGTCCGCCTAATTCGTATCGGCGATGGCGAGACCTTGGTCGGTGTGGCGTGCGTGGAGCATGAAGAGCCAAGCGATGAGATAGAGCAGGGCGAAGTCGTCCCAAGCCAAGATGATACAACGACTGATGAATGATGAATAAAAGGCGGATTGATGTTCGCCTTTTATTCATCATAATATTGATCATCGTTTAAAAAGCATGCTAGAAGGGAAAGCGTTCGTGGTGAGCCTATGGAGCCATAACGATTTTCCCACCCTTTGAAAAGCTCAGAGTGAAAGAAAAATCACATCAACACAATTTTTGAGTAACTATCATAATATTAAATAGCTAGGAATTTTAAATCAGTTAATTATGGGGGCAAATCATGCTTATTGATATCGCCGTCCTGCCCTCAACGCTACAACAGCAGATTTTGACCATCAAAGAAGGTGAAACCGTACAATTTGCTTATAATGGTGAGCTGTTTGGTCGGTTCATTCAAGAAAAAGAAGTGTACTCTAAGCCACACGACAGTTTGATGGCAACAGCAGGATTATGGCGTAACCATGGCATTGACGGCTTGGAATATCAAGAACATCTAAGAAATGAATGGGTTAGGGGGTGGGAAAAATGATATTGGTGGATAGTAATATCATCATATATCATTTTAATGGTATGTCAAAAGCGACCGAGTTTTTAAATGCACATCAAAGAAAGCTATACCTATCCGCCATGAGTGTTGCCGAAGTCTTATCTTTTGCACCCAGTGAAAAGGCATTGGGTATGGCAGAGCAATTTTTAAATGAGAATTTTATTTGGCTTGATATCAGCCGTGAAATTATTTTGACCACTGCCAAAATTCGTCGCCAAAGAAAAATTAAAATGCCTGACGCCATCATTGGGGCGACCGCATTGGTGCATCACTTAGCCATCGCCAGTCGTAATGAAAAAGGCTTTAAATACTTAGCAATAGACATCATCAATCCAATAGACAGCTAAAATTTCATTATGCCAGCATCAGACAATCTAAAATATCGCCAAGCACCTACAAATAGCAGGATAACCCATGCTCACACTTCACCATCTTAACCACTCTCGCTCTTTTCGTATTCTGTGGCTGCTGCACGAATTGCACGCCGAATACGGCACGCCTTTTGAAGTCATCACGCACCAGCGGGGAGCGGACTTTTTGGCACCAAAATCGATGGCAAAGATTCATCCGATGGGTAAAGCCCCCGTTTTGGTGGATGATGAGCGTGGGCGAGTGCTGGCGGAGTCGGGGTTTATAATTGAATACTTGCTAAGGTATTACGATAAAGAGCAGAAGTTTAGCCCTGATGAGACGGCGTGGGAGGATTATGCCTTTTGGCTACACTTTGCTGAAAGCTCGATGATGCCACCACTTGTGATGGATTTGGTCATGACCAAAGTCGCCACCAAATCGCCCTTAATGGTGCGACCTGTCGCCAAAGCCATCGCCAACAAGGTCAAATCTTTGGTGGTCAAAGGCAATGTTGATGGCAGCTTTTCGCTGCTTGACCGTCATTTATCAGATAAAGTATGGATTGCTGATAGGTTTACAGGGGCGGACATACAGGCGTATTTTGCCGTCAAAGCCTTGCAAAGCCGTGGCGACTTGACAAAATTTACGCACTTATCAGACTATCTGGCACGCTGTGAAAGCCGACCAGCTCATCACAAGACGATTGAGCAGGGTGGGGCATTGTTTTCTTGATGAATTCATTAAAATGACTGGCTTGCCAACCAATCCCAAAAATTTAATATGGTTTTGTGGGGCGAAAAATGTCTCGCCCTTACGGATTTGTACCAATCCAGCCAAGTCCTATTTTGGTTATTTTTTATCCAAAGTAACAGCCAGTCTGTCTTTTTGTTGCTTGTCCCATTGTTGCAATGCCAGTAGGCGGCGTTTGTGAATCTCGGATAAGATAATGTGCTTACTTTGTTCGTGCTGCTTTTTAAAAGTCTCCATGAGCAGCTGACTTAATAGCTCATTAACCCATGCTGTGATGGCATCGGATGACTGCCCAAGCATCTGCCCAAAAAACTCCGCCCAGCGACTCGCCAAGAGCTCTCTGGTATCTGCCGACAGACCTGCCATGATAAAATGTGCCTGCTCGTTGATGATGGCTGCATCATCGCTGGGGATAAGGGGGCTGATGACGCCTTGCTCGGACAACCTGATGAGCTGTGCGATAAAATCGGTCAGCTCTGTCAGTCTGGCATCGCCCAGACTCTGCCAAGTCGGTAGCGGCGGCAGGTGCAGCTGATGTTTTTCAAGCCTATCCACAAAATCCACATGTACATCTATCACGCCCGCTTGGGTCAAAATCTGTGTCAATGGGTCGTGCGCTACGATGTACGGAGCGTATAGTAGGCACAGGTATAGCGGCAGATTGTCATTGCTGTGTGATTGGTAATTTGCCTTATCAATGGCAGCTCTTTCGCCTTGTTTTTTTGCCCCAAGCCGCTGATAAATGTCATTATTTAGCCACCATTTAAAACTCGACCCCTTAGGGAATTTGGCGGTCAGCTCTTTTAAAGTCGCCATGGCAGCCGCTTTATTTTCAGGATAGCGAACATCATATCGACTGCTTAGCACACCAAACACATAATCAGAAGTGCTCATCGCCCCAGCAATCTCATCTTTCATGGCGTCCACGCCATGTGCCTTGATGTAGGTATCTGGGTCATGGTTGTCAGGTAAGGTCAAAAATTTGAGCTGCTTGCCATCAGACAGCACAGGGGCTGCTACTTCTAAGGCACGCCAAGCGGCACGCTGTCCTGCACCATCGCCATCAAAACACATGGTCAGCGTGTCGTTATATTTGAGCAAGCTGGCGATTTGTCCTTCGTTGGCAGCCGTCCCCATCGGAGCTACCGCCCCATAGATGCCCGCTTGATGTAGGGCGATGACATCCATATAACCTTCAACCATCATATAGCGATCTGCCCGAGCTTGGCGAGCTTCGTACAGACCGTATAGCACAAACTGCTTTTGAAAGACGGGCGACTCTGATGAGTTGATGTATTTTGGCATCTCATCGCCCAGCGAGCGACCAGCAAAGCCCACCACTCGCCCTTGTTTGTCTTTGATGGGGAATATCACTCGGTCTCTTAGTAGGTCAAACTCTCGCCCCTTTTGGGAAGTGCGAACCAGTCCAAGCAGTCGCAGCCCTTCGATGTCGTGTGCAAAGGCTTCTTCTAGGTGCTGCCAGCCTGACGGTGCATAGCCCAGCTCAAAGGTGGCAATCGTCTCATTACTCAGCCCCCGAGAGACAAAATACGCCATCGCTGATGGGGTGTTGTGCAGCTGATACTGATAATATCGGCAGATGTTGGCAAGTAGGCTGTATAGGTCGCCTTGCTCCCCCATCTGCGATGACTCATCAAAGTCGTGATGGGCTGCATCTGGATGAAAGTCGTACTGCCCATCCATCTCATCAGACATTGAGTGATACCAAGACTCATCATCTGCTTGTGGTGGCAGCTCGTGAGACGGGTCTGGTATGACCGGCGTACTACTCGGCGTGCTTGGTAGGATGGGTGGCTTTGGGGCAGATGGCTTGTTGGTTTTTTTGTATTTGATGGATTTGTCAAAGGCGTCATCTTTGGGCAAGTCGATGCCTGTCTGCTCGGACAGGGCTTTTGCCGCTTCGATGAAGCTCATGCGTTCTATTTCTTTTAAAAAAGTAATGGGGTTGCCCTTAGCACCACAGCCAAAGCAATAATAAAGGTTGGTTTCAGGATTGACATAAAATGATGGGGTTTTTTCACCATGAAAAGGGCAGCAGCCCTTAAACTCACGCCCCGCAGGTTTTAAGGTCGTGTGGCGGCGTATCATGCCCACAAGGTCGGCTTGACTGTTGAGCTGCTCGATGATAGATTCTGGGATACGCATACACCACCTAAAAACGACAATCAATCCCATAACTGCTTATGGGATTGATGGATGAACTGGTCAGTTGCCTTTTGAGTTGCTTAATGGATTTTTAAAGTAAGCTAATGGCTTACTGTGTAGCAGCATCAGCATCTGCTGGCAATGCTAGACCTGCTGCCTGACGAATGAGCTGCGTGCGTGTCTCGCCTGCATACTCACCGCTGATTTGCTCAAATTTGTCTTTGCTTTGACCCAATTTACCAAAGCTAATCATCGACAAGGTACGCTTGCCCCATGACGATGCCCCTTGGTTTGGCAGACGCACGCCACCTTGATTGTCTAGGTATTGTGGATAGTTGATTTGGAGCAGGGTTTTGTATTGATTGGCGGTGTCGGTCATGCCAAGTTTACCATAGCTGTACGCCATGATGGCAATCGCCTCAGGGATGGCCTCTGACTGTGGATAGTATTGAAACACCCATTTAGCACGGTTGGCAGCTGCCAGATACGCATCACGCTTGATGTACCAACGAGCTGCCGTCAGCTCATGCTCAGCAAAGTCATTATACAAAGCAATCATACGCTGTGCAGCATCAGGGGCGTATGGGCTATTTGGATAATTACCCACCAAAGTTTGAAAATCACGGAATGCCAAACGCAGCCACGAAGTATCACGCTGCGATTGATCCATCTTAAATAGGCGAGATGCCTTGGGTGAGCCGCCCATGTGTGTAACGCCTTGTGTGTACAGTGCATAGTCAATATGGCGACTGATTGGATACGCTCGGATGAACTCAGCGGTGCTTTGCGTTACCGCCTCAAAGTCGTTGGCTTGGTATTGAGCATACATCAAGTCAAGCAAAGCTGGCTCGGCATATTGACTGGTGGGGTAGAAAGTACGGATGTTGTTTAATGCGATGATGGCTTCACGGTGGCGTTTTTTTGCCAAAGAATCTTGGGCATCTTGGTAGTAGGCGGCGGCAGATTTTTCTGCGGTGGCGACCACTTCGTCTTTTTTGCCAACGGCATTTTTTAGGGTGGTACAGCCGCTGACAGCAAGGCTACCTGCGATGAGTGCTGTTAATAGTTTTAGTTGTAGTGATGATTTCATAATGTCCTCGTGGTCTATGTCAAAGCAGGCACCTGAGTGCGAATGACAATTTTTTTCATGAAGTTGGGCTAGTTTACCACAATTTTTAATAAAAAAAACCTGCGATTGCTTTTTGTCATCATTTTATCAACAAAATTTATCAACAAAATCATGAGACCGCATCAAAAATCACAAGAAAAAAACACACAAATATGATAAAGTGTTAAACCATTTTTTCAATCATAAGTAAGCACCATGACCACCACCGCCATGCCGCCTGATACTGATGGCGAATTTGAGTTTGATGACAGCCAAAACAAGCACATTGAACTTAGCCACACCGTCTGTGATGACGAAATGGGCATGAGATTAGATAAGCTGACCGCCACCGTATTTGCTGATTTTTCACGCATGCAGCTACAAGCCTTCATCGAAGATGGTCAGCTGCTGGTCAATCACACCCCCCAAAAGCCCAAATACCGTGTCAAAGCAGGCGATGTGATACACCTAGACGCCATCATCGAAGACCACTCTACTGATTTGCCAGAGAACATCGCCATCGATGTGGTGTACGAAGATGATGAAGTCATCGTCATCAACAAGCCTGCTGGCATGGTCGTACACCCTGGTGCTGGCAACCGCACAGGCACGCTGGTTAATGCCTTGCTGTATCATTATCCAGATAATGCCCACCTACCTAGGGCAGGGCTGGTGCATCGCATCGACAAAGATACCACAGGGCTATTGGTGGTCGCTCGCACCAAGTCCGCTCAGCTGCACTTGACCGAGCAGCTCAAAGACAAGAGCGTCTATCGTCATTATCAATGTGTCTGCCAAGGTGTACCAAGTGATATTTTGCGTCATAGCACCATTGATTTGCCCATCGCTCGCCACCCCACACAGCGTACCAAAATGGCGGTGCGAGATGGTGGTAAGCCTGCCATGACCCACATCATCAAGGCGACCCCATTGGGCGACAGATATAGCCTGCTTGATGTTACCCTAAAAACAGGACGCACGCATCAGATTCGTGTGCATCTGTCGCACCTTGGCTTTGCCCTAGCAGGGGATAAAGTCTATGGACAGCCCATCAAATCGGGATTGTCCGATGAATGCCGACAAGCGTTAAAAGACTTTCCCCGTCAGGCACTACACGCTCACAGACTTGGCTTTATCCACCCAAGAACAGGGGAAAATATGCAGTTTCACGCACCGCTGCCCAGCGACATGATTGACCTGATTGACATACTAAGCACACACTAAATAACATGACAGCCAATACCATATCGACCCCGCCCAACCCATTCATCATCTTGCACCGTACACCACAGATTTTGGTGGTGCAAAGCGTGGCAGGGGCATTTGACAAATTCGCCCCAGATGACATCTATGGGCAGTTTAATCTTGCCTTACATGTCAAAGATGACCCCAAGCAGGTCTTGACTCATCGGGCGGCATTTTTAAGAATGCTGCACACTCATGGCGTGCGTGCTGTACATTGGCTCAATCAGACGCACAGCGATGCAGTATTTGATGTGGATCAGCACCCACCATCCATTCATGCCCAGTCTGCTGACGCACTCGTCAGCACACAGGTGGGGCAGGCACTTGCCATCATGACGGCAGACTGCGTGCCGATTGTGATTTTTGCTGATGGTTCGGATGAGCCAAATGCACCCATCGCCTGTATCCATGCAGGGTGGCAAGGGCTGACCAATGGCATCATAAAAAACACACTGATTCAGATGCGACAAAAACAGCCGCAACTGACCTACCGTGCCATCATCGGTGCTCACATTCGTCAGTCATCTTATCAAATCTCCACTACGCTTGCCGACACCATCATTAAAAGCGTCCAACAAAAAGCCCTTACCGCCCTTGATGAGACCGCCTTGCACCACACCATCATCAAAGACAGCACCGATGACGGCAAATGCTTCATCGACCTAAATCAACTTGCTCGCTTGCAGTTGTCTCATCTGGGGGTTGCGGTCGCTGATGATGAAGTGCCATGCACCTATCAGGACGCTCGCTTTTATTCATATCGTGCCCAAACCCACGCCAACAAGCCATCGACAGGGCGAATGGCGATGGTGGTGGTCAAGCTGCCGCCCCATAATCACTCATAGCTTGTCAATGTTCGCCCACAAAACTTGTCAATATTTGACAATCAGCACAAACCAACAGGGCAGAAACTTTTCGTCCTGATACAAAGTGCGTCAAATTTGGGCTTGGCATTTGATATACAGATGGTGAAAATAACAATAAAAACGACCGACATGATAATCGGTCGTTTTTTATCAAGGCAAGCAAAAACATCAAAACCAGCTTTAAACCAATTTTAAAACCAGCTTTCTAATAAATAAAACTCGGTTAAGCTGGGGTGTTTTTTGGCATCGGATTTATTTTTGGTGAGTGAATGAGTGGGGTTTAGCATGAGTGGTTCGTCCGCCATCACTTGTGTGCTTGCAAGCATGGCTTGTTGGGCGGCGTTGGGTTTTAGGGTAACAGGAATGGGACTTCTGGTTACCTGAATGTGCTGACAGCCTGCCAATGCCGCCATAAGCAAAGCCGCCAATAACACCCTAAAAGACATACCAAACATACTCATCTTACTCATCTTAGCGTACCGACCAAACAGGGTCTTTTGCCTTGCCTTGGGTGGGCAGTCGCATCATCTGCTGTCCTGACAGCGACCGAATGATAAGCTCACCACCTTGACTGGCATAGACGATGCTCGTGCCTGTTGGCGAAAAGCTCGCCATGCCTTCTGTACCGATGCTTGCCACGCTTAGTGCTTGACTGCCATCAATATTTGCCACCATCAGATTGCCCCCTTGGGTGTAGGCGAGTTTTTTGCCGTCTTTGCTGACTTTTGGGCTGCTGCCTGATGCGATACGCACGGGCTTGCCGCCAGCACTCATGCGATAGATGCTTTGGCTGCGTGAGCCATTATCAGCGGTAAAGATGATTTGCCCATTTGGTAGATATGATGGCGAGTTTTCCGCCCCTTGTTGGATAGTGATGGCGTGTAGGCGATTGGCTGTCAAGTCAAGTGCATAAATATTAGGATTGTCATTCTCGTGGCTGCCTGAGAACAGCAAGGTGTTGCCATCAGCTGAGAATGCAGGGGATAGATTACTGCCCTTAAATGGCGTCAAAAGGGTCTTTTGCCCACCGTCCAGCTGATATTGATAAATCACAGGTAAAGCATGATTTGTAAGCACTGTATAGGCAATCGTGCGACCATCTGGCGAGAAAGTAGGCGTTAGGATTGCCCCTTGTACGGTGTCAATGGTGCGACTGCTTTGGGTGGCGACATCCATCACTTTTAGGGCAGAAGTCTTGTATATGGCATCGCCCATCTCTTCGACATAGGCAATCTTACCCGTCATATCAAAAGACGCCCCTGTAATCATCGCATAAATCTTGGCACCAATGGCATTCGCCGCCGCCTTGATTTGCTCTGGGTCATCACCTGAGATGTGCGTGAACCGCTCGCCTAAGGGCTTGGCGGCTGCTAGGTCGATGATGTGGACATTGGTGGCGATTTTGTTGCCCAAGATGGCATGACTGTCGCCCACCACCACATAACGATAGCCTGTATTTCGCCATACATAGATATTATCCAGTACTGCCGATGCGGTGGCTGGGGTAGATGGTAGGTTTTGATTGCTGATTTTTAGGTCGGTCTGCTTCAAGGTAGCTAAGGTCAGCTCACTCATGGCTTGATTGCCCACAAATGGCGTGATGGCGACTTGATGGGGGTTTGTGATGCCTTGCTTGGTTACTTCGATGACCCAGTCATCATCAGCATGAGCCGCTTGATGGATACCAAGTGCAGCCGTCATGCCAAAGAATATGAGTGCTGTCGTGTACTTGCGATGTTTCATGTCTTTTTTACCTAAAACTATCTAAAACTAAAATAATCCCTAAGGCATACCAACCGTTCCCAGCACCACCGTCAGCGTCTTGGTCAGTCCCGCCACTTCACGAAATGGGGCAGCGTCATGGATGGCTGCGGTGGCGTTTAGGGCAAGCTCTTGGTCGCCGCCGACGACTTTGATTTGAGTAACATTGCCTGTATCATCAAAATGAATGGTCAACTTGATTTGTTTATCACTGATGTCAGCATATCGTCCCCACGCCTGATAAATGCGTTCGGTTGCCTGAATTTGTGCTTGTTTGATGTCTTGGCTGCTGGGTTTGGCTGCCTTTGACTGCTCTTGGGCTGTTTGATTGTCGTGATGTGTATTTGGCGGATTAGCGTCTGTCATCTCATCATCAAAGACAGCATCATTCATCGGTTCATACGCATCATAAGTATCATTACTAAAAGTCGGCTCACCATACACCATCTGCGAGCTTTGCCAAGTACTTGCCATCTTTGGCGGTGTGGATGGTTGAAATTTTGGCTTGACATCCCTATTATGTAGGGCAGCTTGTGGGGCATGACTCATGATGCGACCATTGCTCATCTGTATGGACTGAGCATTGGATAAAATCTGAGCTTCTAACACATGGGTTTTTGGCTCATCATCGCTTTTGACCGACAGGGCAATGATGATGGCGAACACATGCACGACCGCCACCATCAAGATGATGACAAGCACCCAAAGCGGGCTGATGGATTGGTCTTGGACGGATGGGGCGTTGGTCGTATTCATGCTGATGATGGTTAATAAATCTTGCGTATTTTAGCACAGTTTTTATGACAGTTAAAAAAAACAGTTTTTTCAACAAGTAAAACCCAGCCATGTCGTCCGATTTTTCGCCCCAATGGCATACCACTTTTAGCCCAATGCCCATTGAATTTGTGGGCAAGTTTGCACACAAGATAAAAGTACATTACAATAGCTGCTTTTTTGATTGGTTTTTTTATATTGTCATCATCCTTAATCATCCAGATATCATTAAGACAGCAAATCATCAGGCTTAGATGTTTTTGCTTAGTTTGACAGTTCATTCAATTTTAATTAAATACACTTCATGAATTCATCATCCATATTAAGTAAAGACAGACACTATCTGCACCGTCTTGCCAAAGAAATCAAACACGCACACGGCGATGATAAGCTCACCAAACAAGCCAAATATGACGAGATTTTCAGTCGCTCTCATGCCGCCTTCTTAAAAAGACAAGCTGCCATTCCTCATAATCTTGGCGAATTGTTAAATCCTGATTTGCCCGTTACCAAAGAAGCCGAAACGCTCATCAACGCCATCAAAGAGCATCAGGTCATCATCGTGGCAGGCGAGACAGGCTCGGGCAAGACCACGCAGCTGCCAAAACTTGCCATGCTCGCTGGTCGTGGGGTATCAGGGCAAATCGGACACACACAGCCACGCCGTCTGGCGGCTCGCTCGGTGGCAAGTCGTATCGCCGAAGAGCTGGGCGAGCCTTTGGGGCAGACAGTGAGTTTTAAGGTGCGATTCACCGAAGAAGGTGGTCAGTACAGCATCGTCAAGCTGATGACCGATGGTATCTTGCTCGCTGAGCTTGGCTCGGATAAGTTTTTGAGTCGCTATGACACCATCATCATCGACGAAGCTCACGAACGCAGCCTAAACATCGACTTTATTTTGGGCTATTTAAAGAGCCTGCTGCCAAAACGAGAAGACTTAAAGGTCATCATCACATCCGCCACACTAGACACCGAGCGATTTGCCAATTATTTTGCCAA
>JAUNDZ010000022.1 GCA_030525825.1 Moraxella sp.
AAATTTTGGCAAAATTAGGAAAATTGGGGCGGTCTGGCTTGAAATTTGCCATTTTTTGCCCAATTTATGCTAAAATACCCCCAATTCCCCCCCCCATTTTGGAGCTGTTATGAGCGAGATTAACCCCCAAATCAAAGAATTGATTGAAAACCAAATCAAAGATCACGCGGTGCTTTTGTATATGAAAGGCACACCCCAATTCCCCCAATGTGGTTTTTCTGCCCGTGCGGTGGAAGTGCTAAGCCAAATCGGTCGTCCGTTTGCTTTTGTTAATATTTTGGAAAACCCCGAAATCCGTGCCACTTTGCCCCTAATCGCCAACTGGCCAACTTTCCCACAACTGTGGGTGAATGGCGAGCTGATTGGTGGTAGTGATATTATCTTACAGATGTATCAAGCAGGCGAGTTAAAGCCTTTGATTGAAGAGTATAGCCCAGAAGTGTAAGGCTTGGCTTGATATTATCGATTAAAAAGAGCGGTTCTTATCGCTCTTTTTTATTGTGGGATTTGATGGGTTGTCATTTTATTCCATTGGGTTAAATGTTTCGTGCTTACCACCCAAAATTAAATTTGTAGTAATTTTAAAATTCTATTGGTATAGTATAGATAAACCATCAATGGAGAATGTATGAATAGCTTGACAATTTCCGAGCAAATTATTGACCTGTGCCAACGCCCAAGCACCGCCTTGCAAGCCATTCATCTGCTCATTGCCAACAATGGGGCGAGCGAGTCGGCATTTTTGGCGGTGTATGATAGGGTGATGATGGATAATGATGTCGATGGGGCGTATTATTTGGCGGTCTTTGCCCAAAAAATTGATGATTTACCTTTTGATGGCACACCACTCATTGAGATGGTGATGAATGGCGATGATAAAGCCATGAAATTATCGCTTATTGATAAATTACCCAAAGAGATGCAGGCGGTCTATTTAGATAAGGCATAAATCAGACGCTTGTCAATGTCTGTGCTATTTTACCATTCACCTTGTTGTATTGACCTAATGAATCGTTATTTTGGTAGATAATGAAGTTAAATTAGGACTTCAAACCCAACCCAGCTCTGATTTGGGATTTGTGGCTGTGTAGTAGGGGTAGGATGGTACTAATCGTCCAATCCCTACGGTAGCCTTGCAGCCCTAAGGGCAGATGCTCATCATCCAAGTCATACGCCACCATCAGCAGCAGCTCATTAATCCATCGACCACGGAGTAGCAGATTTTCTGGAATGTGGTGTGTGTGGCTATAAGCGGCGATGGCTTGGTCGAGCGGTTTTTTAAAGCTCTTTTCTTTACTGCGATATACGGGCGGTGGTAGGGGTGGCAGTGTCTCTTTTGATTGAGCTTTCACCATACTAATGATGCGGATAATCTCATCGCCATATTTACGCAGTGCGTGGCGATTGATGGTGGTCTGTGCCAGCTGCTTGATGCTCTGTGGCAAGGTCTCGATGATTTCACGCATCGCTTGCTTGCTGATGATGAAAGTTCTTGGCTCGTTGATGCTGCGAGCCAACGACTCACGCCACGCCACCAACGCTTGTAGGACGCCAATCTGTGTGCGGTCATATTCAGGTGAGCTAAACTCCAAATACAGCACTTCATCTTTGATGTGGGCGGTGTCATGCAGCTCTTTGGCGTACAGATTGCTGTCTTCGATGACATGGTTAAGCAATTGATTTTGTTCAAGTTTTTGTTTGACGCTTTCATAAAGTGCCAACAGATAACGCACATCATTGACGGCATAGTTTTCTTGCTCTTGGCTGAGTGGGCGTGCCAGCCAGTCAGATTGACTCTCGCCTTTATCCAGCTCAACGCCTAGGATTTGGGCGACAGATTGGCTGTACCCTACTTGTAGCTTGCCCGTCAAATAAGCAACGCCAATCTGTACATCAAAGATGTTCGTCAATGGGGCGTTTTTTGCCAATAAATAAAAAATGCCCAAATCTTCGCCACAAGCATACCAGACCATCGTTGGCACTTCTATCAAGGCTTGCCAAAATTCGGTCAAATCCAGTCTGGGGGCATCCACCAGATAGATGCCATGCCCTGTATTGACCTGCACGAGTGCTAAAATTGGGTAGTAGGTAGTGCGTTTAATAAACTCGGTGTCCAAGGCGACCACATCGACTTCATCAATCTCATCAATCAAGGCGTACAGCTCGTTTTCATTGCGTACCCATGAGACGGGCAAATCATAGCTTGGGTGATTGGTGTGGTCGGCACGAAAAAAGGCAAAGCGTGAGTCGCTGTTTTGGGGTGTTGTGGTCATGTTCGTTTAGATAAAAGCACGGTTTTGTAGGGCTTGATGCAAAGTTAGGCTATCAACATATTCCAGCTCGCCACCCATTGGAATGCCTTGTGCCAGTCGGGTGATTTTTTCAACATGGGGGCGGGCGGCATCGGTGATAAAAAAGGCAGTGGTTTGCCCTTCGACAGTCGCCCCAGTTGCTAAAATCAGCTCTTTGATGGGTTCTTGTTTTAGGCGAAAAATCAGCTGGTCAATGTTCAAATCATCGGCATTGATGCCATCGATGGGAGAGAGATGACCACCTAATACAAAATACCTGCCACGATATGCACCGCTTTGCTCGATTGCCACCACATCGGCAGCACTTTCGACGACGCACAGCAGACTATCATCACGACGCACATCGGCACAGATGGGGCAGATGTCTTCATCGCTGTATGAATGGCATTGTCGGCATTCGACGATTTCACGCATGGCGACATCTAGGGCTTGTGATAGACTGGCACCTTGCAGGCGTTTTTTTGAGAGCAGATGCAGTGCCATGCGTTGGGCAGTCTTTTGCCCAACACCGGGCAGATGTTGCAGCTCTTTGATGAGATGATCAAATTTTGGGGTTAGCACGGTCGATTAACCAAACAGACCTTGCATACTTTTTGGCAGACCCATGCCTGTGGTTGCACCTGCCATCACTTCTTCGGACAACTCGTCGGCTTGACGCACGGCATCATTAATAGCAGCCGCCACCAAATCTTCAATCATGTCAGGCTCATCATCCATCAGACTTGGGTCGATGCTGATGCGTTTGACCACATGGCGACCTGTCATGGTAACTTTCACCAAGCCGTTGCCTGATTCGCTGTGCACTTCTTTGGTGGCAAGACTGGCTTTGGCGGCTTCGACATTTTTTTCTACCTGCTTTTGCATGGCTTGGGCTTGTTGCATGAGTGCTTGAATATTCATGATATTTTCCTAGTTTAAATGCTTATCGATGGCGAAAAAAATTTCGCCCATCAGTCGTATTGATGAGTCGAATTATAGCACAATTTTGGGTAAAAAATCCAAGCAATACATCAGACTGCTTGGATGGGTTGGATGACCGCCTTAGATTTTGCAGGCACCAGATGCACAGCCGTCATCGATGTCGCCTTGACTGTCGTCAGCACCATCACGAGTGTTGTGATAATACAGCGTCTTAACCCCAAATTTATAAGCAGTCAAAAGGTCTTGGATAAGTACCTTCATAGGGACTTTATTACCTTCAAACTTCGATGGGTCGTAGTTGGTGTTGGCAGAGATGGACTGGTCGATGAACTTTTGCATGATACCCACTAGGCGTAGATAGCCGTTGTTGTCGGGCATCTGCCAAAGCAGCTCATACTGCTTGGCAAGTTTTTCGATGTCAGGCACGACCTGTTTTAAGATACCATCTTTGGACTGCTTGATGGATACCAGTCCACGGGGCGGCTCGATGCCGTTGGTGGCGTTGGCGATTTGTGAGCTGGTCTCAGACGGCATGAGTGCGGTCAGCGTTGAGTTACGCAGCCCATGTGTCTTGATGTCGGTACGCAAGCTCTCCCAGTCAAAGTGCAGCGGCTCTTGGCAGATGCTATCTAAGTCGGCTTTATAGGTATCAATCGGTAAAATGCCCTTGCTATAAGTTGTCTGTTCAAACCAAGGACAAGCCCCTTGCTCTTTGGCAAGTTTGTTAGATGCCTTTAATAGATAATATTGCAACGCTTCAAAGGTGCGATGCGTCAGACCCAGTGCCGCAGCATCGGAATAGCGAGTGCCATTTTTGGCAAGATAATAGGCGTAGTTAATCACGCCAACACCCAGTGTACGGCGGTTCAGACTGCCTTTTTTGGCGGCAGCGACAGGGTAGTCTTGATAATCAAGCAGGGCATCAAGAGCGCGTACAATCAGCTCGGCAGGCTCTTCGATGTCGGTGATGTCGTTGATTTTTCCTAGGTTGATGGCAGACAAAGTGCATAGGGCAATCTCGCCATTTTCATCATTGATGTTATCAAGTGGCTTGGTCGGTAGGGCAATCTCCATGCATAGATTCGACTGGCGAATCGGAGCGACACTTGGGTCAAATGGGCTGTGTGTATTGCAGTGGTCAACATTCTGAATGTAGATACGACCTGTGCTGGCTCGCTCTTGGAGCATGAGACTAAATAGCTCACGGGCAGCGATGGAGCGTTTTCTGATGCTCTCGTCTGTTTCGTACTGGGTGTACAGGCGTTCAAATTCTGCTTGGTCAGCAAAGAACGCTTCGTATAAGCCCGGCACATCAGATGGCGAGAACAGCGTGATGTCTTTGTTTTGGATTAGGCGGGCGTATAGGGTCTTGTTGATTTGTACGCCATAGTCCATGTGGCGGACTCGGTTGTCTTCAACACCACGGTTGTTTTTTAGGACAAGCAGGCTTTCTACTTCTAGGTGCCACATTGGGTAAAATAAGGTCGCTGCACCGCCCCGCACCCCGCCTTGTGAGCAGGATTTGACCGCCGCTTGGAACATTTTAAAAAACGGAATACAGCCTGTGTGCTGAGCTTCGCCACCACGAATCGGTGAACCTAAGGCACGAATCGCCCCTGCATTGATGCCGATGCCTGCACGCTGTGAGACATAGCGAACGATGGCAGAAGTGGTGGCGTTGATGCTGTCTAGGTTGTCTGCACATTCAATCAGCACACACGAGCTGAACTGGCGTGTTGGCGTACGCACACCTGCCATGATGGGAGTAGGTAGCGAGATATAAAAATTAGAAGTGGCGTCATAAAAACGCTTGACATAACCCAGTCGCTCGCTCTTATCATAGCCTGCAAACAGACACATACCCACCAGCATGTATAGGAATTGCGGGCTTTCATAGACTTGCTTGGTAACTCGGTCTTGTACTAGATATTTGCCCATCATCTGCTCAACCGCGGCATAAGCCAGATTCATGTCTCGGTCATGCTCAATGTAGCTTTCAAGCTCATCAAACTCATCTTTGCTGTAATCTGCCAAGATGTGCTTGTCATATTTGCCGCTGTCGGTCAGCTTGACGACATGGTCATACAGGTGGGGTGGCTCGTACTCGCCATAGGCAATCTTACGCAGATGAAAAATCGCCAAGCGAGCCGCCAGATATTGATAATCAGGCGTCTCTGCTGAGATGAGATCGGCTGCCGCCTTGATGATGGTCTCGTGAATGTCTTTGGTGCGAATGCCATCATAAAACTGAATGTGCGATTTTAGCTCAACTTGGGACACCGAGACATTGCTTAGACCTTCGGCAGCCCAAGTGATGACTTTGTGGATTTTTTCTAAGTTGATGGGTTCTAGTCGTCCATCTCGCTTCGTAACTTTAATTTTATCGATGTGTACCATAGGTATGTTCCATATTGTATTAAAAGTTGCGGAAAAAAATTGTATCGGCAGTGCGATGACGCCTTAATTACCCTTAAAAAGCATTGCTTTTCAAGCAGTTAAGCGTAAAAATTGATAGAATTGTTATTACTATATCTAGGCATATGCCTTTTAAGTAAGCACAATATATCCCAAAAAAATAGAAAATACTAGCTTGTTTTTTTTGTGATTTTGTGCGTGGCTTTGGCAGAAAATTCTCCGATGGTTCTGTATGCCAAAGCTGACAAGGGGTGCGGATTTGTCAATAGGATAAAAATTTTTTTTTAGTTTAACTTTTCAATGATTATCGTTATTTTAATTGATTTTATAAAAACAATACGCACCACAAGGATGCGTATTGTTTGGATTGCTTAGAGCATCAGATTAAGCACTTGCCATCAGACTGGCGTTACCACCTGCGGCGGTGGTGTTGTAGCTTTGGCTGATTTCGTGGTATAGGCGTGATACATCAAGCCCATCTTTGGCATCAATCACACGACGAATCGCACCGTCTAGTGTCGATAGTCGCACCTGTTCATCGCTTGGCATGTCTGCTAGGGCGATGACGATGTCGTTGGCATCAGCACCAGCAGGCTCAATGACGCTCAGCAAGCTACCAAAATGGTCGGCATAGGCAGACAGACCATGCTCTGGCGTGATGTAGGCATGAATGTTATTGGCTGCCAAAATCACCAAAGTCTTCACAGCATCAATCGCACTGCCACCGTAGAGCGTAACAGCATGTGGAGCACGCCATGCTAGGGTGTTGCGTTCGCCTGTCGGTCCTGGCAAGACGGTGTAGGCACCGTTTAGCGATGAAGTACGGGCAAGGTTCGCTGCCGCTTCTAGCTGTGCGGTGTCAGTTGCCAGACCTGCTTTGTTGGCGGCACTTAGTACTTGATTGATGGCGGTTTCATTGACTGTGGCAGGGAAGTCCACTGCTGGTACAGCCCAAGTGTCAAGACGGCTTAGACGCTGCAAGTAGAATGGTCCACCTGCTTTTGGTCCTGTACCACTCATACCGTGACCGCCAAATGGCTGTACGCCAACCACCGCACCGACGATGTTGCGGTTAATATACACATTGCCAGCTTCGATGCGGTCGGTGATGTTCTCGATGGTGCCATCAATACGGCTGTGGATGCCATGTGTCAAGGCAAAGCCTTTTTTATTGATGCTGTCAATCAAGTCATTAAGCTCATGAGCGGCAAAGCGTACCACATGTAGCACAGGACCGAACACTTCTTTTTTGAGCTGCGATAGATTTTGTAGCTCAAACATGATTGGAGCAACAAAAGTGCCTGTATCTGTCGAGCGGATTTTCACTTCATGAAATGGTGCGGTCTGTTTTAGGGTGTTGATGTGGTTTAGTAGGTTTTCTTGTGCTTCAGCATCAATCACAGGACCAACATCGGTGGACAGATACGCAGGGTTGTTTACAACGAGCTCGTCCATCGCCCCTTTAATCATCTCAATCATGTGGTCAGCCACATCTTCTTGGATACACAGGATACGCAGTGCCGAACAACGCTGACCCGCTGAATCAAAGGCAGATGCTAAGACATCAGTACACACCTGCTCGGGCAGGGCAGTACTATCGACAATCATGGCATTCATGCCACCTGTCTCGGCAATCAGTACAGGGTTGTCCGCTCGCTGTGCCAAGATGCCATTGATGCGTTTGGCAACATCGGTAGAACCTGTGAAAATCACACCATCGATGCGATTGTCTGTGGTCAATGCCGCACCCACATCGCCTGCACCCAAGACCAGTTGTAGGGCATCTTTTGGTACGCCTGCTTCGTGCAGCCAAGTTACCGCCAGATGAGCGATGATGGAAGTCTGCTCAGCTGGCTTGGCAACGACGGTGTTACCTGCGGCTAGGGCAGACACCACTTCGCCAACAAAGATGGCAAGTGGGAAGTTCCAAGGGCTGATGGCGACCATCGTGCCGACAGGACTGTTTAGGTTTAGGCGTTCGGTTTCGTCGGCATAATAACGACAAAAATCAACCGCTTCACGCACTTCGGCAATGGTGTTAAGTAGGGTTTTGCCTGCTTCACGCACCGCAATCATCATCAGTAGTGCCATGTATTTTGGCGACTCTAACATATCCCCAAAGCGGCGTAAGATGTCGGCACGCACTTTTGGCGGGGTGGCTTGCCAGCCTTGTTGGGCATCGATAGCAGCGGTGATGACCTGCGGCACAGATGTAGGGTTTAGGAATGATGCACGACCGACCACATCGGCATGATTGGCAGGGTTTAGTACCTGATGTGGGGCTTGATGCTCTGCATTCACGCTGACGATGGACTGAATGTTAAAATCAATGCCCAAAGCGGCGTTCATGTCGGCTTGTAGCTGAGCAAGTACATGCTCATTGCTTAGGTCGATGCCGTATGAGTTTAGACGCTCGCCATAGATGTGGCGTGGCTTTGGTGTCAGTGGGTTGCTGGTGATGTTATTGATGTCAATTTCATCTAGTGGCGAGATGGTCAGCTCGTCAATGCTGACTTTCTCATCCACGATACGGTTAACGAATGATGAGTTGGCACCATTTTCAAGCAAGCGACGCACCAAATAAGCCAGTAGGGTCTTATGTGTGCCAACAGGGGCATAGATACGCACACGACGACCCAGATTATTGTCGCCAACAACTTGGTCATAAAGCGTCTCGCCCATGCCGTGTAGACACTGGAATTCAAAGTCTTTGCCTTCGCCCATCTTGTAGATGGTGGCAAGGCTTTGGGCGTTGTGCGTGGCAAACTGTGGGAAAATCGCATCTTGTGCGTTTAGTAGCTTTTGGGCACACGCCAGATATGAGATGTCGGTATGCACTTTGCGGGTATAGACAGGGTAGCCGTCCATGCCATCGACCTGAGCCCATTTGATTTCGCTGTCCCAATAAGCCCCTTTGACCAGACGAATCATTAGGCGTTGGTTGTTGCGACGAGCAAGGTCGATGAGATAGTCAATCACATAAGGGCAGCGTTTTTGGTAGGCTTGCACCACAAAGCCGATGCCGTTGAAACCTGCCAAATCAGGATCTGACACCAACTTTTCCATCAAATCAAGCGACAGCTCCAAGCGGTTGGCTTCTTCGGCATCGATGTTTAGACCGATGTGGTACTCTTTGGCAAGCATGAATAGGGCTTTTAGGCGTGGCAAAAGCTCGCTCATCACTCGCTCATGCTGAGCACGGAAATAGCGTGGGTGGATGGCAGACAGCTTGACAGAGATGCCGTTGCCATCATAGACGCCACGACCTTGGGCATCTTTGCCGATGGCGTGAATGGCGGTTACATAGTCGTTATAATAACGGTCAGCATCGGCAGCAGTCATCGCCGCTTCGCCCAGCATATCAAAGCTGAAACGATAACCGAGCTTTTCACGCTCTTTACCGTTTCTTAGGGCTTCATCGATGGTCTGACCTGTAACGAACTGTTTGCCAAGCATTTTCATGGCATAATTCACACCGCCACGAATGAACGGTTCACCACCTTTTTGAATCACACGAGTTAGGGCAGAGCCAAGCGATTTTTCGCTCACATCGGCAGTCAGCTTGCCTGTCAGCACCAGACCCCAAGCGGCGGCATTGACGAACATCGATGGGCTGTTGCCAACATGACTCTTCCAGTCGCCATCAGCCAGCTTATCACGAATCAGCTTATCACGCGTGGCATTATCAGGGATACGAAGTAGGGCTTCGGCAAGACACATCAAAGCGATGCCTTCTTCGCTAGACAGCGAAAACTCGTGCATGAGTGCGTCCACGCCCGATGACTTTGAGCGGTCGGCACGCACCTGCGTGATGAGACGACGAGCCAGCTCAGTGATTTCGGTTTTTTGGGTTTGGGAAAATTCTAGGGTGGATGCTAGATTTTGTACGGCTGTCTGCTCATCAAGGCGATAGGCGGCAGTGATGGCATCACGCAAAGGGCTTTGGGGATGGGTAAATTGAAACATAAGTTTTCCTTATAAAAATAAAACAAATAAGCGGGTTTTGTTACATAATTATGCTTGAATAATTATTGATACAGCTTATTTGTCTATTATACCATCAATACAGGAAAGTCATCAATAACAGCAATGGGCGATATTAAAATAATTTGAATAAATACAAGAGATTATTTATCCAATATGGCTAAATATACGCCTATATTATGGGATAACCCAATAAAAAAAGCCAAAAGCGAAAACTTTTGGCTTGATATTCAATGGATAATGCAAAGGCTTAGCGAATCTCAACCGTTGCACCGTTTTGAATGTTGGCGTACAGTTCCAGTACATCCCAGTTGGTCAGACGCACGCAGCCCAGCGATTCTTGGCGACTGATGCCTTCTGGTCTTGGCGAGCCATGAATGCCGTAGCTTGGTTTGTTCAGACCAAGCCATACTACGCCCACAGGGCTGTTTGGTCCGGGTGGTAGAATGAAGGTCTTTTTGTTGGTTTCGCTATCACGATTGACGGTGGCTTTGTAGTGCGGCATTTTGACCTTATTGACGACTTTAAATTTACCACCGGGGGTGGAAGTGGCGGTACCTCCAACGGTAGTTGGATAGGTTGCCACGAGCTTATCGCCATCATAGGCGTATAGGATTTTTTCGGCTCGGTCAGCCACCACACGAGTAACACGCCCAGAGAACGGCTTTCCTGTGTTGATGACGGTGATGGTTTCGCCTTCAACAAAGCGTTTGTTTGGATTAAGTTTTTTTAGATAAGCGACATCCATATGAAAGCGTTCGCCCAGCATCTCTTGAATGCTTTCATAGCTTAGGGCTTTTAGCTTGGAGCGAGCTTCAGCATCGCTTGGTAGAGCCTTGTAAGGACCTTTGACATCGTCAGCGGTGATGGTGTATGAGACCAGCACAGGCTGATTGGGGTCGATGTTCTCGGTCAATGCCGCCCATGTTGCTTCGTCCATTTTGCCTGTGGGTTCAAGACCGCTGATTTTTTGGAAGTTAATCAGAGCTTTTTTGCTGTTCATGCCCCAGCCGCCATCAATCGGACCTGGACTGGCGTGATTCCAGTCAAGCAGTACCTGCATTTTTACCGTCATGGCGGTATTAACTTTCATGTTCGGCGACCAAGTGGACTGATTGACCGTCTTGGCGTAGTTAGACAGATTAACCGTGGTTACTCGCTTGCCATCTTGTTCGATGCTCTTGATGGCACTGGTGTCGGTAGCAGATGATTCAACCACTTCACCTGCTACGATGTCGCCTTCGGTGATGGTGTCATCGGCATGAGCGGTGCTTGCCAAAGCCAGTGAAAGTGATAATAAAGTAATGCTAAATAAGGTTTTTTTGTTGGTCATTGTTGTATCCATATCGGAGTTTAAATAAAAATTTTAAAAACAGTCAAAAGGCTCATCATAACACAAAATCGTGTGCCTTAAAAGTCCAGTACGACAGCCAAAGCCAGCTTACCCAGTAGGCAAGCCAGATTTGTGTCAATCAGACCTATTTAATCAGCTCAATCGTACCGCTGGCTTGATAGCCAAGGATGGTTTTGCCGCCTTCAAAGTTAGGATTTTCAATGCCTGCACTGGCGTCTTTTGCCATCGCCATCGCTGCCATTGGGCGTGCGTAATAATGATCCCCTTCGCCCAGTCGTACCGAGACGATTTTATAATCAGTTGCCCCAAAAGCAAGGCTTATGGTCTGGGCTTGTTCTTGAAAACGCTTGGCGGCATTTAGGGTTAGGCGTTGATTGATGTCTTTTTGGGCGGCATCAGAGACGCTAAAAGAGATGTCATTAACCGCCATCATGGTCTGCAAGTCAGCGATGAGCTGGCTGGCTTCTTCAAAGTTTTGGCTTTTTAGTTGAATGGATGCGCTGCCTGTAAAACCTGTAATGGTATTGTTCGTACCGTAATTTGGGTAGGTGCTTTGATGTCCTGTTTTTACGCTGACATTGGGGTATTTTTTGGTGATGGCTAGGGCGTCGTTAATGGTTTTGTTGAGCGTTTTGGCGACTTCTTTGGCAGTTTTGGCTTGGGCAGTCTTGCTGAGCCTTACTTGGATTTCGTCATTATCCACTTCTTCTTGTGCTTCTACCGAAAAGCTGATGTGATTGTAGCTTTGATTGGGGTTGGCGTGGGCGTTAAGCGTGGCAAGACCGAATGCACCTAAGGTCAATGCGGTGCTAAAGCGAACGATGTTGGTCAAAGTAGTCATGAGAGCATCCCTTACTTAAAGATGATTAAAAGATGGAAAAATGAATAAAAAATCGGCTCAATTATAATGAAAATCTCCCCGCTGATGTGTTCGCTTTCGGTAAATACCGCTAGGCATTGTAAAAGGCATCTATGTATTTGTTTGTAGATTTGTAATTATCTTTTAAATTATCTTTTAATTGTGGGTGGTATAAAAAAACACACCGTTTGGCGTTGGTGCGTTTTTTTATGAATGGGGTTGGCAATGGGATTAGCTGAGTTTGATTTTGTCTTTTAATAAAAACTCCATCAAGGCTTTTTGAGCGTGCAAGCGGTTTTCGGCTTCATCCCAAACCACCGAGCGGGGGTCGTCTAATAGGTCATGACTAATTTCTTCGCCACGATGAGCAGGTAGGCAGTGCATGAACAGCACTTCTTTATCAGCGGTGTCTAAGAGTTCACGGGTAATTTGAAAGCCTGCAAAGTCGTTTTCACGCTGTTTTTGTTCTGCTTCTTGCCCTATGCTTGCCCAGACATCAGTTACGACCAGATGTGAGCCTTTGACGGCATCAGCGACGCTGTTGGTGAGCGTTAGGCGGTGGGCGTATCTCTCGGTCAGCTCGCTGTTTGGCTTATAGCCTTGTGGCGTGGCGATGTTCAGATGAAAATCAAACTGTTCGGCAGCCAGAATGTACGAATTGCACATATTATTACCATCGCCCACCCAAGTAACGGTCTTGCCTTTGATGTCGCCTTTATGTTCAAAGAAAGTCTGCATATCAGCCAGTAGCTGACAAGGATGATAATCATCGGTCAAGGCATTGATGACAGGCACGCTAGAATACTCGGCGAAGGTCTGCACTTTTTGATGAGCAAAGGTACGAATCATCACAATGTCGGTCATCGAGCTAATCACTCGTGCCGAATCTTCGATGGGCTCGCCACGACCCAGCTGGGTGTCGTTGGGCGATAAGAATAACGCCTGTCCGCCAAACTGCCCCATGCCTGTCTCAAAAGACACACGAGTACGAGTGCTTGATTTTTCAAAAATCATGGCAAGGGTGCGACCGACAAAAGGGCGATAAATCTCGCCTGCGTGCTGCATTTTTTTGAGTTCGCAAGCTCGCTTGATGATGGCTTGTAATTCGTCTTTGGATAGGTCAAGTAGGGTTAAAAAATGACGAACGCTCATGGCGACTCCTTGTTTTATGAAAAAATTTCAGTATATCAAAGCTCATTTTAAATGGCTAGTGGTTTTTTTAAAAAACCTTATCAAAGTCATGGATATGTAGCGATGAGCTACTTAAATGATGACTTCTCTGATGGGTCGTGCGGTCGTGCGGCACATGAGTTCATAGCCAATCGTCCCTGCACAGGCAGCGACTTCATCGATGCTCGGAGCGTCATCACCGCCCCAAAGAATGACAGGTGTGCCAACATCACAGGCGATGTCGGTGATGTCTATCATCATGATGTCCATCGCCACTCGACCGATGATGGGGGCAAATGTCATGCGACCATCGATAATGATACCGACCGATGCCCCTGACACCACACGGGGATAACCATCGCCATAGCCACAGCTGATGATGCCGATACGGCTTGGTTTTTGAGCTTGCCATAATGCCCCATAGCTTACCGACTCGCCTGCATCCACAGGCTGTATCGCCATGATGTGCGAGCCAAATACCATTGCAGGTCTAAGGTGGAGTGTGCGATGGCTGATGTGAGCAAAGGGGCTAGAGCCATACAGAGCGATGCCTGCACGCACCCAGTCATGATGCTCGCTAGGGCAATGAAAAATCCCTGCCGAGTTGCACAATGACGCTTGAATGTCGCTACTTACACTGCCATGAAGCTCATCTAGCAGCTCATTAAAACGGCTGATTTGCTTGGCGGTGATGGGACTGTCATCTTCATCAGCACAGGCAAAATGACTGGTTAAAATCAGCTTGTAACCCAGATTGTGTAGGGCATTGGCGGCTTTGATGACGCCATGTTTATCAAAGCCTAAGCGGTTCATGCCTGTGTTGTATTTTAGCCAGATGGTGCGGGTAAAGCTGTCATCACAGGCAGGGTGCTTGATGGCAAAGTCAAGCTGCGTTTGGTTATGAATGACGCAGCCGAAGTCTTCTTTTAAGGCACTTAGCCATTCATCTTCATCAAACACACCTTCGATTAGGACAATCGGTCGTCTGATGCCCAGAATGTCGCAGACCCTTTTGACTTCAAGGGCTTCACTCATGCACGCCACCCCAAAGGCATCAGCATTTTTTAATCCTGCCAAAGCGTGCGATACGCCATGCCCATAGGCATTCGCCTTGACCATCGCCATGACTTTGGCGGGGCGGTCGGAGTTTAGGGTGCGTTTGATGACGGACAGATTGTGTGCTAAGGCACTTTGGTTGATGGCTAAGGTGGTGTTTCGCATGGTTATTTGGTTTGTTGTTATTTTTTGTTTGTTTGTTGTTGGTGTTGTTTGGTGGTTGGTTTTGGGCTTGGTATTGTATGATTATGACCGTTAAATGGCTGTTTCATTGCTGTTTAACAACCATTTAACAACCATCAAATCGTAAATCACACGCCAGCCACCATCACTATTCTTCTTCATAGTCATCAGGCATGCCATAGCTTTCGATGAAGTTGGTAAAGCGGGTAAACTGCCCTTCAAAGCGTAGCGGCACCGTGCCAATCGGACCATTACGCTGCTTACCGATGATAATCTCAGCAAAGCCCTTATTATCCGCTTTGTCCTTATTATACACTTCATCACGATAGATGAACATGATTAAGTCGGCATCTTGTTCAATCGCCCCTGATTCACGCAAATCCGACATCACAGGGCGTTTGTTGGGTCGCTGTTCTAGGCTACGGTTGAGCTGTGATAGGGCAACTACAGGGCAATTCATCTCACGAGCGAGTGCCTTGATACTGCGGCTAATCTCGCCAATCTCGCCCACACGGTTATTCTCCATGCCAGGGACTTTCATGAGCTGCAAATAGTCGATGATGACCATACCCAGACCTGTATCAGGGTGGTTTTTGGCGATGCGGCGGCAGCTGGAGCGAATCTCGGTCGGCGGTAGGTTGTTACGAGCATCGACATACAGGTGTTTGTCTTGGAGCATGGTGATGGCGGTGGACAGCTGAGCCCACTCTTGCTCACTCATGTTGGCAGAACGCAGGTTGGTTTGGTTAATTTGCCCAAGCGACGACAGCATACGAGTTGCAATGGCTTCGGCAGGCATCTCCATAGAAAACACCACCACAGGCAGCCCCTGCATGAGTACCGATTCGGCAAGGTTCATGGCAAAGGTGGTCTTACCCATAGACGGACGAGCCGCCACGACAATCATGTCGCCTTTTTGAAGCCCTTGTGTTTTGTTGTTCAGCTCTTCAAAAGGTGTGGCAAGACCAATCATCGAGCCGTCTCGTGCTTTTAATTCAGCCAGCTGATTGGTTACATTCATCAGAATGTCTGTGATGTTCTGTATGCCTTGTTTGCCCACGCCGCTGGTGTAGTTTTCGTTGATGCGAAAGATGTCGGCTTCGACGGTGTCTAGGATTTCGCTGACCGTCTGTTTTTTTGGGTGGTAAGCAAGATTGAGCATATTATTGGCAGTCTTAATCAGCTGCCGATACACCGAAAATTCACGCACTCGTTCGGCATAAGGCACCAGATTAAACAGCGTGCCCGTGCTTTGGTTAATCTGCATGAGATACTCTTCGCCACCTGCGGCATTGAGCAGATTTTGGGTGTTTAGATAGTCATATACCATCAAGCTGTCATAAGGCTGGTTCATCCGTGATAGATGGGTGATTGCCCGAAAAATGTGCTTGTGCCGTTCGCCATAAAAGTCGTCATCGGTGATGATGTTGTCGATTTTTTCAAAGGACTCATCAATACTCATAAGCGATGCCAACAACGCTCGCTCAATCTCGATGCTGTGCGGTGGTTGTAGGCTTAATAGGTCGTCGCTGGTTTCTTTGCTGGGTTTTTTTGCGGTATCTGTCATGGCGTGTGGATACTTTTTTTATTGATTGTGATGATTGGTAAATTTAGACGCAAATTTTAGCACAAAAGCGATATAATAAATGCGAAATTTATCCATAATTTTATTTATAAACACACCAAATCAGATAAGAGAAAGTTATCATGAACCGCACAGCCGCCCAAAAAAAACCACACACAAAACCCCTACTCATCACCACAGGCGAGCCTGCGGGCATTGGCATGGACATTGTCATTGATGTCTTGTGTCATCATCGTGATGAGCTGACAGTGCCGATTGTCATTACGGCAGATGTGGACGCCTTTTATCAAAGAGCGGCTCAATTAAAGGCGGTGGGAGCGATTGATGATGTGCCGACTGTCAGGGTGGTTGATGAGCATGAAATGCTGGCTGCCGCTCGCTCTGGGGCAGATGGTGTCTATATGATGAATACGCCTTGTCATGATAATGTCATCGCAGGGCAGCTAAGCACACAAAACGCCCAAATGGTCGAGCAGCAGCTCAATCTGGCACACGAGCTGGCAAGTGCTGGTGTGGTTGGGGCAATCGTTACCGCACCCATCCAAAAATCGGTGCTGATTGATGCAGACATTCGTCTGGATGATGGGCAGATGTTCAGCGGGCATACCGAATATTTCATGCAAAAGGCAGGCTGTGATAAGGTGGTGATGATGCTTGCCAATGCCAAAATGCGTGTCGCACTCGTTACCACGCACATACCACTAAGGGCGGTGGCTGATGCCATCACGCCTGACGAGGTCCGCCAAACGGTACAAATCACCCATGACGAGATGGTGCATAAATTTGGCATAAAATCGCCAAAAATCTTAGTCTGTGGTCTAAACCCACACGCAGGCGAGAGCGGTCATCTGGGCGATGAAGAGATGACCATCATCAATCCTGTGCTACAATCATTTTGTGATGCAGGCATGGACATCAGCCTTGCTATGCCTGCCGATACGCTGTTTACCGATAAATATCTGTCTGGGGCGGATGCCATCATCGCCATGTATCACGACCAAGGGCTTGCCCCATTAAAATCACACGGCTTTGGTGATACGGTGAACATCACGCTAGGGTTGCCCTATGTCCGCACTTCGGTGGATCACGGCACCGCTCTTGATTTGGCAGGTACAGGCAAGGCAAGCAGTAATAGCCTAAGACAGGCGATAAAGGTGGCGTGCGAGATGGTGGGTGGATAAGGTTCGCTTGTTGGATTTGTTGGGTTTTAAAAGTTTAATCCAACTTATGAGTCATATCAATAAGACAATATAAGATATGGCCATTATTCTTATTTTATTATTTTATACATTAGTATATTATTTTAACTTATTTCTTTTCTTTGTTTTTATGCTTCTAAACTTTAAAATCTCCAAACTATTTGAAATTTTTTTACTAGCCCATAGGCTAGGTTAGCGACAGCATAACCCAGCATTAAGATACAGCTCATTAAATCTATTGATTTTTTAATCAACATCAACCCGCTCTAATCACACCGCCATCGCTAATGATGATGTCCACGCCTTTATCCCAGTCATTCACCGCCAATCTCTCCACGATTTGAAAATCATAGCACCAGCCCACTTTTAAGCCCCGAAAAGTGGCAAAGGTGCGGTCATAAAAGCCGCCGCCCATGCCCAGTCGATTGCCCTGCCTATCCACCGCCACCAAAGGGCAGATGATACAATCAAGCTCATTTGCCGTGATGCTCATCTTGGCAAATGGCTCTTTCATGCCGAGTCGATGGCGTTTGAGCGGTGTTTTGGTCAGTTCATAAAAGCATGGAGCGAATGTCAAAGGCTTGTCCTGGACCGTGATGGGCAGGCAGGGTGTAAAGCCATATTTTTGGCAAAATTTAAGAATCGGTGCGGTCGGCAATTCACCAAAACCATCCAGATACAGCCCAATCTTGGCATTCTTGGGCAGGTGTGGCAGCAGCTTGGGCAGGTGTAGGCTGGCGAGCAGGGCGGAGCGTTGTCGCTGTCTTGGGGTGAGTGCTTTTCGCTGTTTTTTGATGGCTTGTCTAAGTGTGGTGTTGTCCATGAGCTTGCTGTCGATAAATGGTGGTTGATTAAATGATAATAATTAGTGATTGAGAATTATTTTTAATGATGATATAGTGTTGCTGTGTTATTGTAAACCAAATTCACCAACCAAATCCACTAAGACTTCATCCAAAAGGAAAAACACCATGACTGACATCACCACCCGCACCGAAAAAGACACGATGGGCGAGATTGCCGTTCCTGCTCACGCCTACTTTGGGGCTCAAACCCAACGAAGCCGTGAAAATTTCAAAATCGGCGGTGAGACCCTACCCACCCCACTCATTCACGCAATGGCAACCGTCAAAAAAGCCGCCGCCATTACCAACAGCGGTCTTGGGCGTATTGACAATGACAAGGCAGGGCTGATTATCAAGGCGTGTGATGAGATTTTGGCAGGGGAGCTTGCCGACCAGTTTCCGCTGGTGGTTTGGCAAACAGGCTCTGGCACACAGTCTAATATGAATATGAATGAAGTGCTTGCCAACCGTGCCAACGAAATTGCAGGCAACCCAAAAGGCACTTACAAGCCTGTCCACCCCAATGACGATGTCAATCACGCCCAATCCACCAATGATAGCTTCCCCACCGCCATTCGTGTGGCAAGTGCCGTTGAGATAAATCGTCTTTTAATCCCTGCCATCAAACGCCTGCGTGAAACGCTTGCCAAAAAAGCAGACGATTTTAAAGACATTGTCAAAATCGGACGCACCCACCTACAAGATGCCACGCCTTTGACGCTAGGTCAAGAATTTAGCGGTTATGTTGCCCAGCTTGACCTAGCTTTGGTGCGGATTGAGAGTGCCTTGACTGGTCTTTATCAGCTGCCGCTTGGTGGTACAGCAGTTGGCACAGGGCTAAATAGCCACCCAGACTATGCCGTCAAAGCCGCCCAAGAGATTGCCAATTTGACAGGTCTGCCCTTTGTAACCGCTCCTAATAAATTTGAAGCCCTAGCCGCCCGTGATGCCGAAGTGTTCGCATCTGGTGCTTTAAAGACTTTGGCGGTCAGCCTAAACAAAATCGCCAATGATGTCCGCTGGCTGTCAAGTGGTCCTAGATGTGGCTTAGGCGAGTTACGCATTCCTGAAAACGAACCGGGTAGCTCCATTATGCCTGGTAAAGTAAACCCAACCCAGTCAGAGGCGATGACGATGGTCTGCTGTCAGGTCATTGGCAATGACACCACCATTTCGATGGCAGGGGCAAGCGGTAATTTTGAGCTTAATGTCTATATGCCTGTGATTGGCTATAACCTACTACAATCCATTCGCTTGCTAGGCGATAGCATTAACAGCTTTAATGATAACTGTGCGATTGGCATTGAGCCAAACCGTGAAAAGATTGATTATTTCTTGCATCACTCTTTGATGCTGGTTACCGCCCTAAATCGCAAAATCGGCTACGAAAATGCCGCAAAAGTCGCCAAAACCGCCTACAAAAACGACAAATCATTAAAAGAGACAGCAGTAGAGCTTGGACTATTAACTGCCGATGAGTTTGACGAAATCGTCCGCCCTGAACAGATGGTTGAACCAAAATAATCTGGCACTAGATAGACAATAAGGGCAAGCGATTGCCCTTATTTTGTTGCTTTTTATTGAAAGTCATTGAAAGCTATTTGAATGTTATCAGGTTATTGGCTACCAAAATGGGTCAGCTCGGCAGTATGAGTGCAGCAATAAAGTTGCTATCAGGGTGATTTTTAGACAAAAATTTAACCAAACCTTACAAAACCCTGTTCAATGATTACAAAAATACCGAGCAAACTGGTCAAAAAATACTTATAATCCTATTAAGAATTATTGAACAATCCCAAGACAAGAGAAATTCATTAATTCTTAATTTAAAGTATTTAAACTTATCATATAGGAGTGGTATTATGTTGCGTTGGGCGATTATTTTTGCAATCATTGCATTGGTGGCGAGTCTTTTGGGTTTTTCAGGGGTGGCAGGTCTGTCTGAGAGCTTTGCTTATGTATTCTTGGTAGTGGCGGTGATTTTGTTTGTGCTTGGCTTTTTGTTCCGTGGCAAATAATCCACCACAGACCCAATCAGAATAATATGCAGCCATTTGTATGACTGCATACAAAATACAAAAAATATACTGGGTAGGTAGTTATCCAGTATATTTTTTTGTGTTTTTTATCCATCAAGCAATAAATCAAGTAAGAAAATGGCATTGGATTGTCATTGATTGGGCGTGATAAAAAATCATCGTCGTGTTGCCATCAAAATTGGGGGATTAATTTTTTGATATTTTGTCGTGTTGTCTTGAAAAGTGGGGCAAATTTAGCGATAATGAAACGATCTATTTTTAGTCGTTTTTTGCCATAAAAAATCCTTGCCATCACATCTTTTTATAACTATAACGCCATGACCGACCATCACCAAAAAAACCGCCCATCAGTCAATCAACCACCCAAAGCCAAAGCCAGACGACAACGACGAAGCCAAGATGACATCATGGCAAATGCGTTTTTGGGTGCGGTGTTCGCCCCTGTCAAAAAATCCATGATGATGGCATGGCTTTTGGATGTGGCGAGTGTGTTGGTGCTGGTGGTTCAGGCGTATGTATTGGTGTTGATTTTTGGGCGTTGGTTTGATGTTTTTGTGCATGGGGTGTCTTATCAAGCAGATGGGCTGTGGGTATATTTGGCGGTGCTCTTGGTGTGTATGCTGATACGCATTGTGCTGGGCTATGCCAAAGATGTCATCTTGACCAATATCGGCATCGATGTCGCTGGGCGTGTGCGAGCAAGGCTGTTTGAGAAGCTGGGTGTGCTTGGGCAGGCAAGACGCTATTTTGGTTCTGATGGCGTGCTGGCGAGTAAGGTTGTCGATGAGCCTGAGCATCTGATTGGCTATGCTCGCTTTCATGTACAAAAGATGACCGCTGTTGCCACACCCATCATCTTGGCAGGCTGTGTGGCGTATCATAATCTGACAGCGGCTGTGATACTGCTTGCCACCGCGCCTTTGGTGCCGATTTTTATGGCAATCATTGGCGTGGCGACCGCTCGCAAGAGTCGTGAGCAGATGGACGCTCTGGCACAGCTGGGCGGTCGGTTTTTGGACTGGATTCGTGGGGTCAATACGCTATCACGGCTTGGGGCGGTGGATATTGCGACAGCAGACATTGAGCGAAGTTCGGACAATTATCGCAAGCGGACGATGGATGTACTAAAAATCGCCTTTTTAAACAGTGCGGTGCTTGAATTTTTATCCGCTTTATCCATTGCGTTGGTGGCGGTGTATCTAGGCTTTGGGCTGATGGGTGTGTTGCCGTGGGCAAAAGGGCAGATGCTGACGGGCTATGGCGAAGCGTTGTTCATCTTATTACTTGTGCCAGAGTTTTATGCACCACTTCGTAGGCTCGGAGCGGAATACCATGTCAAAGGTCAAGCGGTGGCGTGTGCCAAAGCCATCGCTCCGATGCTTAATTTTCGAGCAAAGCAGATGGGCGCTGTGCGTTTTGTTTTTAATAATCCGCCTGCCTTTGAACTAAAAAACATCACTGCTTTTGGCGACGATGGTCGAGTCAGACTGTCGCCGACCACGCTCACTTTTGGGGCGGGCAGATGTACGGCTTTGATGGGCGAAAGTGGTGTGGGTAAATCCACGATTTTGCAGATTTTGCTTGGCTTTGGCGACTTTGAAGGTGATGTCATCATCCATGCTGATGGCAAATCGGCACGGTTTGGCGACATCGATGTGGCAGCACTTCGCCAGCAGTTTGGCTATCTGTCGCAGACGCCGCCACTACTGCCGATGAGCATTGCTGATAACTTGCGACTTGCCAAGCCAGACGCTACCTGTGATGAGCTGATGGCGGCATTGCAAGCGGTGGATTTAAAAGGCGTGATTGATGGGCTGCCTGATGGCATGGATACTGTGCTTGGTGAGCGTGGCAGCGGACTGTCTGGCGGGCAAGGTCAGCGTATCGCCATCGCTCAGCTGCTGCTGCAAGATGCCAAAGTATGGCTACTTGATGAGCCGACCGAGCATTTAGACAGTCAGACAGCAGGGCATATCAAAGAGCTGTTAAGCCGTGTCAGCAAGGATAAGACCGTGATTTGGGTAACGCATGATGGGGCAGGCGTGGCATTTGATGAAGTGCATTATTTGGGCAAAGATGCCAACAAAGGTGTGGACAGCGGAGAGATGGCATGAGACAGCAAGATGAAAAATTTCGCCTAAGACAGCTTTTGCTTAGCCAAAAGCTGGTGTGGTGCATTGCGTGGCTTTTAGGCATTGCCACCGTGCTGTCTGTGCTGGGGTTGGTCATGCTCTCAGGGTGGTTCATCACGATGGCAGGCGTGGCAGGAGTGATTGCCTTAGGCTCGCACGCTTTTAATTATCTGATGCCGTCTGCCATCATTCGTGGCTTTGCCATCGTGCGTACTTTTGCCCGTTATGGCGATTTGATGGTGTCGCATCATGCGGTATTTGGCTTGTTAAAAGAGCTTAGGGTCAGGTTTTTTGCTCGCTGGGCGAATCTGCCGCTGTCGGTTCGCATGAACAGGCAGTACACCCAAAGCAGCAGTGAGACCATGCAGCGACTGGTGCGAGACATCGATACGCTTGATGAGCTGCCGCTACGGCTGATTTCGCCATGGATTGTGGCATCGCTTGCGGTCGTGGTGCTGTCGGTGCTGGTGCTGTTGGTCATGCCAAAGGCATTGTTTAGCGTGGTGTGTGTGGTGGCGACGCTATTTGTGGCATTATTAACCCTAAAACAGGGGGTCAGACTGGCACAAGATGAAAATGTACAGCTCACCCAAAAAAAGAGCCAGCTGCTAAATACCTTGCCTGCTTTGACTGCCCTACTTACATGGGGCAGATGGGATGGGCAGGTGGCGACGCTTTTGGCACAAGATAAGGCACACACCACCACCACCCGCCAAGCCATGCGACTAAGACGAAACCACCAAGCACTCATTCAGCTTATCATCGCCATCGCTGTGGTGGCACTGCTGATGGTGGCAGCCACGCTGTTTTCTGGTCAAATTGAGCCATTCACCATGCAGACGCTCAATCATCACACCGCCGTCAATCCTGCTGTTGTCTTGGCGTTATTTTTGGGGTTGCTTGGGCTTTTGGAGATTGTGCTTGGACTGGTGAGTGAGCCTTTAGCATGGGGCAGAAGTCTGCTTGCCAAAGCTCGCATCAACGCCCTAATTGATGGCAAATCAAGCACCCAAAAACAGCCCCTAACAGGCACGCCCACCATTCATCTGCACGATGTATCGGTAAAAATGCCAAAAGCTCTGACATCAGCAACCAACATCAATGGCACATTAACGCCCAACAAGCCTGTGCTTATCATCGGTGCGTCAGGAGCGGGCAAATCCACGCTGCTTGGCACGCTGGCAGGGGAGCTAGACCGTGTGGGCGGCGAGATTTTGGTGAATGGTGTGGATATCGATGTGGTGGATTTTGGGCGGTCGCTTGGTTATCTGGGGCAGAGCGTGGACATCTTTGACCAGACTTTGGCAGATAACCTAAGACTGGGCAAGCCATCTGCCAGCGACGATGAACTGTGGGCAGTACTGGATAAAGTGGGATTGTCTGCTTGGGCAAATCGTCAGCCTAAGGGGCTAGATACACCGCTTGGCGAATACGGCATGGCAATCTCAGGCGGTCAGGGTCGTCGTGTGGCATTAGCTCGCCTGCTACTTACCCCAAAAGCGGTGCTACTGCTTGATGAACCGTTTGCAGGGCTTGACCAGCACACTCGTCAAACCGTCTGGCACAGCCTAACTCAGATGCAGGCGGACGGACACATCGGTGTGCTTGTCATCGCCACGCATCAGATTGATGATGAGATGAAAGCTGCGAACATCATTAAAGTCGGCTAACTGGACGAATGATTTGACATAAAAAAACCACCATAAATAATGGTGGTTTTTTTGATGAGCGGCTAAGCGGTCTTGGCGGCTTTGCCCTGTTTGTCTTGGTTTGGCTTAGGGTTGGGGTTATCTTTTTCGGTGATGATGGGAGCGTTGGGGTCGCCAAAACTTAAAATCTCAGCGAAATTTGGCTCAATGTATAAAGATAGCTGCTCTTTTTCTAAAACGCCTTGATTGACCTGTGCTTTTTTGATGGCGTTCATGATGAATTCGCTGTTTTTGAGCCATCGTCCGATTTCTAGGTAGATGATGTTGCCTTTGTGTTCAACAAATGGCACTTGCTTGATTTTGATTTTATTTAAGATGACAGGCAAGGGGTCTTTTTTAAATATCGCACGATAGCCCCCTAAGGCAAATTTTGCCAGCGGTGCTTGCCACCATTGTTTGCTGTGCAGCTCTAATACATCGGTATCGCTAATCTGACGCAGTACCAGTCTTTGGGTGTGTTTGTCCAATTGTAGATGCACCACTTCAAAATTACTCGCCAAACTGGCAAAGATGCCTTTGACATGAACGGTGGTGTACAGCCTTAGCCAGCCTTCATGAATGTCGAGCTTCAAATCATGCACCATGCCGACTTTTTTGACGACATAGGTAAACAGGGCATCGTTGATTTGCTCTTGGCTGACTGGGATTTTGATTTCGTCGATGAATTGACTGGTGGCATTGGTGTAGGTGTGCTTTAAGCCGCTTAGGGTCTGCTGCCAGTTGATAAAAATATCTTCAACCAATCTATCACCATCAAAGCCGCTGATGTGGGCAAAGTGTTCGAGTATGCCTTGTGGCGGTCGTGGGGTGTCATTGGCTGGTTGGCTATGAGCTTGATTTACAGCTTGGTTTTGGGCTTGATTTGGTTGTGTCATGTTAAAGGCTAGATGAAAATTTTAGCCATTGTAACAAATTTTTTAAGCCCTTGGCAAAAAATATCGATAAAAATGCCAACCGCTGATGGCTTTTTTGGGGGGGGGTAAAAAACGGCTTAGGCTAAATTGACAGCTCTAAGCCGATTTATCCAAACAAGGATAATGATTAAGGGTAAGTCTCAATCACAAGCCCAAAAAATCCACCACAAATTCACTATTGGGCTTAGCAAACAGCTCATCAGGGGTGCCAATCTGCTCGATGACGCCGTGATTCATGATGATGATTTTATCAGAGACGGCAACCGCTTCTTCTTGGTCGTGTGTTACCATGATGGATGTGATGCCGATGTCTTTTTGGATTTGTTTGAGCGAAGTGCGTAGCTCTTTACGCACCTTGGCATCCAACGCCCCAAACGGCTCATCGAGCAAGAGTAGCTTGGGATTGGTGGCTAAGGCTCGTGCCAATGCGATACGCTGACGCTGACCACCTGACAGCTCGTGCGGATAGCGGTCTTTGGCGTGGCTAAGCTGCACTAGGTCTAGTAGCTCTGCCACTCGTGCGTCAATCTGGGCGGCACTTGGTTTGTCTTTTAGTAGAGTAAGTCCAAAGGCGATGTTCTGGGCGACGGTTTTGTGGCGAAATAGGGCATAGTTTTGAAAGACAAAGCCGATACCACGCTTTTGTACAGGCATATTGGTAACATTGGTATCATCAAACCATATCTCGCCAAAATCCGCTGTCTCTAGTCCTGCAATGATACGAAGTAGCGTGGTCTTGCCGCAGCCAGATGGTCCAAGCAGGGTGGTCAGCTCGCTTGTATTGACGGTAAAGCTGATGTCATTTAGGGCGGTAAAGTTACCAAACTGCTTGTGAATGTTTTTGATGTCAATGCTCATGTTTTTTCCAATTTTGTGATAGTGATGTTTGTCTTGTGATTTGATGACGGATGTTTAGCTTCGCCCAACTTTTTTGCGAGCCATGATATTTTGGATTGCCAAAGTGATGAGAGCAAGCAGGGCAAGTAGGCTTGATAGGGCAAAAGCAGTAGTAAAGGCGTATTCGTTATAAGCAATCTCAATGAGCAGCGGCATGGTGTTCGTCTCGCCACGGATATGCCCTGATACCACCGACACCGCACCAAACTCACCCATCGCACGGGCGTTGGTTAGAATGATGCCGTACAATAACGCCCATTTAATATTTGGTAAAGTAACATGCCAAAACATCTGCCAGCCGTTCGCCCCCAAGGTTAAGGCTGCTTCTTCTTCGCTGTCGCCAATGGACTGCATGAGCGGAATGATTTCTCGTGCGATGAATGGAAAGGTTACAAAAAGCGTGGCAAGCACGATGCCTGTGGTGGCAAAGATGATTTTGATGCCCATGCTCTCAAAAAACCCACCAAGCAGCGTGTTTGCCCCAAACAGTAACACAAACATGAGACCCGCTACCACAGGCGACACCGCAAAGGGCAAATCCAGTAAGGTGGTGATGATGAATTTGCCACGGAATTTGTGCCGTGTGATGAGATAGGCAAGTGCCACACCGATGACGATATTCACAGGCAGAACGATGGCGGTGGTAATAAGAGTGAGTTTGATGGCGTGCAGGGCGTCAGGGTCGGTCAAGGCAGCGACATACGCTCCCCAGCCTTCTTTTAGGGCTTCATAAAACACAGCAACCAGCGGCACGACCAACATGATGGTCATGAACCCAACTGCCAAAGCAATGAGCAGCCATTTGACCCACGCCGAATCTTTGGTGGCGGGGTGGGCTTGATAGTCGTAGGTGGATTGGGTTGCCATGTTATTTTCCGATGTTTTATGAAATTTTTAATTTTAGCTGTGATTTGTTTTTAATTGGTTAATTGGTCTTTGCCCCAAGTTTGGCAGACAGCTTCCACTGGGCAAAGTTGATGGCGAACAGCACGATGAGCGATACAAGCAGCATGAATAATGCCACGCAAGACGCCCCCGCCACATCAAATTGCTCCAATTTTGAGACGATGATGAGTGGTAGGATTTCTGACTGCATGGGGATATTACCTGCGATAAAAATCACCGAGCCATACTCGCCTGTGGCACGGGCAAACATCATGCCTGCACCGATGAGCATGGCAGGGGCAATCTCAGGCAAGATGACCTTGATAAAGGTGGTCAAACGATTTGCCCCCATCACGGCAGCAGCTTCTTCAAATTCTACCGACATCTCGGCAAGTACAGGCTGCACCGCACGCACGATGAACGGAAAAGACACCACTACCAATGCCAGCCAAATACCGATGGGCGTAAAGGCAATGCGAATCGGCTCGCCTGTCAAAGCTACGCCCAGTTTGGCGAACCATTGCCCAAAAAAGCCATTGGGGGCGTACAGTGTGGCAAGGGCAATGCCTGTAACCGCAGTTGGTAGGGCAAAGGGCAAATCCACCAAGGCATTAATGAGCGACTTGCCCCAAAAATCATAACGCACAAGCACCCACGCGATGAGCGTACCAAAGACAAGGTTGGTCAAGGTCGCCAAAATCGCCATCGACAAGGACAGCTTAATGGCGGCAAAGACTTGCGGCTCTTTGATGGTGTCAATAATCTCGCCAATGCCCATGTTCAGCGTGGTCAAAATCATCATTACAAAGGGCAACACCACCAGTAAGGACAGCGAAAACACACTCACGCCCAAGCTTAGCCCAAAAAAAGGCATGATGCGTCGTTGTTTGTTTTTTGGTCGTTGTGTGGTTGTTGCGGTCATGATGGCTTGTCTTTTTTTGTAGAAATTTGGGCGTATTTTAAAAGATTGGCAAAATTATGGTATAGTTAAGATGGAATATGCTTTTTCTTTTTTGGAATTTATAAGCTACAAAAGGGTAGGGAATGGGTGTGGTGCTGGTTGTGTTAAGGCGGTGAAAATGCCTTTTAACCGCTTGGCATGGCATTTGTGGTCATTTGAAAGTTTTGATACAACCAAAAAAACCCGCCAATTGACGGGTTTTTTTAAGTGGACTGATTATTTGTCTGCTTTGACCACTTCGCCTGTGGCACCCACAGCAAGTTGGTCATAAATACCGCCTTCCTTAAAGTAGGTGTCCATGATGAATTTCCAGTCGCCAAAGACATCATTTGGGAAGAAAGTCTGCATGGTTGGGAATTTGTCTTGATGCTTGGCTAGAATGTCGGCATTGCTAGGACGCAAGAAGTATTTCACCGCAAGCTCTTGACCTGCATCGCTGTATAGGTAGTTTAGGTACTCTTTGGCGACATCGGTCGTGCCTTTTTTGTCAGCGACGGCATTCACGACTGCCACAGGGTTTTCGGCATTGACGGTGTAGCTTGGATAGACGATTTGTACATTGCCGAATTTTTCTTTGATGACATTCGCTTCGTTTTCAAAGGTGATGAGAACATCGCCGATTTGACGCTGAGCAAAAGTCGTGGTCGCTGCTCGTCCACCGTTGTCAAATACTTTGACATTGTTTAATAAACCCTTCACGAACTCTTGGGTTTTGGCTTCGTCTTTATTAAAGGTGTGCAAACCATAACCATACGCACCTAAGAACGCATAACGACCGTTGCCTGTGGTTTTTGGGTTGGCGATGACGATTTCTTTGCCTTGTGTCGCTAGGTCTGCCCAGTCGTTAATGCCTTTAGGGTTGCCATCACGCACGATGAATACGATGGTGCTGGTGAATGGAATGGCGTTGTTTGGGAAGTTTTGACGCCATTTGCTATCAACCAACTGGCTGTCGGCAAGCAGCTCAATATCAGAGCCTTGGTTCATGGTAACCACATCGGCTTCAAGACCATTTTTGACCGACAAAGCCTGCTTACTAGAACCGCCGTGCGACTGCTTGATATTCACGCTCACATCAGGATTGACGGTCTTGTAATGCTCGATGAATAGGGGGTTGTAGTCTTTATAAAAATCTCGTGCCACATCATAAGAGACATTCAAAAGCTCAACCGAACCGCTTGCGGCAGCTTTGGCATCGCTCTTTTCGGCAGGGGCAGCTTCTTTGGCTTTGTCGCCACCACAGGCAGTCAGAGCAAGGGCAGAGACGGCAAGGGTTAGGGGAAGTAGTTGTTTTTTCATGGTGTTTGTTCCAAGCAATGGGTTATTAAAAAAGTTAAGGTATTATATGACAGTTGTGTATAAATGGTTAGGTAAAAAAAGGGAAATTGTTATTCCGTTTTGGAATTAAGGCAGGAAATGTTGGTTTAAAAATATGAAAAAGCTATTAATTTGGTTGTATGCCCAAACAACCAAAAAGTACTACAAATTTATTTTTTAGGCATAAGGTGCGTTATACGCACCTTACAATTTGTGGTAGTTTTTGAGTTCTGTTGGTATGGTTTAAACAGTATGTTGGAAAGAAAATTGTTCGTGGTGAGCTTGGGAAACCTAGCGGTTTTCCTAACCTTCGACTTAGCTCAGGGCGAACGGAAAACCTAGTTTTGCAGGAAGTTTAATAAAAAAAGGGCGAATGTGATTCGCCCCTACGGTTTAAAAAACCATTCAATCATGCGTTCTGATAATACCGTTTTAACACCGCCAGCACTTCTGGTCGGCTGAATGTGTCAGGCACTTCTTCGCCTGCTGATAATGCCTTACGCAAAGCCGTGCCTGAAATTTTGACATGATGGCTGTCATCGTGTGGGCAGGTTTTGGTGCTTGCCATCGAGC
>JAUNDZ010000023.1 GCA_030525825.1 Moraxella sp.
CAAAACAACGACAATGACAAGCGGGAAAAGATAATGTCTTTGACCGATAAAGGCAAAGACTTTGCCAAACCGATTATTGAAAATTTATTAAACCAAGAAAATCAAGTGATACGGCAATTTGGCGAGCAAAGAATGGCGTTTTTATTATCTGAATTGAGCCAGTTGCAACAAGCCTTGTCTGATCAATTTGAACAAAACGATGCGGAGTAACAATGCACTGGTCTGTTTTATTAACCATCGCCATCATCAGCGAAGTATTCGGCTCAACAATGCTCAAACTTTCAGACGGCTTTACCAAACCTTTGCCCGTGCTTGGCTTTATCGCAGGATTTGGCGTGGCGTTTTATTTATTGTCATTGGTATTAAAATCCATACCGCTGGGTATGGCGTACGCCATTTGGTCGGGCGTGGGCATTGTTTTAACCGCCGTCATCGGCGTGGTGGTGTTTGGCGAAAAAGTGGACTTTTGGGGAATGACCGCCATTATTCTCATCATCGCAGGCGTGGCGGTAATGAATACGCTGTCTAAAATGGGTGGGCATTAAATGAATGTATTAAACACCTTAAAAAAACATCGCCCTTGCCAATAAAGCAAAATTATCCGCCACATTTAGCCTTGTGGCATTAGAAAATATGTTATTTTTATTGTATCCATTGGTCGGCAGTTTTGCGGTCAATGCGGTATTAAATCAGCAAACTTGGCACGCTTTGGCTTATGCTTTAATGGTCTTTGCGATATGGTCGGTGGGGCCGGCACGGCGGGCGGTGGATACCCGTGCCTTTGTGCGGATTTATGCCGACTTGGCAAGCAAAGCCATTATCAGCGAAAAACAAAAAGGCAATACCTCATCGGCAAGTGCCCACGCCATAATGGCACGGCATTTTGTGGCGTTTTTTGAAGAGCATTTACCGATTTTAATCACGGCAGGTTTTAATGTTTTGGGGTCGGTCATAATGCTGTTAATCATTGAATTTTATGCTGGGGTCATTGCGTTTTTGATATTGGCGATGTTTATTTTAATATTGCCAAGCTATACCAAAACCAATGATAAATTGTATTTTAAACTCAATAACCGACTTGAAAAAGAAGTGGGTGTGATTGAACAAAATCACCATCATCATTTAAATAAGCACTATGATGTTTTAGCCAAACTTCGTATTGCCATTTCCAATCGGGAAGCCTTTTCTTATTTAATGATTGGTGTGGCAATGGCAATATTATTTGGGGCGACTTTATTTATATTATCGCAAAATGAAGTACAGGCAGGGCATATTTATGCGGTCATTACTTATTTGTGGGGTTTTGCAATGAGTCTTGATGATATGCCAAGAATGGTGGAGAAATTGTCGGAATTAAAGGATATTGGCGGACGGGTGGCGGTTTAATTCTCCGCCTTTATGCTTGCGTTGCCAAAATCCCACACAAATTATTTTCAAGCCAATCCACCAACGCATAAATCCGCTCCCCCGCCTGTCGTCCGTAGTCGGTGAGCGTGTAATCGGTGTGGGGCGGGACGGTGTTGTAGGACTTTCGCACCAGCATACCGTCTGCTTCCAGCTGTTTTAGGGTTTCAGACAGCATCCGCTCGCTCACGCCTTCAATTTCACGGCGGATTTCGGAAAAGCGCTTTGTACCGTCTTTTAATACAATCATCACCAGTACGCCCCAACGGCTGGTTAAATGATTTAAAATCAAACGGCTGGGGCAATCTTTGGACAAGACTCGTCCTTTATTCAACTCATTGATACCCAATTCATTCATAAAAATACCCTAAAATGCTGTGGTGTTTAAACTTACTTTTTTGTAAGTACTTATAAAAATATCTGTATTTTGCTATTATAATTAAAATCAACAAGATAAACAAGGTGGCAAAATGGCTCAAATGTTTTGGCTATTGCTGGCTTTGGGTTTGATAAGCTGGCTGGTATTTGGCAAAAAGCCCAAGCGTCATCTACCGCTTGGGCGGTGGGTTGGGCAGGCGGTGTGGGTGCAAGACGGGGTTCGTTACACGGTGGAGGAAGTGGCGTTTGATGATTATCAAGGGGGGATACACGGCTACTTTCGCCTTGTGCCTGCGGTCTTGGCATTGGCAAAGGTGTGTGAAGAACGTTATGATTTTTTTGATTTTTATTCGGTGGCAATACGCTTTGAGACCCATTCGGCACGGCTACTTCGTCTGGTGGATAAGGTGCGTTTGGTGCAAAGCGACAGACCAATGGATTTGGACGAATTTGAAGCAAAAATCAGCTCTTTTGCCTATCAGCCTTTAAAATAAAACCATATTTTTCAATGACTTAATATGTATTTTTTATACTTACTTTTTTGTAAGTACTTCTATTTAAAAATTAACTTTCTTATAATATGCCTATCGCAAGCAAATTGAATTTTTAACCAAAATAGGAGCTTAGCTATGAAAAAATTTGCAGTCATCGGTGCCACAGGTTTGGTTGGTTCGGCAGTGGTCAAAGAGCTTGCCGCTCGTGGTCATCAAGTAACCGCTTTTGCCAGAAACATTGACAAGGTCGTGCAGGCGGATAATGTCAAGGCGGTGGCGATTGATGTGAACAGTCCTGACTTTGCCAATCAGTTATCAGGCTTTGATGCGGTGGTCAATGCCTTTAATGCAGGCTGGGAAAATCCCAATATTGTCAATGACCTAAAAACAGGACACGCCAATATTTTGACCGCCAGCAAAACCTCTGATGTGTCTTATCTTTTGGTGGTGGGCGGTGCAGGCAGTCTAAATGTCGCCCCAAATCTGCAACTGGTGGACACGCCTGATTTTCCTGCCGATGTTTATCCTGCGGCGAATGTGGTGCGTGAGCTTTTAACCGAACTTCGCACCCGTACCGATGTGAATTGGGCATTTTTATCGCCTGCGGCGATGTTTGCGGTCAATCCTGTTTCTTTTGAAAAAACAGGCTCTTACCGTATCGGTGGCGATGATGTGCTGTTTAATGCCGATGGTACGCCTGCCGACATTAGCGTGGCGGATTTGGCGGTGGCGATTAGCGATGATGTGGAGAAAAGAGCACATTTGCATCAGCGTTTTACCGTTGCCAATTAATCATTGATTCATTTTAACACCAAAAATCAGCCCACTTAAACATCATTTTTAAGTGGGTATTTTTAAGAAAAACTTATGAAATTCATTTACTTATTTGACCCTTTATGTGGTTGGTGCTATGCGTCATCGGTGGGCATTGGCAAATTGGCACAGACGCATATGGTTGATATTTATGCCTCAGGACTGTTTGCCAGTACTGGCAAAATCATTGACGAGCAGTTTGCCAAGCACGCTTGGACGAACGACAGCCGTATCGCCCAAATCACAGGTTTGCCATTTAGCGAAAATTATCGCCAATTATTGTTAAAAGGCGAGGCGTTTGATTCCTTTGCCTTGACGCAGGCGTGTTATTTGTTAAAGAAGGATAATCCAAACGAAGTGTTGCCAATATTTTCCCAGTTACAAAAAATCCGTTATGTGGACGGGCAGGACACCAGCGACATTGATGTGGTGAAACAAGGTTTGATTGAATTGGGTAAAAATGAACTTGCTAGGCGTTTGGGCGATGATGATGTGATTACGCAAACCCATCATTGGATAAGACAAGGACAAAATTTCGCTCATCAATTTAATATCAATGGTGTGCCAAGTTTAATTGCCAAAATTGATGGTAAATTTGTGAATGTGCCAACTTCATTTTTGTATCAAGATGTGGACAATGTGGGGGAGAATATTGAGCGGTTTTTGACAATGTGATTGGTTCATCCAATGGGTTTGATGCTGCTTTAAATGACTCATCAAAAAAAGCACCAACAATCTTGGTGCTTTTTTTGATGAATATGATCAGACAGCGGACTAAAACGCCCCTGTAATCGACCAGCCATTGACCAGCGGATAACGACGCTCTCGACCGAACGATTTTTTGCTGATTTTAGTACCAATCGCCCCTTGACGGCGTTTGTGTTCGGCATTATCCACCATGCGAAGGACTTTTTCGACCAAAGTCGGTTCAAAGCCTGCCGCACAGATTGCCTTATAGCCCAAATCTTCATCAATGTACATACGCAAGATGGCGTCCAGAACTTCGTAATCAGGCAGGCTGTCTTGGTCGGTCTGGTCTGGGCGTAGTTCGGCAGATGGGGCACGAGTGATGACACGCTCGGGAATGACAGGGTTGTCTTCTAGACGGTTGCGGTAGTTGGCAAGGCGATAGACATCGGTTTTATAGACATCTTTTAGCATATCAAAACCGCCCACCATGTCGCCATACAAGGTAGCATAGCCGACCGCATTTTCGGACTTGTTGCCTGTGCTGATGACCATGTGTCCAAACTTGTTGGACAGTGCCATCAAGATGGTGCCACGAGCTCGGGCTTGTAGGTTCTCTTCGGTGTTGTCAGGGGTGCTGTTGGCAAGCAGTGGGGCGAGCGTGGCTCTTAGCCCTTCAACCGCATCATGGATGGGGCAGACGGTGTATGAGACATTTAGGCGAGCGGCTTGGGCGGCGGCGTCTTCTAGGCTCATATTAGAAGTAAATTCATAAGGCATCATCACTGCATAGACCTTATCCGCACCCAAGGCATCGACCGCCATGCACAAGGTCAAGGCACTATCAATACCACCTGACAGACCGACAATCACACCCTTAAAACCAGAGCGATTGACATAATCGCGCAGACCAACGACCAACGCCTGATACATCTCAGACTCTTCAGACAGTACCAATGGTGCTTTTAGCTGTTCATCAAAACGCTTGGTGGCAGGGTCAAACTGTGCCATGATGAGCTGATTTAAAAATCTTGAACCTTCGTGGGCGATGCTGCCGTCCGCCTGTACAAGTAGCGAACCGCCATCAAAGACGATGTCGTCTTGAGCACCAACGGTGTTGGCGTAGATGATGGGCAGTTCGTGCGTTTTGGCTTGGCGGGTTAATAGCTCTTTGCGTTTGTCTTGTTTGCCCACTTCAAACGGTGAAGCGTTGATGACCACAACTAAGTCCGCCCCTTCTTTTTTTAAGGTGGCGATGGGCTTGTCATGCCAGATGTCTTCACAAATGAGCAGTCCAATGGTCGCCCCTTTATAATCAAACAGCACTTGGTTACAGCCTTTATTAAAGTAGCGGTGTTCATCAAAGATGCCATAATTAGACAGGCATTGTTTGTGGTAAAAGCCTTTTTGACTGCCACCTTGCAAGATGGCTGCTGAGTTGAAAGTGCCGTGTTGATCGATGTGTGGATAGCCTAAGATGATGACGATGCCGTCAATCTTGGCAAGCTCGTCCATGGCGAATTTGACTCGTTCAGAGAGCGTGGGGCGAAGCAGCAAATCTTCTGGCGGATAGCCAATCAAAGACAGCTCAGGAAAGATGACAATGTCCGCCCCTTTGCTTTTGGCATCAAGGGCAAGGGCACTCATTTTTTTGACATTGCCTGCGATGTCGCCCACCCAAAAGTTGGTCTGCATGATGGCAAAGGTAATCTTGCCAAGTGGGGTGTCGGTACTTTGCATGGACATTTCGTGGTCGAATGTTTTCGTTTTTGACATTTTTATAATCCTAATTTAACAAAATTTTCAATCCAATACGCGGTTACGCTTTGGTATGGTTAAGTAATCAATCACAAAATTATGATGGCAAGCGATGCTTGCTGTGCCTACTGCCATAGGGTCGGCAGTACCAGTGTTCATCGAATGGACGAACATGGTCCTTGGCACACCTTAGTATAGCACAATAATTGCACTTTTGGCGTTTTTGAGTGGGTTTTGTGGTATAGTAATGTTTTATTTGACCAATTTAACCAGTATTTACCATTGTTGGGGCGTGTATGTTTGCGTTTATTGTCAATGTGATCATCATCTTGATTGTGATGAAGATTTTTTTTAAGTTCATGTATCCTAAGCCGCCAAAGGCGTTTTTTGCCCAAGAAGGCGATGACACCAGCCTTCGCACTTGCAACCATTGCGGTCATTCGCTTGCCACTTATCGGGGTATTTTGGAGCAAGGTGGTCAAGATGGTGAGCGGTTTTTTTGTAATGATGAACATCGTGCAGCATATGTTAATCAGCATGGACAGCTAGCACATCAGAACCATCAGCATGAGCAGGGCAAAGATGATGCCTTATCCCAATAAAAGCCGCCTTAACCATCATGGGCGGGCATACCGTGCTTAGTGCCGTTCGCCGTGCGTTGGCAGCCATCAGCCCTTATCGTGCCAGCCTACCTTTGATTGGTATAGAGATTGGCACATCGGCGGTGCGACTGGTGGTGCTTGAACGGCATCGTCATGGCTTTTTTGTCAAAGCCTTTGGGGTGGAGTCGTTTCACCAAGATGGTGATGAGCTGGATGTGCCTGCGGTGGCAGCTTCGCTGTCTCGGCTGCTTGTGCGGTGCGGTGTGTCATCAGGGCAGGTGGCGATGGTGTCATCTGCACCCATCATGACTCGCCTGCTTAGTCTACCTGTGGGGCTGAGTGATGATGAGATAGACTTGCACATCCGCCTAGAAGCTCATCGCTATGTGCCTTATCCGCTGGATGAAGTGAGTTTTGATTTTTGGGTGGTGGGAGCTGACGAATCGGGCTTGCAGGTACTACTGGTAGTCATGCGTGAGCAGGCAGTCGATGAGTGTGTGCAAATTGCTATGAACTCGGGCATTGAGCTGAGTGTGCTGGATGTGCAAGAATACGCCTTGGCAAGGGGGTTAAGCGATACGATGGTAGGGCTTACAGGCTGCGTGTGTGTGCTGCGCATCGATGAGACCAAGACACATCTGTATGCGGTGCAGATTGGGGCGGATAGGGTGTTTGTAGGATTTGATTATCATAAAGAATACTTGCACGCTGTCAATATGCCTTATGCTGTATATGATGACAAAGCGACCATGCCAGATAAAGCAACCGTGCCAGATGATATATCAGATGGAGCGACAGCTTGGCATACAGACGACAATGACAAAAGCAGCGATAAAGGCGATAATAAAAATGATGACAGCGATGCCGTAGGCATGGATTTTGATACCTTTTTAAAGTTGCATCATAAAGCATCACCTAGCCATGATACAGGGGTGTCGCTTGATGAGCAAGGCGGCCAGATGATGACCCAGCCTTATGAGATTCGCTTTGATGGTGGCACAAGCACACATCAGGGCAAGACACACGCTCAAAAATGGGCAGATAAAATGACGGACAATCAAACCAATTTGACAGACTCATCGCATTCATCACATCAAGAACAAGCACAAAAACTACTAAAAATGCTCACCGCCTATGAGTCAAGTACGCAGATGGACATCGATACCGTGATATTATCAGGGCTGGCAGATGAGATGCTGGTGCAGACGCTCGCCCAAATCAGTCATAAATCTGTACGACTTGCCAATCCATTTGTCAGCATGGATGTGGTATATCCTATGGGGAATGTTGGTTTGTCGTTATTGCCGTCTTTGGTGGTGGCGTGTGGGGCAGCGATGCGAGCAGATGAAGGGGCGGTGTGATGAGCGATATCCCAAGGATAAATCTGTTGCCGTGGCGACAGCTAAGACAGCTAAAACAAAACGAGCAGTTTCGGCGGTGGCTGCTGGCGGTACTGGTATTATCAATTTTGGCGGTACTGGGTGGCTATGCCTATCATAAGCAAAAGCTAAACCACCAGCAGACAATCAACGACGACATCAAGGCTCGCATGAGTGTGCTTGATACGCAGATTGCCAGCATCACCGCCCTTGAAAATGAGCAGGCAGCATTATTAAAGCAGGCGACTTTGGTGCATGATTTGGGTAAAAATCGTGTGGCGATGGTAGGGCTGTTTGAACATTTATCACTAAGCAGTCAGGGACTGGTATATCTTGATGCTCTAAGCCATGCAGGTGGTGTGCTAAATATCACAGGACACGCCAAGGACGCTGCGATGGTGAGTCAGTTCGCCCAGAGATTGGCACGAGATGACAGCCCTACCATCAATGATGTTTTGGTTACCAGTCTGTCTCAGGCGTCAGATGGCTGGGTGAATTTTGTGCTGTCGGCAAAACTTGATTTGGTGCAAATGCCATCATCAGAGCAGACGGCAGACGGTGAGCAGGTAGGGAGTGTGCCATGAGATTGCAGCGACATACTGCTGATAAGCTGTCAAAGACTTGGCAGCAGCTTGGCGATTTGACTTGGGAGAACTTTGGGCTTGCCCCTAGGTGGCTGCAGCTATTGGTGATGGCGATTTTAGCGGTATTTGTGCTGGGATTTGGTTGGCTGCTACTCATTAAACCTATCATCTTGGAGCGGCAGGCACTCTTGATGGCGGAGCAGACGCTCATCAGTCAGTACGCCCAAAAGTACGCCAAAGCCAAACAAATCAACGCCATCGAAAGTCAGACACACGCCATGAATGACGAGTTGTCGCTACTGCTTGAACAGATGCCCGCTCGCTTTAATATGTCTGCCTTGACCGAGCAGCTGCACGCCATCGCCACACGAACAGGTGTGCAGATGAGCGACATCAAGATACAGAGCGAAAATCCGCAAGAGCTGTTCGTGGAGCGTGGCTTTGTGATGGTGATGACAGGTGATTATCATCAGCTGGCAAAGATGTTTGGCGAATTGACCACGCTGCCCATCGTCATCACGCTGCATGACTTTGAGCTGATTAGGGGTCAGCAGTCTAAGAGAGCCAAGCTACAACTGACCATCCATGCCAAGACCTACCGCACCAAAGACAAAAAAGATGCTCAATAAACCAATACAAGCACGCCCATCACGCCAACCAGCCATCAGCATGACCTGTGCGATGGTGGTTTTGATGACTGTGACGGGCTGTCAAAAACCGATCAGCGATGAAGTGGATGCCAAGCTCGCCAGCATTCATGCGACCAGCACGCCTACGCCCATCGCCAAGCGAATCGACAAGACCGGGCAAGTGGCATACTACGAAGGTAGGCACAATCCCTTTGCCACGCCAAGAGTGCTTACATCTGCCCAGCCCAATCTTGACCAAAAGTCCACCCAGGCAGATGATATACAGAATAAAGATGACTTGGCATCAGTCAATAAAGGTGCCAACAAGCAACAAAGTGAGTCGGACATGACGCACCCAAAGACAGGCAGTACGCCTAGCCGACCAGCCATTGTCGGTAGGCAAGTTCATATCCAGCCGCACAGGATACGCCAAGCGTTGGAGCAGTATCCGATAAGTACGCTGCGTTATCAGGGCTTTATTGAGCAAGATGGGCAGATGACAGCACTCATCATGAGTGCTGATGGACTGGTACACCGAGTGCAGGTGGGGCAATATGTGGGGCAAAATCATGGGCAAGTTCGCCAAGTTGGTCGGGATGCAGTTGTGATTGCAGAAGCGGTGATGCAGGCGGATGGGCGGTATTATGAGCAGATGTATCGACTGCCCTTGATGTATTAGATGGCTTAAAGATTTTAACAAATACAATGACAAACTAAAAAGGCAGAATACGACATGAAACAATCATGGATGCTGTGCGTACTGATGCTGTGTGGTGTGGCGTTTGCCAGTACACCGCAGGGAGATGGTAGGATTTCGGTGGCATTTCAGGACATGCCTGTGCGTGCGGTGCTTGATGTGCTGGCACACGCAGGCGGGGCGAACATCGTCGCTAGTGATGGTGTGGTGGGCAATATGACACTTCGGCTCAATAATGTGCCGTGGACACAAGCCTTGGACATCGTCGTTGAGACCAAACATCTTGTCAAACAAGAACAAAACGGTGTCATCATCATCTCATCGCCTGACGAGCTTGCCCAAGTTACCCAAAAAAATGCCCTAGCCAAGCGACAAGCCGAGCAGTATCTGTCGCTTGAAACACAATATGTCCGTATCAATTATGCCGACGCCAAAGAGTTATTGACACTCATCACGCATAAAGGCGATGGCGAGCATAAAGAAGGCATGCTGTCTGCTCGTGGTGTGGCGACCGTCGATGCTCGCACCAACACGCTCATCATCAAAGACATCAAGGATAACATCGAGCAAATCCAAGCTCTTATCACAAGGCTGGATGTGCCTGTCAGACAAGTAATGATAGAAGCTCGCATCGTCAGTGCCAATGACGGATTTAGCCGAGAGCTGGGCGTAAACTTTGGGCTGCTCTCGCACAGCGACGACCTGCAAGTCGGTGGCTCGCATACGACCTTGTGGGATTTGCGACGCTCAGACGGTCGCATCAGTCGCCCTGACAATCTGTCGGTGAATTTGGGCGTTGCCAACCCTGTGGGGAGAATTGCCTTCGGTCTTATCAACTTGCCTGATGCCATATTAGACTTAGAGCTGTCTGCCATGCAAGCAGACAGGCGTGGCGAAGTCATCTCCACGCCCAAGGTACTTACCGCAGACAAGCAGATGGCTCGCATCTCATCAGGGATGCAAATCGCCTACGAAGAAGAAACTTCCAGCGGGGCGACCAATGTGGTGTTCAAAGAAGCGGCTTTGGTGCTAGAGGCCACACCCACCATCACCCCAGACGGCAAGATTACACTAAAACTTGGCGTAAAAAATGGCACGCCTGTAACCAATTTGGGGGCTATCGCCATTCAAGAAGACTCGCTTGAAACCAATGTCATCGTCGATGATGGACAGACGGTCGTACTAGGTGGCATCTATCGGCAGAGCAATCAGCATGGCGTTACCAAAGTGCCGTTCTTTGGGGATTTGCCGATTATTGGTAGGCTATTTCGTCAAGATGACCGCCGTGAAAATAAAGAAGAGTTGCTGATTTTTGTTACGCCAAAGCTTGTGCCTTAACTGCTGATGCCTTAACTGTTGGTGTAAAGTGGTGGGCGTGCTAGCCAAATCTGGTATTTGATGCGATTTTGTGGAGCGGAACATTTTGGTCTGTTGGACTGCATCAATTTTTAAATCCTGTAAGCATCATTTTAACCAAACAACCAATGTTACAAAATAGCAAAACTGTGAAAAAGTGCATAAAATACTGGCAAGATTTTGCCAAAGGTTGTATGATAGGGCATTTTGATACGATTGATACAAGAGCTGTGAATGTTTGAAGATGACAACGCCATCATCGAAGATGTGGTGGTTGAAAAGACAAGTCAAGGGCTTGCCAAGATGTTGCCGCCCATCTTTTTGGTCGGTCCGATGGGTGCGGGCAAAACCACCATCGGTAAACTTTTAGCGAAGCATCTGGGGCGTGAATTTGTGGACTGCGACCATTACATCGTGGCACAGACAGGGGCGGACATTCCGTGGATATTTGCCAAAGAGGGCGAAGAAGGTTTTCGTGATAGAGAGACTCGTGCCTTGGAGGAGCTGACTGGCACACCAAATATCGTCATGGCGACAGGCGGCGGTGCGGTCGGTCGTGCCGAGAATCGAGAGCTTTTAAAGACAGGTCTCGTGATTTATTTGGATGCCAATGTCGATACACAGCTGTTTCGCACCAAAAAAGACAAAAACCGACCCTTATTACAGACCGAAAATCCACGAGCCGTCCTAGAAATGCTCTATGAAAAACGCCACCCACTTTACCAAGAAGTCGCCACCATCATCGTACCGACAGGTCGTGCCTACCCAAAACAGATGGTCGCCGACATCTTAGAGCGATTGGCAGAGTACGCCAAAGGCAGATGATGGACAAATAAGCATCGAAAATTGACCGCATCATACCAGTCTGGAACACCTTTTGCCATGGTCTGATGATGGTCTAGGTGAGCGGCTGCCAAATTATTAATTCCATAACCCAAACCAACCATGTAGGTTTATGATGACAAATCATGATTTAATTGTACATACACAAAGCCACGATTATCCCATTTTTATCACCGCAAGCAACAAAAATGCCAATGGCGATTTGGATTTGGCAACCCCCATCATGCCGTTCATTAAAGCCAAGCAGGTGCTTGTCGTTACTAACGATGTGGTTGCCCCGTTTTATTTGGACGCTTTGGTACAGACGCTTGATGTATCAGGTTATGCGGTGGCGACTTGTGTGCTGCCAGATGGCGAGCATCACAAAAATCAAGACAGCATCAATCGCATCTATGATGTGCTGCTTGAACATCACTTTGCTCGTGATTGTACGCTCATTGCGTTGGGCGGTGGGGTGATTGGCGACATGGTCGGCTTTGCAGCAGCCAGTTTCATGCGTGGCGTGGATTTCATTCAAGTGCCCACCACGCTACTTGCCCAAGTCGATTCGTCGGTGGGCGGTAAGACAGGCATCAACCACCCACGGGGCAAAAACATGATTGGGGCGTTTTGGCAGCCTGTGGCGGTGCTTGCAGACATGACGACTTTTGATACGCTGCCGCCTAGGGAGTTTGCCGCAGGGCTTGCCGAAGTGGTGAAATACGCCTTGATTTTGGATGAAAGTTTTTTGAATTGGCTAGAAGAGCATGCCGATGCCATCAACGCTCGTGATGGGCAGATACTGACGCAGATGGTGAATCGTTGCTGCAAGTTTAAGGCGGATGTCGTGGCTGCCGATGAGCGAGAATCAGGACTTCGTGCGTTGCTCAATTTCGGTCATACATTTGGTCATGTGATAGAGACGCATCAGGGCTATGGCGTGTGGCTGCATGGCGAAGCGGTATCAGCGGGCATGATGCAGGCACTTGCCATGTCGTGTGAGATGGGACTGGTGGAGCGTGCGTCGGTCAGCCGAGTGGCAAGGCTTTTGGATAAGTTTCACCTGCCCATCAAGCCACCTGCCATCGAAGTGGCGACCGCCCTTGATTTGATGGGTCATGACAAAAAAGTACAGGCGGGAAAAATGCGTCTGGTGCTGTTAGATGGTATCGGCAAGGGTTTTGTTACGGCAGATTTCGATGCACAAAAATTAACCAAAGTTCTGACATCGATTGATGAATATTTATCAATTGACTAAAAATTTGCTACAATAACCAAAAAACAACTCAAAAAAAAGGTGTGATTATGGCGACAACCGCCGCAATGAAAGAAAAGTATTTTCGCCGCCAAGCCTTGTATTGGCTGATTTTGGCAGGGGCGATGTTACTTGCTTGGTTTATTTTGTGGATTGCCAGTAGTGCACCAGCCATCATCAAGAACGACGAGAAAGGGCAGGATGAAAGTCGTGTGGCAGAAATACCGACGCACATCGAAACTTTGGGGGAGCTGAACAAAGAAGTGCCACCCATTGATTTTTCAACTTTGGTGCGTGATTTGCGTACTTATCCTGCCGAGTTTAAGGACAAGCATTATTTTAATGACAAAAAATACGCCATTCAGCTTATGGATGTCAGCCAAAATGAAATCATCACCAATTATCTAGATTCACGCCCAGAAGACCGCAGTCAGTTTGCTTATTTTCGCTATCTTGATGACAACCAAAATCCAAGATATGTCCTAACCTATGGCAAATTTGACAGTGCTGAGCTTGCCACGGCGGCTACTCGGACGGTAGATTTTGGACTGCCGAGCAGTATTGCTCCGAGTGTCGTGTCGATGGCAGACTACCTAAAAATCATTGATGACTATGAGCGTGGCGAAGCGGTGCGTGATTTGTCAAGCCGTCAGCCCAGACAGGTTAGACTGCAAGCCACTCGCAATGAGATTCCTGTACAAGCCGCCACCCGTGCCGATGAAGAGCTTGCTCATAAGAGCATCGAGCAGGCAGAAGAGCGTGCCACGCAGATTCAGCAGATAGACAGAGATGCTCAGGTGATTGTCGGTGTGCCGCAGTCAAGCGACACTGCTGGCAGAACAAAGGCAGACGAGCCAAGAAGTGAGCCAGTCAAGAGCGAGTCAAAGCAAGACAGCGAGCCTAAGAGCGAATCAAAACCAGAACCAAAGAGCGAGCCAAAGCAAGACAGCGAGCCTAAGCCAGTAGCGACGCCTAATGTCAATACGCCAAAAGTACCGGGCAGCGAATAGTGAGTACAAAATAAGGATAATCATGGAAAATCGAGACGCCCAAACCGTCCTTGAAATGCTAAAAGCAGGCAATGAACGCTATGTGGCAAATCTTGCCAGCACCGAGTCCTTACGCATCCCGCCGCCCGAGCTGGTCAAAGAGCAGCGTCCTAATGCCATCATTTTGGGCTGCTCGGATGCTCGTGTGCCTGTGGAGCTTATCTTTGACCAAGGGCTTGGTGATTTGTTCGTGATTCGTGTGGCGGGCAATGTGGTCGCCCCCAGTCAGATTGGCTCGATTGAGTTTGCTGCTGAAAAATTTGGCACCGAGCTTGTCGTGGTGCTTGGGCACAGCCACTGCGGTGCGGTAACCGCCTGCGTGGAGGCATTAACCAGCCCAGAGCAGTTTTATTCGCCAAACCTACAATCCATCGTGGACAGAATCCGCCCAAGCGTGTATAACCTACATGAGATTGCCACCGCAGGCGATGGCGAGATTGATATGGATGAGTTCATCGACCGTGCCGTGCGTGCCAATGTGCGTATGTCGGTCAGCCAATTAAAGCACGGCTCTCGTATCCTAGAAGACATGGTGAATGCAGGTCGTCTAACCATCATCGGTGCTGAATACGATGTCGCCACGGGTCGTGTTAATTTTTTTAGTTAAATTTTAGGCAATCAAAAAGAGAAAAGTATGACAAACATCATTCCCCAACCAGTCCAGTCGTTAAGTGCTGCAGGTGTCAAAGACATTCCAGTACAGTCAGAAGGCTTTGTGTATAACCACACCATGCTACGCATCAAAGACCCTGTCAAATCGTTAGAATTTTACACAGGCGTGCTTGGCATGACCTTACTTCGCCACAGCCAATTCCCTGATGCAAAATTTGATTTGTATTTTTTGGCGAAGTTGACCGAAGAAGAGCGAAATAACCTACCAAATACCGAAAATCTAACCGCCTATGTCTCACGCCAACGCAGCATCTTGGAGCTGACGCACAACTATGGCACCGAAGATGATGCTGAATTTAGCTATCATAATGGCAACAGCGACCCCCGTGGCTTTGGTCATATCTGTTTTAGCGTGCCAAACTTGGCTGATGCGGTGAAATGGTTTGATGAAAATGATGTGGTGTTCCAAAAACGCCCTGAAGATGGCAGCATGAAAGACATCGCATTCATCAAAGATCCAGACGGCTACTGGATTGAGATTATTGAATTAAAATACTAATCCAAATAAAAAATATCCCCGAATTTGGGGATATTTTTTATATTAAGTTTGGCGAATTAACCCAAGAAAGCATTATACATCCAAACCAGCTTTTCTTGCTCTTGAACATAGCCTGACACCAAGTCTACAGAACCTTGGTCGCCCGCTTCTTCTGCGATGGCAGCGACATTGCGTTGCTCTTCGATGAGTGCTTGTAGACCTTTAACCACACCTTCAACACAGCCACGACCATCAAAGACGCTCTTGTCTTCTTTGATAGATGACGATTGAGTGAAGTCGCTATAAGCGTGTAGCGGTGTGCCGCTTAGGGTCAAGATACGCTCAGCGATTTCGTCGATTTGTAGTTGTAGCTCGGTGTACAGTTCTTCAAATTTTGGGTGTAGGGTGAAAAAATGCTCGCCCTTAACATTCCAATGATAGCCACGCACATTGATATAAAACACATGGTAGCTAGACAGTAGGTTGTTGAGTGCCTTGATGACAGGGGTAAGTTCTGATTTTTCAAGACCGATTTGAGTGGTGCTCATGATTTTTCCTCGCTTTACAATAAAAAATGTGAATGAAATGTCGCTTATTTAGGGATATATCCTAACAAAATAATCGGATAATGGCAATTCAATTATCACATTATTGAATTTTATTTTTTAAATCAATTTAATGAGAATGATTTATTTTACCAAACGAAAAAGAATGATTAAGGAGAATAACAACCAATAAAAAACACCAATGATGTTTGGTGTTTTTTGGTTGGGATTGGTGTGCTACCAATCACAAAAGTGCGATTATAGCGGCTGCTGCGTCAAGGATTCCAGTCCTTTTGGCTTGGTTTCGCTTAGATGCTTGATGATGGTTTTGATGGGTAGACCTTGCGATTCTAGGCGTTTTGGAATGATTTGGCTGCCTTTTTGACCTTTTATGTCAAACATCATAAATACATACTCATCGGTTTCATCCCAGCTGCTAACCGCACTCCAAGGAATCACCGCTGATTGCATGGGGGCTGAACGCATCTGCATGCCACGCATTTGTGGGCTGTTCATGATGCCACTGGGGGCGGACATGCTCATCACTAGACCATGCGACTGTACGCCCAGCTGCACCGTTTCCATCTCTTTGGGCATCTGTGTGGTGCTGACTTGCTTGTCATATTCTCGTCTCATGTACCATTTTAGCCCAAGTGTGCGAGCCACCAAATACAACGCTACCAGCACAAGCATGATCCAAAAAATGATGGTTGAATAACCGCTGACAAGCACAATCCCAGCAATCGCAGCCGCCACCACAATCGCCATGACAATCCATTCTTTGGTGCGGACGGATTTTAGGGTGAAATTGCTGGCACCTTTTTCAAATAAGGCAAGCTGTGCACCACGAAATTCGGCGTCAGTCATGTTAAGGGCAACAGGTTTTAGGGTATAAGGATAGAGAGCCTTGCTCATGGTGCATTCCTAGTACAAAATTATGAATAAAAATTGTTGCTTATATTACCGATTTTATCGCAAAAAATAAACCAAAAAACCAAAAAAATCATCAAACCGACCAACTTTTTATCAAAAAACCGCCAAAAGTCATCAAACTTGCTGAAATGTGTAGGCTTTTTTGATATGATAAGAATATTTTTTATCGTCGGATGACTTATCCGAACCGCTTTGTAAATTAAAAAGGTAATCTATGTTAGACCCAAAATTACTCCGTGGTGATTTAACCGCATTACAGCAACAATTAGCCACTCGTGGTTATGACTTGGACATCGCTTTTTGGCAACAGATGGAAAGCAGTCGCAAAGAGCTACAAGTGCGTACCGAAGAGCTGCAAGCCCAAAAAAACGCAGGTGCCAAAAAAATCGGTGAGCTAAAACGAGCAGGCGAGAATGCCGATGAGCTGTTGGCTGAGATGGAGCGTGTCAGCGAGCAGATGAAAGCAGCAGAAAGCGAGCTAAGAGAGCTACAAGCCACCATCACCAATGCCAGCCTTGCCATCCCCAATCTGCCGCACGACAGCGTGCCTGTGGGGGCGGATGAAGCGGATAATGTGGAGATTCGCAGATGGGGTATGCCTAGAAGTTTTGATTTTGACATCAAAGACCATACCGACATCGGCGAAGGCTTGGGTCAGCTTGATTTTGCCTTGGCGAGTAAATTGACAGGTTCACGATTTAGCACGCTAAAAGGTGGCTTGGCTCGCCTAAATCGTGCCTTGATTCAGTTCATGCTAGACAGCCACATCGCTCGTGGTTATACCGAGATGTATGTGCCGTATATGGTTAATGGCGAGAGCTTAAAGGGTACAGGTCAGCTGCCGAAGTTTGAAGAAGATTTGTTTAAAGTCTCTGACAGCTACTACATGATTCCGACCAGCGAAGTGCCGCTGACCAACACCGTGCGTGATACCATCTTAAACCCAAGTGAGCTGCCGATTAAGCTCACCGCCCACACGCCATGTTTTAGAAGTGAAGCAGGTTCGGCAGGTCGTGATACTCGTGGTCTGATTCGCCAGCATCAATTTGAAAAAGTGGAGATGGTGCAAATCGTGCGTGCTGATACTTCTATGGACGCACTAGAAGAGATGACCGCACAGGCGGAGAGTATCTTGCAGGCGTTGGAGCTGCCATATCGTGTGATGACGCTATGCACCAAGGACATGGGATTTAGTGCGACTAAGACCTATGACATCGAAGTGTGGCTGCCATCTCAAGATACTTATCGTGAGATTTCTAGCTGCTCAAACTGTGGTGATTTCCAAGCTCGTCGCATGGGTGCAAGGGTCAAAGACGGCAAGCAGACCGAGCTGGTACACACCCTAAATGGCTCAGGGCTTGCGGTGGGTCGTACGCTACTGGCAATCTTAGAAAACCATCAAAATGCCGATGGTACGGTGAACATTCCTAAGGTCTTACAGCCTTATATGGGTGGACTTGAAGTGCTGGCTTGATTGAAGCTGAACGCTTTGATTTTGGCATCAGTCTTAAAAACATTCTTTTAAAGCCGATGTTATCCATAAATCGTGCTTTATCAGCAGTAAATCTTTTAAAACCGCTTGGTTTGTCTAAGCGGTTTTTTATTGGCAGATTTCGCATTGGGCGTCAAATATGCTATAATGGGTAAATTTCATTATTTGAGACAGCTGACTATGCCAACTCCCTTAAACCAACGCCACAACGCCAACGCCATTCGTATCCTTGCCATGGACGCCGTCCAAAAAGCTAACTCAGGACATCCAGGGGCTCCGATGGGTATGGCAGACATTGCCGAAGTGCTGTGGCGTGAATTTTTAAATCATAGCCCAAACAATGCCAAATGGGCGAACCGAGACCGCTTTGTCCTATCTAATGGACATGGCTCGATGTTGCTGTACGCATTGCTGCATTTGACTGGCTATGATTTGACGATTGACGACATCAAAAACTTCCGTCAGCTGCACGCCAAGACAGCAGGACACCCAGAGCATGGCTATGCAGACGGCATCGAGACCACCACAGGTCCTTTGGGTCAAGGCATCGCCAATGCGGTGGGTTTTGCTCTAGCAGAAAAGACTTTGGCGGCTCAATTTAATAAGCCAAATCATGACATCATCGACCATTATACCTACTGTTTCTTGGGTGATGGCTGTCTGATGGAAGGTGTAAGCCATGAAGCGTGTTCGCTCGCTGGTACGCTGGGTCTTGGCAAATTGATTGCGTATTATGATGACAACGGCATCTCTATTGATGGCATCGTTACAGGGTGGTTCTCGGACGACACCGCCAAACGCTTTGAAAGCTACAACTGGCAGGTTATCCGTGTCGATGGTCATGACAGCGAGCAGATTCGCAAGGCGACCTTAGACGCCCAAGCTGAAAAAAATAAACCAACTTTGATTATCTGTAAAACCGTGATTGGTCTAGGCAGCCCAAATAAACAAGGCAAAGAAGACTCACACGGTGCACCGCTTGGGGTCGATGAGATTGCCTTGACTCGTGGCGAGCTTGGTTGGGCGAATAATAACGCCTTTGAAATCGCTGATGAGATTTATGATGCGTGGAATGCCAAAGAAAAAGGCGAGCAGGCAGAGCGTGAGTGGAATGCGAAATTTGATGAATACAAAAAAGCCTATCCTGCTGATGCAGCAGAGCTAGAACGCCGACTGTCAGGCGAACTACCAGCAGATTTTGCCCAAAAGGCCGATGAGTTTATCAAGATTTGCCAAGAAAAAGGCGAAACCATCGCCACTCGTAAGGCAAGCCAAAACGCCATCGCAGCATTTGCACCGCTATTGCCAGAGATTTTGGGCGGTTCGGCTGACCTAGCTGGCTCAAACTTGACGCTATGGAAAGAAGCCAAAGGCGTACAAGACCATGCAAACGGCAACTATGTACACTATGGCGTGCGTGAATTTGGCATGACTGCCATCGCCAATGGCATTGCCTTGCACGGTGGCTTTATTCCTTATACCGCCACATTCTTGATGTTCATGGAGTACGCTCGCAATGCGGTGCGTATGTCAGCACTCATGAAGCAGCGTGTCATCAATGTCTATACGCATGACAGCATCGGCTTGGGTGAAGATGGTCCGACGCACCAGCCTGTCGAGCAAATCGCATCCTTACGCCAAACGCCAAACCACTATACTTGGCGCCCATGCGATACGGTAGAGACGGCAGCGGCGTGGAAAGTTGCCCTACAAACCACCAACGCACCGACTTCGCTCATCTTGTCTCGTCAGAACTTACCGCACCAAGCTCGCAGCGATGAACAGCTTGCCTTGATTGAAAAGGGAGCGTACATCCTAGCTAAAGAGCAAGGCGAGCTACAAGCCATCATCATCGCCACAGGCTCAGAAGTAGAATTGGCAATGGGTGCGTATCAGCGTCTTAGTGATGAAGGTATGGGCGTGCGTGTGGTATCAATGCCGTGTGCTGAGATTTTTGTCAAGCAAGATAAAGACTATATCGAGAGCGTACTGCCAGCAAACATTCGTAGCCGTGTGGCAGTCGAAGCAGGCATTACTGATTACTGGTACAAGTTCGTCGGTCTGGACGGTAAGGTTATCGGCATGACAACCTTTGGTGAATCTGCCCCCGCCAAAGACCTATTTAATCACTTTGGCATCACGACCGATAAAGTGGTTGAAGCGGTCAAGGCGGTGATTTAATCAACGGGTAGCCAAAGCAAAAATGACATACTGCTGATGTGGTATGTCATTTTTTAGTGTGGTTAAACGGATAAAAAACACCCCAAATTTGGGGTGTTTTTTTGGTTAAGGGTGGATTTAGAAAAAACCCATCGCTTTGGTGCTGTATGAGACCAGCATACATTTGGTTTGTTGGTAATGTTCGAGCATCATTTTATGGTTTTCTCGACCGATACCAGATTGCTTGTAGCCACCAAATGCCGCATGAGCAGGGTAGATGTGATAGCAGTTCGTCCAGACACGACCCGCTTGAATGCCACGACCGAAGCGGTATGCCTTATTCACATCTCGTGTCCAGATGCCCGCCCCTAGACCGTACAGCGTATCGTTGGCGATGCGTAGAGCTTCTTCGTCGTTGCTAAACTTGGTAACCGCAAGCACAGGTCCAAAAATCTCTTCTTGGAAAATACGCATCTCATTGCTGCCTTCAAAGATGGTCGGCTGAATGTAGTAGCCGTCTTCATCTCGCTTGTCCTGCTCACCGCCGACAAGGACTTTTGCCCCTTCTTGTTTACCGATGTCAAGATAAGACAGGATTTTTTTGAGCTGCTCTTCACTTGCCTGAGCACCGACCATCGTTTCGGTATCTAGTGGGCTACCGAGCTTGAATTTTTTGACACGCTCAACACATTTTTCCATGAATTTGTCGTAGATTTTTTCATGGACTAGGGCACGAGATGGGCAGGTGCAGACTTCGCCTTGGTTGAGAGCGAACATTACCAAGCCTTCTGCCGCCTTGTCCAAGAATTCATCATCGGCATCCAAGATATCTTCAAAGAAAATGTTTGGCGATTTGCCACCCAGTTCAAGCGTAACAGGAATCAGGTTTTCGCTGGCGTAGCCCATGATCAGACGACCTGTATTCGTCTCGCCTGTAAAGGCAATCTTGGCGATGCGTTTGCTTGATGCCAAAGGTTTGCCCGCTTCTAGACCAAAGCCGTTCACGACATTCAGCACGCCTTTTGGTAGGATGTCGTTAATGCCGATGGTGTCTAGTAGATATAGGAACGATGCAGGGGTCTGCTCGGCAAGTTTTAGGACGATGCAGTTACCTGCGGCAAGTGCAGGGGCGATTTTCCAAATCGCCATTAGAATTGGGAAGTTCCAAGGGATAATCTGACCGACCACGCCAAGTGGCTCATGGAAGTGATAAGCGACCGTATCGTCATCAATCTGGCTGATGCCGCCTTCTTGGGCACGGATACAGCCTGCAAAGTAGCGTAGGTGGTCCACTGCCAGTGGAATGTCGGCTGCCAGTGTCTCACGCACAGGCTTACCGTTGTCATAGGTTTCGGCGATGGCGATTTTTTCTAGGTTTTCTTCGATTTTATCCGCCATTTTTAGTAGGATGTTGGCTCGCTCGGTAGGGCTGGTCTTACCCCATGCGTCCTTGGCAGCATGAGCGGCATCGAGTGCTTTTTCGATGTCTGTCTCATCAGAGCGTGCCGCCTGACAGATGAGTGCACCATCAACAGGGCTGGTGTTGTCGAAATATTGTCCTTTATTTGGGGCGACCCATTCGCCACCGATGAAGTTGTCGTATTGCTTGCGGAACTGAACAGGGGAATTTGGGGAATTTGGGGCATCGTACTTCATAAATTATCCTTAATTAACTTTACATACTACTGTGAGAGCGTGCTGTCTAGCACACCTATAACATAGCAAATAGTGAACGCTTTTGCACATCAATTTTTTGTAAAGTTTTGTAAAAAATTGGGCGAAATTTTGTTGTTTTCTTACTGGGTGAATGAGCGTAAATTTTTATCAAAAATTTGCCAAAAAATGCGTACAAAACTTCCCCGCACCGTCAAAAACTGTGCTATTCTAATGTGTTTGATTTGATATGATTTTTAAGTTCATCACGCTTTTAAGCCACGACTTAACCACGATTTTATTTGATTATTGTAAGACCGCATGAAACAATCCACCGCATTGGCAATTTTAAAAACAGGAAAAAATGTCTTTTTGACAGGGCAGGCAGGGGCAGGCAAGACCTATTTGCTCAACGAATACATTCGCTATTTGCACGCACGCAACATCGAAGTGGCGGTAACGGCAAGTACGGGTGTCGCTGCCACGCACATGAATGGCATGACCATACACGCTTGGTCGGGCATGGGCATCAAAGACGCCTTTGAAGCGACCGACTTTGCTCGCCTAAAATCTCGTCAGGCGGTCTGTGAGCGTATCGTGTCATCTAAGGTGCTGATTGTTGATGAAATCTCCATGCTGCACGCCAAGCAGGTGGATTTGTTGAATGAGATTTTAAAGGTCGTCCGCAAGAACAGCTTGCCTTTTGGGGGTATGCAGGTGATTTTTTCGGGGGATTTTTTTCAGCTGCCCCCTGTTGGCAAACAAGGCGAAACCAATAAAGAAAAATTCGCTTTTATGGCAAAGTCATGGGTAGAAGCACAATTTTTGGTGTGCTATCTGACCGAGCAGCACCGCCAAGACGCCCAAGATGAAGCGGCAAGATTTGGCTTGTCTTTAAACGACATTCTAAACCAAATCCGTGCCCAACAAGTCAGTAGGGACGCCATCAATATCCTAAAATCAGCCCAGCACCACGACATCGACATCAACCGAACTCGCCTATACACGCATAATATCAATGTTGATAACATCAACGAGACCGAACTTGCCAAGCTGGATGGCAAATCCCATCAGTACGATGCCATCACATCTGGCGATAAAGTACTGGTGGATAATCTAAAACGCAGCGTGCGAGCTCCCGAGACTTTGCAGCTAAAAGTCGGTGCCAAGGTCATGTTTGTCAAAAACAACCCAAACAATGCGGTGTCTAACGGCACGATGGGTGAGGTTGTTGATTTTGTCTCGGTCAATGAATCAGCATCGCTGTCAGGAGCTTGTCAGCTGTATCCGCTGGTACGACTTAATGGCGGCAGGCAGGTCTTGGCAGAGCCTGAAGAATGGGTGGTGGAGGATAAAGATGGGTTGGTCATCGCCAGTTACACCCAAGTGCCGCTGTGCCTTGCATGGGCGATTACGGTGCATAAGTCGCAGGGCATGACTTTGGAGGCGGCGGAGATTGATTTGTCTCGCACCTTTGAGGCAGGTCAAGGCTATGTGGCTTTGTCTCGGCTTAGGTCATTAGATGGCTTAAAGCTGCTTGGCTTTAACCAAAAAAGTCTGGCTCTTGATGAGTGGGTGTTTCGGGTGGATAAGCGGTTTTGGGAGCTGACTTGTGAGCATGAAGCGAAGTTTTTAGCCTTAGATGATGAGACGATGGATAAGATACACCTTGATTTTATCATTGCGTGTCAGGGCATCACTTCAAAAAAGACGGCTCAGCAGAACGAAATGCGTCTTTTGGAACAAAAAAAACACGCCCAAGAGCGACAATACCGACAGGATAATGACCCTGCGTTCATGAATACAAGCAGTCTGGCACAAAAATCGCAGCTGGGTCAAACCATACAGGCAACCAAAGTGCTGCTTGATAAGGGGTATGACATTGATGAGATTGCTAAGGAGCGAAGCCTTGCCATCTCAACCATCATTAGGCACATCGAAGAACTGCATCAACAAGGCGATTTGCTTGATTATCCGCACATTCGCCCAAGCAATCAGCTCATCGCTGATGTGCAGGCGGCTTATGATGTGATTGAATCGCAAGGCGGATTTGATGAAGGGGTTAAGTTAAGACCGATTGTCGAAGAGTGCGATGGTCGCTATGGCTATAATGAAGTGCGTCTTGCCTTGATTTTTATTGACAAAGCCGATGACAAGGAGCTGGGCGATGCGTGAAGCTACGAGCGTACCAAGACTTCGTTTGGCGATTAACGGCTTTGGTCGGATTGGTCGTAATGTACTGCGGGCTTTTTTGAGTCAAAGCGAGCGATTTGGTCAGATTGACATTGTCGCCATCAATGATGTTGCTGATGGTCAGACGCTGCTGCATTTATTAAAATTTGACTCAACGCACGGCAGACTGTCGGCATTGGGCGTGCAGGTAGAGCTGATTGAGCAAGGCGGACAGTCTTTTTTGAGACTGAGTCATCAAGGCAAATCGTGGCAAATTTTGTTATTAAATCAGAGCGACCCCGACCATCTGCCGTGGGCTGATTTGGCGATAGATGTGGTGCTAGAATGCACAGGCTGTTTTCGCTCTTATGATGAAGCCAGTAGGCATCGCAAGGCAGGGGCGTCTCAGGTCATCGTTGGGGCAGCTCCATTTGATAGGGTAGATGCCAGTATCGTCATGGGGGTGAATGAAACTTTGCTTGGTCGCAGCCTACCCATCATCTCTGGCGTGTCCTGTACCACGCAGGCATTGGTGCCGCTATTGTCGGTGCTCGATGAACGCTTTGGTATTGATGCGGTGATGATGACTGAGATTCATGCGGTAACCGCCGATCAAAATGTGCTTGACCAAGCCCACCGAGACCTAAGGCGAGCACGCACCGCCAGCCATAACATCATCCCAACCACATCAAGCAGTATCAATGCCACCGAGCGAGTATTGCCATTTTTAAAGGGGCGGATTAACGGTCATTCCATCCGTGTGCCGACCATCAATGTCGCTGCCATCGATGTCAATATGACCTTTAAACAGACGGTCGATGTGCAGATGGTGGCAGATTTTTTAAGGCAGACGAGTCAAAATCAGCTGTCTGGCATCATGGGTTATACTGATGAGCCTTTGGTGTCGAGCGACTTTATTGGCGACATTCATTCGCTTGTGATTGACGGTGGGCAGCTCATGCAGGCAGGCGAGCAGATTAAAGTCTTTGCGTGGTATGACAACGAATGGGGCTATGCCAATCGCCTGCTAGAAATGTGTGCGATATTAGCAAAATGCTGATGGCGTGATGCAAGGTGCTTGGACTGGTTAAGATGAGACAATAAAAAACAGACCGTCAAAGATCTGTTTTTTATTGGCTGACAGGCGTCTGAATGCTTAGAATTTTGCCAAGATGTCATCTAGGCTTAGCATGACTTTCTCGCCATCAGTGCGTTTGACATATTCGTATTTGCCTTCTGCCAAATTACGCTCAGAGACGACGATGCGGTGTGGCACGCCAATCAGCTCCAAATCAGCAAATTTCACACCAGGGCGTTCATCACGGTCGTCCAGTAGGACATTGATGCCTTTGTCTTTTAGTAGCTCGTACAACTCGTCTGCTTTGGCTTCTGCCGAGCCGTCCTTTGAACGCATCGGCACGATGGCAACGCTAAACGGTGCGATGCTGTCGGCAGGGTCTGGGGTGTCTGCCCAGATGATGCCGTTGTCATCGTGGTTTTGTTCGATGGCGGCGGCGATGATTCGGCTGACCCCAATGCCATAGCAGCCCATCATCAGGGTAACAGGTTTGCCTTCTTTGCCGAGTACTTTACAGCCTAATGCGTCAGAGTATTTGTCGCCAAGCTGGAAAATATGACCGACTTCGATGCCCCGTTTGATGGAGATGATGCCTTTGCCATCTGGGCTGGCATCTCCATCTACGACATTACGAATGTCCACCACTTCAGTGATGGCAGCATCACGCTCCCAGTTCATGCCTGCGGTGTGCTTGTGGGGAATATTTGCCCCTGACACAAAGTCAGACAAGGCAGCGGCACTTCTATCGACAAATACAGGAATGTCATATTCTGCCAAATCAGCACTGATGTAGCCTTTAATCAGTCCCGCTTCTTTAATCTCGTCTTCGCTCGCCATGGTAAATGGGGCGGCGACTTGGGCGATTTTCTCGGCTTTGATTTCGTTTAATGTGTGGTCGCCACGCAAGATGAGTGCCACGAGCTTTGGCATGTCAGGCTTGTCTTCTGAATAAGCACCCTTGACGATTAAGGTTTTTACCGTACGATTAAGGGGAATGCCCAGATGCTCGGCAACTTCTTCACAAGTTGGCATGTTTGGCGTATCGACATCGCGGCGTTCTTCGCTTGGAGCGGCTCGCTCATCGGTGCAAATGGCTTCGGCAAGCTCAATGTTCGCTGCAAAATCCGACTCGCTAGAAAAGGCGATGTCGTCTTCTCCGCTGTCAGCTAGGACATGAAATTCATGGCTGGCAAAACCACCGATTGAGCCAGTATCCGCCTGCACCGCACGGAAGTTTAGCCCCAGACGAGTAAAGATGCGGCTGTACGCTTCGTACATGTCCTGATAGGTCTGTGCCAGACTGTCTTTATCAATGTGAAAAGAGTAGGCGTCTTTCATGGTGAATTCACGAGCTCGCATCACCCCAAAGCGTGGACGAATCTCATCACGGAACTTGGTTTGGATTTGGTAGTAGCTGACAGGCAGCTGTTTGTAGCTTTTTAGCTCGTTACGGGCGATGTCGGTGATGACTTCTTCGTGCGTTGGACCCAGCACAAAATCACGACCATGACGGTCTTTGAAACGCAAAAGCTCCGCCCCATAGTCTTCCCAGCGACCAGACTCTTGCCACAGCTCGGCAGGCTGAGTAACAGGCATGAGCAGCTCTTGGGCATTGATGCGTTCCATCTCTTCACGGACGATTTTTTCTACCCGTTTTAGCACTCTTAGACCTGTTGGCATCCACACATACAGACCTGATGCAAGTTTGCGAATTAAGCCTGCTCGCACCATGAGCTGGCTTGAAATGATGTCGGCATCGCTTGGTGTTTCTTTTAAAGTGGCGAAAGTAAATTGGCTGGCTTTCATGACGACCCTTACAAATGACTGATGATTGTCTTGACGATAAATTGTCTTAAAATGTGCTATCTTAGGTAAAATTAACCTGTTATGCAACTTAATTTTAAAAATTTTTCAAAAAATTCGCCATTTGCCCTGTTTTTGTGGTAAATTTCTTATCAATATCAAAAAAAATCATCAAAGAGACAACCTGTGGCAAAAAATCAATTCTCCTTGTTTCATTTGGCATTATTGGTGGTGCTTGCCATCACCGTTGGTCTGTTTGCCAAGATGTATCATGACAAGTCGGCAAGTCAGGTCAATGCCATCAGCAAAGAAGGCATCATCACCGACATTCAAAAGCTGTCTTATTTGCAGTCGGTGGCGTTTAGCGTGGATACGGTCATCACAGCGAATAAGGCAGGCACTTGGCAGCGGCTGTGGCAAGACGAGCAAAAGGGGCTGTTCGTGGCACGGGGGCGAGTGCTGGCAGGCGTGGATTTGTCCAACATCAGCCCTGAGATGGTACAGGTCAGCGAGCGTGATGGGGTAGATGGTAAGCAGACGCACATCGTGATTAGCGTGCCACCGTCCGAGATTTTTGCGGTGTATTTGGATGATTTGGAAGTCTATGACTGGCAAACAGGGCTGTTTGGCGTGGTGGATAACGACCCACAAATCCTAGCAACCGCCCAAGCATCCGCCAAACAAGAAGTGCTGAACAAAGCCTGTCAGGGCGATGTGCTGGCACTGGCAGCAGCGAATGCCGCCGAGCAAGTCAAAGGTTTGTTTTTGCTGACAGGGGCGAGCGTTGAAGTAATCAGCCAAGGCACAGGTGCGTGCCAAATGCCTACCAAGCAGAATACTAAGTAGTATTGAGCTGGTCAGAATTAATCAGCACATCCATCGCAACAACATCATACGGAAACCCATCAACCATGCAAGTTAAATTCTGCGGATTAACAACCTTAGCCGACATCAATGCCGCTGCATCACTGGGTGTGAATGCGGTAGGACTGGTGTTTTATCCACCAAGTCCACGAGCGGTCAGTATCGATACCGCCAAAACGCTTATCCAAGCCGTGCCAGCCTTTACCACGATTGTCGCTTTGGTGGTCAATATGACCCAAGACGAGTTGACAGACTTGGCAAGTCAAGTGTCGTTTGACATCGTACAGTTTCACGGCGATGAAACCCCTAGCGACTGCCAAACCTTAGCAGGGACAATCAATAAACGATGGATTAGGGCAATCCGTGTCAAGGCGGACGATACAAGTGATACGCTTTTAAATCAAATCAATGAATTAAAATCGCGTGGGGCAAGTGGCGTGATATTGGATACTTATTCTGATAAGGCTTATGGCGGTACAGGACATTCATTTGACTGGAACAAAATCCCTGACAATTCGCCTTTGCCCATTTATTTGGCAGGGGGGCTTACACCTGATAATATTGGCGATATTGTAAATAATACAGAGCTGATGGCAAAAATTAGTGGCGTTGATGTCAGTGGGGGGATTGAAAAGGAAAAGGGGGTGAAGTGTGCGGCTAAAATGGGTGAATTTATTGGCAATATAAAATTTGTTGAAATTTAAATCAGGCTAAAATAGGAAAAATTCATGAACATTCTCATCACAGGCGTAACCGCAGGTTTTGGTAAACAGATTGCCATTGATTGTATTAAGGCAGGTCATACTGTCATCGGCACAGGCAGACGAGTGGACAAATTGACCGAACTTCAAAATGAGCTGGGCGAGCGTTTTGTTCCGCTTGCCTTTGACATCTCTGACTTAGATGCTGCCAAAGCTGCCTTAGATAAGCTGGGTAAGACCACCTTACAAAATATTGATGTGCTCATCAATAACGCAGGCTTGGCACTTGGCTTGGAGTCTGCTGACAAGGCAGATATTAATGACTGGCAGACGATGATTAACACCAATACGCTGGGACTGGTGAACATGACGCACAGCATCTTGCCGTATATGGTCGCTAAGAATGATGGACTGATTATCAACATCTCATCAACGGCGGGCAATTATCCGTATTTTGGGGCGAATGTCTATGGGGCAACCAAGGCGTTTGTTACGCAGTTTAGCCTAAATCTGCGAGCTGATTTGTTGGGTAAAAAGGTGCGAGTAACCAATATCGAGCCGGGGCTGTGCGGTGGCACGGAGTTTAGCAATGTTCGTTTTCATGGCGATGATGAGCGAGCCGCCCAAGTGTATGAAAATATCGAATTTATCCGCCCACAAGACATCAGTAATATGGTATCATGGCTAATTAACCAACCCAAGCACATCAATATCAACCGCCTAGAAGTCATGCCTGTGGCACAAACTTTTAATGGGCTGACGGTGGTGAAGGATTTATAAGAGGTAAATAATGAGCAAAAACAAAATTGCTATTTTTGTTATG